>NZ_POSP01000003.1:1914087-2552116 GCF_002885975.1 Paucibacter aquatile | reverse complement strand
GAGGTGGCGTGTTCCACCGTTGATGGGGCACATCGATCGCGATGCAAGCGCCCTGCAGCCCGTGCCGCTGCCGGGCGATTTGTGCAGGGCCGAGCAGCACAGCGCCTCGGGGCGCGCACGTACTCGTGCGCTTCAAGTTCTGACTTGGCGCTTCTGTCTGAACGGAGCGAACGCAGGGAGCGAAGTGAGTTATGCGCCAGCCCCGAGGCGCGAGCAGCGCAGGGAAGTCGGCCCGCCAGGGCCGACCCCGGAACCATGAGCCCGGTGGCGGCACGGGCTGCAGGGCCTAGTCCATGGCATGCTGTGCGGCATGTTGGCGTCGCTGGATGCCCATGAGACCGGCCAATCCACCCAGCAGCAGCCACACCGAAGCGGGTTCAGGCACCACGGCCACCGTCGAGAAGGCGATGCCGTCCAGGGTCACAGGTACTTGCGGACTCAGGGCCATGTTCTGGAAGCGCAGCTCGGCGATCTGTCCGGCATAGGCCGAGAGGTCGGCGGCCCAGGCATTGGCTGAAGCACCAGCCACACCCGTGAGCGCTTGCCCGTTCACGAACAGCTGCAGCGGGCCTGTGCCCAGCCATTGCAGCGAGCGTGTGTCCAGCGGAATCAGGGCGGTCTGGCTCAGGTAGGCCGGCACCCAGGCGGAGCCCGGGTCCAGGCTTGAGGCATGGCCGCTGGCAAAGGACAGGCTGTAGCGCCCCTGCAGCACGTTCGAGCCCGCCTCGCGATCGAGCAAGGCGTACCAGGGGCTGATCCCGACATGGGGCAGGTCCTGGTAGACGTAGTCGGTGTCACCGTTGCCGCCGCTTCCCCCGATTCCGCCGTGGCTCCAGCCCGGTGCAGCGGCAGCCCAGCTCAGCAGGCCGGGGGCCGGACCCGGGCCTGCGGCCGGGTTCGCGGCCTCAAAGTCGAGGTTGCTGAAGCTCTGGGCCCACAGCCCGGTGCTGCACAACAGCAGGGCAGTCAGGCTCAGACATTGACGCAGCTGACGCATGGCGATACCTCCCGGGGTGGCGCTGTGAAGCAAGCAGACGCGGCATCATGGCACCGGGCGCGGCGACGACACTACGGAAAGACACCCAGAAAAAAGCGCCCCGGAGGGCGCTGGTGATCGGTGAAAGCCCGGGTGGCGGGCTTTGCACGGCGCGAGCGGTTCAGGCTCAGATGCGGCGCGCCAGCTCTTCGGCCTTGCCGGTGTAGCTGCCTGGGGTCATGGCCAGCAAGCGGGTCTTTTCGGCTTCGGGCAGTTCCAGGCCGGTGATGAACTCGCGGATCGATTCGGCCGTGATGGCCTTGCCGCGGGTCAGCTCCTTCAGGCGCTCGTAGGGGTTGGGCAGGGCATAGCGGCGCATCACGGTCTGGATGGGCTCGGCCAGCACTTCCCAGGCGCTGTCCAGGTCTTGCGCCAGGGCGGCTTCGTTCAGCTCCAGCTTGTCCAGGCCCTTGAGCAGGGATTCATAGCCCAGCACGGCGTAACCGATGGCCACGCCCATATTGCGCAGCACGGTGGAGTCGGTCAGGTCACGCTGCCAGCGGCTGATGGGCAGCTTCTGGCTCAGGTGGGTCAGCAAGGCATTGGCCAGGCCGAAGTTGCCCTCGGCGTTTTCGAAGTCGATCGGGTTGACCTTGTGCGGCATGGTCGAGGAACCGATCTCGCCGGCCTTGGTGCGCTGCTTGAAGTAACCCAGCGAGACATAACCCCAGACATCGCGTGACCAGTCGATCAGGATGGTGTTCAGGCGCGTGGTCGCGTCGAACAGCTCGGCCATGTAGTCGTGCGGCTCGATCTGGATGGTGTAGGGGTTGAAGGTGAGGCCCAGCTGGCCTTCGATCACGCGCTGGCTGAACGCCTCCCAGTCGAACTCGGGCCAGGCGCTCAGGTGGGCGTTGTAGTTACCGACGGCGCCGTTCATCTTGGCCAGCAGTTTCACCTCGGCGATGCGGGTGCGCGCCGTGCGCAGGCGGGCCACGACGTTGGCGATCTCCTTGCCCACGGTGGTGGGGCTGGCGGTCTGTCCGTGCGTGCGGCTGAGCATGGGCGTGGCGGCAGTGGCATGGGCCATCTCGCCCAGCTTGGCGATGATGCGGTCCACCGTGGGCAGCAGCACGTCCTGGCGCGCTGCCTTGAGCATCAGGCCGTGGCTGGTGTTGTTGATGTCTTCGCTGGTGCAGGCGAAGTGCACGAACTCGCCGGCCGCCTTCAGCTCGGCGCTGGCGTCGAAGCGGGCCTTGAGCCAGTACTCGACCGCCTTGACGTCGTGGTTGGTGGTCTTCTCGATGTCCTTGATCGCTTGCGCGTCAGCTTCCGAGAAGCGGGCCACCAGGCCGCGCAGCAGGCCGCGAGCGGCTTCGCTCAAGGGCTTGAATTCGGCAAAGCCGGCGTCGGACAGGGCGATGAACCACTCGACTTCGACCTGCACGCGGCGGTGCATCAGGCCGTACTCGGACAGCAGCGGGCGCAGCGGCGCCACGCGTGCGGCGTAGCGGCCATCCAGGGGCGAGAGGGCGCTGATCGAGGAGAGCGAGGCGTTGGACTGGGTGGTCATGGCAGTGGGCGGCTGCGGGCCGCCAGGGCTGATGAGGGGGAGGTGCAGAGGGCGCTGAGCTTCCGGCCGGCCAGACTGCTGCAGCGAAACGCGCTCACCCGTCGTCAAACAAAGAAGGGCGCGCGCCGCCACCGGCTCAGGAAAAACCCGCAGATTTTAACCGGCGATGACAGGGCGATGAAAACCGCGTGCCTGCCGCCCGCGTGGCGTCGAGTCGCTGCCGCGGCTTGCGCTTTTGATCTCGTACTTTGACTACAAATATTGTTTTCATCGTGAATAAATACCGGGAAACCACCAGCTATCGAATGTAGTTTTACTTCACTAGCATCGCGCTGCCTGAACCAGCCACGCTCGTGGCCCGGTGCTGGGCGCACGGTGCGAGGGCGAGTGAGCGGCCAGATGGCGCGCCCGATGCTCTGCGCGCGGCTCTCCTCGAACGCAAGGAAGAACAGACATGGGTATGCACCTGGAATGGGCCCGCGCGGCCCGGTGGTTGGCTCATCAGGCCCGCGGCGTTTGCGTGGGCCTGGCCTGCGTGGTCTTGAGCGCCTGTGGCGGCGGTCAGGCCGAGGAGGCGGGGCCCTCGACGATGAGCCAGGCCGCGGCCGCTGCAACGGCCGCGGCCCCCGAGGGGCTGGCCGGCGCCGGCCCGCGGGTGATCGATGCCAACACCACGGTGTTGATCCCGGTGCCCTCGGTGCCCGCCACGCCCGCCGTGCAGCCCAGCAGCCGTGTCAAGGCTGCTGCCGCCCGCGTGGCCACCGAAGCCGGCACCTCGCTGCGCGTGCACTACCGCCGTGCCGATGGCGACACCAGCGGCTGGCAGCTGCACAGCTGGGGTGCGGCGCAAAGCCCGGCCTGGAACGGCGGCTGGAACGCCAGCGGCAGCGATGACTTCGGCGCCATCTACGACGTGCCCCTGGCCGCCGACAGTGGCACGGTCGGCTACCTGCTGCACAAGGGCGATTGGAAGGACTGGGGCGGTGCCGACCAGAGCTATGTGCTCAAGCCCGGCGCCAACGAGATCTGGCGCGTCGAGGGTGACAACGTCACCTACACCAGCAACCCGCTGGGCCTGCCTGTGCCGAATCTGCACACCGTGCGCGTGCACTACCAGCGCTTCGACGGTGGCTACAGCAGCTGGGGCTTGCATCTGTGGAACGGCAGCGGCCTCAATGTCGCCGCGCTGCCGGCCGGCCTGCCCATCGACCAATGGGGTGCGCCCGTGGCCTTCAACGCCATGCCGGGCTATGCGGCCGGCGCGGGCGAGATCGTCTTTGACATCCCCGTGCTCAACCCGCGCGACGATGCCAGCCGCAAGGCCCTGGAGTTCATCATCCACGGCATGGCGCCGAACCAGAACGACAAGGACGGCCGCGACAACAACATCCGCGTCGACTACGCCGGCCTGAAGATCCAGAACCAGGTCGGCGAGATCTGGCTGGTGCAGCAGGACGCCACCGTCTACACCGCACCGCCTGATCTGCGCTCGGTCTCCAGCAGCGACGCCCGCGCCGTCTGGCTCAACCGCCGCCTGCTGCAATGGCCGCGTGTGTTCGCGGCCTCCGCGCCGGCCGGCACGGTGGTCAAGCTCTACCACTCGGCCACCGGCCAGATCGTGGTGGCCAAGGATGCACCGGTCAGCGGTGCCGATGGCGCCATCACCCTCGATGCCTTCAGCGGCAATGTGCCGGCGGCCGAGGCCCTGCGTTTCAAGTACGTGGCGGCGGGCGGTGTGTTCCAGGTGCGGGAGGCCGATCTGCCGCGCCTGCCGCAGCTGCACACCCAGCAGCTGGTGCTGGTGCAGGAAAACGCAGCCGGCCAGGTGCAGAACGCCAGCACCGCGCAGATCGCCGGCGCGCTTGACGACCTCTACAGCGCTGCCGCCGAGGTGAACGATTACGGCGCGACGGTGAAGAACGGCCGCACCCAGTTCAAGCTCTGGGCGCCCACGGCCCAGGCCGTGCAAGTGGTCGTCACCGCACCGAGCAGCAACCCCTTCCTCAGCCGCAGCCAGACGGTGGACCTGCAGCGCGACCCGGCCACCGGCGCCTGGAGCGCCAGCCTGGCCGGTGAGCTGAACGGCCGCAGCTACCGCTATGCCGTGACGGTGTTTGTGCGCGGCGTCGGCCTGGTGCGCAGCCTGGTCACCGACCCCTATTCCCTGGCCCTGACCCTGGGCAGCCAGCAAAGCGTGGTGGCCGATCTGCAAAGCGCCAGCTTCAAGCCCGCCGGCTGGGACGCCAGTCAGCCGCCCGCCACCGTGCAGGCCACGCCGGACATGAGCATCTACGAGCTGCATGTGCGTGACTTCTCGGTCAACGACCCGACCGTGCCGGCCGACAAGCGCGGCAAGTACCTGGCCTTTGCCGAGAGCAACTCGAACGGCATGAAGCATCTGCGCGCCCTGGCCCAGAGCGGGCTCACGGATGTGCATCTGCTGCCCGTCTTCGACATCGCCAGCGTGCCCGAGAAAGGCTGCGTGACGCCCAATCCCAGCGGCAGCGCCGACGGCGAGGCCCAGCAGGCCCTGGTCAGCGCCACGGCCGGCAGCGACTGTTTCAACTGGGGTTATGACCCCTACCACTTCACCACGCCGGAAGGCAGCTATGCCAGCAGTGTGGCCGACCCGGCCGCGCGCGTCGTCGAGTTCCGCCGCATGGTGCAGGCGCTCAACGCCGCCGGCCTGCGCGTGGGCATGGACATGGTCTACAACCACACCAGCGCCTCCGGCCTGAACAGCGCCTCGGTGCTGGACAAGGTGGTGCCCGGCTACTACCACCGCCTGAATGCCAGCGGCGGCATCGAGCGCTCCACCTGCTGCGAGAACACCGCGGCCGAGAACCGCATGATGGCCAAGCTGATGATCGACTCGGCCATCGTCTGGGTGCGCGACTATCACATCAGCTCGCTGCGCTTCGACATCATGGGCCACCATCCGCGCTCGGTGATGGTGGATCTCAAGGCCGCCGTCGAACGCGCCAGCGGCCGCCCGGTGCAGATCCTCGGTGAGGGCTGGAATTTTGGCGAGGTGGCCAATGGCGCGCGCTTTGTGCAGGCCGATATGCTGGGCCTGAACGGCACCGGCATCGGCAGCTTCAACCCCTTCATCCGCGACGCCGTGCGTGGCGGCAGCTCCTTCGACAGCGGCAACAACCAGTTCGCCAACCAGGGCTTCATCAACGGCCTGTTCTATGACGCCAATGCCTTCGGCGGCGGCAAGACCCGGGGCGACCTGATGTGGCATGGCGACCAGATCAAGGCCTCGCTGGCCGGCTCCATCCGCAGCTACGAGCTGCAGACCAGCTGGGATGCAAACCTGCGCCTGGAGCAGATCAATGTCGGCGGCCTGCCGGCCGGCTATGTGCTGGAGCCCGGTGAGGTGGTCAATTATGTGGAGAACCACGACAACACCAGCCTGTTCGACAACAACGTCTTCAAGCTGCCCGCCGGAACCAGCCGAGAAGACCGTGCCCGCGTGCAGGCGCTGGGCATGGCCATCAATGCCTTCAGCCAGGGTGTGGCCTACTTCCATGCCGGCGTGGACACCTTGCGCAGCAAGTCCATGGACCGCAACAGCTATGACTCGGGCGACTGGTTCAACCGCCTGGACTGGAGCTATGCCGACAACAACTTCGGCGTCGGCCTGCCGCCGCAGCGCGACAACGGCGACAACTGGCCGCTGCTGCGCCCGCTGCTGGCCGACCCGCTGATCAAGCCTGCCGCGGCGGACATCGCCTGGACCCGCGATGTCTTCCGCGACCTGCTGGCCATCCGCAAGAGCAGCAGCCTCTTGCGCCTGCGCAGCGCTGCGGACATCAAGGCCCGGCTCAAGTTCCACAACACCGGCTCCGCCCAGGAAGCCACGGTGCTGATCGGTCAGATCGACGGCCAGGGCTATGCCGGCGCCGGTTTCCAGGAACTGGTCTATGCCATCAATGTGGACAAGCAGGCCAAGCAGCTGACGGTGCCAGGCTTGCTCGGCCATGCCCTGCAGCTGCACCCGGTGCATCTGGCAGTGGGTGCAGCCGATGCGCGCGCGCGCCAGGCCAGTTTTGATGCGGCCAGCGGTGTGCTGAGCCTGCCGGCGCGCACGGCGGTGGTGTTCGTGCGGCCTTGAGTGCGCTTTCAGCGCGGCGCTGTTTCGTCAAGGCGCCGCGTTGAAGAAGGCGATGCGTTCGGCGTTCGCCGGATGGCTGGCGAAGGCCATGGGCAAGGGCGACTTGTCCCGGCCCTGCTGCTCTTGATAGGCATCGAGGCGCTCGAAAAAGCGCACCATCACCCGCGGCGAGATGCCGGCCGCCTGCAGCATCTGGCGGGCGTGCAGATCGGCCTCGCGTTCGAACTCGCGCGAGTAATCGGCCTGGGCCAGCCAGGCCGGCAAGCCGGCCAGCAGGGCCGAAAAATCACCGACCAGCAGCCCGCTCACGCCGGCCACCATGCCGGCCTGCAGCACCAGGCGCATGCCGTGGCGGTGGCGCACATGGCCCAGCTCATGGGCCAGCACGCCAGTGATGATGTCGGGCTCGCCCTCGGCCAGCTCGACCAAGGCATCGGTCAGCACGATGTCGCCGCCGGGCAGGGCAAAGGCATTGGGCCCCAGGGCCTTGGGGCCGGCACGGAAATGCAGGCGGTAGGCCGGCAAGGCGGTGGCCTGCGGCTCCAGCCCGGCACGCAGGATCTCGTCGCGGCGCACGGCCGCGGCCAGGCGCCGTGTGATCTCTTCTCGCCGCGCCTCGCTCAGCGTGCTGGGCTTGAGCCACATGCGGTCGACATGGTCCAGCGCCTCGCTGGCGATCTGCTGCTCCACGGCGTTGGGGATCAGTGCCGCACCGGCTTGCGCCACCCAGGGGATGCCCCAGACCCAGGCCGATGCGAGCAGGCCCGCACTCAGCAGCACGCTCACGCCGACCAGGCGCCAGCTGCGCATGCTGCGCACGGTCAGGCTGTCGCGCAGGCCGGAGGCCTGTGCCCAGGCATCCCAGCGTTGGCGGCCCTCGTCGGCCGGGTCCTCGCAAAGCATGCTGCCGTCGGGCAGCAGGGCCTGGCGCTCGCCATGGCGCAGGCGTTCGGGCCAGACCACCTCGCGTGCGGCATGGCAGGCCAGCACGGCCGCTGGGGGCGCATGCGAAGGGTCTGCCGCCGCTTGCAGACACAGCCAGCGTCCGTCCTCGCCAAGCCAGGCCCAGACAGGCTGGGCCTGGGCGCTGCGGCCATCAAACCATTGCGCGCGCAGACGCGGCTCCCCGCGCCAGGACGGGGGTGATACGGGCGGACTCACCATCCCATGTCAAAGCCGAAGAAGTCACCGGCGGCCTCGCCGCTGGCATCGTTGTGGGCTTCTTGCGCCTGCGCGCGCCACGCTTCGATATCCCCATGCACTTCCAGGGACACGGCCTCTAGGCGCAGCCGTGCGGTGCGGATGGCGGCGAAGGGGCGGTACAGGCTCAGCGTCAGGGCGGTGAGCAGCCAGTTGACCAGGGTCAGCCAGAGCAGGCTGCGAAAGCTCAGTCGGCTGTGGAACTCCAGACGCTCGCTGCGTGTACCCGACCAGACGAGGTTCTGCATGCGGGCAGAGAAGTAGGGTCCGATCATCATGAAATAAAGCAGATAGGCCAACAGCGCGATGCCCAGGCCGATGGCTGGATTCACCGCTCCGCTGGGCTTCAGCAGCATCACCAGGCCGACGGCTATCCCGATGGCCATGGCCAGGGGCAGCAGGGACAGCAGCAGGCCCTTGAGCACCAGGCCGTAGAACTTTCCCGCGCCCACTTGGAACTGCCCGCGCTGATCGGCGTAGCCGTAGCCCTCATGCTGGTAGCGCTTGATGCGGGCCATGAAGTAGGGGCTGAGCAGGACCATGCCGAGTAAACCCACCATACCGACCATGGCACCTGGCCCTGTTTGGTCCATGGGGTCATTCCAGGCCTGCCAGGCGCTGCCGGTCATCAACATCATGGCGGGGATGTAGAGCGGCGCCACCGCCTTGTAGGCACCGGCCAGATCGCCCTGAAAGCTCAGGCGCAGGCCACGCCAGCGCGTGTTACCCAGTCGGAACTGCAGGCCCGCGCGCCAGAGTGCCGGCCAGAGCGCACACAGCAGCAGATAAGCCAGCACGCCGGCGACCGGCGAAAAATGACCGGCCAGACCGTAGGCGCTGCCCAGCAGGAGCAGCAGCACAAAGCCGCGGAACATGGGCCAGGGCCGGCCATGAAAGCTCAGGGCCTGGCCGCCGACACGGGTGTTGGCGTAGAAGTAGCGCAGGCGCCGCACCTTGGCGAAGGGCAGGTAGAGCCCCAGGGTTACCAGGGTCAGCAGCAGGTTGACGATCCAGATGCGGAAGTACTCGCTGCCACTGCCGGTGAACTGGATCTTCAGGGTCTGCGGGCGGGCCGCCGCGCCGGCGACGGGCGTGGGTGCGTGGACGCAGGCGGCGTCGGGCAGTTCAAGCATGGCGGGTCCTCTCCCTCGGTGCGGCCTTTCGAGCGAAGGCGCTTGTTCCTGGTTTGCAGCCTCGCGCGCGCGAAGCGCCGGCAGTGTGCCCGGCCGCTGGCGGGGCGGCAAGCCGCTCCCTCTTCAGAGGGACAGGGTCTGCCCGAGGGCGCGCGCCAGCTTCAGCTGCGGCGCGCCAGCCATTCCGGCCGCAGCAGGCCGAAGACCTCGCTGTCGAGGTAGAGGCCGTTGATGAAGATCACGCCGCGTAGCCGGCCCTCGAACTGCAAGCCCGCTTTCTCGGCCACCCGGCGCGAAGCCAGATTGCCCGGCGCCAGCGCGGCGCAGACACGGTGGACCTCGAAGTTATGAAACACATGGTCGATCAGGGCGCGCGCGGCGGCCGTGCCCCAGCCCTGGCCACGGCGGGCGGGGTCGTCGATCTTCCAGCCCAGCTCGCGGGCGCTGGAGTAGCGGTGGGCCAGGAAATGCGAGGCAGAGCCGATCGGCTCGCCGCTCTCGGCCTCGCAGATGACCAGGCGCTCGGCCTCGTTGCTGGAGAAGCCGTCTTCGGCAAAGCGCTTCTTGAAGAACTGCGGGCTGCGCAGCATGGAGCCTTCGAACTCCGTGCGATCCCGCAGATCACCCGCCTGGGCCGCCAACCGTGGCAGGTCATCTTCGGTGACCGGGCGCAGCAGCACCCGGCGGGCGGGTAGTTGGCTGGAAGACGTGCTGGGGTTCATGCAGGGCTTTCGCTTTCGTCGGGGGGGGGGCTCAACCGTTCTTGGGGCTTCGTTCCAAGGACTTGCGGATCTTGGCCGCGTCGGCCAGGCGCTCGGCCGAGCCATCGGCGTCCAGCAAGACCAGGGTCACATCGCGGCCCGCCTTATCCTTCATGCGCAAGGCCAGGCAGCGACCGGCTTCTTCGGTGTAGCCGGTCTTGGACAGGCGGATGTCCCAGCCCTTGCGGCCGACCAGGCGGTTGGTGTTGCGGAACTCGACCGGCCGGCCGTTGATCAGCACCTTTTCCTTCAGGTCGCTGCTGAGCTTGCTGATCTGCGGGTAACGCGCGGCGGCGGCGGTGATCTTGGCCATCTCGCTCGCCGTGGAGCGGTTGCGGGCGGACAGGCCGGTGGGCTCGGCGATTTCGGTGCGCGTCAGTCCCAGCGCGCGGATCTTGGCCCGCACTGCCTGCTCAAAAGCCGGCAGTCCGCCCGGCAGGGTGCGGGCCAGGGCGGCGGCAGCGCGGTTGTCCGAAGACATCAGGGCCAGGTGCAGCGCTGCGCCGCGTGTCATCTGTGCCCCCACCGGCACGCGTGATGGGCTGTACTTGAGGGTGTCCACGTCCTCGCGCTGGATGCGGATGCGCGCCTTCAGGTCGGCCTTGGTGTCCAGCACCACCATGGCCGTCATCAGCTTGGTCAGAGAGGCGATGGGCACCTGGGTGTCGGCATCCTTGGCCATCAAGACCTTGCCGCTGCCGTTCTCCAGCACCAGGGCATGGCGGGCGTTGACGGGTAGCTGAAAGGCCGGCGCGCTATCAGCAGCGGCCGCTGGGCGGGCCGGCTTGGCCGCAGCGGGTGTGAGGAACAGGCCTGGGGCCGCCAGGGCAGAGAACCCCCATAGCGTGAAGAGGCGGCGGCGGGCGAGGGACGAAGAGGACATGCGACAACAAATCAGAGAGGGGCGCAGAAAAGCAGCGCGTCAGCCCGCCATTCTGCGCGCGATCGCCCGCGCCGCTGGGGTTCAGCGCTCGCTGCGGCCCAGCATGCGCAGCAAGGTGGCATCGCGGTCCAGCAGATGGTGCTTGAGCGCGCCCGCGACATGGAGCAAGAGCAGGGCGATCAGCAGATAGCCCAGGGCGCTGTGCACGCTTTGCGCCAGTTGGCTCAGGCCCTCGTGCAAGGGCAAGACCTCACCCGGGCGTTGCGGGTCTGCGTTGTGATGCATCAGGGTCAGGCCGAAGATGCCGAAGCCGTGGCCACTTCCGCCCGAGAAGGTCATGCCGCTGATGGGCATGGCCAGGGTGCAGAGCAGCAGCAGGCCATGGACCGCTTTCGCGAGGGTTTGCTGCAGGGCGGTGGCCGGGCTGGCAGCGGGCGGCCAGCCTTCCTTCAGCCGCCAGGCCGCGCGCGCCAGCGCCAGGGGCAGCACCAGCAGGCCGATGGATTTGTGGATGGGATACAGCGCCCAGGCCTCGAACTCGGCCATGTAGAGGCCCACGGCGGTGAGGCCGATCATGGCCAGCGCCAGAATCCAGTGCAGGGCGCGGGTGGGGGCGCTCAGAGGCGCCGAGTTGTGTTCGTGGATCGCTTGTGGGTTCATGGCACTTGGGTCACAGGGAGGGAAGGGGGAACGTCAGGAGCGCGGTGATCTTGGGGCCGGCTTCAACCATGTGGCCGACCGATCATGGCCAGGCAGCGGTAGCTCATGGTCAGGCGGCCTTGCTGCGCAAAGCGCGCGAACAGCTCGCCCAAGCGCTGGGTCAAGACCTGACCCTCCGCGCTGTCTCGGGCTGGAATGTAGGAGCGAGAGAACGCCAGGCTCAGCAAGCCCGCTGAATCCAGCTGGTGCTCGTGGTCCCAGTGTCGGCTGGCGGGCACGGGGCCTGCAAAGAAGGCGGCCAGCCCGGCGCGCTCATGGAGATCGCCCTGGCGGTTCATATGCTGCTTTTGCGCCTGTCGGCGCGCGCCACCAAATTCGTCAAACAAGGCATCGAGCGCTTCTTGCGTGGGGTCTTCGCTGCGGCGGTCGTTCCAGATCAAGGCCACTTCGGCCTTGGGCTTGAGCAGGCGCAGGCATTCCCGCCGGGCGGCTTCGATCTCGAACCAGTGGAATGCCTGGGCGGCCGTGATCAGGTCGGCACATCCGCTGGGCAGGCCGGTGGCTTCGGCCGTGCCTGCGCTCGCCGCGAATCCGGCCTGTTGGCCCAGGCGCTGTACGGCCAGAGCCCGCATGTCCGCGCTGGGCTCCACCGCTGTCACGCGCAAGCCCTGTTGCAACAAGTCGGCCGTCAACTGCCCGCTGCCCGCGCCCAGATCCACCACATGGGCCTGTTGTGGACCCAGGCCCGCGCTCGCTGCCGGCAGCCGGTCGTGCAGGTGCAGCAGCAGCTCGGCAGGGTAGTTGGGGCGGGCGGCCAGATAGTCGCCCGCCTTGCTCGAGAACACCGCAGCCACGCCGCCGGCCTGGCTGCCGAAGCTCTCTTGCAAGGCTTGCTGGCGCTCGTGCGCGGCGGTTTCGCCGGGCATGGGGTGGGGTGCGGCTGCTGCGCTCATGTCGCGCTCCCTCTCTGGTGTTGCGGCTTTTCTGGTGGCGGCATTTTTACCGTTATTTCCGAGGCTCGGTTCGCAGGCCGCGCGGCGATGCTGTGGGCCTCATGGCCTGCCTTGCCTGCCCGAGTCCAGCCGGTTTGTACAGGCTTTGCTGCAACAGTCCCATGGCTAGAATGAATCCGAGAGGCTTGTACACGCTATGAAATTGATCGGTTCACTCACCAGTCCCTACGTTCGCAAAGTGCGCATCGTGATGGCCGAGAAAAAGCTCGACTATCAGTTCCTGCTCGAAGACGTTTGGGCCAGTGACGCCATTCTGAAGATGAATCCCCTGGGCAAGGTGCCCTGCCTGGTCATGGAAGGCCAGGACTCGATCACCGGCGCGGTGTTCGACTCGCGTGTGATCGTCGAGTACGTGGACACCCTGTCTCCCGTGGGCAAGCTGATTCCCGAGCGCGGCCGCGAGCGCACCGAGGTGCGCACCTGGGAGGCCCTGGCCGATGGCGTGCTTGATGCCTGCGTGGCCGCCCGCCTGGAAGAACACTGGGCCGGCCGCACGCCCGAGCAGCGCAGCGCCGCCTGGGTCGAGCGCCAGATGGGCAAGGTCCACGCCGCCCTGGTGGCCATGAACCAGGGCCTGGGCGAGCGCGCCTGGTGCTCGGGCACGCATTTCTCGCTGGCCGACATCGCCGTGGGCTGCGCCCTGGGCTATCTGGATTTCCGCTTTCCCGCCCTCGACTGGCGCAGCGAGCATGCCCACCTGGCTCGCCACTTCGACAAGCTCAGCACCCGCCCGAGCTTTGTCGACACAGCGCCACCGGCCGCCTGACCGGCGCACTCGATTCAGGAACAACAAGGGCCTTGCAGATGCAAGGCCCTTTTTTCTTGCCCTGAGTGGGCACGGCTGTTGGCGGAGGTGAGGGCGGCATGAAGCGCGCATGAAAAAAGCCCCGCCTGAAGACAGTGCGGGGCTGGCTGGCTTGAGGCGCCGCATGCCCGAGGGCTGCGGCGCTGAGCGAGGCAGGAGACTTACTTGTTGCAGGTCTCCGACTGGGGCACGTTCTTGGACACGGCCACCATATCGCGGATGTCGACCACGCCGTCGCCGGTGATGTCGGCGCGCGGGTCGAAGCCGGGCTGACCGACGCGCTTGCCCAGGGAGGCGCGCACGATGGACAGGTCGGCGCAGCTGATGCTGCCGTCACCGTTGGCATCGCCGTACAGCTTGATGCTGAAGTCGGCGTTGGAGACGTCAAAGAAGACGTTGTCCACGGCTTCCACCTTGATGCGGGCCTTCTCTGCGGCCAGCACCGGCAGGGTGACCGAGCGGCTGCCGTTGTTGGGCACGGCAGCGGCCAGCACATGCGGGTAGGTGTAGCCGCCGTCGGTGGACAGGCTGATCTTCACCTGGCTGGCGTTGACCGGTGCCACATCGGTGTTGGCCACGCTCCAGGTCACGGTGTAGGCCGTGCCGCTGTTCAGCTGTTGCGCCGTGTTGGGCCAGGTCACCAGGAAGGGGCCAGCATTGGGTGCCAGCACCAGCTGGGTGTTGGCGCTGCTGACACCACCGCGACCGTCACGTGCTGTCAGGCGGAAGTTCAGCGAGGCCGGGCTGGCGTTGGTGCCTGCGAAGCCGACGTACGCTGCGGTCGGCAAGTACTCCGAGTAGCAGTCGATCTGTGCGCCCGTGGCGGTGCCGGAGACCGTCGGGCAGGCGCCGGTTTCGGCATTGGTGTTGTTGGCCAGGATCTGCGCCAGATCCGGGAACACCCGGGTCGGGTTGCTCGACACCAGGTTCTCGCCAGGCGAGTTGTACTTGACCGTGTCGGCTTCGGTGACCTCGGCGCGCAGGCCGAACTGGCGGAACAGCGGGCCATTGGTCTTGCCATTGGTCAGCAGTCCGGTGCCGGTGGCGGCGCCGCGGTCGTTTTGTTCCCACAGATAGGTCAGGGTGTCGCCTTCGGCATCGCTGGCGCTGCCGGTCAGGGCAAAGGGCGTGCGCACCGGGATGGTGTAGGCCGCCGGGGCGTTGACGACCGGCGCACTGTTGCCAGTTGCGCTTTGGTTGCCGCGGCGGTTGGTTTGACCGCCCGCTGCGATTTCGCCTACGTAACCCGTCACACCGGCGGAGGCATTGACCAGCTCCACAGTGGGCAGGTTGGTGCCGGCCAGGGTGCCGCCGAAACTCAGTGTGAAGGCGTTGTCGGTCAGCGAGCTGACGGTGACGGTGCCGCCGCTGGGCCAGCCCGGCATGGATTCCAGCGCCGATTTGATGCCGGAGGTGGTGAAGTTGGTACCGCGGACGATGGCGGCCGAGGTGTTGCCGGCATAGCGCAGCTGGAATTGCAGGCCGTTGGCATTGAAGCCACGCAGCACGGCCATCTGGCTTTCGCTGATCACGGTTTCGGCGCTGGTCGTGTAGGCCATGATTTCATCGAAGCTGCGCTGCGACCAGTAGGCGTCGCTGTGCGGCTGCAGATTGTCGGTGCTGCAGATGCCAGCGTAGGCCATGATGGAGGAGCCTGAACCCGGCTCCACCGAGGTGCCTGGGTTGCGGTTGCCGCCGGTGCAGCTGCCGCTCACGCCGTTGAAGGTGTGGTTGCCGGCGAACTGGTGGCCCATTTCGTGAGCCACATAGTCCACGGCGAACACGTCACCCACGGGTGTTGGCAGGCCGGTGCAGCCCTGTGCCTTGGCGCTGCCGCCAACCACGCCGAGGCTGGCGATGCCGCCACCGCCGGCGCCGACGCCGATGTGGCCGATGTCGAAGTTGCTGGCGCCCACAAGCAGACCGATGACCTGGCGCGTGCGCGTCAGGGTGGCCGAGGTGCAGCTGACGCTGGTCGAGGGGAAGCAGGCCGTGCCGCCGCAAGGACCGTTGGGGTCGGAGAACTGCGCGGCAGTGTTCAGGTTCAGTGCATCGTTGTTGGCGACCAGCACCAGACGGATCGCTGTCTCGTCTTCGTAGACCTGCGTGACGCGGTTGATCAGCGTGACCTTGGCGGCCGTCACATTGGCGGCGCCGTGGAAGTTGGCATAGCCGGGGTCAGACAACAGGGCCAGGCGATAGGTGCGCAGCTGAGTGCCCGAAGCGGCCGTGGGGCTCTTCGACTCATCCACCACATGGTAGGCGGCGGTGGCGGTGGTGTGGCCGTCACTGGCGCTGACTTCGTAGGCGCCGAGGTTGCGCGAAGGATCGGCTTGCACCGAGGTGCTCACCGTGCCTTCTTGATCGGCCACGACGGTCAAAGTCTGGCGGGCGCTGCTGTCGGTCTCGGGGTTGCGCACGGTGATGGTCACGGTGGCGCCAGGTACGAAGCCGAAGCCGCGCACTTCCACGGCATCGCCCGCATGGTAGAAGCCGCGGGTCAGGTCAATGTGCGCTTCATTCAGCAGGGGCTCGCGCAGGCTGTTGCTGGGCTTGGGCAGATCGCGGCTGTGATAGCTGGCGTAGACGCTGTCGTCCTGGTGGAAGTAGGGATCGATGTACCAGTTGCCCTTGGGCGTGCGCACTGAGGCGTGCAGGCCATGAGGTGTCATGTCCATGCGCACGGTGGCCTTGGGGTCATCGATGCCGCGGCCGGCGTAGGTCTTGATCTCGGGATGCTTGTCGGCCAGGGCCTGCTCCATCACCGGCGACTCGACCAGGGTGAAGCGTTGGAAGCCGCCGTTGGGGTGCGGCAGGGAGATGGTCAGCGGGCTCAGCTGGCCGGCGGTGGTGCGCTCCAGCGGCGCGCCGGCCGCGAAGGCGGCCATGCCGTTGCGGTCCAGCGTGGTGGCGCGGAACTTGGTGGGCTGGACATAGGGCACAGCGCCCTTGGCCGAGACCTTGGCCTTGCTGACCTTGGCTTCTTGCCAGAAGGCGCCGGTGGGTTGGTTGGCGCTGGCGGTCAGGCCGCTGCTGCGAGCTGCCGGGGCGGCCAAAGCGGCGGGGGCGGCAATGGTGCCGGCCAAGGCCATGCTCAAGGCAAGGATGCTGCCGCGTTGGCGGCGGAGCTGGGAAGACGGAGGCAGTTTCATGTGATGTCCTTTTTCGGGGCAAACTGGCTGGGGTTCGTGGGGGTGATGCGCGGGTGCGATCCACCTCGAAAACTCAGTAACGCAAGATTTCCGAGGACCGGCCATGCGACAGCCCGTGAACAAGTGCACGAAGATAGATGACAAGCTCTTGAGCTGTATAGAGGGTCAATCCTCATGAGTGTGCGTATGCGCCGGCCGGGTATGCCCTGGCGTTTGTGTCTGCTGGCCCTGTGCTGCGGCGTGGTGGCCGAAGGGGCGGCCGGGGCGGGAGAAGCCCCGCGCGATGGGGCCTCCCCCCCGATTCAGGTGATCACGCTGGAACGTGATTGCATGACTTGTGCGAATAGCAGCCGCTTGAGCCTGCATCGCAATGGCACAGCCAGGTTGACGCTGATCGGCAAGGCACGCTTGGGCGGCGTGGATCGACATTCGCGTGCCACATTGGCACGGGCGGACTTCGAGGCTCTGGTTGCCATGCTCGAGGAGCAGGGCTATTTCGCTCTGTCGGACAGCTACGACGATCCTGACACCCGCGATGGCGCCTGGGTGAACTGGCAGGTGGAGCGTGGTTCCGAAGTGAAACAGGTGTTCTGCCGCAGCGGTCTGGAGCCCGCCGCCTTGCTGCGTCTGGAGGCCGCCATGCAGGCCCTGCAAGCGCGCCTGAACTTCAACCCTGAGCCTTGAACAGGGGGTGTGCGCACAGGGGCTGGGGAATCCCCCCGTATCGAAGCCCTCGCGCTGATGAAAGACTTCGGATCACGAAGAACGTCACGTTCCGTTCATCCCAATACAGTTCCGCCAGGGAGCGGTCGTGCTAGGCGAAGCCCCACCCAAGGGTACGAGCTGGTCGAACCTGCCAGAACAGTGGGCCCCAGGTCCGAGGAGAAATTGATGCTGATGAAGAAGATGAATTTGAAGAAAAGCGCCGCTGCAGCCCTGGTGCTGAGCGCCCTGGCCTCGCAGGCCTGGGCCGATCCCAGCGTGTCCATCGTCGCCACGCCGGACCCGGCCGTGCAGGGCTCGACCGTCGGCATCGACATCCTGGTCTCCGGCATCAGCGATCTTTACGGCTACCAGTTCAGCCTGAACTTCAATCCGGCCATCCTGCAAGTGCTGGGTGTGACGGAAGGCAGTTTCCTGAGCACGGCCGGTAGCACCTTTGGTAGCACTGGCACCATCGACAACACCGCGGGCCAGATCAGCTACATCGCCAACACCCTGCTCAGCGCCGTGCCCGGCGCCAACGGCGGCGGTGTGCTGGCGCATATCGATTTCAATGTGACGGCCGTGGGCAGCAGCGCGCTGAGCTTCTCGGACGCCCTGTTCCTGAACTCCAATCTGGGTGACATCACCGTGCAGCTGAACGGCCGCACCCTGGACACCGTGGCCGCCGTACCGGAACCCTCAACCTATCTGATGCTGGCCGCTGGCCTCGTGGGCCTGGTGGCCTGGCGCCGCCGCCAGCCGGCCTGAGTTCCACTCCGCTAGGTCCGCAATGCGCCTTCGGGCGCATTTCTTTTTTGGGGCGCAGGGCAGGCCCGGCGGCAGCGGGCCGAACGGGCCTTGGCCTAAACTTGCAGGCTTCTCCGCCACAAGCAGCAGGAAACCACCATGAACGCTCGCGACCCTTCCTTGCCCCTGCAGCCCGATCAGGCCAGCGCCCTGGGCGAGTTCGCCTCGCGCGTCTGGGATGAAGAGATCGTCCCGGCGCTGACCCAGTACATCGCCATCCCGGCCAAGAGCCCCATGTTCGATGCCGAATGGGCCGCCAACGGTCACATCGACAAGGTGCTGCGCGATGCCGCCAGCTGGGTGGAGAGCAAGAAAGTGGCCGGCCTCAAGCTGGAGGTGATCCGCCTCGAAGGCCGCACGCCGGTGATCTTCTTTGAAGTGCCCGCCACCAAGGCCGACTGCCAGGACACCATCGTCCTCTACGGCCACCTGGACAAACAGCCCGAGTTCAATGGCTGGCGCAACGACCTCGGCCCCTGGACCCCCAAGTACGAAGACGGCAAGCTCTACGGCCGCGGCGGCGCCGATGACGGTTATGCCGTCTACGCCTCGCTGACCGCCATCATGGCGCTGGACAAGCAGGGCATCCCGCGCCCGCGCTGCGTCGGCATCATCGAGACCTGCGAAGAGTCGGGCTCCTACGACCTGCCGGCTTACATCGACGTGCTCAAGGAGCGCCTGGGCAATGTCTCCCTGGTCGTCTGCCTGGACTCCGGCGCCGGCGACTACAACCAGCTCTGGCTGACCACCTCGCTGCGCGGCATGGTCAGTGGCGTGCTCAAGGTCGAGGTGCTCAGCGAAGGCATCCACTCGGGCGATGCCTCGGGCGTGGTGCCGTCGTCCTTCCGCATCCTGCGCCAGGTGCTGGACCGCCTGGAGGATTCCAAGACCGGCCGCCTGCTGCCCGAGAGCTTCCACTGCGAGATCCCCGCGGCCCGCGTCGAACAGGCCCAGGCCACGGCCGCCATCCTCAAGGATGAGGTCTACAAGCGCATGCCCTGGGCTTGCGGGGCCGACGGCGGCCCGGTGCTGCCGATGACGGCCGAGCCGGTCGAGGTGCTGCTCAACCGCACCTGGCGCCCGACCCTGTCGGTGACCGGTGTGGACGGCTTCCCCGAGATGAAGAGCGCCGGCAATGTGCTGCGTCCCTTCACCGCCTTCAAGCTCTCGCTGCGTCTGCCGCCCCTGGTTGATGGCAATGAGGCGGCGCTGCGCCTCAAGGCCTTGCTGGAAGACAACGCGCCCTACAACGCCAAGGTCACCTTCGTGCCCGATGGCCGCGCCGGGGCCTACGGTGCCACCGGCTGGAACACGCCAGACCTCTCGCCCTGGCTCAGCCAGGCGCTCAACGAGGCCAGCGAGGCGCATTTCGGCGCGCCGGTCGGCTACATCGGCCAGGGCGGCACCATCCCGCTGATGAGCATGCTGCAGAAAGGCTTCCCGGCCGCGCAGATGGTGGTCTGTGGCGTGCTCGGCCCCAAGAGCAATGCCCATGGCCCGAACGAGTTCCTGCACGTGCCCTACGGCAAGCGCCTGACGGCCGCGGTGGCGCAGGTGATGGCGGCGCATCCGTGACTGGAGAGTGAATAGGTGAACAAGTGAAGAGGTGAATGGGGCACCATCGAGGCGTTCACCCGTTCACCGCAAAGTAAAACCCGTATCCACCATCCCGCCCTGCAAGTCCTGCAGCAGATGGGTCAGCGGTGACAGCTGCACGTAGCGGGTGCTGACCTTGATGGCATAGGCAAACAGGCGCGGCAGGTCTTCGGCATAGCGCGGCTTGCCGTCGCGGTGCTTGAGGCGGCAGAACAGGCCGAGGATCTTGAGGTGGCGCTGCAGGCCACACCACTCGACCTGGCGCCAGAACTCGCCGAAGTCCTCGTTCACCGGCAGGCCGGCCTTGCGCGCCTGCTCCCAGTAGCGGATGGCCCAGTCCAGTTCCTGCTCTTCGTCCCAGGAGATGAAGGCATCGCGCAGCAGGGAGGCGAGGTCGTAGGCGATGGGGCCGCGCACCGCGTCCTGGAAGTCCAGGATGCCCGGGCTTTGTTCGCCACAGACCATCAGGTTGCGCACCATGTAGTCGCGATGCATGGCCACCTGCGGCTGTTCCAGCATGTTTTGCACCAGCACCTGGCAGCTGTGCTCCCACCACTTCAGCTGGATTTCATTCCACTGCTGGCCGTACTCCTTTTGCACGCACCACTCGGCAAAGATCTGCAGCTCGCGGCGCACAAAGGCCTCGTCGTACACGGGCAGCAGGCGGGCGTCCATCTGCAGCTGCCACTGCACCAGGGCCTGGCTGGCGGCGCGCATCAGGGGCTGGATGGAGGCGCTGTCGCCCTCGGCCTGAGCCTTCAGCAGCACCGGCAGGTAGGTGCTGGCGCCCAGATCGCTGAGCAGCAAAAAGCCCTGGGCCTCGTCGGCCGCGATGACTTGGGGCGCATGCAGGCCATGGCCCGCCATTTCGGCGGCGATGCGCACAAAGGGGCGCACATCGTTGGACTCGGGCGGCGCGTCCATGACGATGTAGCTGCGCCCCGCCGCGTCGTCCAGGCGCAGGTAGCGGCGCGAGCTGGCATCGGCATTGGCCTCGCGAAGGCTGGCGGGCTGCAGGCTGAGCTCGGTGGGCAACTGCTTCAGCCAGCTCTGGAATGCGTCGCGGCGCTGCGGGTTGGGCCAGGCAATGGTGGTCATGGGGAGGGCGGCGCGCAGGGCGCGGGTCGTCGGTTGAAGGGCAGGGAGCGGCAGGGTGTCCGAACAGGCTTGGGCGGCGATACGGACCCGGGGCCTGCCGACCGAGGCCTGCCGCGGCAGGTGGCAGGCGGCGGCCTCATGGATAATGGATTTTACAAACCGCGAGCGCTGGCTCGGCGCCGGGCTTGCGAGCCGCCGTGCCCTGCCGGCTGCGCCGCGCCCCGATTCAGTCTTCCTGCCATCACCTAACGACGCCTGCCGACGCTGTGCCGCGCCCCCTGTCCCTGAACCCTTCGACCCTGGCGGTCGCCCGTTGCTGGCCGCGTTGGGCCTGGCTCTGCCTGCCTGCGAGCCTGTGCTTGGGGGCCGGCGCGCAAGCGCAGGCCATCGAGCCGCCCCTGGCAGCCTCTGCTCCCAAAGCGTCGGCTGCGGGCGTCAAGCTGCGCCCGACCATGGTGCTGGGCAAGCGAGGCGCAGAGGGCGCTGAAGACGCCAGCCACAAGCCGGCCCTGGTGATGAGCGCACGCAGTGTCAGCACCCGCATCGACCAGGAGTCGGTGGCCGAGGGTGAGGCCGAGCTGCGCTACGGCGAGCTGCTGCTGCGGGCCGAGCGCCTCAGCTATGCCCAGGTGGATGATCTGGCGCGGGCCACGGGCGGAGTGGAGGTCAGCCGGGCGGGCAGCGTGTTCCGCGGCCCCGAGCTCAGCCTGTATGTGAACCGTTTCGAGGGTGAGTTTCTCAACCCCAGCTATTTCTTCTCGCAAACCGGTGGCAGCGGCCAGGCCGAGCGCCTGCGCTTCATCGACGCCAAGCACATGGTGGCCGAGGGCGGCAGCTACAGCAGCTGCCCGGTCGAAGAGGGGCAGCCGCAGCGCGCCTGGGAGATCAGCGCGCGCAGCCTGAGCATGGATTTCGAGGCCAATGAGGGCATCGCCACCGGCGCGGTGCTGCGTTTCTACGGCGTGCCCATCCTGCCGGCGCCCACCTTGAGCTTCCCGCTGGCCGGTCAGCGCAAATCGGGCTGGTTGCCGCCCAAGATCAGCTGGGACAAGCGCAGCGGCATCGAGATCGGCGTGCCTTACTACTGGAATATCGCGCCGCAGCGAGACGCCACGCTGATGCCTTTTGTGATGACGCGGCGCGGCGCCGGCGTGGACAGCGAATTCCGCTATCTCGAACCTCAGCATGCCGGCGAGCTGAACCTGGCCCTGCTGCCTTCCGACCGCCTGGCCAAGCGCTCGCGCTGGGCCTTTCATGTGCTGCAGGACGGCGAGCTGGGCATGAACTGGCGCTACCGTGTGCGCGCCGAACATGTTTCCGACGACGATTACTGGAAAGACCTGCCCGAGCGCATCAAGAGCCAGACCCAGCGCCTGCTGCAGGCCGATGTGCAGGTGGACCGCCGCCGCGAGTGGTCCTGGGGCGAGGCCCATGCCTACGCCCGTGTCCAGCATTGGCAGACCCTGCAGGGCCTGGATCCGCTGACCCGCTTTGATTCGCCTTACCAGCGTTCGCCGCAGATCGGCTTGCGCCTCAACACGGCGGCCGATGACTCCGTGCTCGACGGCTTCCGCCCCTGGGGGCGCAAGGCCCGGATCGAAGGCGCGGTGGAGTTTGAGTACAACCGCTTTGATTTGCCATCCTCGGCTCCCGCCAGCCAGGTGCGAGCCGGTGGCCAACGCGTCCATCTGCTGGCTCATGCCAGCGCGCCCATGGGCGGCGCGGCCTGGTGGTTGATCCCGCGTGTGGAGCTCAATGCGGCGCAGTACCTGCTCGACCAGCCCGGCACGAACGGCCTGCGCTCGACCGGCCGCTCGGTGCCCACCTTCAGCCTCGACCATGGCTGGATCTTTGAGCGCGAGACCCGTTTGTTCGGCCGTGCATTGACGCAGACCCTGGAGCCGCGCCTGCTCTACGTCAACACGCCGTACCGGGCACAGGACCATTTGCCGCGCTTCGACTCGGCCGCCAAGGATTTCAACTTCGATTCCATCTACACGGCCAATCAGTTCTCGGGCATCGACCGCGTATCGGACGCCCACCAGCTGACGGCCGGAGCGACCAGCCGCTGGGTCAACTCTAACGAGGGCGATGAAGTTTTGCGCCTGGGCCTGGTGCAGCGTTTCCAGTTCCGCGACCAGCGCATCACGCCGGACAACGTGCCGATCAAGCAGCGTTTCTCCGACCTGCTTTTGCTGGGTGCGGCCCACCTGAACCCGAAGTGGTGGCTGGATGGCGCCCTGCAGTTCAACTCCGACACCGGCCGCTCCGAGCGGGCCGTGCTGCGTGCCCGCTACTCGCCCGGCACCTTCCAGACCGTCAGCGTGGCCTACCGCCTGGCACGTCAGCAGAGTGAGCAGGTTGAGCTGGCCTGGCAATGGCCGCTGTTCGGCAAGGCCTCACGCGGCGCTGGCGGCAGCAGCTGCTCGGGAGCTTGGTACAGCGCCGGCCGCGTCCAGTACAGCCTGCGCGACCGCCGTTTGACCGACTCGGTGCTGGGCTTTGAGTACGACGCCGGCTGCTGGGTCTTGCGCGTCGGCGCAGAGCGCCTGTCCACCGGACGCGCCGAAACGAACACGCGCTTGATGCTGCAGATGGAGCTGGTGGGCTTGTCCCAACTGGGCTCCAATGCGCTCAAGGTCTTGAGGGACAATATTCCCGGTTACCGACGACTGAGCTCTGAGCGCTCGGCAAGCACTGAAGCCACCTATGACTGAACTGTCGATTCGATCCATTTCTCTTGCGCTTGCTCTGCTGTCGGCGAGTCTGCCCGGCGTGGCGCAGAACCGCGCAGCCGATCTCAAGCCCGGCGACTACATCGCCGTGGTGGTGAACCAGGACGTGGTGGCGGCCAGCGAGGTCATCCAGCGCAAGGCCCGCTTGCGCGAGGAAGCACGCCAGCGTGGCGACCGCATGCCCGATATGGATGCCCTGCACAAGCAGGCGCTGGAGGCCATGATCGAAGACCGGGTGCTGGTCACTTTTGCGCGCGAAACCGGCGCCAGGGTTGATGAGGCGGAGCTGGACCGTGTGGTGGGCAATGTCGCGGCTCAGAACAAGCTGACCATGCCTCAGCTGTTGGAGCGACTCAAAGCCGACGGCCTGGATTTCCGCACTTTCCGCGAGAACCTGCGCGACCAGCTGATGACCGAGCGAGCCCGCGAGCGCGAGGTGCCAGCCCGCATCCGAATCACCGATGGGGACATCGATGCCTACCTCGACAAGCGCCGCGAGCAGCTGACCACCTCGGGCCAGCTCAATCTGGCCCAGATCCTGGTGTCGGTGCCCGAAGGCGCCCCTGAAGCCGTGGTGGCTGAGCGGCGGGCTCGTGCCGAGGCCGCCGCTGCCCGCGTGAAGGCCGGCGAGGACTTTGCCAAGGTGGCCAAGGAAATCTCTGAGGACGGCAACAAGCAACTCGGCGGTGAGATTGGCTTGCGTCCGGCCGATCGTCTGCCCGATGTTTTTGTACAGCAGGTCAAGGGTTTGAAGACCGGCGAGGTGTCCGACTCCCTGCTGCGCAGCGGCGCAGGCTTCCATTTGCTCAAGGTGGTGGAGCGCCAGGGTGCCGAGTCGCTCAACTCCATCGTGCAAACCCGGGTTCGCCATGTGCTGCTGCGCCCCTCGGCGCAGCTGACGCCCGAAGTGGCGGCCCGCCGCCTGGCTGAGTTCAAGCGCGCCATCGAATCCGGCCGCACCAGCTTCGAGCAGGTGGCCAAGGACAACTCGGAAGACGGCAGCGCCGCCGAGGGCGGCGACCTGGGCTGGATGGCTCCTGGCGTGCTGGTGCCGGAGTTCGAGCAGGCCATGAATGCCCTGCCGCTGGGTGGCCTGTCCGAGCCGGTGCAGTCGCGCTTCGGCCTGCACCTGATCCAGGTGCAAGAGCGTCGCACGGTGCAGATCGAGCCCAAGCAACTGCGCGAGCAGGCCAAAGCGGCCCTGCGTGAAAGCAAGTACGAAGAGGCCTACCAGGAGTGGATCAAGGAGCTGCGCGCTCGTGCCTACGTCGAAGTGCGCGAGTGGCTGGACTGATCGCCGGTCGCCTTTTCCTGACGACCGATTGATTGAACGATCACCGACGAAGCGCTCCGAGAACTCTATGGCCCAACACATCGCCCGCAAGCGCTTTGGTCAGCATTTCCTGACTGACGTCCACATCATCGAGTCCATCTGCGACGCCATCGACCCGCAGGCCGGGGAGGCCCTGGTCGAGATCGGCCCGGGCCTGGGTGCCATGACCCTGCCTTTGCTGGAGCGCATCCCGTCCTTCAGTGTGATCGAGCTGGACCGCGACCTGGCCGCCCGCCTGCGGCAGCGCCCCGGTCTGGATGTGATCGAGTCCGATGTGCTGAAGGTAGATTTCGCGGCCCTGGCGGCCGCCAAGGGCCAAAAGCTGCGCGTGGTCGGCAATCTGCCCTACAACATTTCCACGCCCATCCTGTTCCACCTGCTCGGCGCGGTCGACCATGTGGTCGACCACCACTTCATGCTGCAAAAAGAGGTGGTGGATCGCATGGCCGCCTCGCCCGGCTGCAAGGACTACGGCCGCCTGACGGTGATGCTGCAGTGGCGCTACGCCGTCGAGGCGGTGTTTGATGTGCCGCCCGAGGCCTTCGACCCGCCGCCGCGCGTGATGTCGGCCATCGTGCGCATGCAGCCCTACGCCCAGCCGCCTGCCATCGACACCGTCATGATGGGCGAGATGGTGGCCGCTGCCTTCTCGCAGCGCCGCAAGCTGCTGCGCCACAGCCTGGGCGTCTGGCTGACGTCACGCGGTTTCAGCGGCCATTTCGACCTGCAGCGTCGGGCCGAAGAGGTGCCGGTGGCGGAGTATGTGGATCTGGCTCAGCAGCTGTCCAAGCCCGCCTGAGCTTTGGCCCACGGCGAGACGCCGACCATAAAAAAAGGAGCCCAGGGGCTCCTTTTTTGTGACCGGACGCTGCGTGAGCAAGTCCGGTTCTGCGTACTTTGATGTCGCTCAGGCGGCGCTCAGCCACATGGCGGTGTCGAAGGCGCTGCTCATCATCGGCATGTTCATTCCGAAGTTGGCATTGGCTGCCGCCTTGGAATTCTTCGCGGCCGGCTTGGCTGCAACGCTGGAGGCCTCTTCAGCAGCCCGCTCCCATGACCCGTTTTCTTGGGAGCGGGCTACTGAAAAGAATAGAAGCACCTGAACTGGACTTTTCGGTCGCCCCAGTAATCGGCGGCTTCTCGGAAGACATCGAGCAACTGCTCGCGCGCTTCGCGGTCGAATTTGGAGTTGTCGGGCAGCTGTTCCAGCACCACGACAAAGCCAGGCTGGGCGCCCGACTTGTGAACCAGATCGGTCATGCAGTCATGCAGCGCGTCCAGGTTCTTGCCGAAGTGGGCGGGGAACAGGAAGGCCTGGGCGATGGCTTCCAGCACATCCTGCTTGGACTGTGCCTCGCTCAGATTGGCGTACAGAAAATGCTGGCCAGCATCCTGTGCGGCGTGCATCAAGTCCTCTACGCGGTAGGCCCGTATGGCCTGCACGATATTGGGACGGACGGTCTGCAAAAGCATGGTCGCGATCCTCCTATATAGTCACAGAACTTTTTATCGCCGCCGGCTCGCTGCAGGGTTTCAAGGCTGGACGCGCTTGAAACTGCTGTAGTGGTCGTCGGTGTAGTAGCAAACATCAGGACGCGTTGGGGGCAAACCGCCACAGACCAGACGTCGGGCACCGCGATTGCGGGCACCGGGCGTGCGGACGGTGTACTCGTGGTAGTAGCCTCGGGCCTGGCGCGGCAAGATGCGCTCGCGATTGCCGAACACGGTGCCGTCTTTGGCGTAGGGGAAGGGTCCCCCAGCAAGAATCAGACGGTGCGTGGTTTGGGCTTCGCGGGGCAAGGCCGTCAAGGCCACCGATTCCAGTGACGGATTCGGCGAGGCGACCGGTTCTTTGGCCTGCACTTGAGAGCTGATCGACGCAGCAGCGAGCAAAATCGCTGCGAGGCCAGAGTTGCGCCAAGTGGGCCGCCGAGGCAGCCAAGAGAGCAAAGACACGGGTTTACCCTGTTCCTGAAAGCATGATGGTACCGAAACCGCCCGAAAACCTCAAGCGGGCAGCTCGGGGATGGGTGGGTTCAGAGCGTTTGTGAGTGTGCGCACACAGCTGCGGAGCCTCGCAAATTTCCATCAGTTTGACGTGTCAAAAACCCCTGGTGAGTTCTCACAAACTTTTGTAAAAAGTCGCGTGACAGGGCGCTGAGCGGCGCGCGTTTCAGGGCTTTCCCCTGCCCGAGTTGGGCTGTGTGCGCCAATTTGGTGCGTGCTTGGTGTCGATTTCCGGCGCGTGCGCAAGTGCGCTCCGGCTCGGCGTCGCGCCGCAGTGCCTCGGAGGGTTCGCGTTGGGCCGGGCGTTGGCAGCCGCGGCCTGGCTCGGGTCTGCTCGGGTCGGCGCTCAGCGCGCCGCGTTGGCGTCGGCCACGGTCAGCGCGGTCATGTTGACGATGCGGCGCACGGTGGCCGAAGGCGTCAACACATGAACCGGCTTGGCCGCGCCCAGCAGCACCGGGCCGATGGCGATGCCGCCGCCGGCCGCTGTTTTCAGCAGGTTGTAAGCGATGTTGGCTGCATCAATATTGGGCAGCACCAGAAGATTCGCTTCGCCGCTGAGCGTGCTGCGCGGCATGGTGGCGGCGCGGCTGACCGGGTCCAGGGCGGCGTCGCCATGCATTTCGCCGTCCACTTCCAGCCAGGGGGCTTGCTCGTGCAGTAGGGCCAGGGTCTGGCGCATTTTCAGCGCGCTGGGGTGGTCGCTGGTGCCGAAATTGGAATGCGAAAGCAAGGCCACCTTGGGTTGGATGCCGAATCGCACCATTTCCTCGGCGGCCATCACGGTGATCTCGGCCAGCTGTTCGGCCGTGGGGTCGTAGTTGACGTGGGTGTCGACCAGAAACACCTGGCGACCCGGCAGCATCAGTCCGTTCATGCAGGCATAGACGGGTACGTCCTGCGGGGTGCGGGGGCAGCCGCCTACATGCTTGCCGATCACCTGATCGATGTAGTGCAGATGGTTGGCCGTCGTGCCCCAAGTGCCGCACAGCATGCCGTCGACTTCACCCTTGTGCAGCAGCATGGCGCCGATCAAAGTCAGGCGGCGACGCATCTCGATCTTGGCCACTTGCACCGTCACGCCCTTGCGCTCGGTCATCTGGTGGTAGGTCTGCCAGAAGTCGCGGTAGCGGTGATCGTTCTCGACATTGACGACGTCGTAGTCGCGCCCCTCTTGCAGGCGCAGGCCGAAGCGCTCGCAGCGCTCGGCGATCACGGCCGGGCGACCGATCAGGGTGGGGCGGGCCAGGCCCTCGTCCACCACCACTTGCACCGCGCGCAGGATGCGCTCCTCTTCACCCTCGGCATAGGCCACGCGCTTGTTCAGCGCCCGCTTGGCCACATTGAAGATGGGCTTCATGGTGGTGCCGGAGGCGTAGACAAAGCTCTGCAGCTTTTCGCGGTAGGCGTCCATATCGGCGATGGGTCGCGAGGCCACACCCGAGGTCTGTGCCGCCAGGGCCACGGCCGGCGCGATCTTCATCATCAGGCGCGGGTCGAAGGGCTTGGGAATCAGGTACTCGGGGCCAAAGCTCAGATTGGCGCCGGCGTAGGCGGCCGCCACCACCTCGCTCTGCTCGGCCTGGGCCAGCTCGGCAATTGCGCGCACGGCAGCGATTTCCATCTCGTCATTGATGGTGGTCGCGCCGCAGTCCAGGGCGCCGCGGAAGATGTAGGGGAAGCACAGGACGTTGTTGACCTGGTTCGGGTAATCGGTGCGGCCGGTGGCCATGATGGCGTCGTCGCGCACCGCCTTCACTTCCTCGGGCAGGATTTCGGGCGTCGGGTTGGCCAGGGCGAAGATCATGGGCCGCGCGGCCATCTTGGCGACCATGGCAGGCTTGAGCACGCCGCCGGCCGACAGGCCCAGGAAGACATCGGCGCCCTCGATGGCGTCGGCGAGCGTGCGCTTGTCGGTCTTTTGGGCGAAACCGGCCTTGTCCGGGTCCATCAGTTCCACGCGGCCCTCGTACACCAGGCCGGCCAGGTCGGTCACCCAGATGTTTTCCTTGGGCAGGCCCAGCTTGACCAGCAGGCCCAGGCAGGCCAGGGCCGCGGCACCGGCGCCCGAGGTCACCAGCTTGACCTGCTTGATGTCCTTGCCCAGCACCTGGAGGCCGTTCAGGAAGGCGGCGCCCACCACGATGGCCGTGCCGTGCTGGTCGTCGTGGAAGACGGGGATCTTCATGCGCTCGCGCAGCTTGCGCTCGACGTAGAAGCAGTCCGGCGCCTTGATGTCTTCGAGGTTGATGCCGCCGAAGGTGGGTTCCAGTGCAGCGATGATGTCGACGAGCTTGTCGAGGTCGTTCTCCTGGATCTCCAGATCAAACACATCGATGCCGGCGAACTTCTTGAACAGCACGCCCTTGCCTTCCATCACCGGCTTGGAGGCCAGCGGGCCGATGTTGCCGAGGCCCAGCACGGCGGTGCCGTTGGTGACCACGGCCACCAGATTGCCGCGCGAGGTGTAGCGGAAGGCATTGGCCGGGTCGGCCACGATCTCTTCGCAGGCAAAGGCCACGCCGGGCGAGTAGGCCAGGGCCAGGTCACGCTGATTGACCAACTGCTTGGTCGCGGCGATCGCCACTTTGCCCGGGGTCGGGAACTCGTGGTACTCCAGCGCTGCTTGACGCAGCTGTGCGGATTTCTGTTCGGTGGTGGGCATGGTGCTGGCTTTCTTGGGCATTCGCGAGGAATCCGCCCCTGCTGCTGCCGCGAGCCGCAGGCAAAACGGTCGGCGATTGTAGGAGTCTCGTCCGGGAGAAGTGTGCGGGCATTTGCGGGCCCCGGGATACGCGAAACTGCGCATCTCGACGGGCGGTGCAACCGGGATACTCCCGCAAGCCCATGCTTGTACGCATTTCTCGATGCCCGGACCTCTTGTGCGGGCTTGGCCGATCCAGGAGCGGCAGCGCTTGAACGACACCCCCCACCTCCATCCTCCGCTCGCTGCTGCCGGCCGGCCGACCGCCGAAGCGTCCGCGGCGCGCGATGTGGCGGCTCGGCCCTGGAGCTGGCGCCGCGCCGTGCTCTGGGGGGCGCTGATCACCTTGGTGGTGGTGGCGCAAGGCCTCTTGGTCGCGCTGACCCTGAGCTACGAGGACGCGCGCGCGCAAGAGCATGTGGACCAGGTGGCGGCCGAGGTGGCGGCCCGGGTCAAGCAACTGGCCGGCCAGGATTTGCAAGGCCTGCAAGCCCTGCTCTGGCAGGAGCAGCAACCCCAGACCAGCGCGCCGCGCCGCCTCAACGACGCGGCCGAGCTGCTGCGCCGCACCCGCACCCTGCTGCGTATCGAGTTCCGTGACGCCAAGCTGCAGGTGCTGGACGCGGCCGAATCGCCCTATGTCTCGCCCCTGTTCCGCCAGCTGGCGCGCGGTCAGCTGCAGCTGGAAACCGAGCTGGCCTGCGCCGCCGCTCAGCGCCAGGGCACCCAGCTCTACTCGCGCAGCTATTTCGTTCCTTTGCCCGACGGCGAGGGCCTGGAGGTGGCGGATCTGTGCCTGCCGCTGATGCGCGCTGGCGTGCTGCAGTCGCATCTGGTGGCCACGCTGAGCCTGCGTCATCTGCTGGAAGAAGCCGTCACGCAAGACCTGGCACGCGGGCACGAGCTCAGCTTTGTCGAGGGTGACGGCACCCGGCTGGCGCGCACCGGCCTGGCGCGCGGCGCCGGCATCTACCTGGCCGAGCGCCTGGTCGATCTGCCGGGCCTGACCCTGCAGCTCAAGGTGGACGCCACCACCGGCCGGCCCAAGCTCATTCCCAACCTGGCCACCGCCCTGGTGCTGGGCCTGTCGCTGAGCCTGTTCGCCCTGCTGCTGCTGCTGGCGCGCGATGGCCGGCGGCGCGCGGTGGCCGAGTCGGCGCTGGCGGAATCGCTGGCCTTTCGTCATGCCATGGAGAACTCCTTGATTACCGGCCTGCGCGCCCGCACCATGGCCGGCAGCATCAGCTATGTGAACCCGGCGTTTTGCGCCATGGTGGGCTTCAAGGCCGAGGAGCTGCTGGGACGCGGTGCGCGGCCCGACCTGCCGGACGACACGCCGCCTTACTGGCCGCCCGAGTTCGTCGACGAGTACCGCCGCCGCCATGCCGACCGCAGCGCCCGCTGGAAGGCCGACAACAGCCCCGGCGGCCAGGACCCGCGTCAGGGCTTCGAAACTGTCTTCATGCGCCGCAATGGCGAACGCTTCCCGGTGTTGATCTTCGAGGCGCCTCTGCTTGACGCGCAGGGCCAGCAGACCGGCTGGATGAGCGCCGTGCTCGATGTCTCCGACCAGCGCCGCATGGAAGAGCGCTCGCGCCAGCAGCAGGAGCGATTGCAGGCCACCGCCCGCCTGGCCACCGTGGGCGAAATGGCCTCCCTGCTCAGCCACGAGCTGAACCAACCCCTCGCCGCCATCGCCAGCTACGCCACGGCTTCGGTCAATTTGCTGGCCCAGGAGTCGGCCGATCCGCAGGCCCCGGATCTGGTGCGCCAGGCCGTCTTGCGCATTGCCGAGCAGGCCGAGCGTGCCGGCCGCGTGATCAAGAGCGTGCATGACTTTGTGCGCCGCCGCGAGCAGGCGCGCGAGGACATCGGCGTCGACCTGCTGTTCGAGGCCGTGCTCCCCCTGGTGCGCCTGCAAGCGCGCAAGAGCGGCACCCGCATCGAGCTGGACCTGCCCCAGCCCAGCCCGCGCGTGCGCTGCGACCGCACCATGGTCGAACAGGTGCTGCTCAACCTCAGCCGCAATGCCATCCAGGCCATGGAAGACCGCACCGCGCCAGCCCTGCGGGTGCTGACCTTGCGCGCCGCTGTGGTGGACGCATCCTGGGTCGGCATCTCGGTGCTGGACCGCGGCCCGGGCATTCCGCCCGAAGTGGGCCGCCAGCTCTACACCCCGTTTTTCACCACCCGCGCCGAGGGCATGGGTCTGGGCTTGAGCCTCTGCCGCACCGTGGTGGAGCAACATGGCGGGGCCATGGACTATTTCAATCGCGAAGCCCCCGGGGGCACCGAGTTCCGTTTCAGCCTGCCCAATGCTGGCCATGCAAGCAAGGCGGCCCCAGCGCGCACGCCAGGAGAATCGACGCAATGAGCATGACAGCCCATCACAACAGCGGCCGCAAGCTGCCTGTGGTTTATCTGGTCGACGATGAAGAGGTGGTGCGCGACGCCCTGGGCTGGTTGCTGCGCTCGCGCCGCCTGCTGTCCGAGGGCTTCGGCAGTGCCGAGGCCTTCGAGGCCATGCTCGATGCCCGGCCCGACCAGGCGCGTGACTGGCCCGATGCGCCGTCCTGCCTGCTGCTCGATGTGCGCATGCCCGGCATGAGCGGCCTGGCCCTGTTCGAGCGTCTGCTGCAGCGCGGCCTGTGCGGCGGCCTGGATCAAGGCGTGGTGCAGCCACCGCTGCTGCCGGTGATCTTCCTGACCGGCCACGGCGATGTGCCCACGGCCGTGGCTGCGGTCAAGCGCGGTGCTTTTGATTTCGTGGAGAAGCCGTTTTCCGACAATGGTCTGGTCGACCGCATCGAGCAAGCCCTGGCCCTGAGCGGCCAGGCGATCGAGGCGCGTCAGCAGCGCGGCCAGATGGCCCAGCGCGTGGCCGAGCTGACCGAGCGCGAGCGCGAGGTGATGCAGCTGGTCATCCAGGCCCTGCCCAACAAGCTGATTGCCGACCAGCTGCACATCAGCGTGCGCACGGTCGAGGTGCACCGGGCGCGGGTGTTCGAGAAGATGAACGTCAAGTCGGCGGTGGAGCTGACCAATCTGCTGCGCGAACTCTGAGGCGCGTGATGCGCCTCAAGGCCGGGTGCTGCTGGGGCTCAGGCTGAGGCGATCCAGGCGCGGGCTGGTCTGGGTCAGGCCCGGCTGGCGCGCGCCGCCGATGGCGTAGAGCTGGCCGTTCAGGCTTAGCACGCCCAGGCCGTGGCGCGGTTCGGGCATCTCACCCATCACCTGCCAGCGGCCCTCCTTGAGCGCGCGGCATTGCACCTGTCCCAGCATGCCGCCGCCGTTCTCGGCGGTCTCGCCGCCCACGCTGCAGATCAGCGGCTGGTCTGCGCCGCCGAGCAGGCCCACGCCATGGGCGGCCTGGGCAAAGGCCAGCGGCGCCTCGGCCTGCCAGCGGCCGCTGGCCGCGTCGAGGCGGTGAACGCTGCGCAGATTGGCGCCGTTGTACTGGCGGCCGCCGATCAGCCAGGCCTGTTCGCCCGTCACCAGGGCGGCCGCACTGCTCTTGATCTCGGGCCCGTCGGCCAGGGCGCGCCAGCGGTCCGCCTTGGCGTCGTAGACCCAATGCCAGGCCACATCGCCATGGTCACCCCACTGCGCATTGGCCTCGCCGCGGGGGCTGCGCCCGCTGACCAGATGGATCTGGCCTTGCTGCACAAAAGCGGTGGATTCGGTCAAGGCCTGCGGCAGGGCGCCCAGGCGCTGCCAGCGCGCGCTGCCATCGTCCAGGCGCAGCACCTCGCGGCTGGCGCACCAGTCACCGCCCTCGCAGCGCACAAAGCCGCCGATCAGGTAGAGGCTCTGGGCCAGACTCAGCAGCTGCGCATGGTGGCGGCCCTCGGGCAGGCGGGGCCCCAGGCTCCAGCGGCCGCTGGCCGGGTCGTAGATCTGCAGCGCATCGCTGAGATGGCCTTGTGCGGCCGGCAGCTCGCTGCTCAAGCCGCCCGCCACCACCAGGCGCCCGCCATGCACCGCTGGGTAAATCTCCTGCACGCCGATGGGCATGGGCGCCAGAGTCTCCCAGCGCAAGCTGGGCGCCGCGGTGCCAGAGGCCTGGGCCAGGCCGCTGAGGATCAGCGTCAGCGCAGATCCGATGACACGCAAGCCGTGAGCACGCCGTGGTTTCATGGTGAGTCCCTCTCCTCGATGCACGGTCGTCCGTGGGAATGGGGCGCTAGCTTGCCATGAACTGCAGCCCCGGGCGGGGCGCAGCATAGCGCAGCGTGGGGGCTGTGCGATCAGGAAAACAGCGCTTCGGCGCAGGCGCGTGCGCGCTGCGGAACGCTGCCCGCCAGGGCCACGGCCGGGCGCGGTCGGTTCGGCCTCAGCAGGCCCTCGAGCACCTTCTGCACCTGGGCCGGCGTGACCGCTTGCAGCTGGGCCATGGCCTCCGTGGCATCGCGCAGCTGGCCGAAGTGGAACAGCTCCTGGGCGGCGCCCTCCATGCGCCGCGCCGGCTGCTCCAGCGCGCGCAGGGCACGCATCTGCAGCTGCTTGCGGGCGCGCGCCAGGGCCACCGGGTCCAGCGGGCCGTCAGCCTGGCGCTGCAGCAGTTGCTGCACGGCCTGCAAGAACTCCTCGGCCTGGGCCGGCGCGGTGGCGCCCTCGATCAGGAACTGGCCGTAGAGCGGCAGGATGTCGGCCGAGCAGGCCACGTGGTAGGCCAGGCCGCGGCGCTCGCGGATCTCATCCAGCAGGGGCGAGCTCATGCCCTCGCCCAGCAGTGAGGCGGCCAGCACATGGGGCAGGTGCTCGGCGCTGTCCAGGCGTTCGCCCAGGCTGGGCGCTTCGAAGCCCAGCAAGACCTGGCACTGGCCGCTGCCAGCCAGGCGCCGGGCCTTGAGCCCGCCCTGCCAGAGCGGCGCCGTCAAGGCATTGGGCTGGCCGGTGGGCATGGCGCCGAAGGCGTGTTCCACCCGCCGGGTGAAGGCCTCGCCGTCCACTGGCCCGGCCACCGCCACCACCACATTGCAGGCGGTGTACTGGGCCTGGGCGTAGGCCAGCAAGTCCTCGCGGCTGAAGCGCAGGATGTTGGCGCGGCTGCCGATGATGGGGCGGCCGGCGGCATGGCGGGCGCCGTAGCAGGCCCGGTCCAGCAGCTGGAAGGCGACGCTGGTCGGGTCGTCCTCGAACTCGCTGAACTCCTGTTCGATCACGCGCCGCTCACGTTCCAGCTCCTCGGCCGGGAAGCTGCTGTTGAGCACGATGTCGGCCAGCCAGTCGACAAAGGCCGGCAGATCGCCCGGCAGGCCTTCGATGTGAAAGGCCGTGTGGTCCTTGTCGGTGTGGGCATTGACCTCGGCGCCCAGGGCCTCGGCATCGAGGTTGATGCGCTGGCAGTCGCGCGTGGCCGTGCCCTTGAAGGCCATGTGCTCGACCACATGGCTGATGCCGTTCAGGCGCGCGCTCTCGTGCAGGCTGCCGGTGCGGATGAACACGCTCAGGCTGACCGTTTGGCGCCAGGGCATGGGGATGGTGACCGTGCGCAGGCCGTTAGCCAGGGTGGCGAGGCGCGGTGCCTGCGCAGCGTGCAGGGCAAGGGGCGAGGAGGGCGAGACAGACATCCGTTGGCAAAAGGGGCAGGCAAAAACAAGCGGGACCCGTGGCGGGCGAGTCCGCAGTGTCGCCGACTTGCCCGGTTTCCGCTGGCCCCGCTCGCTTGGGCTCAAGTCGCAGGCCGAAGTACGAGGATCTCGGCCAGGCTGGGCAGGGGCACCCGCTCGCACAGGCTCAGGCCGGCCTGTTCGAACAGGGCCTGCCATTCGCGCAGGCTGCGCTCGCGGCCCTCGGTGCAGACGGCCATCTGCAGGTCCATGCCGGCAATCGCCAGGCCCGGATGCTGCTCCGGCCGCACCACCTCCATCACCAGCACCGTGGCGCCGGCCGGGGCGGCGGCTTGGGCCACGCCGCGCAGCAGCTGCAGCGCGTCGGCGTCCGACAGGCCGTGCAACAGCGCACTCAGCCAGTAGACCTCGGTCGCGCTGCGGGCCGCGGGCGGCGGCTCCTGGCGCAGGTCGGCCGCGAGGAAGCGCAGGCGCTCGCGGGCGCGCAGGCGCTGCGGCTCGGTCTCTCCCGCGGCCAGCAGCTGCGCGGCGCGCACCGTGGCCGGGCGGTCCACCACGGTGGCATGCAGGCGCGGGTGCTGCATCAGCAGGGTCAGTGCCTTGTCGCCGACGCTGCCGCCAAGGTCGATCAGGTGCTCGAAGCGCTGCCAGTCCAGGGCTTGCACCCAGGGCGCGCCGGTCAGGCCCTCGACCTGGGCCATGGCACGGGCGAAGGCGTGCTCCAGCGCGGGCTGTCGCTCCATGTGCTCGAACAAGGGGCGGCCGTGGCTCAGGGCGTAGGCGCAGCGCCCTTGCCGCAGGGCCGGGCCCAGGCTGTCGAACCAGGCGGCGCGCATCTCGGGCCGCTGGTGCAGCAAGACCAGCTCGCGCACGCTGTCGGGCCGGCCGGCACGCAGCGGCGCCGAGCCCTTGTTGTTGCGCCACTGGCCGGGGCGCGGTTCCTCGAACACGCCCAGGGCGGCCAGCACACGCAGCAGACGCTGCAGCAGCTCGGGCGCTGCCTGGCAGCGCGCGGCCAGGGCTTCGATGGGCAGCGTGGCCTCACCCAGCTGCTCGGCCACATCGAGCTCGGCCGCCAGGCCCAGGGCGCGCGATTGCCAGTAGGCCGAGCCAATCTGCACCAGGCGAAAAGGCGCGGGTGTCAGGCCGGCAGTCCAGGCTTGCAGGCCTTGCACAGCCCGCATGAGGCGGGCGAACAGGCGCGCGGCGCGCGCCGGGCCGGGGCGGGCCAGGCGGGGCGCTTGCGCAGAGGTTGTGGCGGCGCTCATGGGCCGGCCTCCGTCGCGGCGGCCACACGGCCGGTGGACAGGCCGGCGCTGAGCAGGCGGCCATTGAAGGCGGCCAGGGCGTCCAGAAAGCTGGCGTCCATGGGGCGCTCCATCTGCTCCTCAAACAACTCGCGCAGCAGCAGCGGCGTCATGGCCAGGCTGACAAAGGCCATGCGCACCAGATCGGGGTCCAGGTCGGCCAGGGCCAGGCCTTGCTGCTTGAGGCCTTGCACACGCTGGGCGCCGCGTTGCCGGCCGCGCTCCAGCAGCTGTTGCACAAAGCGCCGGCCCGGGCCCTGGCGCAAGGCCAGCACGCGCAGGATCAGGCGCGGAAACTCGGGCGCACGCAGCATGGTGTCGTAATAGAGCTTGAGGTAGGCGCCAAAGCCCTCGGGCGTGGCCAACAGGTCCTGATCCAGCACCTCCAGCAGCGGGTTCAGGGTGGCGCGGATCATCTCTTCGTACAGCCCCTCCTTGCTGCCGAAGTAGTAGCGGATCATGGAGACATTGGCCTGCGCCAGCTCGGCGATGCGGCGGGTGCTGACCTGGTGGTAGTCCTCGGTCAGAAAGCAGGTCTTGGCGGCGCGCAGCAGGCGCTCGCGCACGGGGCTGACCTCGGCTTCGGGCTTCTGGGCCTCAGGCGCGGCGGGGTGGGAAGAGGGTGGGTGTTTCATGCCTGCATTCTTGGTGCGGCCCGGGCTGCCGGGGCGCGCGTCTGTCAATCAGTTTCGCGGCTTTGATTGCCTGCTCGGGCCTGGCCCTCAGCGGGCAGCGCCGGGCGGGGGTGAAGCAAAGGCCTGCTCGATGAAGCGCTCCAGCTCGTCGGCCTGCAGCAGCTCGATGGAGAAATGACCGAAGCGACGCGGCAGCCAGAGGATGCGGGCACCGCTGGGGTTGTGCAGCTGTTCGCGGGCCAGCGGCCGGCCCAGTTCGTCCTCGGGTTGCACGCCGCGGGCCAGCAAGGTGTCGTAGGCCGCCTCGATATCGGGCGTGCTGTAGCAGTGGCGGTAGATCGTGCCTTCGCCCTGGCGATCCAGCAGCTCGCGCAAGGGCCCGGCCTCCGGTTGCACCAGCATGAATCGCTCACCGCCCTCGCCCATGCGCACGATGGCGTAGCGCACCCGCAGGCCGTCGCGCGACCAGAGCTGGGTTTGCGAGACCTGAGCCGCGAAGAGATGGGCGTAGTAGGCGCAGGCGCGCTCCAGGTCGTGGACCAGGATGTCGATGTGGCTGAACTTCAGAGGCGGCATGGGCACAGCTTTTTTTCTCACTCTTTCATGCGGGAATGGTTCGGTGGCTGCTCCGCAGTGTCGCCACGGGGACTGCGGGGACGCAAGTGCGGACAGGCAGGGGGTGCGAAGGCGCAGCCGCCGCAGCGCGCGGGTGTGTCATGCTGCGTGCTCGATGGCAGGGCGAGGGCCGCCCTCAGGCATCGGATGCGCGGCCCCTGCTTACAATTTTCTCCACCATGCTGTTCACTTTCCGCGGCGCGTCCTGTGCGCGCCTGCTGCCCCCCTCGCTGGGCCAGGCGCTGTTCTTGCTGCTCTTGACGACCTTGACGACGCTGCTGCTTGCGCACGGGAGTGCCGGGGCCTGGGCGGGCAATTCGCCGCTGGAGGTGCAGTTCCGCAGCGTGGCCGTGCCGCAAAACACCGTGCCCAGCCTGGCCCAGGACCGTGCCGGCTTCATCTGGGTGGCCACCACCCAGGGCTTGACCCGCTACGACGGCTATCGCCTGCGCCCCATCGAACGTGACGGCGACACCAAGGCCCAGCGCAACCTCGGCTGGGTCCGTGCGCTCAGCCCCAGCCGCGATGGCCGCATGTGGATCGGCACCGAGTTTCTGGGCCTGATGGCCTTCGACCCCGCCCAAGACCGTGTCGAAGCCATGTCGCCGCCGGCGCCGGCCACCGGCCCGGCGCTGACCATCCGTTCACCGATACGGGCTTTGGCCGAAGACGCGCAGGGCCAGGTCTGGGTCGGCACCCTGGGTCAGGGTCTGCTGCGCTACCGCCCAGCCACGCGCCAGTTCGAAGCGCAGGACCTGCGGTGGCAGGGCGAGCCCGAGGCGCGCGTGCTGGCCCTGCGCGTGGCGCAGGACGGCGTGGTCTGGGTCGGCCACTGGCGAGGCCTGGCCCGGCAGCGGCCGGGGGGCGGGTGGGAGTCGGTGCCCCTGCCCGAGCTGCCCGCCGGCGCGCCGGTGCTGGCGCTGGCCGAAGACCGCGCCGGCCGGCTCTGGCTGGGCACGCAGGACGGCCGGCTCGGTGTGGTCGAGCAAGGCCGGCTGTGCTGGGTGCAGCGCCTGGGCAGCCCGGTGCAGGCCCTGGCCGTGGCCAGTGACGGCCGGCTCTGGGTGGGCAGCAAGACCGGCCTGCTCTGGGTGAACCCTGCCAGCGGTGAGATCGAAGCCCATCTGCGCCACGACCCGCGGCGCCTTAGCGGCCTGGCGGGCAATGACGTCAGCGCCTTGCTCCGCGATGCCAGCGGCGCGATGTGGGTCAGCGGTTACGGCCTGGGCCTGCAACGCCACCAGCACCACCCGGCCCTGGCCGTGCGCGGCCCCGATTCGCAGGCCAGCGGTCCGCTGACTGAACCCGATGTGCGCGCCCTGCTGCGTTTGCGCAATGGCGAGGTGCTGGCTCCCACCCAGCGCGGCCCCGTGGTGCGACTGGACGGCCGGCCGGGCCGGGAGCTGGCCACGCTGGGCGTCTGGCCGCGCGAGCGCGGCAGCGTGGTCGAATCCCTGGCCGAAGCGCCCGATGGCAGCCTCTGGATGGCCTCGGCGGGCCGGCTCGAGCACCGCTCCGCCCAGGGGCGGCTGCTGCGCGATTGGCCGCTCGATGGCGGCCGTGCCCAGCGCCTGCTGCTGCGCGCCAGCGGCGAGGTCTGGCTGGGCATGCAGGAGGGCTTGTACCGCCTGCCCGATGCCACGGCGCCGGCCCTGCTGCGCGTGGCCTTGGTGGGCGGGCAGGCCTTGCACGGGGGGGTCCATGCCTTGATCGAGGCACCGCCTGCAGCAGGCACTGCCGCAGCGCAGCCGCAGCTGTGGGTGGGCGGCCAGCAGGGCTTGTTCCGCGAGCCGGCCGGCGGCCTGCCGGGTCAGCTGGAGCCGGTGCCGCAGTCGCCCGGTGAATCCTTGGCCAGCCCCATCGTCATGGGCCTGCTGCAGGCCCGCGATGGCAGCTTGTGGCTGGACACGCCGGTGGCCGGCCTGCACCGCCTGCGCGGCTGGGATGCCGAGGGCCGGGCCCGCTTCGACCGCATTGGCGAACGCCTGGGCACCGAGGGCGTGTTCGGCGGCAATCTCCATGAGGACTCGCGTGGCCGCATCTGGAGCCAGCTGGCCGTCTACGACCCCAAGACCGACCGCATCGACCACTTCGGTCTGGGCGAGGGTGCAGCCTTTGGCAGCTTCTGGTTCTTCGCCAGCACCGAGCTGCCGGGCGGCGCCCTGCTGTTCGGCGGCAGCCGCGGCCTGCTGCAGGTGCGGCCCGAGCTGTTCGAGCCCGCCACCGGCGCGCCGCCCCTGGTGATCAGCGCCTTGCGCGTCAATGGCCAGGCCTACTCGCCGCCGCCGGCTGATCCGGCGCGGCCCGCCGATGCATCAGCCAATCCGCTGGCCGTCAAAGACCCCCAGCGCGGCCTGCTCAAAGGCTTGCAGCTGCCCGCCGGCACGCGCACCTTCAGCGTCGAATTCGCCGGCCTGGACTATGCCGACCCCGGCCGCCTGCGCTACCAGTACCGCCTGCAGGGCCTGGACAGCGACTGGACCAGCGTCGACCCGGGTGCCCGCAGCCCCAGTTTCGGCCCCCTGCAGCCAGGGCGTTATGCCTTGCAGATGCGGGTCAGCGCCCATCCCACGCTCTGGGGCCCCACCCAGCTGGAGCTGCCCATCGAGCTGCTGCCGGCCTGGTGGCAGACCGTCTGGGCGCGCCTGGGCTTCGGGGCGGCGGTCTTGCTGGCGGTGTGGGGGTTTGTGCGCTGGCGCACCCGGCTCTTGCGCCAGCGTGAGGCCGAGCTGCAAGCCCTGGTGGACGAGCGCACGGCCAAGCTGCGCGAGGCCAGCCTCACCGATGCGCTGACGGGCTTGCGCAACCGCCGCTATCTGGAGCTGCGCCTGCAGGATGATCTGCGCCTGTGCCTGCGCCGCTTCGAGGCCGGGGAAGCCAGCCTGCTGCCCGGCCCCGACAGCGACTTGGTGCTGATGCTGCTGGACCTCGATCATTTCAAGCGCATCAACGATGTGCATGGTCACGCCGCTGGCGACGCTGTGCTGGTGACCCTGGCCGAGCGCCTGCGCCACGTCTTCCGCACCACCGACTCTCTGGTGCGCTGGGGGGGCGAAGAGGTGCTGGTGCTGGTGCGCGAAACCAGCCGCGAGGATGCGGCCGATCTGGCTGCGCGTGCGTGTGCCGCCGTTCGCGAGCAGCCCTTCGACATTGGCTTTGGCCAGACGGTGGCGGTCACCGTGTCCATCGGCTTTGCAGCCTTCCCGCTCGACCCGCAGCGCCCGCGCGCCTGGGACTGGCCGGCCACGCTGGGCCTGGCCGACGCGGCGCTGTACGCCGCCAAGGCGCAGGGCCGCGATGGCTATCTGGGCGCCGTCGAGGCGCAGGACCTGACGCCGGCCGAAGTGCCGCGCGACCTGAGCCTGTGGCGCGATGAACCGCGCTTGCGCCTGCGTGAAAGCGGCATGGCGCAACGTCCGCCCAGCCTGTAGGCAGACTGGCGTCCGCCCTTCCCATCTTTTCTGCTCTTCCCAGTCTTGCCTTTGGAGGCGGCCGGCACACCCTGCCGGCCGCTACTTCGTGATCCCGGGTGTATTGCAAAGCGAACATGATGTACGGTAAAGTTTACTTTGTGTCGGCTTTAACGGGCATTCAGGCCATGATCAAGATCTTGCTGGTTCTCCTGGGTTTTCTGGGTTTGGGCGCGGCTTTGGCGGCGGGTTGGAACCCGGTGCCCCTGCGCGACGGCTGGGTGGGCGGCTTGATCCTGCTGCTCTCGGCCTTGTGGGCCCGCTGGCGCTGGCAGCGCGATGCCGTGCAGGGGCGCGACCCTTCGGCGGCCGAGCGGCGCGCCTGGCTGTACATGGCGGGCAGCGCCCTGATTTGCGGTTTTGTCGCGGTGGTGCTGATGACGCCGGGTTCCGAAGTTCATCGCACCACCGGCGGGACGGGCGGTTATGACAGCTGGGTCATGTTCGCCTGCGGCGCCATCGCCTGGGCCTTGCTGCACGAGGGGCAGTCTCAGGCGCTGGACGAACGCGACCGCGCAATCGATGCCCTGGCCAACCGGGTCGGCTATTCCACCTTGATCGGGCTGCTGGCCGTTTTTCTGCTGGCCCTGGGCTTCGCACCCAAGCCCTGGATGGAGCGCTTCACCCACTGGCTGATCGCCAACACCTTGCTCAATCTCATCATGTTTGCCGGCCTGGCCCAGTATGCCGCCCAGCTCTTGGCCTATTGGCGCGATGCGCGCGAGCTGCAAGGCGATGTGCAGCCGGGCGGGGCTTGAGCCATGGCCGTCGGTCAACCGTCCACCCAGCCCATCGCCAACCAGATCCGCCGCCTGCGTTTCGAGCATGGCGAGATGACGCAGGAAGCCCTGGCCAAGGCCGTGGGCATCACCCGCCAGACCGTGATTGCCCTGGAGGGCCTGCGTTATGCGCCCTCGCTGGAGCTGGCCATGAAGATCGCCGAGGTCTTCGGCAAGCGGGTGGATGAGGTGTTTTTCCGCCAAGCCGGGGATTGATCGCCCGGGCCCTGGCCAAGTCGTTCATCGGCGTACGGCCGCTGCGCGGCGTCGTGCGCTGCCGTCGGCTGTGCGCCGCAAGGCGCTCGAATCATGGAGATCGAATCATGGAGATGACGAGGATGTTGCTCAAGCCCTGGCGTGTGATGCTGCCGATGCTGCTGCTGGCACAGGGGCTCGGCGCTGTGTGGGCCGGAGCGGCCGAAGCGGCCTCGCCGCAGCCCGGCACTGCGCGAGCGCCCTGGCCCGCTCATCACGGCCAGGTGCAGAGCCAGCTCTACCTTGGCGAGGCCGAGTCCTCGCGAAAGCGCCCCTTGCTCGTGGCCCTGGGTGGCGCCGAGGGCGGCAATGCCTGGGCCGGCCCGCGCGCCGAGGCCATGCGCCAACGTTTCCTGGCCGACGGCTATGCCGTGCTGGCGCTCGCCTATTTCGGTCTGCCAGGCATCCCGGCCCAGCTCGATCGCATCGATCTGCAAGGCGTGCGTGAAGCCATCGTCAAAGCCGCACACAGCAGCCCGCAGATCGAGCCGCGCTGCATCGCCGTGATCGGTGGCTCCAAGGGCGCGGAGCTGGCCCTGCTGCTGGCCAGCCGCAGCCCCGAGATCAAGGCCGTGGCCGCCGTGGTGCCGGGCAGCGCCGTGTTTGTCGGCCACACCGAGAGCTTTGACACCAGCTCCTTCAGTGACCAGGGCGAGGAGCTGCCCTTTGTGCCGCTGAGCGAGGCTGCGGTACCGGCCCTGATCGCCGGCGACAAGCGCAAGGTCTTCGATCTGATGATGCAGGACAGCGCCGCCATGGCCCGCGCGCGCATCCCGGTCGAGCGCATCAACGGCCCGGTCTTTTTCCTCTCGGCCACGCAGGACGAACTCTGGGATTCCAAAGCCATGTCCGAGCAGATGATGGCCACCCTGCAGCGCAGCGGCTTTGCTCATGCGCATGCGCACACTGCCATCGAGGGCGGCCACAGCGCACCGATGCGGAAGTTGAACCTGGCGCGGGACTTTCTGAACACGCATTTTTTGCCGCGGGTGGCGGGGGGGTGTGCGCGCTGAAGCTTTTGGCGCTGGCGCTGAGACAATCCCGCCCATGGGCGAATTCGATCTGATCCAGCGCTATTTCAAAAGCCAGAGCCACCCCTCGGCCGATGCCGTGCCGGTGGGCATCGGCGATGACTGCGCCGTCATCAACCCGACGCCGGGCATGCAGTGGCTGGTGTCCAGCGACATGCTGGTCGAGGGGCGGCATTTCCTGTCCACCGTGGCGCCGGAGCGCTTGGGGCACAAGGCGCTGGCGGTCAATCTCAGCGATCTGGCGGCCTGTGGCGCCACGCCGCGGGCCTTCACGCTGGCGCTGAGCCTGCCGCGGGTGGACGAAACGTTTCTGAGCGGTTTTGCCCGGGGCCTGTTCGCGCTGGCGCAGGCACATGACATTGCCCTGGTCGGCGGCGACACCACGGCCGGGCCGCTGAACATCTGCATCACGGTCATGGGCGAGGTGCCGCGCGGCCAAGCCCTGCTGCGCAGCGGCGCGCGGGTGGGCGATGACGTCTACGTTTCCGGCCAGACCCTGGGCGATGCGCGGCTGGCGCTGGAGGTGTTTCGCGGCCAGGCGAGCCTGGCTTCGGCCGCCGAGTTCGAGCAGGTGCGGCGCGCCATGGAATGCCCGCAGCCACGGGCGCAGCTGGGCCTGGCGCTGCGCGGCGTGGCGCACAGCGCCATCGATGTGTCCGATGGTTTGCTGGGCGATCTCGGCCACATCCTCAAGGCCTCGGGCGTGGGCGCCCGGCTGGACGTGGACGCCCTGCCGCGCAGCGCCGTGCTGGCGGGGCAAGACCTGGCCCTGCAGCGCGAGTACGGTCTTGCGGGTGGCGACGATTACGAGCTGGTGTTCACTGCGCCCAGCGATGCGGCCGGGCGTGCGGCGGTGGCGGCTGCTGCGGCGGCCAGCGGCACGCCGGTGCAGCGCATCGGCGCCATCGAGGCCGAGCCGGGCCTGCGTTTGCACGATGCCGCCGGCCTGGCCTTGTCCGCGGCGGCCTTCAGCAGCTTTGACCATTTCAAAACCCCATGAGCGACCCTTCCGCCTCCCTCACCGCGCCCCTGGTGCCGCGCCGGGCCACGGCCCGTTTCATGTTCCCCAACCCGGCGCATTGGATCGCCCTGGGCTTCGGCAGCGGCCTTTCGCCCAAGGCGCCGGGCACGGTGGGCACGCTCTGGGCCTGGCTGGCCTTTCTGGCGTTCAACCCCTGGATGAGCGACCGCAGCTGGGCCTGGCTGCTGGCTGGCGGCACCCTGGTGGGCTGGTGGGCTTGCACCATGACGGCTCGCCATCTGGCAACACCTGACCCCGGCGCCATCGTCTGGGATGAGGTGCTGGCCTTCTGGCTGGTGCTGTGGCTGGTGATGCCGGCGGGTTTCTGGGGCCAGGCGGTGGCCTTCGGCCTGTTCCGCTACTTCGATGCCGCCAAGCCAGGGCCGGTGCGCTGGGCCGACCAGCTCTTCAAGGGCGAGCGTGGCAAAGCTGTCAGCTGGGCCCAGGGTTTCGGCATCTTGTTTGACGATTTCGTCGCCGCCGGATGTACGCTTGTCGTGATCGCGCTGTGGCGCGCATTCATGGCTTGATCCCATGCAGCAGAGCTGCTTGCTGCGAGTCGAAACTGTCGGAGGTGCCCCATGCTGTTTCCTGAAGAGCAAGAGCTGATCGACCGCATTGCCGTGGCCTTGATCCAGCGCCGCGAGCGCCTGGGCACGGCGGAGTCCTGCACCGGCGGCCTGATTGCCGCGGCTTGCACCAGCCTGTCGGGTTCCAGCCAGTGGTTCGAGCGCGGCGTAGTCAGCTACAGCAATGAATCCAAGACCGAATTGCTGGGCGTGCCGGCGGCGCTGATCGGCCTGCATGGCTCGGTCAGCGGCGAGGTGGCCCTGCACATGGCGCGCGGCCTGCTGGCCCATGCGCCGATCGACTGGGCCCTGGCCGTCACCGGCATTGCCGGCCCCACCGGCGGCAGCGCCGACAAGCCCGTGGGCACGGTCTGGCTGGCCCTGGTCCACGGCTGCCAAGTCACCAAGGTCTGGCAGGAGCATTTCAGCGGCGACCGCCATGCCGTGCGTATCGCCACCTTGCGCGCCGGCTTGATGGCCTTGTGCGAGGCGCTGGAGGACAAGGATCAATGACCGTCTTGCTGAGCGGGCGCTGGTCGGCCGCCGAGGGTGAGCGCTGGGCGCAGTTGCTGCGCGAGGCCATGCCCGAGGAGCAATGGCTGCTCCATCCGCCGCGCAATGCCGCCGAGGCGGCGGCGGTGGAGGTGGCCGTGGTGGCCAACCCGGAGCCGGGTGCCCTGAGCGGGCTGCCGAATTTGCGCCTGATCCAATCGCTGTGGGCGGGCGTCGATCGTCTGCTGCAGGACCCCAGCCTGCCGCCTGGCGTGCCGCTGGCGCGCATGGTGGACCCGGCCATGAACGAGGCCATGGTGCACACGGCCCTGTGGGCGGTGCTGTCGCTGCACCGGCGTTTTTTCGAGCTGCAGGTGCAGCAGCGCCAGGCGCTGTGGCAGGCGCCGCCGCAGCTGCGCGCGGCCGAATGCACGGTGCTGGTCCTGGGTCTGGGCGAGCTGGGCGGGCGCACGGCCCAGACCCTGGCCGGCCTGGGCTACGCCGTGCACGGCTGGAGCCGCCGCCCGCGTGAGCTGGCGGGGGTGCAGATCTGGCAGGGAGAGGCGAGCCTGGCCCAGGCCCTGGCTGCGGCCGATATCGTCATCAACCTGCTGCCGCTGACGCCGCAGACGCGAGGCTTCTTCTCGGCCGAACGCTTGGCGCAGATGCGCCCGGGTGCCTGCCTGGTGAATCTGGCGCGCGGCGCCCATGTCGATGAAGCCGCGCTGGGTGCGGCGCTGGACCGCAGGCATCTGCGCCATGCCGTGCTGGATGTCTTTCAGCAAGAGCCCCTGCCGCCCGATCACCCCTTCTGGCCTCACCCCCAGGTGACCGTGCTGCCGCACTGCGCGGCGCAGACCGACCCACGCACCGCCGTGCCGCAGGTGCGGGTCAATCTGGCCGCTCTGCGCGCGGGCCAAGCCCTGGCCCACCTGGTGGATCGCGGCCAGGGCTACTGACACTTCATCCCTCCCTCACTCTCGATCGAACGCAGCGTCACACCATGGAATTCTTTGCCACTGACGCTGCGGTTGCCTCCCTGGAACAGGCCCTGGCCCAGGGCGCCGTGCTGGACACCTTGCAGGAACGCCTGCTGCTGGCCTGGGCCTTGCGCCAGCGCGACACCCTGCGGGCGCTGGAGCTGGCGCAGGATGTCGAGGGCCTGCTCAGCGCCACCGAGTGGCACGAGCCCCAGCGCATGGCGGTGCGCGGCCGCCTGAGCCTGCTGCGCGCCGAAGCGCACCTGCTGTTCGCCGAGATGGACGAAGCCCAGCTGCACATGAACCAGGCCGGTCAGGTCTTCGCCGGCCTGGCCGATGCGGCGGGCCTGGCCGATCTGCACTGGCTGCGCCATTACTTTGCGGCCGATCGCGGCGATGCCGGGGGCCTGAAGGAAGAACTGCGGCGCGCCATCGCCTGCGCAGGCCAGGCCCGTGACCCGCACCGCATCGCCTTGCTGGAGGCGAACCTGGCCCGGGCCGAGGTGTTCGGCGATCCCATGCAGGCCGAGCGCGACTGGGGCGGGCGCCTGCCCCTCAGCAGTGCCGACATGCCCAGCATGGAAGGCGCCGCGCTGGAGGATTTCCGTGGCCTGCTGGCGGCCATGAGCGGCCATTACCTGCCCTCCATCCAGGCCCACTCCAAAGCCTTCGAGCTGGGCTTGCGCACCGGACAGATCCGCCGCGCCATCACCCTGGCCACCAATCTTGGACACACCTACACCAAGATGAGTGATTTCCAGACGGCCATGGAATGGCTGCGCCGCGGCCTGGACCTGGCCCGGGCCTCGCGCTGGCCGAACCTGATTGCGCTGTGCCTGGCCCACACCGGCGAGGCCTTGCGCCGCCTGGGCCAGCTGGGCGATGCGCGCGAGCTGCTGCAAGAGTGCCTGCAGCTGCAGGCCCTGCCGCCGGAGTCGCGCACGCGTGCCCTGGCCCTGTCCTACCTGGGCCGCACCGAGCTCGATTCCAAGCAAGGCGCCGCGGCGCTGGCTGCGTTTTCCCAGCTCCGGCCTTTGGCCGAGGCCTCGGGTTCGGGCGATCTGCTCACCGATGCCAGCATCGGCCTGGCCCGGGCGGCTTTGTTGCAAGGCGATCTGCTCAGCGCGCGCCAGCAGGCCGAGCAAGGCCTGGCCATGGCCGAGCAGCAGCATGAGCCCGACAAAGAGGTGGACCTGCTCTGGGCCCTGGCCGAGGTGCATCAGGCCGAGGATCAGCTCGTGCAACGCTCGCCGCAGGACAGCAGGGCCCTGAGCTGGTACCAACGTGCCCTGCAACGCGCCGATGGCCTGGAGGCCTACACGCCTCAGGTGCGCCTGCTCGATGCCGCGGCCAAGGCAGCCGCCGCCCAAGGCAGCTTTGAGCAGGCCTACCACTGGGCGCAGCGGGCCAATGAGCTGCGCCAGCGCAGCTTCAGCGAGGAAACCTCGCGCCGCTCGAGCGCCCTGCAGGTGCACCACCAGATAGAGCGTGCCCGCGCCGAGAGCGAGCATCTGCGCCGCCTGGCCGAATCCGAGGCGGCGCGCTTCCAGCTGCTGCGCGACTCGCACGAGGTGCTTCAGCATCTGGGCTTGATCGGCCAGGAGATCACCAACGAGCTGGAGACCGACCGCGTCTTCAATGTGATGGAGCGCCACATCCATGCGCTGCTGGATGCGCCCTGCATGTCGGTCTATCTGCTTGACGAGAGTGGCAGCCAGCTCTACTGCGCATTTGGCATGGAAGATGGTGAGCCCTTCATCGACCCGCCGATCCCGATGAGCTCGGAGCGCTCGCTGGCCGTGCGTTGCCTGAAGGAGCGCCGCGAGTACCTGCTCAACCGCCCCTCCGACGAAGGCTTGGGTGAGCAGGTGCCGGGCACCAGCGAGCTGCAAAGCCTGTTGTTCGCGCCGCTGGCGGTGGGCGACCGGGTGATCGGGGTGATGACCATCCAGTCGCCGCGTGCCGATGCTTACGGTGAACGCCAGCAGGTGATCTTCCGCACCCTGTGCTCCTACATCGCCATCGCGCTCGACAATGCCGGCGCCTATCTGCGCGTCAGCGAGTTGCAGCGCCAGCTGATGGCGCAGGAAAAACTGGCCGCACTGGGCGCCATGGTGGCGGGCGTGGCCCATGAGCTGAACACACCCATCGGCAACAGCCTCTTGATCGCCAGCACCTTGCTCGGCGCCACCGACGAGTTTGCCCAGCAGGTGGAGCAGAAAGTGCTCAAGCGCTCGGACTGGGAGCGCTATGCCGACCGCACGCGCGATGGCCTGGAGGTCATCAACCGCAGCATGCAGACGGCGGCCACCCTGGTCAGCAGCTTCAAGCAGGTGGCGGTGGACCGCAGCTCGGAGCAGCGCCGTGAGTTCGCCCTGCGCGAGCTGTGCGAGCAATGCCTGCAGACCCTGTCTCTGCAGCTGCGCCGAGCCAATGTGGAGTGGCAGCTGCATATCGATGCTCAGCTGCAGCTCGACAGCTACCCAGGCGCACTTGGTCAGGCCTTGATCATCCTGTTCAACAACGCCATGGCTCATGCCTTCGAGGGGCGCGAGGCGGGCCGCATCGACATCGGCGCGCAGGCGCTGGACGCCGAGCGCGTGCAGCTCTGGGTGCAGGACGATGGGGTCGGCATGGCGGCCGAGGTCTGCGAGCGTATCTTCGAGCCCTTCTTCACCACCAAGTTCGGCCGCGGTGGCAGCGGCCTGGGCCTGAGCATTGCGCACAACATCGTCACCGGCCTGCTCGGTGGTCGCATCAGCGTGCACAGCACGCCGGGGCAGGGCAGCCGCTTTGTGATGGAGTTGCAGCGCGTGGCGCCCTGAGATTCAGGTCGGTGCTCAGTCGAGCTGGCTGAGCATGGTGTCGGCGCCGATGCTGCCGATTTCGGGGGCACGCCAGGCCCTGAGCCAATCCAGGAACTGCTCTTGAGGCATGGGCTTGGCGATGAAATAACCCTGACCCTCATCGCAGCCCAGTGCAGCCAGCAGGCGCCAGGCCTTGGCGCTTTCGACGCCTTCGGCCACCACGCTCAGGCCCAGGTTGTGGGCCAGCTCGATGGTCGAGCGCACGATCTTGGCATCGCCCAGATCGCTCTCCATGGCCATGACGAAGCTCTTGTCGATCTTGAGTTCATGGACGGGCAGGCGCTTCAGATAAGCCAGCGAGGAGTAGCCGGTGCCGAAGTCATCGATGGACATCTTGAAACCGCGCTCCTGCAGTTGCTGCAAAGTGTGCAGGGCGCGTTGCGGGTCATCCATGATGGCGCTCTCGGTGATCTCCAGACACAGCGCATCGCTGCGCGCGCCGTGAGCATCGAGCATGGCCTGGATCTTGGCCGGCAGGTCCTGGTCCAGCAGGTCGCGGGTGGACAGGTTGACGCTGATGCGCAGGGCCAGGTCTTGCGCGCGCGCCTGCGCCCAGGCGGCGGCCGAGGCTTCGATCACCCAGGCCGTCAGGGCGCGGATGAAACCGGTCTGTTCGGCAAAGGGAATGAACTGCATGGGCGGCACCAGGCCGCGCTCGGGGTGCTGCCAACGCACCAGGGCTTCGGCACTGATGATGCGGCCGCTTTGCAGATCGACCTTGGGCTGCAGGTAGAGGCGCAGCTCGCCGGCCTCCACGGCGTGGCGCAGTTCGCTCAGCAGGGACAGCGATTCCTGGCTGCCGGCGTCCAGGCTGGCGCTGTAGAACACGCTGCCGTTCTGCCGCTTCTTGGCCTCGAACATGGCCAGGGTGGCGCGGCTGAGCAGCTGCTTGGCCTCGCGGCCGTGGGCGGGCGCCAGGGCCAGACCGATGCCGGCGCTCAGATCCACGGTCTGGTCCTTGATGCGCAGCGGGCGTTCGAAATCGCGATGGATGGCATCGGCCAGGGCCAGGGCTGCGCTTTCATCGGCCTGGCTCAGCAGCAGGGCAAACTCGTCGCCGTTGAGCCGGGCCAGGGCGTCTTCGCTGGCCGGCAAGAGCGCTTGCAGGCGCTGTGCCACTTTCTGCAGCAGCAGGTCGCCGAAATCATGGCCTTGCACATCGTTGACATGCTTGAAGCGGTCCAGGCCCAAGGTCAGCACCGCGCAGGGTGCCTCGGGATGTTCGGCCAACCAGCGTTCGAGCACCTGCACAAAACCGGCGCGGTTGGGCAGGCGTGTCAGCTGGTCCTGAAAGGCCAGCTCGTTGAGGCTGGCGTCGCGCTGCTGGATGCCCTGGCGCATGGCCTCGAAGGCGCGTGCCAGATCGCCCACCTCGTCGGCGCTGCCATCCTGGGCCACCGGCGTGGCGTAGTCGCCGGCCCCCAGGCGCTCGGCCGAATCGGCGAGGGTCTTGATCGGCCGGCTGATGCGGCGCGCCGTCAGCACGCTGCCCAGGGCAAAGGCCAGGATGCCCAGCACGGTCAACGTGCCCAGGGTCTGGCGCAGGGTGCGGTAGGACTCGAACGCCTGGTCGAAGGAGCGCAGCAGCAGGACGGCCAGCTGCTGATCACCCGAGCGCAGCAGGGGCACGTAGAGGCCGCGCATTTCTTCCTCGCCCAGTTGCAGGCTGAAGGTGGGCTCGGCGGCCTGTACCTGGCCCGCCACCTGGCCGGTGGTGGCCGCATCGAGCACGCTGCCCAGCGGTGCCCAGGCCTGGCCCTCGGCCGGGCGCAGCAGAAAGACGCTGCGCAGGCCCGAGAGGGTTTGCAGTTCGCGCAAGGGCTCGGACTGCAGGTCCACGGCCATCATCAACCAGCCGCCCAGGCCGGCGGCCTTCACCGGCACAAACACCAGCTGATACGCCCGCCCGCCCACCAGGGCCAGGCTGGCGCGGCCGCTGGGCTCGTTGCCGGCGTCCTCGGCTTCCTTGGCCTGGATCAGGGCAGGCAGCAGGGCGACAAAGGCCTCGGCCTGCAGCCGGGTGGCGGTGATCAGGCGGAAATCGGCCGAGACGTAGGCGATCACACTGGCGTCGACCAGCTGGCTGTTTTTGGAATCGAGTGCGCTGAACAAGGTGTCGGCAAACTCCGTCGCCGGCATGCCGGCGGCTTCGGCCAGCACGCTGCGGATGCCGTGGTTGTTCTCCAGCTGGCGCAGCACGGCCACGCGCTGCTGCGCATCCTGAGCCAGCAGATGGCCGAGCATGCGCTGGCCGGTTTTCAGTTCCGCCTCCACCGCCACCTCGGTGCTGCGGCGGATGTTGGCGTAGGTGATCATCCAGCTGGTCAGCTGCACCAGCACCAGCAGGGCCAGGAAGAGGGCGACGATGCGGCCTTCAAGCCGACGCAGATGGAGGAAAGCAGGCAGCTTCATGGCGCTTCAGCGCAGCGGCAGTTGCAGGGGCGCTGGTTCCTGGCCGGGAACCAGGCGCAGCGGAAAGCTGCTCAGCAGCGGGCTGCCCAACCTCGGGTGCCAGACCTTGAGCACATGCTCGCCGGGCGGCAACTCCAGGCGCAGCTGGCCCTGGGCATTGCTCTTGCCGAAGAAGGGCGTGTCGACGATGACGATATGGGCGCTCATCTCATCGTGGATATTGCAGCCCAGGGTGGCGACGCCGGGCTTGTCGAACAGCACCGGATCGGTCGGGGTGCCGGTGTAGAGCTTGAGGTCGAACTTCTTGGCCGCCGAGAAGGAGTAGACATGGTGGCGCACGGTGTCGAAGTTTGGGAAGTTGACGGCCGTGCCCGTCTGCACCACCAGCACGAAAGGCTGGAACTGGCGCTGGCGCTGCTCCATCTGGGCCACGCTGCCCGCGCCGGCACGGCCGGTCTGGCCTTTCACTTCCACGGCCATGGCGACATCGCCCAATGGCTGGCCGCTGGCGTTCTGCACGCTGAGCGTCCAGCCGGCGGCTTGGGCCGCGGCTGCGGTGCTCAAGCCAAGCAAACAGCCGATGAGCTGCAGTATGGAGGGCCGCAAGCCCGGCCAAGCCATCTGTGCCGCCGGGGCCGCAGGCGGGCGCGAGGGTGAGGGGCGGCGCCTGAGCCATGAATTCATCGTGGTGCCTGGTCTTGGGGGAGGGGCTGAGTCAGCGGCTCAACGCATCGGCGCAGGGCCAAGCCGCGCCGGATGCGCCGCTCAGCGACTGTATCGGCATTGCCCTGCGCGACTTGATGCCCCGGCGCGAATGACCGGGCGCTCTCAGCCTCGCAAGGCCAGGCGAGGCGTGCGCGTGGCCGTGGTCTCCACCAGCATCAGGGCCAGGCGGCGCAGGCCAGCCCAGGGCTCCAGCGGCCACTCGGGGTGGCGCAGGCCTTTGACCAGGCCGTCGCAGATCTGCGCGGCGGCCACCAGCCGGCTCAGGTCGCCGCTGTGCAGGCTGGGCACGATGCGCTCGAACAAGCGTTCCTTGGGCCCCCAGACGCGCGCTTCGCGCATGGCCATGGGCAGGGGCTTGCCGGCATCGACGGCGTCGCGCACGCGCTTGAGCGCGCGGATGTCCTCGGCCAGGCTCCAGTGCACCAGCACGGCGGCCTCGCCCTCGGCTTCCAGGCCTTCCAGCATGCGCAGCACGCGGGCGACTTGGCCGCCGAGCACCGCTTCGCTGAGCTTGAACACGTCGTAGCGGGCGACATTGAGCACGGCCGCCTCGATCTGCTCAAAGCTCAGCAGACCCGGCGGGTGCAGCAGGGCGAGCTTTTGCAATTCCTGGTGGGCGGCGAGCAGATTGCCCTCGACCCGGTCGGCAAAAAAGGCCAGGGTGCGCTGGCCGGCCTCGCCATCTTCGACGCGCTGGCCTTGCTGGACCAGACGCTGGGCGATCCACTGCGGCAGGGCGCGGCGTTCGATCGGGTCCACGCGCACGCAGACGCCGGCACCGTCCAGGGCCTGGAACCAGGCGCTGTTCATCTGCGTCTTGTCCAGCTTGGGCAGGGTGACCAGGGTCACCACGTCCTCGGGCAGCTGGGCGCAGTAACGCTGCAGCGCCTCGGAGCCGTCCTTGCCGGGCTTGCCGCCGGGGATGCGGATCTCGATCAGCTGGCGCTCGGCAAACAAGCTCATGGCCTGCGCCGCGCCGAGCACCGGGCCCCAGTCGAAATAGGCGCCGGCAACGGTGAAGACCTTGCGCTCGCCATAGCCCTGGGCGCGCGCCGCCGCGCGGATGGCATCGGCCGCCTCCTGGGCGAGCAGGGGCTCGTCGCCGTAGACGGTGTAGATGGGCCGCAGCGCCTTGGCGAGCTGGGGCTTGAGGGCGTCAGGGCGCAGTTGCATGCGTAGAACCTGGGTCAGCCGAGCTCAGGCGGGCAAGCGCACGGCCGAGAGGCGGCGCATGATCTGCGCCACCGCGTCGGACTGCATGGCCCGGTAGAGCTGGGCTTCTTCCTGCTCCTTGGCCAGGGCCGCGCTTTCTGTGTAGTTCATTTCGCGCGTCATGCGCAGCTCGGTGCGCGGCAGCAGCAGCTCGCCCGAGGGCACGCGCAGCAGGTAGTCGAAATTGACCCGCAGCTGCCACTCACGCACCTGGCCGGCGCTGGTGGACACCACCACCGATTTCTCGCGCGCATCGCGCAGCACCTCCAACACCACCTCGGCGCGGTTGGCGTCTTCCACCATCAGCAGCGCGGTGCGCGAGAGCTGCCGCTTCAGATCGGCCGCCAGCGGCGAGCCCGGCTTGAAGCCGCTCAGCGCCAGGCTGCGGAACAGGAACTCCGGCTCGCGGCGCAGCTCGAAGCCGCAGCCCACCAGCGGGGCGGTGGCGGCGGCCAGGAGCAGGTGGCGGCGCTGCAGCAGGGGGCTCATCGTCAGACGACCAGATTGACCAGGCGGCCGGGCACGATGATGACCTTCTTGGGCGCCTTGCCTTCGCTGAACTTGGCGAAGTCTTCGCTGGCCAGGGCCACGGCTTCGATGGCGGCCTTGTCGGCGGCGGCCGGCACCTTGATGGCGCCACGCAGCTTGCCGTTGACCTGCAGCATCAGCTCGATCTCGTCCTGCACCAGGGCAGCTTCGTCCACGCTCGGCCAGGGCGCGTCGAGCAGGTCACCCAGCTCGGCGGCATAGCCCAGGTCTTGCCAGAGGGCGTGGGTCAGGTGCGGGCAGGCGGGGTAGAGCACGCGCAGCAGCACCGAGAAGCCTTCACGCACGGCCGCATCCTGGCCCTGGGCCTTGAAGCCTTCCAGCGCGTTCAGCAACTTCATGGCACCCGAGACCACGGTGTTGTACTGCATGCGCTCGTAGTCGTAGCTGATCTGCTTCAGCACCAGATGCACCTCGCGGCGCAGGGCCTTGCCCTCGCCGTTCAGGGCGGCGTAGTCGCGGCCGCCGGCCTGGATGGCGGCCTCGTTCTTGGCGCCAAAGCCCCAGACGCGCTTGAGGAAGCGGTGGGCGCCCTCGACGCCGGCGTCGTTCCACTCCAGGGTCTGCTCCGGCGGCGACGCGAACATCACGAACAGACGGGCCGTGTCGGCGCCGTACTGGTTGATCAGCTCCTGCGGGTCGACGCCGTTGTTCTTCGACTTCGACATGGTCGTCATCTCGTACTCGAGCGCCGAGCCGTCGGCTTTCAGCGTGCCGCCGATGACCTGGCCATGCTCGTTGGTCTGGACGTTGACCTCGTGCTCCCAGAAGTAGTTCTTGCCTGCATCGGCCGGCTTCTGGAAGAACGCGCCCTTGAGCACCATGCCCTGGGTCAGCAGCTTGGTGAAGGGCTCGTCGATCTTGACCAGGCCCAGGTCGCGCATGACCTTGGTCCAGAAGCGGGCGTAGAGCAGGTGCAGGATGGCGTGCTCGATGCCGCCGATGTACTGGTCCATGGCGGCGCCTTGGCGCATCCAGTACTCGGTGCCGGCGCCGACCATGGCGTCCTGGTTTTGCGCGTCGCAGTAACGCATGAAATACCAGGACGAATCCACGAAGGTGTCCATGGTGTCGGTCTCGCGGCGGGCGGGCTTGCCGCAGACCGGGCAGGGCACGTTCAGGAAGGCGCTGTGCTTGTTCAGCGGATTGCCGCTGCCGTCCGGGATGCACTCCTCGGGCAGCACGACCGGCAGGTCCTTCTCGGGCACCGGCACCGCGCCATGCTCCTCGCAGTGGATGATGGGGATGGGCGTGCCCCAGTAGCGCTGGCGGCTCACGCCCCAGTCGCGCAGGCGCCAGGTGGTCTTCTTCTCGCCCAGGCCCTTGGCGCCAAGCAGCTCGGCCACCTTGTCGACCGCGGCCTTGTGGCTCAGGCCGTCGAGCACGCCGGAGTTGACGCAGACGCCTTGCGACTTGTCGCCGAACCAGTCGGCCCAGGTGCTGGTCGAGAAGGTCTGACCCTCGACGGCCACGACCTGCTTGATCGCTATGCCGTACTTGTTGGCAAAGGCGAAATCGCGCTCGTCATGCGCCGGCACGCCCATGACGGCGCCGTCGCCATAGCTCATCAGCACATAGTTGCTGACCCAGACCGGCACCTGCGCGCCGGTCAGCGGGTGCGTGACCACGAGGCCCGTGGGCATGCCCTTCTTCTCTTGCGTGGCCAGCTCGGCCTCGGTCGTGCCGCCCTGCTTGCATTCCTCGATGAAGGCGGCCAGCTCGGCATGGCCTGCGGCGGCGTGCGCGGCCAGCGGGTGCTCCGGCGCCACGGCGCAGAAGGTCACACCCATGATGGTGTCGGCACGGGTGGTGAAGACGTAGAGCTTGCCGTCCTGGATCAGCGCACCATCGGCACCCTTGATTTCATGGGGGAAGGCGAAGCGCAGGCCCTGGCTCTTGCCGATCCAGTTCTCCTGCATGAGGCGCACGCGTTCGGGCCAGCCGGACAGGTAGTTCTTGTCCTCGGGGTTGGCCACGGCGGCCAGCAGCTCTTCGGCGTAGTCGGTGATCTTGAGGTAGTAGCCGGGGATCTCGCGCTTTTCGACCAGCGCACCCGAACGCCAGCCGCGGCCGTCGATCACCTGCTCATTGGCCAGCACGGTCTGGTCCACCGGGTCCCAGTTGACGACCTGGGTGCGGCGCTCGGCGATGCCCTTTTCGAGCATCTTCAGGAACAGCCACTGGTTCCACTTGTAGTACTCGGGCTGGCAGGTGGCGATTTCTCGAGACCAGTCGATGGCCAGGCCCATGGCCTGCATCTGGGTCTTCATGTAGGCGATGTTGGAGTAGGTCCACTGCGCCGGCGGCACCTTGCCCTTCATCGCGGCGTTTTCGGCCGGCAGGCCGAAGGCGTCCCAGCCCATGGGCATGAGCACGTTGTAGCCCTTCATGCGCAGCTGGCGCGTGAGCATGTCGTTGATCGTGTAGTTGCGCACATGGCCCATGTGCAGCTTGCCGCTGGGGTAGGGCAGCATGGAGCAGGCGTAGAACTTGGGCTTGCTCTGATCCTCGACCACGCGGTAAGCGTCACGGGCTTGCCAGTGGGAGCGTGCGGCCTGTTCGACCTCGGAAGGGGTGTACTTTTCGTTCATGGTGGGCTCGGTGCGAAGTGCGCCGATTGTAAAAGTCGTGGGCCGGGCTGCCGCTCAGGGCTGCTTCGGTAGGGGCGTGGGCGCGGTGTCAGCGTCGGTGACGAAGGCCATGCGGTGCAGGCCGGCGGCCTGGCACCAGCCGATCAGCTGGGCCACCGCGCCGTAGGGCGCAGCCTGATCGGCACGCAGCTGCACCTCCAGCTCGGGCCGGCCGGCGCCCAGGGTCTTGAGGCGTTGTTGCAAGGTGGCGGCGTCGAGCTTTTCTTCGCCCAGGTAGAGCGCGCCATCGGGTGCCACGGCCAGGGCGATGAACTGCGGCGTGTCGCCCGGTGTGGCGGCCTCACTCTTGGGCAGGTCCAGGCGCAGGGAGTTGCTCATCAGCGGCGCGGCGATCATGAAGATCACCAGCAGCACCAGCATGACGTCGATCAGCGGCGTCATGTTGATCTCGCCCATGGGCTTGGGGCTGTCGCGGCGTTCCAGGCGGCCGAAGCTCATCTCAGGCTCCGGCGACGCGTGGCTGGCGCTGCTCGCTCACGGTTGCGCCGGCGCATCGCTGAACATTTCGCGCAGGTCGTGCGCAAAGCCTTCCAGCTCGGCCTCGCAAGCGCCGAGCAGCTTGCCGAAGACGTTGTAGGCCAGCACGGCCGGGATCGCCACGGCCAGGCCGGCGGCGGTCATGATCAGCGCTTCGCCTACAGGGCCGGAGACGCGGTCCATGCTCAGATTGCCGCTGGCCGAAATGCTGACCAGGGCGTGGTAAATGCCCCAGACCGTGCCGAACAGTCCGACGAAGGGCGCGGTGCTGCCGATCGAAGCGAGCAGCACCTGGCCGAACTGCAGGCGCTGCAGAACGCCGTGCAGTGCGTCGCGCAGGCGGCGAGTCAGGCGGGAATGGGCGTGGCCTGCGGCATCCAGGGTGCCGCTGCGGGTGTCGCTGGTGGCCGCGTCCAGCAGGGGCAGGAGCAGGCCTTCGGCATCAAAGTTCTGCAGGGCAGTGCGGCCCGAGTCGAGATCGTTCGCATCCCAAAAAGCCGGCACGGCGCGTGCCAGGCTGCGGCGCGCACGCTGCAGGGTCCAGCTTTTCCAAAGGATCAGCACCCAGGCGCTGACCGACATCAGCAGCATGAGCAGGGCCACGCCGCGCGTGACCGCATCGCCTTGGTCCCAGAAACCTTGGAAGCCGCCCATCATCCCTTGAACCCCAGGACATCATTCATGTCGTAGAGGCCCGGGCCTTGGCTGGCCAGGAAGCGCGCAGCGCGCAGGCTGCCCTGGGCAAAGGTGGCGCGGCTGCTGGCCTTGTGGCTGATCTCGATGCGCTCGCCGATGCCGGCGAACAGCACGGTGTGGTCGCCGATGATGTCGCCGCCGCGCACGGTGGCAAAGCCGATGGTCGAGGGATCACGCTCGCCGGTGACGCCTTCGCGGCCGTAGATGGCGCAGGCCTTGAGGTCGCGGCCCAGGGCCTGGGCCACGGCCTCACCCATGGCCAGGGCGGTGCCGCTGGGGGCATCGACCTTGTGGCGATGGTGGGCTTCGATGATCTCGATGTCATAGCCTTCGCTGAGCGCGCGCGCCGCGCGGTCCAGCAGGCCCAGCACCACATTGACGCCGACGCTCATATTGGGCGCCATCATCACGCCGGTGCGTGCGGCCAGGGCGCCGATCTGCGCCTTCTGCTGGGCATCGAAACCGGTGGTGCCGATCACCAGCTTGACGCCCAGCTCGGCGCAGAGGGCCAGATGGGCCAGGGTGCCCTCGGGGCGGGTGAAATCGATCAGCACATCGCTGGCTTGCAGCGCAGCGCGCACATCGTCGCTGATGGCCACGCCGCAGATCTTGCCGAGGAAAGCGCCGGCATCCTGGCCCAGCGAGGGCGTGCCCGGCCGGTCAAGCGCCGCGCTGAGCTGGCAATCGGGTGCCTGCAGCACGGCTTCGATCAGCATGCGGCCCATGCGACCGGAACTGCCAGCGATGGCGATGCGCAGGGGTGGGGTCACGCTCGTCGTCATCTTCAGGACTTCTTTTCCAGCGGCGGGTAGGCGCGCACCGGGCCGACGGGCTCGGCGGCCGGCACGGCGGGCTTGGCGGGAATGGGCAGGGCTTTGCGCTCGGCTTCGCTCAGTTCCAGCTTGGGCGGCTCGCGACGCTCGGCCTTGGAGCTGATGGAGGCAACGAACTCGTTCTCGCCGGGCAAATCTTCCGGCGCCTCAATCGACTTCAGGACATCACCGTTGAACCAGACCACCACCTTGCGTTGCTGGTACAGCGTACCCTGGCGTTTGATGGTGAAGACATAGTCCCAGCGCTCGGCGTGGAAGGGGTCGGTCAGCAAGGGTGAACCCAGCAGATCGCGCACCTGGGCGCGCGGCATGCCCGGTTTGACGCGAGCCACCAGCTCCTTGGTCAACACATTGCCCTGCACGACTTCCAGCTTGTACGGTGTGATGCGTTCCAGCATGGTCTGGCCGCTCGACGAGCTGAGCATGTCCAGGCTCGGCATGCTGGAGCAGGCACTGAGGGCGCTGGCGCCGGCGACGACCAGCGCCAGAACTGCGGATCGGGCTGGAATTGCAAGTGTTTTGGGGCTGCGCATGGCGTGATTCTGTGGGGGCTTGGGCCGGTCGGCGCCCGTAGCTGGCTATGATCGGGCCATTCTAGCGGCAGGCCCATGGTGGGCCGCGCCGGCCCCAGCAGTGTCATGAACCGCACCGACGAGATCAAGAACAGTGGCCTGAAAGCCACCCTGCCGCGCATCAAGATTCTGGAGATTTTCCAGAAGACGGCGCAGCGCCACATGACGGCTGAAGACGTCTACAAAGCCTTGTTGGTGGAAGACGCCGACATCGGCCTGGCCACCGTGTACCGCGTGCTCACCCAGTTCGAGCAGGCCGGATTGCTTTCGCGCAATCATTTCGAATCCGGCAAGTCGGTGTTCGAACTGAACGAAGGCCATCACCACGACCATCTGGTCTGTCTGACCTGCGGGCGGGTGGAGGAGTTTTTCGATCCTGAGATCGAGGAGCGCCAGTACGCCATCGCCCGCGAGCGCGGTTTCAAGCTGCAAGACCATTCCCTGGCCCTGTACGCGGCCTGCGTGAAGACCGACTGCCCGCACCGCGGCAGCTGATCGCCAGGGCGATTCGCCCGGCGGCCGACGCGCTCAATCGTCGTTGTGCTGCCCTTGTTCGATCGCCCGCTGATGGCGCTCGACAAACTCCCGGTAGGTGTCGATGCCGCGCAGCTGCAGCACGGTGTTGCGCACGGCCGCCTCGACCAGCACGGCCAGATTGCGGCCGGCATCCACGGCGATGATGGCCTTGCGCACCGGCATGCCCAGCACGTCTTCGTAAAGCGGCTCGTAGGGCAGGCGCTCGAAGTCGCGCTCCATGGTTTCCTTGCGCACCAGGTGCACGATGAGCTTGAGCCGCATCTTGCGGCGCACGGCCGTCTCGCCAAAGATCGCCTTGATGTCGAGCAGGCCGATGCCGCGCACTTCCAGCAGATTGAGCAGCAGCTCGGGGCAGCGGCCCTCGATGGCGGTTTGCGAGATGCGGAACAGATCGACCGCATCGTCGGCCACCAGGCCGTGGCCGCGGGAAATCAGCTCCAGGCCCAGCTCGCTCTTGCCCAGGCCGGACTCGCCGGTCAGCAGCACGCCCAGGCCCAGGATGTCCATGAAGACGCCGTGGCGGGTGGTGCGGTTGGCAAACAGCTGCGCCAGATAGGCCCGCACCACGTCGATGACGTGGCCGGCCGACTCGCGGGTGACGAAGAGCGGGATCTCGGCGCGGTCGCACATGGCGACCAGACGGTCCGGCGGAGCCTGGTCGTCGGCGACGATGATGACCGGCGGCTCCAGCGTGACGATGCGTGAGATGCGGCGGTCCAGCACCTCGCCCGAGGCCTGGCTCAGATACGCCACCTCGCGGCGGCCCACCAGCTGCACCCGGTAGGGGTGGATGTAATTGAGGTAGCCGACCAGATCGGCCGACGATTGCGCGTCGCGGACGGCGGTTTCGTCGAAGCGGCGCTCCGGATGCGCGTGGCCGGCAATCCACTCCCAGCGCAGGCGTTCACGATGTTCTTCGAAAAGCCGGTCGGCGCTGATGGAGGTGGGTTTCACTGATCGTTCGGCGGCGCGTTGCTGGGCGGGTGGGGGAGGGTGCCGTCGCCGTTCAGGCGACCGACTTCAGCGGTTCCCAGGCCGAAATCAGGCGGTGCAGATTGGCGGCCTCGGGGTCGGTCTTGAGCTGCTCGCGCAGGTCGCGGTCCGACAGCATTTCGGCGATCTCGGACAGGATTTCCAGATGCCGCTGCGTGGCTGCTTCGGGCACCAGCAGGAAGATCAAGAGGCTGACCGGTTCGTCATCGGGCGCGTCAAAACCGATCGGCTGCTGCACGCGCAGCACGGCGGCCAGCGGGTTTTTCAGGCCCTTGATGCGGCCGTGCGGGATGGCCACGCCGTGACCGAGGCCGGTGGAGCCGAGGCGCTCACGCGCGAAAAGATTGTCCGCCACCACCGCGCGAGAGATGGCGTGATGGTTCTCAAACAGCAGGCCAGCCTGCTCGAAAACGCGTTTCTTGCTGGAGGCATCCACATTCACCAACACATTGTCGGCGGGAAGGATGGCGGCGAGACGGTTCATGGTGTCGAAGCGTCGCATACGGCTGGGTGGGCCTTGGGCGGGACGCTTGGTCGGTGTCGAATCGATGAATTATAGAAAGCTCACCGGTTTCCCGGCCCCCCTGTATTCAGTGGCGGTGCACAAATACGTGAACTGCTGCGGTGCAGCAACGACTGTGCGAGGGGTGATTCAGGCCGACGAAATCGGCCACTTGATCTTCGGGCTCGGGCAATGAAAAGGCGACCCGAAGGTCGCCTTGCGTTGTGCTCACAGATGGAGCGTCTGGAGGATGCCTCGCCTGGAAGCTTTCAACAGGCGGGCGATCTCCGAACAGCTCGACTCAGGGCGCCGGCGTTTCCATCAGGCGCTTGGCCGAGGTGTGGTGATGGTCTTGCAGGCGGTCCTTGTGGCGCACCACCTGGCGGTCCAGTTTGTCCATCAGCTGATCAATGGCGGCGTAGAGGTCTTCGCTGGATTGCTCGACGAAGATGTCGCGTCCCTTGACGTGCAATGTCACTTCGGCCTTTTGCCGGCGTTCCTTTTCCTTCTGCTTTTCCACGGTGAGCAAGACATTGATGTCAACGACTTGATCGAAATGGCGGGTCACTCGATCTAGCTTGGTGAGTACGTACTCACGCAGAGACGGTGTTACTTCCAAATGGTGGCCACTGATTGTCAGATTCATAAAACGGCCTTTCACGAAAAGAAAGTCGAGAGTTCGGAAATCAGGAAAAGAACGAAAAAAACGGATCGCTGGGTCTCTGTCTGGGGCTCTTGTGTAGTGAATCGGCGAATTCAGTTTGCACCTGAAGCGCCACTGTGACAAGTGCTTGACAGCCAGAACAAGGGCCTTAGTCCGTTTGACTTTGCGGCTTGGCAAAGAGCGTGATGGATTGGGCAAAAAGCGCCCCGCGGCGAGGTGATAATCATGGAATCCCAGCTACGGAGTCTTTCTTGGACAGCGATCACCCTCGGTGACCGTCCACTCCCTCGCCAAACGCGCCAGCGCCGCTTGCCTTTTGTCTTGCAGCCGCGCCCGCGTCGCTTGTCCGGAGTGAGACGGGTCCCCACACACCCACACCCGGACGGCGCTCGGCCCGTCCTGCTCGATAAAAGAACAAGAGACGGCGCTCGCGCGCTGGAGGTTTTTGCATGCTGAATGTGTTCACGCTGGACAACGGGCGCCTGAAGGGCGGACTGTTCCAGGAAGAAATCGAAACCGCTGAAGACCTGGCCCTGTCGCGGCCGGTGTGGGTGGATCTGGAGAACCCCACGGCGGTGGAAAAGGGCTGGATTCGTGACCGCTTCGGCCTGGTGATCCCGGAAGACATCGTCGACGAAGACCTGGAAGAGTCGGCCCGTTTCTACGAAGAAGACAACGGCGAACTGCACATCCGCTCCGACTTCTTGATCGATGACGACGAGGCCCCGCGCAATGTGCGCGTCGCCTTCATCCTCTACAACAATGTGCTGTTCTCGGTGCACAACGAGGACTTGCCGGTGTTCCGCCTGCTGCGCCTGCGCGCGCGCCGCATCCCGGCCTTGATCGAAGACGCCAAGGATGTGCTGCTCAAGCTCTACGACGCCGATGCCGAGTACTCGGCCGATGTGCTTGAGGGCATTTACGACAATCTGGAGAAGGTCAGCGCCCGCGTCTTGAAGAAGGACGTGAACGACACCGAGGCCGGCGAAGTGCTGGCCGCGATCGCGCGCGAGGAAGACTTGAACGGCCGCATCCGCCGTAACGTCATGGACACACGGCGCGCACTCAGCTTCATGATGCGCAGCCGCATGCTCAGTGCCGAGCAGTTCGAGGAGTCACGCCAGATTCTGCGCGACATTGACTCGCTCGATTCGCACACGGCCTTCTTGTTCGACAAGGTCAACTTCCTGATGGATGCCACGGTTGGTTTCATCAACATCAACCAGAACAAGATCATCAAGATCTTCTCGGTGGCCAGCGTCGCCCTGCTGCCGCCGACCCTGATCGCCAGCGTCTACGGCATGAATTTCAAGGCCATGCCCGAGCTCGACTGGCAGTACGGCTATCCCTTCGCCCTGGGTCTGATGCTGGCTTCGGTGGCCGCGCCCTTCATCTACTTCCGCCGCAAGGGCTGGTTGAAGTAGGCAAAAAGGCCGGCGCAGCTCAATGCGCGCGCAAACGCCGCTTGAGCGCGCGCATCAGGGCTCCCAGCAGCGGCAGTTTTTCGTACAACTCTTCGGCCGCGTCCCAGTAGTCGCGGTGGTAGGCCACGCGGCCGTCGGGCGCGAAGCGCAGATGGCTGCTGCCGTGGATGCGCAGCGGTTCTGTCTGACCCTGGCGCTGGACGATGAAGTCCCAGGCGAGAAAGCACTGGTTCCCCTCGCACAGCGCCTCCAGCACCTCAAAGCGGGGCTGGTTCAGGGTTTCGAACATGTGCGCGAAGATGCGCCGCACCCCAGCCAGGCTCTGGACTTCGTTGAACGGGTCTTTGAAGTAAGCGTCTTCGCAGTAAAGCTGGTCGAGTCGCGCCAGGTCGGCGGGTTGCAGCTGTTCGAAGAATTTGATCACCGCCTGCACGCGCGGGTCGGGGTTGCTTGTGCTCATAGTCCGGTGGCGCGCCGCACGGCGCGAAAGTAGAGGCTGTGGCCGAGGTGGCTGAGCAGCTTGAGCCAGAGCGTGAAGCGCTTGGGGAAATGGATCTCGAACTCGCCTTTGGACCAGCCCTTGAGGATCTCGCTGGCGGCCTGTTCGGCGCTGATCAGGGCCGGCATCGCAAAGTCGTTCTGCGCCGTCAACGGTGTGGCCACAAAGCCGGGGTTGATCACCGAGACGCCAATGTGCTCGGGCGACAGGTCCAGGTACAGCGCCTCGGCCAGGTGGCTGAGCGCCGCCTTGGACGGCCCGTAGGCCAGCGATTTGGGCAGGCCGCGGTAGCCAGCCACGCTCGACACCAGGCTCAGATGGCCGGGCTTGCCCTGCCGGGATTGCTCCAGCAATTGCGGCAGCAAGGCCTGCAGCAGCTTGAGCGCACCGATGTAGTTGATGTCCAGATGACGCAGGGCGTCGCTGAGCGAGAACTGCTGCGCGCGCATGGGCTGGTAGTACCCGGCGCAGTACATGCACAGGTCGATCTGGCCGTGGTTGCGCACGATCTGCTGCACCGCCGCGAGCAGGGCCTGCTCGTTCATCACATCCAGCGGCAGGGGTTGCGCGCCCGGATGCTGGGCGGCGAAGTCATTGAGCAGATCGGCCTGCCGCGCCGAGACGATGACCCGCGCACCGGCCGCATGCAGCTTGGCCGCCACCGCCCGGCCAATGCCGCTGGAGGCGCCGACCAGCCAGACTGTGCGGCCATGCCAGCTCTGGATCTTGGGGTTCAGGGACATGGACGCGTTCCGCTCAGAGTTTCTGGAACGACAGGGTCACTTCCCCGAGCGTAACGCCGAATTTGCTCATCCTGGCCTTGTTCAGCAAGGTGCGCTCGTCCATCAGGTACATCCAGTCGTCGAACTGCACCTCGTAGACGCTGCCATCGACCGGCAGCTTGAGCGTGTAGGCCCAGCGCAGGGCATTGCCGGCGGCATGGCCCTGGGCCTCGCCCAGCACATCGGCCGCGGTGCCGCTGTAGCGGCCCTGGCCCAGGTCTTTCAGGGTCCAGACCCGGCGCTCGCGCTTGCCGTCGCTGTATTCGAAGTCTTCTTCCAGCACCCCGGTGTCGCCGGTCCATGTGCCTTGCAGCTTGACGATGAAGCGGCGCTGCACCTTGCCGGCCCGGTCGGTGAAGATGCCGTGGGCGATCAGAGGCCCGTTGAAATAGCGGCGCAGATCCAGCGTGGGCGTTTCGCGCGCGTAGTCCTCCGGCTGGGGTGCCGAGGCGCAGCCGGCCAGCAGGCTCAGGGCGCCCGCAGCGGCGCCCGCCAGCAGCAGGCGGCGGTGGGATCGGGTCGTGGGGGTCGTGGTCATGGCAGGTCCTCCCCTTGCGGGCGTATCCAATGGCGGTAGAGCAGGGCTGCGGCCGCCAGCTTGAGCAGGCAGGGCAGCAGGCAGTAAGACAGGGTCAGGGCGTTCAGCGCCTGGGCGTCGCGGGCGCCCGGTGTGTAGCCCAGCAGCTGCAGCAGGGGCAGGGCCAGACCGGCGGCCAGCGCGAGATTGAGCTTGTTGGCGGCGTTCCACCAGCCGAAGAAGCTGCCCTCGGCGCGGGCATGCAAACCGGCACGCTGGATCACGCCGGCCAGCATGGCGCCCGGAATAGCCAGGTCCGCCCCCAGTGCGGCCCCGCTGGCCAGGCAGACCGCCACAAAGCCGATCTGGTCGCCTGTGCCCAGCACCGCCGCCCAGGCGAACGCCGCCACGGCCAGCACCATGCCCAGGCCCCAGCTGCGGGCCTGACCCCAGCGCGCCACCCCGCGCAGCCACAGCGGCAAGGAGGCCGCGGCGGCCAGGAAATAACTGGCCAGATACAGGCCTTCGGCTTGCGGCGTTTGCAGCCGGTCGCGCACAAAGAACAGCAGCAAGGTGGCCGGGATCGCCGCCGCAATGCCGTTCAGCAGGAACACCGCCAGCAGGCGGCGAAAGCCGCGGTAGGCCCACACCTGAATCGCCCGCGCGCGCGCCGCCGGCCCACTGGCCAGGGCGCGCGGTGCCCAGCGCAGCAGGAGCAGGCTCAGGCCCAGGGCGGCCGCCAGCACGGTGGCCGTGCCGGCCAGGCCGATCCAGCCGGGCAGCAGGCTGGCTGCGATCACGCCAGCCAGGGACAGCCCTTCACGCCAGGCCACCACCCGGGTTTGCTGGGCCGGGCTGCCGCCCAGGCGTGCCCCCCAGGTCTGGTGCATCACGCTGAGCAGGCTGTAGCCCCCATAGCAGACGAGCAGAAAGGTGCCGCACCAGAGCAGCAAGCCCTGGGGCTCGCGCAGTGGCGGAAAGAACAGGGCGTAGAAACCTGCGCCCAGGGCGGCAGCTGCCCCGGCCATCAGCGGCAGCACGCGGCGTGGGTGTTCGTTCAGCCAGCGGTCGCAAAGTCGGCCGATCCAGGGGTCGACCAAGGCATCGAGCAGGCGTGCCGCCAGCAGCAGAGCGCCCAGCCAGGCCAGCGGCATGCCGTAGTTCTGGGCGTAGTGAGCCGGCAGGCTGACGTACAGCGGCAGGGCCACAAAGGCGAGCGGGAAGCCCAGGCCGCCATAGCGCAGGCCGGCCGCGCGGCCGCGGCCCAGGCCGGCGCTCGGGGTTTCAACCTCGGCTGCTTGGGCCACGGTGTTCGCCACGGGCCTGGCTGCTGTCGGCCGGGCGTTTCAAGAGTTGCTCGCGCATGCCGGGCTCCGAGCTTTGCGTCGCCAGCCAGATGCCGCTGAACAGGCGGGCGAACTCGGCGTCGGCGATCTGCCGACGCGGCTGGCTGTTGACGAAGAACTGCACGCCGCGCCCCGGCTCGAACAGGCCGCTGATGCGGTCGCCGGCCTTGACGTCGGGGAAAGCAGCCTCCATCTCGGCCAGCCAGCGCTGGGCTTTTTCCTCGCTGATCTCGGCCTGGCGCCGCATCTCCACCAGCGAGCGCTTGGCGATCTCGCGGCCGCTCAGGCTGCGCGCGTACTCCAACTCGAGCGCCAGGGTCTGGCGCGACCAGTTGTCCGCGTTCACGTGCTCCGACACCCAAAGCCGGATGTCGTAGATGCGCAGGCCGAAGAAACGCATCTGCGCCTCCGACTGCAGGCGCAGCGCCTCCGGCACTTCGGCTGGACGCTTGCGCTGCGCGTGGGCCGGCAGGACCAGCAGGCCGGGCATCGCAAGAAGCAGGGGGCGGCGCCGCATGGTCTCAGCCCTCTCGCAGCAGGGTGAACTGCATCACATCGGTGTTGTCGGCGGCGAAGGCCGCTTCGCAGTAAGCCAGGTAGAACTCCCAGAGCCGCATGAAGCGGGTGTCAAAGCCGAGTTCGCGCACCGGGCCCTCCTGATGAAGGAAGGCCTCGCGCCACTGGTGCAGGGTGCGGGCGTAGTCCTGGCCGAAGGCCAGCTCATTGACCACGCGCAGCCCGGCCTTGGCCGCGTGCGCGCGGAACTGGCTGGGGCTGGGCAGCATGCCGCCCGGGAAGATGTACTGCTGGATGAAATCGCTGGAGCGCGCATAACGCTCAAACAGATCGTCGCGGATGGTGATGGTCTGGATGCAGGCGCGGCCGCCGGGCTTGAGCTTGGCGGCCACGGTCTGGAAGTAGCCATCCCAGTATTCGCGGCCCACGGCCTCGAACATCTCGATGGACACCACCGCATCGAAGGCCGGATCGGCAATGTCGCGGTAGTCCTGGAAACGCAGGTCGGCCTGCGCGGCCAGGCCGGCCCCGGCCAGTCGCTCCTGTGCCCAGGCCAGCTGCTCGCTGGACAGGGTGACGCCGGTCAGGTGGGCGCCGAAGTCGCGCGTGGCTGTTTCCGCCACGGCGCCCCAGCCGCAGCCGATCTCCAGCACGCGGCTGCCCGGGCCGATCTGGCATTCCTCCAGCGCGCGGCGCATCTTGGCGGTCTGGGCCTCGGTGAGGCTGCGCTGCGAGTCGCCTGCGAACCAGGCGCTGCTGTAGTTCATGCTCGGGTCGAGCCAGAGCCGGTAGAAGGCATTGCCCAGGTCGTAGTGGGCGTGGATGTTCTTGCGGCTGCCGGCGCGGCTGTTGCGGTTGAGCAGGTGCTTGACCCGGTGCAGCAGGGCGCCCCACCAGGAGCCGAAGATCACCGCATCGAGCGCCTCGCGGTTGCGCACGAAGAGCTCGAGCAGGGCGCGCAGATCGGGCGTGCTCCAGTGGCCGGCCACAAAGCTCTCGGCAAAGCCGATATCGCCCGAGCGCAGGGCTGCGGCGCAGACCGCCCAGTCGCGGATGCGCAGGGCCGCGCGTGGGCCTTCGCTGCCGCCGAAATGGGCGCTGCTGCCGTCGGGCAGCTGCACATCGAGGCTGCCGTGGCGCAGATGCCCGAGCAGGCGGAACACGGTGCGCGCGGCGGCCGGGGCGTCGCTGGGCAGGGTGGTTCTTTGCGTGAGCGTCGTGCTTGTGTTCATTGCAGGCTTGCAACCCTCAGCGGGTCACCAGAGTTTCAGGGGCGGCAGGTTTGCCGAAGAAAGGCACCCGCTTGAGTGCCAGGCGCAGGGCCTGCCAATGGATGCGCCAGATCAGCATCAGGCTCATCGCCGGCATGGCGAAAAAGGCCGCGCGGGCGCTGGCCTCGGTCAGTGGCTGGAGCTGGCCGCTGACGCTGGTTTGCAGCAGCGGGCCGGCTTCATCCTCGTGGTCGATGCGAGCCACGGTGCGGGCGCCGCCGCGGCTGCTGTGCATGAAGCGAAAGCGGTAGCCACCGGCCACGCGGCAGAACGGCGAGACGTGGAAGACCTTGCGCGCTTGCAGCTCGCGACCGTAGGCCAAGCCCTCACCTTGCAGCAGGTAGCAGTGGCGCTCGCCGAAGGTGTTGTTGACCTCGACGACGATGGCCGCCAGGCTGCCATCGCGGCGCTGGCAGTACCAAAAGCTCACCGGTTTGAAGGCATAGCCGAGCACGCGCGGGAAGCAGTGCAGCCAGATCTCGCCGTCGGCATCCTCCACCGCTTCACGGGCCAGCAGCGCCTCCAGCCAGGCCAGGGCGTCGGGGCCGCCATCGCCGTGGTCGGCATCGTGGAAGCTCAGCCAGCCGAAGCCGTTGCGGTGCAGGGCGGTGCAGGGATCCTGGCGCAGCCGTCGCATCGGCAGCATCAGGAAATAGCTGCCGTAGGCAAAGGCATGGTCGCTGGGGCGCAGGCGGCGGTGGCGCACGCCGCCGCGTCCGATCAGCGCCTGCTGCGGCCAGGCCTGGGTGCCGGCGGCCGTTTCGCTCATGCCGCTTGCTCCGCCCAGCGCTGAGTCAGCGCCCGGGCCACGCCCAGGCCGGACAGCAGGCCGTCTTCATGGAAGCCATAGCGCGTCCAGGCGCCGCAGAACCAGACCTGGCCCTCGCCCTGCATCTGCGCCACGCGGCTCTGCGCGGCCACCGCAGCGCGGTCGAACACCGGGTGGGCATAGTCGAACTCGCCCAGCACCTGGCTGGCCTTGGGCTCGCGCACCGGGTTGAGCGACACGACGACCGGCTGTTGCCAAGGCAGGGGCTGCAGGCGGTTGAGCAAGTAGTGCAGGCACACCGCGCTTTGCTCGGCGCCGGGGCGGCTGCCGCCATGTTCGTAGTTCCAGGCGGCCCAGGCGCGCTGGCGTTGCGGCAGCAGGCCGGCGTCGGTGTGCAGCACGGCGCGGTTGCGGTGGTAGGCGATGGCACCCAGCACCTGGCGCTCCAGCGCGCTGGGCTGATCCAGCAGGCGCAGCGATTGGTCGCTGTGGCTGGCCATCACCACCGCGTCAAAGCGTTCGCTGCCCGCCTTGGAATGCACCAGCACGCTGCCGTCGGCCTGGCGGCTGACGGCTTGCACGGGGCTGTTCAGGCGCGCATCGGCAATGCGGGGCAGCAGCTTGTCGACGTAATGGCGTGCGCCGCCGCGCACGGTGAACCACTGCGGCCGGTTCGTCACCTGCAGCAGTCCGTGGTTGTGGCAGAAGCGGATCAAGGTGCTGATCGGGAAGCTCAGCATCTGCGCCGTCGGGCAGGACCAGATGCAGGCGACCATGGGCAGCAGGTACCAGTCGCGGAAGGCGGCGCTGAAGCGCTGCTCGTCGAGGAACTCGCCGATGGGCTGGGCCAGCGCGCGCTCCTGGCCGCTGCGGGCCAGCTCGGTACAGACGCGGTTGAAGCGCGTCAGATCGCTGAGCATGCGCCAGAAGTCCGGCCGCAGCAGATTGCGGCGCTGGGCAAACACGGTGTTGAGGTTGCTGCCACTCCACTCCAGCTGGCTGCCCGGCGCTTGCACCGAGAAAGACATATCGCTGGGCGCCACCTCCACGCCCAATTGCCCGAAGAGCTGGATCAGCAGCGGGTAGGTGCGCTCGTTGAAGACCAGAAAGCCGGTGTCCACACCGTGGCTCGTGCCCTGCAGCTCGACATCGACGGTGTGGGTGTGGCCGCCGAAGTAGTCATTGGCTTCGAACAGGGTGACGCGGGCTTGCGAGCTCAGCGCCCACGCGGCCGACAGGCCGGCGATGCCGGAGCCGACCACGGCCACGCGGCGCGCGTTCGGGGGCAGGGCGTCGGGGAACTGCGGCGCGCCGAGTTGGCGCAACCACGGCAGCAAGTCAGTGGCGTGACTGTCGGCGGCGCCCGTAGCTTGGCGCAAAAGAGAAGGGCTTCCAGCGTGGCTGGAAGCCCTGGGAATAAAAGAAGTCGCAAGACGCCTCGGAGCCAACGAGGGAGGGAGGGAGGAGGAGGAAAACGGCTCCGAGATTTCAGCCCCTACACAGGGGAGATCTTGCGACTGGAATCGGTTGCATCCTACCGAAGTATTCGTTTGCGCGAAAGCCGCAGCGCTGGTTTGCAAAGCTTTACACAAGCCTGCGTCATCCTGGGACAGGCGACTCAGAAGACCTGTAGTTTGGGTAAAAAAACCGGTAGCGCTGTCGCCCAAAAGAGGGACATGCGATGGCTTGAAGGCGACAGAGTGGGGCATGGCGGTGCGGCAAAAAAACAAACGGTCAGACGGACGTCAGGGTTTGGCGAGCAGGCGCTCGAGTTCCTGGGTGAAGGTCTGACCCAGCGGGTCGGTCATGGAGCCGAAGCTCTTGATCTCGCTGCCGTCGCGCGAGACCAGGTATTTGTGGAAGTTCCACTTCGGTGTCTGGCCGGTGCGCTTGCCCAGATCGGCGTACAGCGGGTTCAGCCCGCTCTGGCCGGCCTTGACCACCGATTTGGCAAACATGGGGAACTTCATATTGAAGGTGTTCTCGCAGAACTCGGCGATTTCCTTGTTGCTGCCCGGCTCCTGGCCGCCGAAGTCATTCGAGGGGAAGCCCAGCACCACCAGGCCGCGCGGGGCGTAGCGGCTGGACAGGGTTTCCAGTGATTTGTACTGCGAGGTGAAGCCGCAAAAGCTGGCCGTGTTGACCACCAGCACCACCTTGCCGGCGTACTGACACAGGGCCTGCGGCTTCTCGTCCTGCAGGCGTGGGAATTCGCGCTGCAGCAGCTCGGGGCAGCTGGCGCTGGCAGAAGCGGCCGGCGCCGCAGCGGGCGCCGCGCGGACGGGGGACACCCAGGCCGCCAGCGCCAGGGCGGTGGCCAGTGCGCCGCAGCTCAGCGCAGCAGCGCGGTGAGCCGGAGCAGGGCGGGCGATGGCGCAGTGCGAGCGGGAGATGTTGTCCATAGTTTGTCCTAGTCAAAACTTCGTTCTTTATCTATATTAGGGCATCTCAAGAAATTTGTCCTATGTTTGTCCAATACAAAAATCTACGCATGCGGATGAACCAGGAGCGCCTGCATGGCTGAGGTTCTGGGCCTTCCGGACCGCCCGCCCTCGGCGGCGACCGAGGCGGCGAGCGCTGGTGACGCCGCCGCTGGCTTGCCGGGCATCGCCGCGGTGGAACGTGACACCGGCATTGCCAAGGACACTTTGCGCATCTGGGAGCGGCGTTACGGTTTCCCGGCGCCCTTGCGCGATGCGCTGGGCGAACGCGTGTACCCGCCGGAGCAGGTGCAGCGCTTGCGCTTGCTCAAGCGCTTGCTGGACGCGGGCCATCGCCCCGGCCGGGTGGTGGGGGCTAGCGACGAAGCCTTGCAAGAGCTGCTGCAGCTGAGCAAGGACACTCGTTCGGATGGTGGCGCTGCCGCCGCCCTGGGCGTCGATCTGGACGAGTTCTTGCAGATGTTGCGCCGCCATGAGGTGCTGGACCTGCGCCGCCAGCTGGCTCAGACCCTGCTGCGCCTGGGCTTGGGCGCGTTTGTGCGCGAGGTCGCGGCGCCGTTGACTGTGCGTGTGGGCGAGGCCTGGATGCGTGGCGAGCTGGAGGTGTTCGAAGAGCACTGCTACAGCGAGGCCCTGCAGCAGGTGTTGCGCCAGGCGATTCAAGCCATCCCGCCCTTTGCCCTGGGCGAGCGGCCGCGGGTGCTGCTCAGCACCCTGCCGGGCGAGCCTCATGGCCTGGGTCTGCTGATGGTGGAGGCCTTGCTGGCGCTGGAAGGCTGCCAGTGCCTGTCCTTGGGTGTACAGACGCCGGCCAGCGAGCTGGTCAAGGCCGCAGTGGCCCATGAGACCGATGTGCTGGCCCTGAGCTTCAGCGGTCTGCTCAATGCCGCCCAGGTGCAGCGCCAGCTGCGGGACTTGCGCGCTGCGCTGCCCGAGCGTGTGGCCCTGTGGGCCGGCGGCAGCGCGGCTGCCTTGCAGCGGAAGTCCGGCCTGCCCGGGCTGGAGCATTTGACCGAGCTCGATCAGGTGGCGCCGGCCGTGGCTGCGTGGCGCGGCGGACTGACAGCCTCCTGATTTCCTGCGACAAGACCGTGAAGACCGGGGGGCGGAGCAGGGCATCCCTGCCGAGTGGCTCATGGCTTGTCATACTCAGGCCTCACATCGAACGACACCACGAGCTCTTGCGCTCGCGGCCGAGCCGGCTGGCCCGCCCGCGAACCCACACAGAAACCCAGGAGGACTGACGATGCTGTACCCCGAGCTCTTCAAGCAGCTGGAGGCGGTGCGCTGGAATATGGACAAGGACATCCCCTGGGATGCCTTCGACGCCAGCCTGCTCAGCGATGACCAGGCCCGCACCATCAAGATGAATGCCATCACCGAGTGGGCGGCGCTGCCGGCCACCGAGATGTTCCTGCGTGACAACAAGGACGACAGTGATTTCTCGGCCTTCATGAGCGTCTGGTTCTTTGAGGAACAGAAACACTCGCTGGTGCTGATGGAGTACCTGCGCCGATTCCGCCCGGACATGGTGCCCACCGAAGATGAGCTGCACGAGGTGCGCTTCGAGTTCGACCCGGCGCCGCCGCTGGAAACCCTGATGCTGCATTTCTGCGGCGAGATCCGCCTCAACCACTGGTACCGCCGCGCGGCCGAGTGGCACACCGAGCCGGTGATCCGCGCCATCTACGAAACCCTGGCGCGCGACGAAGCCCGCCATGGCGGCGCCTACCTGCGCTACATGAAACGGGCCATGCTCAAGTTTGGCGATGAGGCGCGTGCTGCCTTTGCCAAGGTGGGCGTGCTGATGGCCAGCGCGCGCCGCACGGCCCAGGCCCTGCACCCGACCAACCTCCATGTGAATGTGCAGCTGTTCCCGCGCGACACCATCCAGAGCCGCCTGCCCGACCCCGAGTGGCTGGAGCACTGGCTGGACAAGCAGATACAGTTTGACTCGGTCTGGGAGAACAAGGTGGTGGACCGCATCCTGCACAACATGAGCCTCCTGATGGAGCGCAGCTTCGCCAGCGTGCAGGAGCTGAACCGCTACCGCAAGGAAATGGCGGCGGCGGTGTTGAGCGGCGGGCTCAAGGACGAGGGCGCGCTGGGCGCTTCCGCAGCCGCCTGAGCCATCGCTTCGCCCATGAAAAAGCCCGCCAATCGGCGGGCTTTGTGCTTGGCGGGCGAAGCCCTCGTGTGAGCTTCGGAGCGCTTCAGTGAGAGTTGCGGCGATGCAGGATCAGCAGGCCGAAGCAAATCGCCGCCACCACCAGACCGCCGACGAAATGAGGCGAGGCGGTCTGCGCCAGCGCCGCGGCGGCGTCCTGGCCCGCCCAGTTCAGCACATCGGCAACGCCTCGAATTTCGATCTTGGCGGCCTCTTCCTCTCCGATCAGGTGCATGGCATCGAAGAAGGCCGAGCCAGCACCCTGCACTTGCTCGGCCAGCAAGGTCCAGACGATGGGGTTGAGATAGACCTTGTGCAGGATCACACCGACCGTCACCACGGCCGTGACGACGGCCGGCACGCCCCAGCGCTTGAGCCAGGCAGCGGCGACCATGAAGCTCATGAAGATCGGCGCCATCCACAGCGTGAACAGCACGGTGCCCAGCACCATGCGGGCCAGCACGGCCAGCGCCGGCAGCACCAGCTGGTACCAGGACACCTGGGTCCAAACGACAAAGCCGCCGAGCTTGAGCGTGATTGCCAAGGCCATCACCACGCCGACACACAAGCCCACGCCCAGAGCCAGCACCAGCACAAAGATGGTGTGCATGAACAGGGTGGCGATCAGGCTTTCGCTGTGGCTGGCCGGCAGGGACAGCCAGAACTCGATCGAGCGGTCCTGGTGGTCACGCCGGGCCAGGCCGGGCAGCGAGAAACCAGTCATCAGCAGCGTGATGCCCCAGACCGCCAGCATGGTCGCTGCCATGATGGCGCCGACGCTTTCGGTCGGCGGCAGGTCTTTGGCTTCGCCGATTTGCACGCCGCCGAAGGGCAGGGCCAGCAAGGCGATCAAAGGCAGTGCCAGCATGGCGATCAGCCAGCCCTTGTGGTGCTGCATCCATTCGCGTTGCAGCAGGGTCTTGAAGCGGGTTTGGAAGTGTTGGGTGGACATGGTGTGTGTTCTCCTCGGCTGGGCGGGCAGGGATTCGGTCAGTCTTGGCGGGCACGCAGCTCGGGCTTGCGCGTCAGGGCCATGAACAGATCGACCAGGCTGGGTCGGAAGCGTTGGCCCAGGGCCTGCAGATGCTCGGGCGGCTCGCCATCAAACAGCGCGGCCGGGCGGCCTTGCTGGCGGTAGCGCAGCAGCGGGTGGGCCGAGGCCACCGCGTCCGCGGCCGAGGCGTCGTGGGACAGGGCGACAAAGCGCGAGTCCATGGCCTCCAGGCTGATGTTGAGCACCAGCTTGCCCTCGTCCAGCATCATCACGTCGCTGAGCAGGGTCTCGATCTCCTCGACCTGGTGGGTCGAGATGATCACGCTGCGTTCACCGTCACACCATTCGTCGATCAGCATCTCGTAAAAGCTCTTGCGCGACATCACGTCCAGGCCGAGCGTCGGTTCGTCCAGGATCATCAGCTTGGTGTCGATGGCGGCAATCAAGGCCAGGTGCAGCTGGGTCACCATGCCTTTCGAGAGGCTCTTGATCTTGTCCTGCGTGCCCACGCTGGTGCGCTTGAGCAGGGCGCGGGCGCGCTCGGCCGAGAACTTGGGCTGCAGGCCGCTCATCAGCGTGATCAGCTCGTGCACGCGCGCCCAGCGCGGCAGCACCGCCACATCGGGGATGTAGGACAGCGATTCCAGCAGCTCGCCACGTTGATTGCGCGGGTCCAGGCCCAGCACCTTCAGCTCACCCGTGCCGCCGATCAGGCCCACCATGGCCTTCATCAGCGAGGTCTTGCCGGCGCCGTTGTGGCCCAGCAGGCCCACCACCCGGCCCTTGGGGATGTTGAAGCTGATGTTGTCGACGGCAGTCTTGCGGCCGTAGCGAAGGCTGAAGTCGCGGGCTTCGATCAAGTGGCTCATGGTGGCGGAGGGTGCAAGGGTGGATGGTGCGGGGTGGGCGATTGTGGCGGCAACGGTGCTCATGTGGCCTCCCAGTTCAGGTCTTGGGCGCTCAGACCCAGGCGGCGCAGCTTGTCGCGCAGCTGCGGCCACTCGGTGTGCAGGAACTGCTCGCGCTTGGCTTTCAGCAATCGCTCGCGGGCGCCGCTGCGCACATACATGCCCAGGCCGCGGCGGCTCTCGATCAGCTCGTTGTCCACCAGGGCCTGCAAGGCCCGGGTCACCGTCAGCGGGTTGATCAGGTACTGGCTCGCCAGATGGCGCACCGAAGGCAGGGCCTCGCCCTCAGGCGGCGAGCCATCCAGCAACTGCACGGCCAGGCGATCGGCCAGCTGCTGGTAGATGGGGGCAGAGTCGTTCCAGGTTTGCATAACGGTCGAGGCCGAAGCCGGTGTGTTGCTGATGTAGCACACCATAACAAGCCGACCGTGGCCGCCCAAGGCGGGCGCGACAGACTGCAGAAAAGGGGGGATGAAGCGGAGGGGTTGTCGGTTTGCGCTGAGTTCGGAACTGTTTGCGCTTAACTTTGAACTCGTTCTAGCATCCGCGACGGGTGCCAAAGCGATTGCAAGTTGTTGATTGGAAACAAGGTTTTCGCTTCCGCGTAGGCGGATGCTCGCGGATGGCAGGCATGGCCTCAGCAACATCCATGAGTTTTTTCCCCCGCTGCAAGCAGCCGCTCACTGCCTTATACTGATTTTATTTACAGTGTTTGAGATGCGTGTTCTTCTCAACGCAATGTTATGTGCCTCATGTAACATAGGAAGATGGCAAAAGGTGAGTCAGGCAGGATCGTTATCGAGGTTGACCCGGCACTGAAGCGTGAGCTTTATGCCGCTTTAGCGCTGTCGGGTAGCACCCTTAAGGATTGGTTCATACGTAATGCGGGGGACTACTGCACCTCTGGCGTGCAAGGGTCGCTCTTCGCACCGGTCGTAAGTGCGGCCGGCGCGATTCGGAATGAGACCGACGAGGCAGTCCAAGTGAGCGATGACGCGCAGACGGAGTCCGCTGAGTAATGCCATACGACCACAACGCTGAAGCCGACTTTGCCGCCTCAGAGGTTGCCCGCATGCTCGTGGCCGACCCAGGGCTTTGCTACGACGCCGCATCGCTACCCGCTTCGATCAGCGCCTCGGCCTCCTACGAGCCGTCGGCGGCGGGGTGGCCGAAGGCCGATGGTCTGGTGTCCGTTCTTGAAGGGGGCACTTCGACCCAGCGTGCCATAGCCTTGGAATACAAGCGTCCTCAGGAAGGTATTCATGGCCTGCTGACGGCGATTGGCCAAGCGCATGGCTACTTGCACAAAGGCTACAGCGGGGCCGCAATCGTCATCCCAGGGCGATACAGCTCTCACCCGACGCCGGCTGAATACGTCCGTGATGTCTTGAACGCGATCAGCGGCAGCCGGGCGATTGCAGTCTTTAGCTATTCGCCACCAGACACCACAAGCCCAACACCTTTTGCCGGGCGAATTCAATGTGTTCGACCCCTGGTGTTCGACGCTGGTCGTGTGCATCTGCGGCCGGCCAACCAAGGGCCAAAGACCCAGTGGGTCCATATGCGGGAAGGCTCGACCACCCGCGATGCGTTTTTTCGCTTTCTCCAGGTCGCGAAGCGGCTGTCCGCAGACCCTACCGCTCCGCGGCCCACGCTCAGGAGCGAACTCGTGGCCGCTATTGGTCGACTGGCCCCCGGCAGGGACCCAATCGAGTACATAACTAACACTGCGGACAACAAGTTTTTGACCAAGGTCTGGCAATTCTTCTGGCTCGAATGGCTAGCGACGCCAGCGGTGCTGACGCCTTGGAAACTTGAAGCAGGAGTCTATTCAGCGCCTGGCGCTAGGACTCGCATCCTTCGTGAAGATGGGACGGACTTCAGCCAACTTTGGGAAGGGCGAGTCAATAGCCTCAAAGAGACCATCGCCGGCATGCTGAACCGCGGTGAGATTAGTGAGGCGCAGGGCTGGGAAGCATTTGTCGGCGGAATCTCTGCTACTGGAGGCGGCCAAGATAAGCAGGGCGTGCGTGCGAGGGCACACAGCTACCGCGAAGACATCGACAGCGCTTTGGCTCAGCTCAGGTGGATCGAAGACGACGGATTGCCAACGGACCAGGGCTACCGGTTCATGACTATCTGTGAACGGTATGGAGGAGCCAACTCCCGTGCCGCCATCGACTACATGGGCGCCACGCTCATCCAGACCGGGCGCTACGCGTCGTTCTTGCATTACATCAATCGCCTGTCCGAGCGCAAGTTCGCCGAGAACCCTCTCGCCTACACGAAGCCGGGGCCTGGCGGCATGCCCGTGTTTACCGAAGAGTCTTATTGGGAGTATCTGCAAGACCTGGAAACGAAGCTAACCGACGAACTTAGGGTCATGAGAAAGGTGTCTGGAAGAGCCCGTCCCCGAGTTCGCACCACGTTCCAGGTGGAGCTGACCCTGTTGCGCAACTATGGGTTCGTTAGCTCCACGAGGCACCGGCTCGGCGTCGGCATTCCTATCGACTGGGAGCAGGTCGTGCAGGCCCTCAATGTAGACCTATGAAGCAGTTCAAATGAAAAGCAACAACGACTATCAAGCCGAGTCAGGTGCAGCCCGAGCAACGAGGGCGCGCACTGTCAAGGGTGTTCCGACCGCCGTGGGGCTGTTCGTCGGGGCAGGCGGGCTTGACCTGGGATTTCGGCAGGCTGGGTTCAAACTCTTGGCCGCATCAGACTTCGAGCCTGAGGCCGAAGCCACGCACCAGCTCAATTGGCCGGGAGTGCCATTCATCCTGGAGGACGTTCGCAAGCTGACCGTCGACAGAATTGCCGAGGCAACGCAAGGACGCAGGCCGGATGTGGTGATAGGCGGGCCGCCGTGTCAGGGCTTCTCGACACTCGGAAGTCGGCTCTCGGCAGATCCCCGGAATGATCTTGTTGACGCATTCATTCGCATCATTGAAGGGCTGCGTCCGCAGGCGGTCGTGATTGAAAACGTCCGTGCGATCGCGACCGAATACAACGGTCGCTATCGCGATTACATCATTGCACGCCTGAAGGACATCGGCTACCACGTGAACTTTTCTGTGCTGAATGCTGCCGACTACGGCGTGCCTCAGCTTCGCAAAAGGGCGTTCTTCGTCGCATTCGCGGACCCCCGGGTTCAATACGAGTTTCCCGCTCAGACGCATGGTCCCGACCGACTGCCTTACGAGACGGTTGGCAAGGCAATCATGGATCTCGCGAGGCGCGGCGAAAGCATCCCAAATCACATTCAACTCAAGCACACCGACAAGGTCGTTGCTCGCTACAAGCTCATCAAAGAGGGAGGCATGTTGCCCCCGGCGTCGGAGCTTCCCGAGGATATCCGTCGCGAAAACTTTGGCAGCACCTACAAGCGACTTCACCGCAAAGCTCCGGCACTGACTATCGTGCCAGGCAACAACGCGCTACCCATTCATCCGACGCAACACCGTAGCCTCACCCCGCGCGAAGCTGCGCGTATTCAATCATTCCCAGACGACTACATCTTCACCGGGGACAGACGGCGCCAGTGCATTTTGGTTGGTAACGCTGTACCTCCGCTTCTGGCAAAAGTCATTGCCCAGTCGGTTTGGGAGCGCATCCTTCCGCTGAAGGGAGCTATGGCAGAGCTGCGGCATGCCAGAGAGCAACTTGTGCCCAAGCAACCGCCAGTTCCGCGAAAGGCGTCGCTGCATCTGACCGCGCACATCGCCGAGGATGCCCCAGGTTTCGTTGACCTGTTCTCAGGCGCTGGCGGTTTCAAGATCGGCTTCGCCCGTGCCGGCTTGCGGCCGCTGCTTTGTGCGGACAACAACAAAAAGGTGTTCGCCACGCATGAGCACAACTACCCGAACGTCCCCTTCATTCTTGGTGATGTTGGGTTGCCGGAGGTTCAACAGTCCATCGTCGAAAGCGTCGGCGGGCAAGAACCGTTCGTGGTCGTGGGCGGTCCGCCATGCCAAGGCTTCTCGATGTTCGGAAAGCGCCGCATGGCTGATGGGCTCGGCCTCAATCCGCGCGAGGACCCTCGCAATCGTCTCGTTTTCTCATTCGTTGATACCGTGGCGAAGCTCAATCCACGGTGGGTGGTGATGGAGAACGTGGCTGGCTTTGCGTCGCTAGATGATGGTTGGTTCGTCGAGCAAGTCGTGGCAGAACTTAAACGGTTCGGGTATTCCAATGTTGAGCATCGAATACTCAACACGGCTGACTATGGCGTGCCGCAGCTTCGGAAACGGTTCGTTCTGATCGCAAACCGCACGGGCCACGTAATCCCATGGCCTAAGCGGAAGTTCCACGCTTCGCCCGAGGACTGGCAAAAGCCATATAGGACTGTTGGCGAGGCTATCGGCGACCTTGCGGACGATGCAAGCTATCGCAGGCAGACGTGCCACGTTCCGATGAATCACAAGCCCTTGCAGGTAGAGCGCTACAAACGGATTCCGGAAGGCGGCAAGCTCGACGTTGAGGCTCTTCCCGCGGAGCTTCGTAAGGGATACAGAACCGATGAAGTGAAGAACTTCAGCCACGTCTTCAAGCGCCTTCACCGGAACAAGCCGGCGTCAACTATGGTGCCTGGGCACAACGCGTTCCCTATTCATCCCTGGCTCAACCGAGCGCTCACAGTGCGCGAGGCCGCACGTATTCAGACATTCCCGGACGAGATTGAGTTTATAGGTGCTCGTGAAGATCAGTGCATGCAGGTTGGCAATGCTTTCCCGCCGCTGCTTGCCGAACTGATTGCGAACAATTTGATGAGGGCGGAAAGCGGCGGGTGGCTGCCTGGCGCTGTGCCAAAGCTGGCCCGTTACTCGTTGCTGGAACTTGAGGTTGCGGAGACGCAGGAGGAACTTCCTCTGGCGTAGTCAATACGGCCGGGGCCGCACGATCCCGTCGGCCCGCTACAACGCGCGTTGCGCGCAATGCATAGGCGTGCCACGTCGGGACGGCTTCTCTGGACTATCGTCTGTCTGCTGGTGGAGGCAGAGCCAGCGTTTCCTGTAGTAAGCTAGCTGAGCGTAGGACAGCCCCATGCAACACGCGACTGGTGCGGATCAGCGTACAACGCTACTGGTTGCCTGCCGCGCACCAGCTGTAGCGGAGGTTGTTCAACTGAATTGACGCGTTCGAAATGGCTCCGGTTCCAAAAGCACGTATGGATCGTTGGGATCGATAGCCCAGAGATCTTCACCGCTAGACGCTGCGTCCGGTGGGCTATTTCGATGCCCGCCCAGGCAGTGCACGTTCAAGCCCCAGCGATGAAGATTCAGGTGCTCGGACGCGAGGTCGAACTCAACCGAGGCGGCCGGCGAGAAGTCAGCCCGTTGCAACCCGCCGGCATCAAGCAGCGGAACGGGGTTGAATGCCCAGAAGTATCCGAACCCCCACTTAGAACCCAAGAGGTCCTGGCCTATGCGCAGCAGCTGCCGGTCGGTCTTGAGCTCTGGCGAGCCTTTTGCGACACGACGTATCGCTAGCACGAACTTAGACACGACCTGGAGATAGTGGCCGGGCGGGAAGCCGTAGTGGGCGCCCTTGCGGCGCGCCATCGGCATGATCCTTTCCTCCAAGAGGTCGGCCAGCGCCTGTGCGATGCCACCGCAGATTAGCGCTGGGCCGAGCAGGACCATCATCCGCCACACGCTTCGGCCCCACTGAAATGCAGCCTCATGTCGGCCGTCGAGATGCGCCAGGCGCAGCAGCAAGATCTCGGCGGCCAACGCGTCTAGCCGGGCCCGCAGTTCCAGCATCGTCGTTTGCTTCGCGCCGGCCGTTCCATTCTGCGAACTGGCCCAAACGACATCGCGAATCTCAGGCTCAAGCTGCCGCAGCAGCCTGTTGATCTGTGAGCGCGTCAGCTGGCGATCCGTCAGTGCCGGCCATAGCGGGCTACGCAGACATTCGTTGGCGCCTGGGTGGGCGCGCTCGACGGCCGCGAGGATGCGCGTGGGCCGGTGCCGTCCCAAGAAATAGCCCAACCATAAGTTGGTGAAGACGGGGTCGACCTTGTTGCAAGCCGCGCTGTGCGGTGCAAAGCGGCGCTCCAGCTCCTTGTAGTCCTCGTCGTTGAAGGCGGCACTCACCCCGTACGTCCAGTACACCGTCTTCAAAGCATCGGTAATAACCCGCCTTGGCGGTCGGCCGCTGGGCTTTCGAGTGGACGGGAAATGGGCACGACTCCAGAACTTCGCCAGCGAAAGTGCTGAATCGCCCCGGGTTCCGAGGAGGCCTGTTGGTTTAAGTCAGGCGGTCGCGGCCTGACCAGCGCGGTGACGATGGTAATTGGCTTCGAACTCAGCAGGCGGCACATGGCCCAGCGGCCCCATCAGCCGGTGATGGTTGAACCAGGCGACCCATTCCAGTGTTGCCAGTTCCACCGCCTGCTTGGTCTTCCAAGGCCCGCGCCGGTGAATGACCTCGGCCTTGTACAGCCCGTTGATGGTCTCGGCCAGTGCGTTGTCGTAGCTGTCGCCCTTGGAACCCACTGAGGGCTCGATTCCGGCCTCGGCCAATCGCTCGCTGTACCGGATTGACAGGTATTGCGAGCCGCGGTCGGAGTGATGCACCAGGCCATCGGACGGCTTGCGGTCGTACAGCGCCTGCTCCAATGCGTCGAGTACGAACTCGGTGTGCATCGAACTGCTCTGACGCCAACCCACGATGCGCCGGCTGAACACGTCGATGACGAACGCCACATACACCCAGCCCTGCCAGGTTGAGACATAGGTGAAGTCCGAGACCCACAGCTGGTTCGGCCGCTCGGCCCGGAACTGCCGATTGACGCGGTCCAACGGGCATGGCGCCTTGGGATCGGGAATGGTGGTGCGCACGGCCTTGCCTCGGCGCACACCCTGCAGCCCGAGCTGGCGCATCAGCCGCTCGACGGTGCAGCGCGCCACGGCGACGCCTTCGCGGTTGAGCTGGCGCCAGACCTTCTCGGCGCCGTAGACCTGATGGTTGGCCTGCCAGACGCGCTGCACCTGCGGTAGCAGTTGCACATCGCGCTGGGCTCGCAAAGAGCGCAAGGCCGGGCTGCGCTGACAAGCGACGTGGCGCCAGTAAGCCGATGGGGCAATCTGCAGGACGCGGCAGATCGGCTCGACCCCAAGCTGCTGGCGGTGCTGGTCGATGAACGCCTTCAGGACTTGATGCGGCGGTCGAGCTCCGCCTGGGCGAAAAACGCGCTGGCCAGCTTCAGAATCTCGTTGGCCTTGCGCAGCTCGCGCACCTCTCGTTCCAGTTCCTTGATGCGCTGAGCCTCCGCAGTCGAGACACCGTCTCGCTGGCCGGCATCGACCTCGTGCTGCTTGACCCAGGTGTGCAAGGTCTGCGGCACGCAGCCGATCTTGTCGGCGATGGATTCGATGGCCGCCCACTGCGACGGATGTTCTGCTCGGTGCTCCAGCACCATGCGCACGGCACGCTCACGCACCTCGGGCGAAAACTTCGGGGACTTCTTCATGGCTCCATTCTCCAGAGTTGGAGCCTCCTCAAAACCCGGGGCGATTCACCTTGATGACCGAGGTGGAGATGGGCTTGCCCGGGCCGAGGCTCAGGTGAGGAGGCGGTGCCTCTTTCGTCGGACCAACTTTGAAACGGACGAGCTGCGCCTCCGTGTCCATTTCAAAGTCGGTGTATGCGTCCCCGTTGTCAGCGCGCGTGACGCTGCTGCCGTCGCGGAGCTTCGTCTCCTGGATGGGGTACGTGTAGGTATGGACGTACGACTTCTTGTCCTTGACGGGCGGATTGTTTGGATCCGCCCGAAGCGCGGCCAGGCACTCAGGATCCTCCAGCAGGTCGTCCTCGTTCATCTCCATGCGCGCGAACATGGCCCAGTAGGCCGGCTTGTCCGCGCGCCGATGATAGTCCAACAGCTGGTAGGCCAGCTCTCGCGCGGCCTCCTCAGGTGTCCAGCTCAGTCGATCCACAGGCAAGGGCTCCACCAATGCCGCTCGATAAGGGACCAAGCGCGCTTCTGCATCGCTCAACGGTTGGCCGTCCGTCGTAGCAGCTGAGCCGCCAACTGCCCCAGGCGTAGCCCAGGGCATCGTGTCAGGTCGCAAGGTTAAGAGCCAGTCTCGGAGCTCCTGCGTAGACCGAACATCGTCTTCGTTGTACTTTTCGATGGAGTCCAACAGCGCCTGGTCGCCGGTTTCCTTCCAACGCTCGTACTAGACGATGCTAGCGCCGGCATTGGTGACGTCGCCTTCACGTGCCTCCAGGTAGAAGTGCTCGATGTTCTTGATCGAGTAGCGAGGCTCCGAAACCATGATGCCTTCGCGCACGACCTGGTAAAGGTCTACGAGCACACCCAGGCGCAGCCAGTTATCGACCTCGGCCTCGCGGGTCGCATGGAGCGTCATCAGCTTCTTGAGCGCCGTCTCCTCATACTTTGCATAGTGGTAGACGTGCGCTCCAGGGTACTGCTTCAGGCGCGCCACTACGAAATCGACGAATTGCTCGAACGCAACGCGTTCTTCCTGTCGGCTGTGGGCCCAAAAGCCCTTGAACACCCACTTCCCCGCGTCGCTGAAGTACAGCCCAAACAGATACTCCAGGCCGCCCTCCTCGAGCGGATCCCCTTCAATGTCGAAGAACATGTCGCCCGGGTTCGGCACGGGCATGCGGCGTAATCCGCGTTTTGGCTCTTCGGGCAGAAGCACCACCTTGCCCTTGCCGGTCCGCCGGGCCTCGACCTGGAGCTGAGCTTGATGGCGGAGCTTCTCCAGCGTCGCCACGGGAATCTTTGCGACCGGACTCCCGGGTTGCAGCTCCGAAAGCTTGGCCATGGTGTCCACGCCGACCTCCTGAAGCTTTGCGATCTGGCCACGCGCAATGCCGGCCACCTGATTGAGATGATCGTCGTTGAGCCATTGCTCTTTGCAGAGATGGCTCCAGCGGCAGACATCACAGTGGCTGCAAGGCTCCGGGTACGTTGCCTTGTGCCCCGCACTCATCCGCGCCAAAAAGCGTTCCAGCAACGCGTCGAAGTAGTGGGCGTAGTCGGCGCAGCGATAGGTCATCTGAGTCCGGTCACCGAGGATGACGTGCATCGACTGCGGAGCCACACCCTGAACGATTGTCAGCAGCTCCGAGTAGAAGGCCAACTGCACCAAGAACTTTGCCTTGGGCGACCTGGACAGTTTGGTGTCATAGACCTCGTAGCTGTAGTCACCAAGCTTTGACGGGCTAGGCACCTTGATGAGGAAGTCGGCGAAGCCAACGAGGCTCTCATGCAAGAACGTCGCCTGGAAGACCACATCGACGCCAGCCCGCATTGCCGACAGGGTGGCAGCAACCTTGTCCGTCAAGGACTCATTGCCATCGGCAATGTCGACGACATTGAGGCCCCGGTCACGCAGATGCTGGACGTAGGCACCTTCATGTTCGTAGCCCTTCTGCTGAATTAGCGCGGTCGACTCGTCAACCGGCGCCTTCGGCAGCGGGCTCTCGAGGTTCCTCAAGTCGAGCGAGGTCAGGTGCTCGCACTCGAGGAAATTGACAACATCAGTCGCGGCGTACAGGCGCCCCGATTCACGGTTCTGCATGTCTTATCCCCCTCTTAACTATTCTGCGTGCATTGGGGGCGGTACCGAGTACCGCCATCGTTACAAGGCGATTACCTAAAGCAGCCTCCCAGCGGGTCGCTGGGGTAGCACCCCATCAATACTGATGAGGTGCCGGAACCCGCGCGATGTAAGTAGCCGCCAGCTACTGCCTTAAACCTTGGTCAGGCCCGACCAGGTGCGACCAGAGGACTCAGTGACCAGGACAGAGTAAGTCTTGCCTGTACGAGCCGCAGCAGCTTTTGCCTTCTCGAGCACTTGCGCCCTGGTGGCCGTGCCGGAGTAGTCGTATTCAGCGTCCGGGAGGTGATAGGTGGTGCCGTCATCCGAAGTGATCGTGCGCTTGAAGCCCGCGGACTGCATGTAGCCATGCAGGGCCTCGTAGTTCTTCCAGTCTGCGTTGTGCAGAACAACGCGAGTAGTGAATTGAGCCATGTGAGGTACTCCTAGAAAGTTGCTTTCGTCGAGGCCGCTCAAATGAGCGGCAGCGATTTGGTGGTGAAGGCATCTCGGGCGAGATGGGCTAGGTAGGCGGCCCCTAGTGCAAGGCCCGCCATTCGGACGAGCTGCTCCCACCCTTCCTCGGGTTTCCAGTCGTAGAGCCGGTAGATCCCCCATCCCAGCAAGCCGACCACGGCCCAGCTGTGGAAGAACTTGCGATGGTTGGGATGAAGCGCCGGCTCGATGAGATCGGGCAACGAGGGAAAGCAGGCCGCCGTGAAGCCCATCGCCATCGGTGCGACCGTCAGAGGGCGACCATCACGTCCCTCGACGAGTGCGGTGGCCACTGAAACCGCCACCAGGTTGAACGCACTGTGTTCATTCGCGCATGCCATGCTTTGCTCCTGTCAGTTCAGCACTTAGCCAATCACGCGCGCGGACGAGCGCACGGAGCCGCCCAGCCCTTGCATGTCCACGGCAACGTGCCAGTTCCCGGAATGCGGCACTTGGAGACGTACCAGCGACTGCTCGGCCAGCCCGCCGTAGAAGCGGTGTTGCCTTCCGTTGCGATAGTTGGAAAAGTTTGAGCTATCCATCAAACGAACATTTGCCGCGTTGCCGGTCAACGAGACCTCAACAACAGCCCCTTGAGCCCGGAACCCGAGATCGTGGTGAACAAACTGCATTTCCTGCCCTTTCAGCGCTGCGGTCGAAGCCCGCCTGGCCGGCCTTGGTTACGAATGAGGTTATGATACGTGATCATTTTGATTAGCGCAACGCTGTTTTTATGTCCGGCGTGGTGGTACCATGGGCACATGATCACATCGACGGTGAACCGCGACCGTTTGGCGAGCCTTCCGCGAACCCAGCTGGAACGCTTGGCCTACATCGACTTCCGGCTGTACTTCCTAGGGGAACTGCGTCGCGCAGACCTCATCGAGAGGTTCGGCACCGGCCCAGCGGGTGCGACGAGGGACATCGCGACCTATCGCGAGATCGCTAAAGACAACCTAGCCCTCGACCCAGCAGCCAAGCACTACACGCCAAAGGACGGCTTCGAACCTGTGTTCAAGCACGACCCACTGCGGGTGCTGACAGCCCTTTCCCAAGGATTCGGTCAGGGCCTGGACAGTGACCCGCTGTCTCTCATCCGCTGTGAATTTCCTGCCGCACTCAGCTTGCCGAAGCTAGACGTGCTGGCGCCGATCACCAGGGCAATCCATGGGCAGAAAGCGGTACGCCTGACCTACCACTCAACCACGAGTGGCGAGTCACAGAAGGACCTCGTTCCGCTTAGCTTGGTCGACAGCGGAGTGCGTTGGCACGTTCGAGCCTACGACCGGGACAAAGCCGCCTTCCACGACTGCGTGCTGACGAGAATGAAGAACGTATCCATCCTCGACGGCCCCATCCCTCCAGAGCAGACGCCAGAGAACGACCACCAGTGGAACCGCGTCATCGAGTTGGAGCTTGTGCCGCATCCGAACTTCGAACGTCCGGAGATCGCGCTCATGGACTACGACATGCCCGATGGTGTTCTCAGGGTCAGGGCGCGCGCAGCAAACGTCGGGTACATGCTTCGTCGCTGGAGTGTCGACTGCTCACCTGACCATAGCTTGAAAGGCAAGGAATACACCCTGTGGCTGCGCGACCCGCTGGTGCTTTATGGCGCGTCCAACGCAGTCGTAGCGCCGGGCTACAAGCCGCCTGTCGCAGTCAACGCCAGTCGGGTTGGCTGAGGCTGCACAAGGCCTAGAGCAGCAAAGCTCAAGACACATTTCGGACGGCCTTCAGTTGAAGACCGTCTGGCATCTCAGAACTTTTTGTGAGTCCCGGCTGGCCCGCTTTGCTTTCCTGGGGCCAAAGCTCAAGACTCATTTCCAGCTATGAGCTGGACACGGCCAGCGGGGGGGGGGGGGGGCGGCGTTCAGCGGACCAGGCTCGGCTGGCCATGATCGGGCGGGAGGAATCGGCATTGAGGCTGTCGGTCACAGAAGCCGGAAGGATGCGCGGGTGTTCCGGGCGCGGCTAAGTTTGGTCGGGCCCGAAGCCCGCTCGCCGCAATTCGTAGCTGAGCCTAACGTCGAGGGCGAGCGCCGGCACGCCGGACTGGGTATTTGCCTTGAGGGCCAACGGCACTCCAAGAAGCTGGCACAGAGTTCCGTAGTCGGGCTCGTAGCGGCGCTTTCCGTCTGCAGTCTTGACCCAGGGATTGGTGTGCTCGTCCGCCGAACCAGTTGGGCCGGTCAGCTCACCCAGCGCGAGGCGCTGCGCGAGCTGCGTGCCGTCCTAGAGCGACGGTGGTCTAACGAGTTGGAGATCACCTCCAATCGCATGCATTGGGAGAACTGCGAGTTCGAGAAGCGCATCCAGCATCTGTGGCTTTTCGAACTGAAGGAAGAACTTGAATGCCGGCGCAAAGGATTCGGCGAAGGTGACGGCTGCGGCTGCAACTGCGTTCTGAAATTCCCGGCGCACAGACTCATCGGTGTCGAAGAGCTCGCCGACGGAATCGGCCGGATTCGAAAGATCCGCTGGCATTCGGTGATCTCCTTTGGCTTCAGCCTACGAGGGCTGCGCACTCGTGGACAGCTATGGCGGCGCCGTTGAAGATGACGCGCTCGGTACGCACAATGCCCAGGCCAAGAGGGTCCGATTGTGATTGTCCCTAGAGAGTGCCGGCAGCATCGGCCATCCGCCAGGATCATCTCCTGAGCCACTAGCCGCCTATCCTGGCCGTGTCACGTCTGGTGACGTCAAGGAGGACCGGATGAACGAGACGATTGCCGGCGACTCCAGTGCGGCGGAGCATAAGGCTGAACGTGCGACGGCCTCAGTGCCATCGAGAGAGGCGTCCTTGCTGGGGGCGTTCAGCTCCATCAAGTTCTTGGCTGGAGTCGCTGGCGTACTTGCCGGTATCTGGGCGCTGTTTCCGTCGTATTACACGCAAGGCTATCTTGAGACGCTCAACGTTCCGACTACCTATTTCCCCGTTGAAGCGGCCGACACGCCGGCGACCCTTCATCGCGTCATGATGTCTCTGTTGGCGAACTTCCTCATTCCTCTCACGGACCACCCTGGCGTTTGGGTCATCGCAGCGATCTCTGCTTTGGCGCTCACTGCATTTCTCTGGCAGAAGTTACGCAAGCCGAAGGGCAGCCCCTCAAGCAGCGCGAAGCCCAAATGGACGCCCAGCGCTACCGTGCTGAGCGTTGGTGCTGGCATCTACCTCGCGCTTGTGGTGTACCTGCTGCCTCGTGTCTTGCTGATGGTGGCAGCCATTCTCCTGTTGCTGCCGTATGTTGCACAGATCGCTGGACAGAAGGATGCACAGGCTGTCTTGGCAAAGCGCAGCGCCTGCAACGTCGCGGCGGAAAAGCGGCCACTCGGGTGCGTCGTTGTGCGCTATGAGACGAAGGGATTGGACGGCAAGGAAAAGGTCGTGGATCTCGCGGGTGTGATTGTCGCCGGCAACTCGAGATGGCTGGCCATGCTGGCGGGCGACGATGTCATCACCGTGCCTGCCAACGTGGTTGGCACTAGCGCAAGGCTTGTGGCGCCAGTCAGCAGATGAGCAACGTCGCTGCTGTGGCGGCGCGGAGGCGTCGGCGGCGGTTCGGAAAGTTCAAGTTTGAGTGAAACAAAAGGCCGAAAGTTCAGACTTGAGTGAGACACGGGTTCAAAGACCGCTGACTAGCTGAGCGCCAAGTGGTTGATCAGCGCCGGTTTTCAGTTTTGGGTTCTGCGCAAACCGACAGGGGTGGCCGGAGCCTTTCTGTATGTCGGTGTCGGTGTCGGTTTGCGCTGAAGTTCGGACTATTTGCGCTGAAATTGGAACTCGATCAGCTGTGGGTTTGAGTGCTTGCGCCGCCTAGAAGGGTGAGGTGTCCGTTGACATCCAGACAGAGAAGGCTGGTGAGGGCAGGCGGGTTTGTGTGAACCCTGAATGATTTGTCGCCGACAAGGCGCGTGAGCTATCTCCGGCAGCGTCATTCCAGCGGGTCAGCCACGCGCCCCGAAAGGGTCTCGTAAGTCAGCCGCAGATAGTTCATCCGGAGCAGAGCGTGGCCGCCGCGGTCGACTGGTTTGAGGGCAGCGAATGCGGTTAGGCCAGCAACTTCTGCCTGGTCGAGCAGCCGCTGCCGTTGCGCCGGCCAGTTGCCGGGACTGTCGGCGGGCAAGCCGCGCTCGGCGAGTTGTTGAAGGGCTCTCCGCACCGCGGCAAGAGCTGTTGTCTCCGTCACCGCTGCCACCACGGGTGCCGGTGCAGCGCCGCGTACCGACCAAGCCTGCCGCCATCGAGGGATCAGGCTGCCAGAGGTAAGGTTGGCGTCGAAGAAAAGGGCGTCAACCGGCGCCGTCTCTTGCGGGCGGATCAGGCTCAAAGGTTCAACCACCACGGCGTCCCCAAGCTGCTGTAATTGCGCGACCACCATCAGGTCGCCGGTCACTGCGCCGGCCGGTAACGCTTCGATGCGCTCCATCGCGTGTTCGGTAAAGCGATCGAAGCGCAGCTCGGCCATCAGCGCAGCGCCGTCGGCGTCCCACAGCGGCCAGACGAGCGTCTGACGCGAGTCGTCGAAGCGGTAGGGGCCAATGCGGCTGGGTTGAAGGAACACCCAGTCCTGCATCGGCGCCGGGCGCGACAGCGGACTGCACTGCGCTTCACGGGAGGCGATGAGGTCGGCCCAGCGGGTCCAGGGCTGGAGCCGGCTGGCGGACCAGGCCGCCGCGTCGGCGTGCAGGACCGTGGCGACGGTGGTGTCGCGCGCCGATAGGCGCATGGCTTCGTTGAGGTGCGCGCCGATCAGCGACAGGCGCTGACCAGTGGCGCGCTGCGGCGAACCGAGCCCGCTCCAGGGGCCGGGTGCTTTATAGCGGGCGATCGGGTCGAAGCCGCGCAGCGCTTCCGGCCTGGCGTCCGTGCTGGACATGAAGCCGTCGCGCGGCGACCAGAAGAGCATCGTCAAGCCCACATAGCCGCTGGCCGAGCGCCACGGCCGGGCCCCGAGGCCCAGCACCTCCATCGCCCCGGTCTTGTCGTAGCGCGTGCGCGCACGGCCGAGCAGCTCCGTCGGCGCCAGGCCCTTGGCGGCGGCCGCCTCCAGGGCGTCGACCAGGGCGTTGGCCAGCGTGATCTCATCCAGCAGCCGGTGCTCGTCCGCGCCGCCCGCGCGGTCCAGCAGCAGCTCGATGTGGTCGGCAATGCGCCGCAGCTGTAGCGCCAGGCGGGGGTAATCGGTCCCCTGTGCCCAAACAGCGAGCGTGGTGTAGCGCTCGTGCATGCCGCTCGACAGATGCGCCAGACCCAGCTCGATCGACTCGCCGAAGAGCCGCCGCGCGCTCGCCCGCATGCGCTGCCGCGAGTTCTCCAGCGCCGCCGCGCTGCTGCCGACGAGCTGATGGTCCGCCCCGAGGTCGAGCGCCTGCGTGCGCGGCGCAGCGGCGGGCTCGGGGGGCGCCAGGTCCTGCCCGAGTGCACGGCGCAGAGCCAGCACCGCCGCGACGCGGTACTTCTCCAACTGCGGCAGCTCGACGTCGGCGATCAGATTGGCCATGCCACCGCCCATGTAGCGCAGCGTCAGCCGCGGGCGCTGCAGCGCCAGCACGAGGTGCTTGTCGCCCGTGACCTGCAGCGCCCCGCGGTCGCCGAGGTCGTGCAGGTACTGCCAGGCCCAGCGGTATCCGGCCTTGCCCGCGTGCATGACGAGCTCGGCCGTCGGGATGGCGAGCAGGCTCGCGCGCAGGAGCTCGAGCGGGTCCTCGGCGGGCGCGGCAGCGGGCGCGCTCGCCTCGCCGGCCCGCTGCTTCAGGCCGATGGCGGCGGCCAGGATGTGCTGGCAAACGCCGGTCGCCGGGCAGTCGCAGCTCGCCTGCGCCGGGCCGCGCGCATCGAAGCGGATGCGCTGCTCGCCCACCGTGACGACCACCTCGGTGTCGCTCTGCTGCGCGATCTCGACCGCCAGCCGCTCCAGGTCCTTCTGGGCGCGGCGCAGCAGGCCCCGGTTGGCGAGCGCGGCAAAGCCCTCGTCGTCGAAGCGGGCGAGCTGTTCCTGGAGCTGGGCGAGCAGGCCGCTCATGAGATGACCTTCACCAGCCATTGCGCCAACCGCTGCGGCGTCAGCGCGGCGATCTCCATGCCGCAGGCCGCCAGGCGCTCGGCCATCTGCCGGTCGTAGACGGGATGGGCGTTGCCGTCCAGCGCCGCCAGGCCCAGCATGCGCACGCGCGTCTCGGCCAGCTGGCGCACGGCCCGCACCAGCTCGGACGGCGCCGCGCCTTCGCAGAAGTCGGTGACGAGCACGAGCACCGTGCGGTGCGGCACCTCCACGAGCTGGCTGCAGTAGCGCACCGCCTTGCCGATGTCGGTGCCACCGCCGAGCTGGGCCTGCATCAGCACCTCGACGGGGTCGTCGACATGCTCGCTGAGGTCGACGATGCTGGTGTCGAACAGCACCAGCTTCACGCGGAAGGCCGGCAGCGCTGCGAAGATGCCGGCCATCACCGCGCTGTGGATGACGGAGTCGACCATGCTGCCGCTCTGGTCGACGCACAGGATGATGTCCCAGGGCAGGCGGCGGCTGTTGCGTTTGAAGAACTTGATCTGCTCGACGACGAGGCGTGCGCGCTCGGCGTCGTAGTGCTTGAGGTTGGCGCGCACGGTGCCGCGCGCGTCGAAGTTCTGCGTCACGGCCATCGGCGAGTGGCGGTGGCGGTTCAGCCGTCCCGACAGCGCTTGGCGGACTTCGGCTTCGAGCTGGCGCCGCAGCTCCTCCACCACCTGGCGAATGATGCGCTTGGCCAGATGCAGCACGTCGCCATGCAGGTGCCCGCGCAGCGTGAGCAGCGTGCGCAGCAGCTGCTGGTTGGGCTCCAGGCGCTCGAGCGTCTGCGGGTCGGTGACGAGTTGCGTGAGACCGTAGCGGTCCAGCGCATGCTTCTCGATGATCTCGACCGTGTCCCGCGGGAACAGCTCCCGCACCTCGCCCAGCCACGTGACGAGGTTGGGCTGCGAGGCGTCGAGCGAACCGGGTCTGCGCTCGCGGTCCTCGCGCAGGCCGCGGCCCTGGTACTCGCGGCCGTAGAGCTGGTCCAGCGCCTGGTCGCGGCGCTTGTCCTGACCCTGCAGGCCCTGTGGGCTCAGGGGCTGCTCGGCATACCGACCGAGCACGAGGCGCCAGCGGTTCAAGGTGCTCATGCCTGCAGCCATCCTTCCAGCCCGTCGGCCCGCAGGCGCTCGAGCAGCTGCGCCGAGCGGGCCAGGTGGGCCTGCACCTCGGCGGCATCGAGGTCATGGCGAACCAGGCGGCCGAGGTCGCCCTGGCCGTGCAGGCCGGCCACTGCCTGCGCGATGCGATCGGTTTCCTTCGGCGTCATCTCGGCGAAGGCCAGCCGCAGCTCGGGCAGCACGGCGACGAAGGCCGACTCGTCCCATTCGCGCAGGCGGGCGTCGAGGGTGTCGAGCAGGCGCGGCTGCTGCCAGGCCGCCTCGCGCGCCGTGCTGAGGAGGCCGCGCAGGAAGGCCACGGCCTCGGCCGGCGTGACGCCGCCCTGCAGATGCCCCGCCAGCAGCGCCTGCAGCGCGGTGTCGTCGAGCCGCCCGCCCCCATGCCGTAGGCCGGCGGCCGCACCGCGGATGAGGGCGAGGTCGTGGTGCGACTGCAGGTGGTCGAGCAGGTCCCAGAAGAGGCTGGCGTCCAGCGTCTCGCCGGCCGCACTGGTCAGCAGTTCGCGCAGCCGCGACATCGCCTCGATGAGCCCGCTGCCGTCGCCCGCCGCGCCCTGCAGGCTGCGGCCGAGGAACAGGGCACGCTGGTAGCTCGACTGCAGCAGCGCCGGCACCTCGGTCAGGGCGCGGGCCTCCAGCGGCTCGCGCGACTCCCAGAGCAGCCCCAGCACGCCGCAGGCCGTGGCGACGGACTCGAAGGTCGCGTCCTCCGCAACGACCTGCACCAGCGTTGCCATGACGCGCCGAACGTGGTCGTGCAGGCCCAGCACGCAGGCCTGCACCAGCAAGGCCGCGGCCGCCCCGGCATCGCGCGGTTCCTCACCGTCGACGAGGCGCTGCAGCCGCGCCTCGAAGCGCTGCGCCACGGCCAGCGGCAGCGTCGTGCCGTAGACCGAAGCTTCGACGAGGGCGGCTTCGGTGCTGGCCGAGTAGCTGTACTCCCACTGCTCCTGCAGCTTGCCCAGGCCCAGGCGGTTGACGAAGTCCGGCCCGGCCACGCGCGTGGCCAGCGGCACGCCCAGCAGGCTCACGCCGTGCAGCAGGCGGCTGGTGAGGCGATGGTCCGGGCGGCGGTAGAGGTCCAGCACGAGCCGGCGCGGCTGGGGGTCGTCGATCTTCAAGCGCTGGCGGCGGGCTCGGGCTTCGAAGTCGCGCAGCAGCGGCGGCCTGTCGGTGCCGGGCGGTACTTGGCCGACCGCCTGCCCGCCCAGGCGGCGGCGCGTGACGGCCAACACCAGCGCGCCTTCGGCGTCCAGCTCGCCCTTGACAAAGCAGCTGGTCACGGCGTCCAGCAGGTCCTCGCGCAAGGGCGCGTCGCGCCCACGCAGCGCAGCCAGGCGCAGGGCCTGCTCGTAGGCCGCGGCCAGCGTGGGCATGGGCAGAGGCAGCCGGTGCTTCTCGCGCAGCTCGGCGGCGATGTCGAACAGCAGCGCGAGCGTCTGCTCTTGGCGCAGCCGTGCGCCGACCGCCACGCCGGCCTTGTCGCGCTGGAGCATGCGCTCCCACAGGCCCTGGTGCCAGGCAGGCGAGGTCATGCCCGCGCCGTAGCCGTTGAGCCGGTCGAGCCGCTCCTGGCCATAGCGGATGAGGGCCGATGCCTGATCGTCGATGGCCGCCGTCTTCACCACCGGCCGCAGGGTGCCGGCCGCCACCAGCGCCGGCAGTACGACCGCATGGAAACCGCCCACGACCGCCAGCACCGGGCCGGCGCCGGCGGCCCGCTCGGCCAGCGCCTCGCCGATCGCGGCGGCCATCTCGGCCTCGCGGGCGAGCGTGCCGTCGGCGCGCAGTTCGTCGTCGGTGTGCTCGCTGCGCGAGAGCTGGCAGTAGGCCACGAGGTCGGACATGTGCTCGGGCAGGCTGCGCGTCAGCGCCGGCGCCTCGAACAGGTGCTCCCAGAGCTCCTCGTGGTCGCGGCACCCGAGCCGGCGAGCGAGGTGGCCCAGGTACTGGCTGCGCTGCAGATGCCGTTCATCGAGCCCCGTGCGGGCCAGCTCATCGTCGAGGTCTTGCGGGTCCTGGCTCGCCTGCTCGGCGACGTCGAGGTCGATGAAGCGGGCGGGCAGGCCGTGCACCGCCGCGTGGCGCAATGCGACCAGCTCGGGTGAGTGGTCGCAGAACGGGTAGTAGGCCGCATAGCGGCGCGCCGGCCGATCGCCCTGCGCCTTGAACACGCAGTAGCCGTAGACCGCCAGTGGCATGCGGGCCTGCGCGTGCGTGAGCTGCGGGATCAGCCGCGTGAAGCTGCGCGGCCCTTCCACCAGCACAGCCGACACCGGCGTGGCGGCCAGCAGTTGCCGCAGCTGCCAGGCGCAGGCGGGGCTGTGGTGGCGCACCGGGAAGACGATCAGCTCCGGCGTCATCAGTTGCGCGGCCAGCGCGCGCAGCGCGGCGGCGTCGGGCGCGTCAGCGGTCCAGCTCGCGTCGGGCATCGAGCACACGCTTCCACTGCGATGCCCCGACCAGCTTCTGGGCGCGCTGTTTCACGACGACGTCGAAGTAGTGCCGCAGCTTCTTGCCGTCGTCGGGGTTGTCCTTCAGCACGGTGCCGATGAGCTGGCGCGCCACATGCTCGCCGCCGACGCTGCCGTTGCCGAAGTAGTGCGCGTCCAGGCAGGCCGCATAGCCGACGGAGACGGCCTCAGCCGACGACATGACGGCCGTGGGCTTCTCGACGACCACCCCCTCGCTCGTCACGCCGTGGCGCAGGTCGTGGAAGGCGGTGACAAGCAGCTCGACGACATCCGGGCGGAACTCAACCTCGATCTGCGCATGCCTCAGCAGCGCCTCGGTGCGCTCGCGGATGAGCTGAATCTCCAGCTTGCGGTCGCTGATGGGGCGCACGGTCTCGAAGTTGAAGCGGCGCTTGAGCGCGCTGGACATCTCGTGCACGCCGCGGTCGCGAATATTGGCCGTGGCCAGCACGTTGAAGCCTCGGGCGGCGAAGACGGTGGACTCTGGGCCGCTGAGTTCGGGGATGTGGAGCAGCTTGTCGGACAGCAGGCTGATCAGGCTGTCCTGGATCTCGGGCTGCACCCGGGTCACTTCCTCGAAGCGGCACAGCCAGCCGGCTCGCAGCGCCTGCACCATCGGGCCGCTCACCAGCGCACGCGGCGTGGGGCCTTCGGCCAGCAGCAGCGCGTAGTTCCAGCCGTACTTGATCTGGTCCTCGGTCGTGCCGGCCGTGCCCTGGATGCTGCAAGTGGAGCGCCCCGAGACGGCCGCCGCGAGCAGCTCCGACAGCATCGACTTGGCCGTGCCCGGCTCGCCGACGAGCAGCAGGCCGCGGTCGCTCATCAGCGTGACGATGCAGCGGTCGATCAGTGCATCGTCACCGTAGAACTTGCGAATGATGCCGAGCTTGTCGTCGCCCAGCACGAAGCGCCGCACGGCGCGCGGCGAGAGCTGCCAGCCGGCCGGGCGGGGGGCGTCGTCCTTCTCGGCGAGGCGGGCAAGTTCCTCGGCATGCACCCGCTCGGCGGGCTCCCGCAGGATGGCTTCAGTAGGCACTCTTCTTCTCCCACTCGGGGTCGAAGCCCGAGCCTTCGGCAGCGATCTGGCGCAGGTCGTCGTAGCACTCGGACAGCAGCACCTGGGGCACCTTGCCCAGCCCTTGGGCGGCGCGCGACCAGCGGTCACTGCCCGTGGCTGCGAAGGACAGATGATGCAGGGCCACCGTGCGGTTCTCCTCCGGCAGGCCGTTGCCGCTGAACTCAATGACGGCCTGCAGACCGAGGGTCGGGAAGCGCTTCTCGTAGGTGAAGAACCAGCCACCGTCCTCGGTGCTGCCGCGCGAGTAGCCGAGCTTGGTCGCGCGGCCACGCAGCGCAAATGCCTCGATCAGGTGACCACGGAAGTCGAGCACCTGCTGAGCGCCGGACTGGTCGGCCGGCAGCGCATAGCCGCCCTTGCCGAACTGTTGGAACAATGGCTTGACCGCGTAGTCAGCCAAGTGCTGCTGCCAGGCGGCGACCGTGTCGGTCGCCAGTAGGGAGTCGTGCGCGAGCCGCACGCGCGCGTCGTCGCGCAGCTCGACCGGGTCGTCGTTGACGTCGGTCAGGCTGCCGTCGTCCAGCGGGCGGAAGACTTGGGTGCAGCCGTCTTCCAGCGTCTCGATCCAGACCAGGCGCTGCACGATGTGGCGTAGCACGGGATGCTGCAGCAGGTAGTCGCGCCAGTCGGCTGCCGGCCAGTCGCGGGCGGTGCACAGGGCTTCGTAGAGGCGGTCGGTCTGTAGGTCAACGATGCTCTTGAGCTCCTTCTTCGCGGCACTCAGCGTCTTTTTCGCATCCTTGGCCAGAGCGGCGTCATCCTCCTGGCGGGGCTCGGGCAGAGCTGTGATCTTCTTGCCGTCGGGGTTGAAGAGCTCGACCCTGAAGTCCGGCAGCAACTTGACCGAGAACTCGCGCGGGCCGTAGCTCAACGTCAGCGTGCCGGTCTCGTCGAAGCCGGCGGAGGGAATGGTCCGGTCGGCGAGCTCGGCGAGGGTCCACCCCTTGCGCTCGGCCAGGGCCTCGGCCTGCTTGGTCGCTTCTTCCTGGAAGCTCTTGGTACGGAATCGGCTGCCGACTGACAGCATCAATTGCGTCGCGCTGGGGTGTTCGATCCATGCAAGCATCGCAATCAGCGCCTTGCCCTGGGCTGCGCGGGTGCCGTACCACTCCTTCAGGTAGCGCTGCACCGGCGGCGCGGCGCGCTCGGCGCAGCAGGCCGCCGCTACCGCGAGCAGGCCCTTGCTGCCGATCGCCGATGCCAGTGGCTGGCGCAGGAAGCCTGGTAGGAATTGCGCGGCAATCTCGTCGACGCTCATCTGTGCCATGGGGTCGCCCTGGTAGTACTGCGGGTACGCCTGGATGCTGTTCCAGTGTTGCTGCGCCAGGCCTCTTGCACGCTGGAGCGCCTCCTCCTGCGTACCCGGCCGCACATCTTCAGCCAGCCAGGTCTCGAGCACGAATTGCCCCAGCGCTTCTCGGTCGCGTGGCACCATCAGGCCGCACAGTTTGCGCATCACCGCATTGGGTTCAGGGCTCTTCTGCTTGCAGGCTTGGGCCAGCAGCCACTGCAATAGCTCTGGCGCCACGGCCGCTTGCGTGTCTGACCAATGGACAGCGGGCAGTGCCGCCCAGGGAAACCAATCCAGATCCTTGGGCAGACCCTTGGCCACGAACTTGGCTGCGTCCTTGGCCAGTGTCTCCCGGTCCAGGTAGGCCTCGACCGGGCGCCCCAGCAGTTGCAGCGCATCAAGCATGGCGCCCTTGGCGAGGTCGTTTTTCTCTTTGCGCACGGCGTTCTCGAGCGCTGCAACCGCTGGTTCGTGACGCAGCCGGCCGAGCCATTGCGCGGCCAGCAAACGAACTTCCGACTTGCTGCTTTGCAGCGCGGTCGCAATCCGTGTCTCCTTGTCAGGCTGGCTATTGAGTGCCTCCTGCGCAAGCGCGCGATCAAGCTTCGCCGACCCCAACGCGAGATCGAACAAGGTGTTGACCAGCGTTGAAGGTGGGACCGGCAGCGAGGAGATGGCCTTGAAAAGTGCGGCTCGCGAGAAGTACCAGTCGTTGGACGTGTTTTCGCTGAGCAACCGAATGACCAGTTCCTGGTGATGGGCCATGAAGGGCCAGACGTCGGTGTCCGGCCAGTTGTCGGCCAGCGATTGACCCCAGCGCGAGCAATAGGTGCGCAGCAGGCGCTCAGCACCGAAGCCGTGAGCCTCGAGCACCTGAGACAGCTCCAGCAGCGTGGGGCGCCCGCTTGCGCGGTGCAGGCCGTTCACGCAGGCGATCAGGAGATGCGAGTGGCCCCCCTCCTGAGGTTCGATCAGGCGGAGCACCCGCAGCGTCTTGATCAGCGACACGGGTGTGAAGTGGCCAGCCTCTGCCAGCTTGATCAGCAGCGGCCCGATGAAGCGCTGCACCTTGTGGTCGAACGCTGGAACAGTGGCCATTTCAGTTACCGGGCCATCCTGGGCGAGATGCCGTTCCAGTACTTCAGCATCCGAGGCCTTGAACGGTTCGTCGACGTGCAGGGGCCAGTTGTAGCCCTGTGCCTTGCCGCGGGCGTGATGTTCGCGCGCCTGCGCATTGGCCTTTTCGATGGCGGCATTGGCTTCGGCCCACAACCCATTCTGGACCTCCGGCGCAATGACATTGACTTCAGCGCGCCAGTCGATGACGGGCACGGTGTAGTCGTAGCTGACCTCAGTGGGCGTCGCATCGTTCTGCGCCCATTCCGTGATCAGGGCCTGTACGGCCGGCGCCTTGTCGGCCGCAGCGGTATCGCGCGTGAATGACAGCAAGGCGGCATCCTCGCGCTTCGCTGCCAGGGTCGAGAGCACTCGAAGCGCCTGCAGGCGTGTTTCGGGCTTGCTGGTCACCGCCAGCTGCTTGAGCGCCTCGATGAGCGGTACGCCGGTGCGAGCCAGCAGCGGCTCAGCCGCCGCACGGACCTGCTTGCTGGTGCTGGCGGCGAGCTCGGCGATCTGGGCCGAGCACAGGTCCAGCATGGCAACAGGCGCCGGCTCGAGCATCTTGAGCCCATGCACTCTTCCGTTTACGTTGGCTGATAGAAGCAGGGGGGCGATCGCCGCAGCATGGCGCAGCAGGGCCTCCGGATAGTCCGCCAAGTCAGTCAGCATCAAGGGCCGTTGATCGGCAAAGTACCCCGTGCTGCCGGCTATCTGGAATGCAGGCAGCAGCCATGCAGCGGGCGAGAGGCCGTCCTCTATGCACAGCGCCTCCAAGCTGGCTGCAGTCAGCCCCCGTGCCTTGGCACGCGTGCCGCCATAAACGTTGAGCCCTTGTCCGCTGCTGTGCATCAGCAGCAGTTCAGGCCAGCGGACGCCCTGCTCGAACGTCATCTGACAGCGACCGAGGGTGCTATCCAAGGCTGCGTCCAACACGCGTGCCCATCGCAATCCAACGGCCGGCGGAATCTGCTCGAAGTGTTCGTACAGATCGAAGACCTTGTTGGGCGTGATGCCGCCGTAACTCGTCAACCCCAGCTGCTGACTGGACTTGTCGCTTGACTTGAGCGCCTGCAGCACGGCAAGCGGTTCGCCATGCAGAACGAAGCGAAGCGTTTGACCGGACAGGTCTCCACCCAATTGCTTCAGCACCTCTTCAAGGCGCTCAGCCCAAGCTGATGAAACGCCCTCGGGGAGATCGGCCGATTGACCTCTCTGGAGATTGTTGACCCACTTGAACATGCGCGCCTCCCGCCGCAAACGTTTTGGCGCGCATTATCGTTGCCGCCCGGCGCCGCTCAGGATGACGCGGAGGTGAACTTGCACATGAACATACCGGAACCGCACGAAGCAGATCGCGCCTCGCACTTGGTTTGACCGGCTACCGCACGCCAAGCTGGTGTTTTCGGTGTTTCCGAGCAAGGGGCGGCAAATTCCGGACGCTTATTTTCCTCCGAGGCTTGGCCCCGACGGGTAGACGGCGAGACGCGTCGCAGCATCGTCGCTGAGATCGTGCGTCGGCTATACAAGGCGACAGATGGGGACAGACCTCGACTTGGTGTCAGCTATATCGACGCTTCCGCCAGTGTGACGGCATGCAGCGCCACGCCTTCCGACGTCCTCGAGGTGATATGTCGGTAACTGAATATCGCGACTTTGGGCTCGCTTCAAGAGTCAGGCGAGGCGTATGACCACGCCGTCGATGCGCTGCGTAAGGCAGTTTGGCGACGGGAGGTACTGGTCGTGCTGGGCGGGCGCGTCGATGTCACAGGCGTGCAGGCCTGCTCGGTAAAGGTGATCCCTCGCCCGCGGATGCAATGATTTGGCTTCCGGCGCAGGTAGCAAGACAAAGTCTCATTGGCTGCGTTTACCTGGATCTAGCCTGCGATGCCACCCGAGTTGCTGAGCGAAGAACTCAAACTTCAACGAGACCAGAAGCCGCGAGTTCAATCTTCGGCGAGACACGGCTTCTGGCCTGGATGGGACAACAACCGCTAAGTACTGGATTTGATGGAAGCCGCAGTTCAAGCTTCAGCGCAATCCGACACCCTGATCTGTTCGACTCACGGGGCACAGCCAAACCTTCATCGGCGGTCGCTAGGCTGGGCGAGTTTCTTCAAACCATTCGGAAAGCCCTCTCATCATGAAGCACCGCGCGCTCCTTACCCTGGCTTTGGCATGCAGCGTGTTCAGCTGCCAGGCGGCTGACTTCCAGCTGCGCCTGATCGGCAGCACCGCCCTGCCCACGGGCACAAAGTTCCAAGGCGTCGAGTTCGGCGGCATTTCAGGGCTGGATCGCGCGGCCGATGGCAGCTACTTCGCCATCTCGGACGACCGAGGCGGTGAGCGCGGCACGCCTCGCTTCTACAAGCTGCACCTGGACTACGACGCCTCGGGCTTCAAGGCCGTGACCATTGACAGCCAGACCACGATGAAGCGCCCCGATGGCAGCGCCTTCCCGTCCAACGCCCGCACGGTGGACCCCGAAAGCATCCGCGTGGCCCCCAATGGCAACCTCTACTGGTCCAGCGAGGGCAACTGGAACGCCAACCCCCAACTGCGCTACCAGCCCTTTGTGCGCGAGATGAAGACCGACGGCAGTTTTGTGCGCGAGTTCAACACGCCCGCCATGTTCAATTACGTGGACAACGCCACCACGGGCGGCCGCAGCAACAAGCTGTTCGAGGCCCTCACCGTTGCACCCAATGGCACGGTGTGGACGGCCAATGAAGACGCACTGATCCAGGATGGCAACATCACCTCGCTGAGCAAGGGCAGCACGGTGCGCGTCACCGCGCTGAACCCGCTTACCGGCCAGTCCGGCGCGCAATACGCCTACCAACTGCCCCCCATCCCCGTGGATGCCGCGCCCGGCGCGCCCTTCGGCCCCGACAACGGCCTGCCGGAGCTGCTGGCCCTGTCCGATACCCGTTTCCTGGCCGTGGAGCGCGCTTTCGCCTCGGGCGTGGGCAACACCATCCGCCTGGTGCTGACCGACACCACCGGCGCCACCGATGTGAGCGGCATCGTCAGCTTGAATGGCGCCAATGGCGTCACGCCCATGAGCCGCGAAGTGCTCCTGGAAATGGCGATTCAGTACCAGGGCATCACCCTCGACAACGTCGAGGCCATCAGCTGGGGCAAGACCCTGGACAACGGCAACCGCACCCTGGTGCTGGCCGTGGACAACAACTTTGCCGCCAACCAAAGCACCCAGTTCATGGCCTTTGAAGTCAGCGCCGTGCCCGAGCCCCAAAGCTGGGCGCTGATGCTGGCCGGCCTGCTCGGCGTGGTGGCCCGCCGTCGCGCGCCGGGCCGCCATCGCGACGCGGTCTGACGTCTTGATCTGGCCCGCCGTAAGAGGCAACGGGCTCAGTGACAGGGGGTCAGGTTTTGCGGCTTGGCCCCTTTTCATTTCCTCCGGAGAGATCCGCCACGCAGGCCATGGCGGTGAACGGCAGATTCAACTCGCCGCAACGCAAGGAAGCGAGACGCTATTGGATTCCGTGGGACACACACTCGAACTTGATGAAACGGGTGGCGCCCGTGCCAGATTCGATGCAGGCCCTGGCTCAGCCTCAGCGCAAAAACGAAACGAGGACAGCCTGCCCAGCTTTGCGGCAAGGTCGACCGGTCTGCGCTCGACTCGCGTGTGAACTTGGCGGCCGGCGCGGGCCTGCCCGCGGAACAGAGCGAGATGGATCCAGCCCGAAGGCACGGCGACATCCGTGGTGTACGCTTTGCGGCCACTGAGATTCTGAGGGAGGCAGTCATCAAGCCAGGACTTATCGCGCTGCTGCTTTGCGCACCGATGTACTACGTGTTTTGGAAAGCCATCTTTGGCTCGCGCCAAGAGTTTCTTGATGCGCTCCGGTTCTGGTTTCAGCCCAACTGGCTGTCTTGGCTGCGTGCTGAGTTCAACAAGGACATGTATATGTCCTTCAAGCTCGGCTTTTTCCTCTTCTTGTGCTCGGCTTGCACATGGCTCATGCTCAGCCTGTTCCAGTGACTGGGGATGACGCGCGGCACGCAGTCACGATGCCGCAAAAACCTGCGACTTGTGAATGACAGCCTCAGGCTGTCGAGTTGCGCAAGTCGAAGGCTGCCGCTGCGCTCCGCAGGGCTGAATGCAGCGCCTCAAGGTCTTCGAGAGTGCCAACCGAACGCATCCAATGCCGTCACTGACCGGTCGCCGACTCGCGCCAGCTTCTGCTTGAACTGATGGGCGAAGCATCCTGCCCACCATGTCCTGCGGCGGGTGATGATGGGATTGGCTCAGCTGTTCGCGGCCCTGCCTTGCCTTGGCAATTCAACCGGCTGATCTTGTTCTTGAGGCACGGAAATTTCGCCCCGGCTTCGTTTTTTGGGGCAACCCGACTCGGCCCCTGTTTCAGTCCTCCGCTGCTGGCGCCCCTTCCGCATTCATCCAAAACGCCCCCCACAAATGCCCGTCCGGATCCGCCAGGTCGCGGGCATACATGAAGCCCAGATCCTGCACCGGGTTCACATCGGCGCGGCCGCCTTGGGTTCGGGCCACTTCGTTCATGGCGTCCACGGCTTCGCGGCTGGGCAGCGAGAGGTTGAGCATGTGGCCGGCAGTGCCGGCGGGTGGCAGGGGCAGCTCGGTGAAGCTGCGCCATTTGCTGTGGCTGAGCAGCATGGTGTGGATGGTCTCGCTCCAGACCATGCAAGCGCCTTCGGCATCGCTGAACTGGGGGTTCAGCTCGAAGCCCAGGGCTTGGTAGAAGGCGATCGAGGCGGGCAGGTTCTGGACCGGCAGGCTGATGAAGATCTGTTTGAGGTGCGGGGGCATGGGGAGGGGCTCCGGGGGTGAAGGGGTGAACAGGTGAACAGGTGAACAGGTGAACAGGTGAACAGGTGAACAGGTGAACAGGTGAACAGGTGAACAGGTGAACAGGTGAACAGGTGAACAGGTGAGGGGGCTCTTGAACTTAGACGACGAAGCGGGCTGGGGAAAATCGACAAGGCGCTGCCGCGTGATTTGATTGCTGCTCATCAACTCTGCGTAGGCGGGCCCGAGTCTCCGCGCTTTGGCCTGGTGCTGCCCTGGCACAAACGCGCATGACGGCGAAGGTCGGCGGCGCACAGAATCGGGCCGTGGACGCGAGGGGGGGCCGTTGGCGCGGCCTTGGCCTTGAACTTTTTGTGTGAGGCCTGTCGAAGAAAGCGGCCCTCATTCGTCGTGTCTGTTGTGCATTCCATTCAGTACGCTGCGGCGTCGGCCGCTCGGTTGCTCGGCCTGCCCCACCCCATTCATCGCAATTCACCCCGCGTCAAGGAGACCCCGTCATGAGCCCCAGTCGCACCGTCCGCGCCCCCGCATCAAGTCGCCAGACCACGCGCAAGACCTCCAGCAGCCCTGCGCGCCGCATCGTCGTGCTGGTGGCCACGCGCAAGGGCGCCTGGCTGTTCCACAGCGATGCCAAGCGTCGCAGCTGGACGGTGGACGGCCCGCATTTCCTGGGCCACACCATCAGCCATCTGGTGCTGGACCCGCGCGATGGCCGCACCCTGCTGGCCGCGGCCAAGACCGGGCATCTGGGCCCGACGATTTTTCGCTCCAGCAATTTGGGGCGCAGTTGGAAGGAGGCAACCCAGCCGCCCGCCTTTGCCGCGCCGCCGGCCGGCAGCACGCTGCCCGCCCGCTCGGTGGACCACAGCTTCTGGCTGACGCCGGGCCATGCCAGCGAGCCGGGAACTTGGTATGTGGGCACCTCGCCGCAAGGCCTGTTCCGCTCGGACGATGGCGGTGAGCGCTGGCAGCCCCTGCCTGCAGTCAACGACAGCGCGCAGTTCCGTGAATGGATGGGCTCGGCCCAGGACGGCACGCCGGACGGCCCCAAGCTGCATTCGGTGATCGTCGATCCGCGTGACCCGCAGCATCTCTACTTCGGCATGTCGGGCGGCGGCGTCCATGAGTCGCGCGACGGCGGCGCCAGCTGGAGCCCTTTGATCCAGGGCATGGAAGTGGTGGGCGGCTTTGATCCGAACACCATCACCTTCCACGACCCGCATTGCTTGCGCATCTGCCCCACGCAGCCGGATCGGCTCTACCAGCAGAACCACTGCGGCATCTACCGCCTGGACCGCACGGGCCGGGCCGAGGACGATGTCTGGCAGCGCATCGGCCGCAAGATGCCCAAGCGCGTGGGCGATATCGGCTTTCCCATGGTGGTGCACCCACGCGACCCGGACACGGCCTGGGTCTTTCCCATGGACGGGCAAGACGTCTGGCCGCGCACCGCGCCGGGCGGCCAGCCCGCCGCCTACATCACCCGCAATGCCGGCAAGACCTGGCAGCGCCTCGATGAAGGCCTGCCCGAGAGCCAGGCCTGGTGGACCATCAAGCGCCAGGCCATGACGGTGGATGCGCAGGCCAAACCGGCGCTTTACCTCGGCACCACCGGGGGCGAGCTCTGGATCGGCCGCGATGAGGGTGCGAAGTGGCAGAACATCGCCCGCCATCTGCCCGAGATCTACGCCGTCGAGGTGGCCGAGCTGGACGATCCGGCCTATCCGGCATGAAGCTCATGCTGCCCGGCGCCCTGCGCAGTTATGCGCCGCAGCTGCAGTTCGAGCTGCCGCAGGCCGAGGCGCTGAACGCTCAGGGCCTGTGCACGCTGGATTCGCTCTTCGATGCGCTCGACCGGCGCCACCCGGGCCTGCGCTTTCGGGTGGTGGATGAGCAGGGGCTGCTGCGCGCCAATATGCGCATCTTCGTCAACGGCCTGGGGGTGCGCGATCTGCAGCACGCTCTCGCGGCCGAGGATCTCGTGGCCGTGGTGCTGGCCCTCAGCGGCGGCTGAGGGCGCCGCTTCGCTGACCTGACCTCGGGAAAGCCCGTCTGGCGCCGCCATGGCGCTTGCTGGAGGCTGTGCGCTCCGAACAAACTGGGCCCCTGCGGCCCGACGAGGAGGCGTATCCATGAGTTCCGTTCTCATCAGCGGCGCGCAGTACCTGGCCCACCCCGAGCGCGTCGATCGCAAAGGCCCTTTTCAACGCACCTACCTGGCCGAGGGCGATTCCTGGATGGACGCCAGCGCCTTGGCCCAGGGCTCGCTGCCCTACTACCTGGTGCAAGAGTTCAATCGGCGCGATCAGAGCTGTCTGATCATCAACATCTCCACCTCGGGCCAGACCCTGCAGCGCATCGAGCAGACCATGCAGAGCGATTACGTCTGGTGGCTGCGCCAGCAGCGTTTTGACGGCGTGCTCTTCAGCGCCGGCGGCAATGACTTCATCGATGCCGCACGCGACCCGAACCCGGGCCAGGGCCTGCTGCGCGACATGGCCGGCCAGCCCTTGCCCAGCGATGGCTATGCCTGCGTCCGGCCCGAGGCCTTGAGCTTGCTGCGGCATTACCTGGACGTCAATTTCAGCGCCATGGTGCAGGCCCTGCGCGACAGCCCGCTCAATGCCGACACGCCGATGTTCCTGAACGGCTACGACACCCCCACCGCGCGCAATGCGCCCGCGCTGGATGGCGTGATCGGGCCCTGGCTCTACCAGGCCTATGTAAAAAACCAGATCGACCCCACGCTCTGGCCCACACTCACCCGTGGTTTGTTCCAGGACATTCAGTCGGTGGTGCAGGGTTGGGCCCAGGCGCATGCGGGCGTGACGGCCGTGCCCACCACGGGCCTGCTGCAGCCTGCGGCGCCGGGCAGCACCGGCAGCAGCGGCGATTGGAAGAACGAGATCCACCCCAATGCGCGCGGCTGGAAAAAACAGGCGGTCGTCTGGGCCGATCTGCTGGCATGATCGCCGCCGACTGCAGCCCGGCGGATTGGCCGGGCCGGCAGACTTTTTGTCTTGAACCTCAAGGGCTTTGAGCCCCTCCACATCATGACCTCACCCACGCCGCCCGCAGCGCCCACGACTGCGGCCAACCCTCCCTTGTCGCCGCTGGCGCGCGCGCTCAATGCCGTCGAGCGTCTGGGCAACAAGCTGCCCGATCCGGCCATTCTGTTTGCCTTGCTGATGGTGCTGGTCTGGCTGCTGTCCTGGTGGATGTCGAGCATGCAGTTCACCGACATCGACCCGCGCAGCCAGCAGCCCATCGCCATCAAGAACCTGCTCTCGGGTGCCGCCCTGGCCGCCTTTGCATCGGGCCTGGTCACCAACTTCACCGGCTTCGCGCCGCTGGGTGTGGTGCTGGTGGCCATGCTGGGCCTGGGTGTGGCGGAGCACACCGGCTTCATCAACGCCGGCTTGCGGGCCATCCTGGCCGTCACTGCACGCGCCTTGCTGACGCCGGTGTTGATCGCGGTGGGCATCCTCAGCCATGTCGCGGTGGATGCGGGTTATGTGCTGGTCATCCCGCTCGGCGCGGTGATGTTCTATGCCGCCGGCCGCCACCCCCTGGCCGGCATTTCGGCGGCTTTTGCCGGGGTGTCGGGTGGCTTCTCGGCCACCTTTTTCATCCCGTCCAGCCTGGACCCTTTGCTCGCCGGCCTGACCCAGGTGGCGGCCCGTCTGTCGGCTGACCCGGGCGCGGCGGCCATCGTCATCAACCCGCTCAACAACTTCTACTTCACCTCCGCCTCGGCCCTGATGATCGTGCTGCTGGGCTGGGCGGTGACCGATCTGCTGATCGAACCGCGCCTGCGCAAGAGCACGGCGGTGGATGGTGACCCGGCCGAGCTGCCCAAGATCGAGCCCCTGAGCGCCAAGGAAAAACGCGGCCTGCTGATGGCCGGCCTGGCCACGCTGGTGGCCGCGGGCCTGTTCGTGGCGGCGGTGCTGCCGGCGGATTCGGCCTGGCGCAGCCCGGCAGGCGAGCTGGCGGCGGCCGCGGCCCCGTTGATGAAATCCATCGTCGCGCTGATCTTTGTGTTCTTCCTGATCCCGGGCGTGGTCTACGGTTATGCCTCGGGCAGCATCCAGAGCCATGCCGACATCGTCAAAGGCATGAGCAAGGCCATGAGCGGCATGGGCTACTACATCGTCATGGCCTTCTTCTGCGCGCAGTTCATCTACGCCTTTGGTCAGTCGAACCTGGGGGCCTTGCTGGCCATCAAGGGCGCCAGCTGGCTCAAGGACATGGCCTTCCCCACGGGCGTGACCCTGATCGGTATGGTCTTGCTGACCAGCGTGGTCAATCTGCTGATTGGTTCGGCCTCGGCCAAATGGGCGCTGATCGGCGCCATCATGGTGCCGATGCTGATGCAGCTGGGCATCTCGCCCGACCTGACCCAAGCGGCCTACCGTGTCGGTGACAGCTCCACCAACATCATCACGCCCCTGATGCCTTACTTCCCCTTGATCGTGGTGTTTTGCCAGAAGTATGTGAAGGGCGCCGGCATCGGCACCCTGATCGCGCTGATGCTGCCCTATTCGCTGGCCCTGCTGGTCGGCTGGACAGCCTTCCTGCTGGGTTTCTGGGCCCTGGGCTTCCCCCTGGGCGTGGGCGCCAGCTACGTCTACCCCCTGCCTTGAAGTCAGGCGCCGCGTAAGCCCCGCCGGCCCGCGAGGCCTTGGCTTTCGCGCTAGTCTGCGGGGCGCTGCAGGGGTGGCATGAAGGCCGCCCCCTCAGCCCCGCATGAGGCCCCCGACCGCATCCTCCCACCCCTCCACCCCCACCGCCCTGGTCTGGTTCAAGCGCGACCTGCGCTTGCGCGACCATGCGCCGCTGGTGGAAGCCACGCAGTTCGAGCGCGCGGCGGCCCTGCTGCTGATCGAACCCGAGTGGCTGCAGAGCCCCGAGTGCGAGGCCCGGCATGTCGAGTTCCTGTTGGCCTGTGCCGAGGCGCTGCAGCAAGACCTGGCCTGCATCGGCTTGCCCCTGATCGTGCGCGTGGGCTCGGCCGTGGCGGTGCTGGAGCAGCTGCGCCAGGAGCTGGGTTTCAGCCACCTGCTCAGCCACGAGGAAACCGGCACGGGCTGGAGCTATGTTCGCGACATCGAGGTCGCCCGCTGGTGCCGCACCCGCGGCGTGGCCTGGCAGGAGTGGCCGCAGACCGGGGTGGTGCGGCGCCTGAAGTCGCGCAGCGGCTGGGCCGCGCTCTGGGCCCAGCGCATGGATGCGGCGCCGCTGCCGCGGCCCCTGGGCTTCAAGCCCTGGCTCGATCAGCCGCAAGCGCCACTGCCCCGGCTGCAGGACCTGGGCTTCGCACCCAGCACCGTGCCGGCCACGCCACCCGGCGAGCGTGCCGCCTGGCAGACCCTGGGCAGTTTTCTTGAGGGCCGCGGGCGCGACTACCGCAGCGCGCTTTCCAGCCCGCTCACCGCCACCGAGGGCTGCAGCCGGCTCAGCGCCCACCTGGCCTTCGGCACCATCTCCATGCGCCTGGTGCACCAGGCCACCGAGCGCCGCATCGCCAGCACGGAGGACCGCAGCCTGGCCTACGGCCTGCGCGGCTTCTCCAGCCGGCTGCGTTGGCACTGCCATTTCATGCAGAAGCTGGAGGACGAGCCGGCCCTGGAATGGCGCAACCTGGCCCGCGCCGTCGATGGCCTGCGCCCTGGGGAGAGCGCGCCGCTGGAGGGCGTTGACCGCGAGCGTTTCGAAGCCTGGTGCGAGGGGCGGACGGGCTATCCCATGGTGGACGCCTGCATGCGCCAGTTGCGTGCCACTGGCTGGCTGAACTTCCGCATGCGGGCCATGCTGGTCAGCTTTGCCGCCTATCACCTGTGGCTGCACTGGCGCGAGCCCGGTCTGTTCCTGGCGCGGCAGTTCCTGGACTTCGAGCCCGGCATCCACTGGAGCCAGATGCAGATGCAGTCGGGCACCACCGGCATCAACACCTTGCGCATCTACTCGCCCGCCAAGCAGGCGCGCGAGCACGACCCGCTGGGCGAGTACCAGCGTTGCTGGCTGCCCGAGCTGGGCACGGCGGCCTACCCCGCGCCCATCGTCGACGAGTGCGCCGCTCTGGCCCGCGCCAAGGAGGCGCTCTACGGCCAGCGCCGCCGCCCCGAGGCGCAGGCCGAGGCCGAGCGCATCCAGGACAAGCATGGTTCGCGCAAGAGCGGCCTGCCGTCGACAGCGCGGCCCAGCAAGGCCTCGGCCCGGCGTGGAGCGACTTCGGCCGCTGAGCAGGCGCAGCAAAGCCTGTTCTGAGCGACCGGCCCGTGCGAGACTGCGGCCATGTGCTGCCGCCTGGACCTGCCCTCGCTTGCCTCCGCCCTGCGCCGTGGAATCCTGGCGTTTGGCTGGCTGCTGCTCGTGCTGAACTCACCGGCGGCGCAGGCGGCTGCCGCCCCCGATCGCTTCGAGCGCATCAGCCCGGCCGAAGCCGGCTACGACGCCGAGCGCCTGCAGGCGCTGGCTGACTTTCTGGCCCAGGCCGGCTCGCAATCGATGATCTTGCTGCACGAGGGCCGGGTGTTCTTCGAGTGGGGCGATGTGCGCAAGCCCTTGCTGCTGCATTCCATGCGCAAGGCGGTGTTGAGCGCCCTGGTCGGGCAATGCGTGGCACGGGGCCGGCTGAGGCTGGAGGCCACGCTGGCCGAGCTGGGCATCGACGACAACGCGCCTGCGCTCACGGCCGAGGAGCGCCGCGCCACCGTGCTGCAGCTGCTGCAATCGCGCTCGGGCATCTACCACCCGGCCGCAGCCGAGAGCGCCGCCATGCAGGCCGCCAAGCCACCGCGCGGCAGCCATGCGCAGGGCACGCACTGGCACTACAACAACTGGGATTTCAACGCCGCGGCCGCCGTGCTGGAGCGCGCCTGCGGGCCGGTGTTCGAGGCTTTCGATCGCGACATTGCCAAGCCCCTGGGCATGCTGGACTGGCAGGCCCGCATCGGCCGCTGGAGCGAGGGCGATCCGGAGCCCGATGCGGCCTGGCTCGCCCGCTGGGACGGCTTTGTGCAGAGCGAACCCTCGCGCTCGCGCTACCCCGCCCAGCACTTCCGGCTCAGTGCGCATGACCTGGCCCTCTACGGCCAGCTCTATCTGCAGGGCGGCCGCTGGCAAGGCCAGCAACTGTTGCCACGCGACTGGATCGAGCAAAGCACCCAGCCCGTGTCGGTGGTGCAGCCGCAATGGGGCCTGGCCTACGGCCGGCTCTGGGATGTGCTGTTGCCGGCCCGGCCCGAGGACCCGCCGGCCTTCTTCCACACCGGCGTCGATGTGCACATGCTGGGCGTCTATCCGCTGCAGCGCCTGGTCATGGTGCACCGGGTGGACACCGAGGCCGGCAGCCGCTTCACGCCGCGCGATCTGGTGCAGGTGATCCGGCTGATGCACGCGGCGCGGCGGGCGCAGCCGCCATCGCCACTGTCAGGGTCGGCGGCCGCGGCCTCGCGGTAGGCTCAGGGCAGCTTGAAGGCGTCCACCGCGCGGGCCAGTTGCTCAGCCTGCTGGCGCATGCCGCTGGAGGCCGCGGCGGTTTCCTCGACCAGGGCGGCGTTCTGCTGCGTCATCTGGTCCAGTTCGTGGATGGCTTTGCCGACCTGCTCGATGCCCAGGGCCTGTTCACGGGCACCGCTGGAGATGCCTTGCAGCAGGCTGCCCACCTTGCTGGTGCTCTCGACGATGGCGCGCATGGTGGTGCCGGCCTCGCTGACGATGCGGTTGCCCAGCTCCACCCGTTCGCCGCTGGCCACGATCAGCTGCTTGATCTCGCGCGCTGCCTCGGCGCTGCGCTGGGCCAGGGCCCGCACCTCGCTGGCCACCACGGCAAAGCCGCGGCCTTGTTCGCCGGCCCGGGCGGCTTCCACGGCAGCGTTCAGGGCCAGGATATTGGTCTGGAAGGCGATGCTGTCGATCACGCCGATGATCTCGCCGATGCGGCGGCTGGAGTCCTGGATCTCGGACATGGTGTTGACCACCTGCTCGATCACCTGCCCGCCCTGATCGGCCAGTTTGACGTTCTGGCTGGCCACGCCGGCGGCTTGCGAGGAGCCCTCCGTCGTCTGCGTCACGGTGGAGCTGATCTGCTCCATGGCCGAGGCGGTTTCCTCCAGATTGGCGGCCGCCTGCTCGGTGCGCTGTGACAGGTCCATGCTGCCGGTGGCGACCTCGTCCGCCGACAGCTTGATGGCATCGGCCGCCTCGCGAACCTCACTGACCGTGGCACGCAAGGACAGCTGCATCTCTGCCAGTGCACCCATCAGCAGGGCGGTCTCGTCGCGGCCCTTGGGTGTCAGGGTGTCGGTCAGGTCGCCGCCGGCCATGGCGCGCATGCGCTGAATCAGGGTGCTGATGCCGGAATTCATCACCCGGTAGAAGCAATAGAAAAAGTAGAGGCCGGCCAGCAGCAAGACCAAGGCGCCGCCTGCGCCCAGGATCGTGCCGTGCAACAGGCGCTGCTGGCGCGCTTCGAGCAGAGCGTCCAGTTGTTTTGCAAGGGCGCGCTGCATGCCGCTCAGCTCCACCAGAGCGGCGCTGGCCTCTTGCACGATGTCGGCAGCCTTGCGTTCGCCGACGCTGTCTTGCTGCAGCAAGGCTTCGCCGCGGGTGGTGAAGTCCAGGGCGCTGGTCATTTGTTCCGCCAGCTTGCTCTGTGCCAGGGCCGGGTTGAACTCTGCGGCATGGATCAGGTCGTCGCGCAGGCTGTTCAGCAGCGCCTTGTCTATGGCCACGCTGGCGGCTGCGGTGGCCAAACGCTGTGGCTTGGGGTCCATCACATAGTTCGCCAGGGCTCCTCGGCTCAAGCCCAGGTTCTCCATCAGGGGCGGCAAATGGAAGGTCGCAGCCAGCATCAGGTAGTAGCTGTCGCCTTCGGGGTCCAGGGCAAGACCGCTGGTATTGGCCACATGCTCGACCAGGTCGCCCAACTGCTTGCTGATTTCCACATAGGGTTTGCGAACCTCGGCCGCGCTCATGCCTTGGCTGGCCTGGCGCGACGCGGCCTCATGCGCGGCCATCAGCGGCTTCCAGTGCTCGTCGCCTTTGTCTTCAAAGCTGTCGAGGCGCGGCTTGGCTTCTTTGTGCAACAGTTCGAAGGCCGTTTTGAACCGGTCCTGCAAGGCCGGCAGGTCGCTTCTCTCCACCCCATTGGCTCGGTCGATCAGTCCTCGGCGCAAGAGTTGAGTGGCCTCCATGGCCGGCAAGATCGCTTGGATGGTGGCCAGGCCAGTGCGCTCCGAGGCCGTGCTTTGCCAGGCGGACTTCCGATCGGAGATCAGCACCCCCAAGGTCATGAGCATGGGCAGCACCAGAAGCACCAGGATCACGCCCGCCTTGGCCGGAAACATCATCTTGCGGAACCAGTTCACGCCGGGGCGGGCCCAGCCAGGGGTGCTGGCGATCGGTGTGGAATGCGTAGATGGGCGCATGGAGGCGTCTCGTCAGTTGGGATGAACGCGGGGGCAAGGCGGGGCATTCAACAGCCTCGCTTCATGCCTTGCGGTGAAGCGCGGACCAGAACCGGTCAGGCCACAGCGGGCGCAGCGCGTCTGCCGTGGTGCCTCGACCGAGCGCCGTCTGCGCCTCCAGGCGTCTGACGGGCGGAATCGGGTGCGTCCCTGCATGGTATTGCAATGGATTGCAATAAGCAGTATCGGCAGGGAGCCCGCAGGCCTTGAACGCAAGACGGGGCGGAAAAACTACCGATCTCCGGGCTTGCCCGTGGCAGCACCTGTGGGCGCCACGCCACGGGAACCACCGGCTTCTTCCTCGTTCGGCGCCGGTTCGGGCTTGCGGTTCACCAGAGCCACGCCCACCGCCAGGGCCAGCAAGGCCAGGCCCAGGCGTGGGCTGATCGCCTCATCCAGCAGCGCCGCACCGGCCAGCAGGCCGAACAGCGGCGTGGCCAGGGTGAAGCTGGCCAGACGCGTGGCCGGGTAGTGGCGGATCATCCAGAACCACAGCAGGTAGCTGGCAAAGCTGACGATCACCGCCTGGAAGAAGAACAGGCCGCTCAGGCGCAGCGACCATTCGGCCGGCAGCGGCTCGCCGACCCAGAGCGCCGCCAGGCTCAGGCCCAGGCCGGAGATGCCCAGCTGGTAGAGCAGGGTCTTCTCGGCGCTGGCGCTGGACAGGCGGCTGCCGCGGATGGCCAGGGTGGTGCCGCCCCAGAGCAGGGCCGCCAGCACGCCCAGGCTGTCACCCAGCCATTGCAAGGGGCGGCTGGCCTCTGCTTGATGGAAACCTTCCGAGAAGGCCCAGGCCACCGCCGAGAAGGCCATCACCAGGCCGGCGATCTGGCGCGGCGCCAGGCGCTCGCTGGCCGAGATGAAGGGCATGCCCAGGGCCACGACAAAGGGGCTCAGGTAGATGAACACCACCATGCGCGAGGCGCTGGTGTACTGCAGGCCGATGAAGATGCAGGCGAACTCCAGGCCGAACAAGGCGCCCGCCAGCAGGCCGCCGCGCAGCGTGCCATCACGCTGGAACAGGGCGATGCCGCGCCACTTCGCCCACAGCGCCACCAGCCCCGCCGCCACCAGCGAGCGCAGCCCCGCCTGCCAGAGCGGCCCCATCTCGCTCATCGCCGCCTTCACCGCCACCTGGTTCAGGCCCCACATGACGCAGCAGATCAGCAGCAGGACGATGGCGCGCGGGTCGAGGTGGGTGTGGCGGGGCATGGGGGGGAGTGGGTGAACGGGTGAACGGGTGAACGGGTGAACGGGTGAATAGGTGAATGGGTGAATAGGTGAATGGGTGAATGGGTGAATGCGGCGTGGTGAGCGGTGGAGGGCGAGGTATTGCTTCACCCGTTCACTTGTTCACCTGTTCACCCCGACTCCGCCACCCAGCCACCAGCCCACACAAGCCGCCCGCCACCGCCCCGCTGAAATGCGAAAACGGCACCACGGCGATGTCCCAGCCGGCCACCTCGCGCATGGCCGGGCCGGTCCAGGCTTGTTCGAGCCAGAGCTTGGCAATCAGGCCGGCGGCGATGGCCAGGCCGATGTGGCGATCACGGCCGGGGCGTTGCAGCAAGGCGACGGTGGCCACGGCCACGCCGGCGTGCAGCACGCCCGAGAGGCCGCCGAAATGAAGCAAGGGGCCGGCCGAGGTGGGCAGTAGCAGCAGCCCCCACTGGGTCAGCGGCCAGGCGGCGAACCATGCCAGGGCCCAGCTCGGCCCGAGGCGGGCATTCAGGCCCAGGGCGCCGAGCACGGCACAGCCGGCCAGATTGGCGCCCAGGTGCATCAGGCTCCAGTGCACCCAGGCCGCGCTCCAGGCGCGCCAGGGCTCGCTCGCGGCCAGGCTGGGCTGCCAGTCGAGCGCGGCGCTGGGCAGGGCGCCGGCCAGCAGGCCGCCGGCCGCCAGCAGGGCGCACAGGCCCAGCCAGGCGCGGGCCTGTGCGAACGCCAAGTTCAAGCGGCCTCGAAGACGGCGCGCCAGAGCGCCAGGATGGCATCCCGTTGGGCGCGCAGCCCCAGCTCGTCCAGACGCGCCTCGTCAAAGGTGGTGGCCTGCTCGTCCAGGCGGGCGCGGTGCTGGGCGCGGCGCAGCTCTCGGTAGGCATCGGCCGCGGCGCGGCCCACGCCGGCCGGCAGCAATCCGGCCGCTTCGGCCCGCTGCAGCAGGGCGATGACGCCGAGGTTGGGGATCAGTTCGGGGTGAGCGCCCGAATGGGCCAGCACCAGGTATTGCAGCGCGAATTCGGCATCCATCATGCCGCCGGCGCTGTGCTTGAGGTCGTACCAGCCGGCGCGCACCGGCTTGGCCGCGCGCACCTTTTCGCGCATGGCCTTCACTTCCTCACGCAGGGCGGCATGGTCGCGCGGCGCGGTCAGCACATGGCTGCGCACCGCTTCGAAGCGGGCCGCCAGGCTGGCGTCACCGGCGCAGAAGCGGGCGCGGGTGATGGCCTGGTGTTCCCAGGTCCAGGCGGTGTTGCTGCCGCGGCCGGTCTGGTATTTCTCGAACGAGGCCAGCGAGGTCACCAGCATGCCCGAGTTGCCATTGGGCCGCAGGGCGGTGTCGATGTCGAAGAGCTCGCCGGCGGCGGTGCGCACCGTCAGCCAGGTGATGAGCTTGCGCACAAAGGCGCCATAGACCTCGGGCACCAGGTCTTTGTCGGCCTCGTCTTCGTCGTCGAACAGGAAGACCACGTCCAGGTCGCCGCCATAGCCCAGCTCCTTGCCGCCGAGCTTGCCGTAGGCGATGACGGCGAAGCGGGGCTGGGGCCGGTGCGCCTGCTTGAGGCGGGCCCAGGTCCAGGCTATCGTGCACTGCAGCACGGCGTCGGCCAGGGCCGAGAGTTCGTCGGCGGCCTGCTCGACCGTGATCTGGCCTTCAATGTCACGCACCAGGGTGCGGAAGACCTCGGCATGGTGGGCGCGGCGCAAGGTGTCGAGCAGGGCTTCTTCGTGGGCCTCGCCGCTGCGCTCCCAGGCCTCGTGGCGGGCCTGCAGATCGCTGAGGAAGCCGGGGCCGTCGAAGCGTTCGCTGAGCAGGCGGTTGTCGGCCAGCTCGTCGATCACGCCCGGGTGCTGCATCAGATAGCGCATGGGCCAGCGCGCCAGGCCCAGCAGGCGCAGCAGCCGGGTCTGCACGGAGGGGCGCTCGACCAGCAGGGCCAAATAGCTCTCGCGCCGCAGCAGCGGCTCCATCCAATCGACAAAGCGCAGGGCGGCATCCAGGCTGCAGCCCTCGTCGCGCACCGCCATGGCGGCGCGGCCGACCAGCTTGGCCAGGCGCAGGCGCGAGTCTTCGCGCAGGTTCTGCACCCGCGGTTGGCTGGCCCAGCGGCGCACGGCCGTGGCCAGCTCGGGCTGCAGCTTGGCCAGGAATTCCTCGGCGTCGACCGGCAGGGCCGGGCCGTTGCAGCTGCGGCAGCCCTTGGGGCCGCTGGAGGGGCTGGGCGCCTGGCTGTCGTGCAACAGGGCGTCGAATTCGTTGGCGACGGTCTCGCGCACCTCGCACAGCTGTTCCAAGAGTTCGCATCCTTCGGGCCTGCACACCATGCCCAGGCTGTGGGCGATCCAAAGCAGGTCTTCGTCGGCCGAGGGGAGGCAATGGGTTTGCTGGTCGTCCAGGAACTGGATGCGGTGTTCGACCCGGCGCAGGAACTCGTAGCACTCGCTGAGCTTCTCGGCCGTGTCCGGCTTCATCAGGCCCAGGCTGGCCAGCCGGCTCAAGGCCTTGACGGTGGAGCGGGTGCGGATCTCGGGGAAATGCCCGCCGCGCACCACCTGCAGCAGCTGGACGATGAACTCGATCTCGCGAATGCCGCCGCGCGAGAGCTTCACATCGTTGGCCCGCTCGGGCCGGCCCACGGCGCGGCGCTGCGCCTCGTCGCGGATCTTGCGGTGCAGTTGCCGCAAGCCTTCGAACACGCCGTAATCGAGATAGCGGCGGTAGACAAATGGCGTCACCAGCGAGCGCAGGGCCAGGGCGCGGCCGTTCTGCACCGATTCCAGCGGCGCCACGACGCGGCTCTTCAGCCAGGCAAAGCGTTCCCACTCGCGCCCTTGCACCAGGAAATACTCTTCCAGCATGGCCATGCTGACGGCGGCCGGGCCCGAGTTGCCATTGGGCCGCAGGGCCAGGTCGACGCGGAAGACCTGGCCGTCGTCCGTCACCTCGCCGATCAGGGCGTAGAGCTTCTTGGCCACGCCGGCAAAGTACTCGTGGGCCGAGACCGGGCGCGGGCCGTCGGTCTGGCCTTCGTCTTCGTAGACGTAGATCAGGTCGATGTCGGAGGAGACATTGAGCTCGCGGGCGCCCAGCTTGCCCATGCCCAGCACCCAGAAATCGATCACCTCGCCGGCTTCGTTGCGCGGCGCGCCGGCCACCAGGTCCTGCTCAGCACGGGCGGCGGCCAGGGCCAGGCAGAGGCTGACCTCGGCCAGGTGGGTCATGGCCTCGGTGATCTCGTGCATGGCCGCGCCTTGCTCGATATCGAACACCGCCAGGCGCTCCAGCACCAGATGGCGCGCCACCCGCAGGGCGCTGGCCAGGCTGCGGCCCTGGGCCTGCAGCGCCTCGACCAGGGTCTGCATGGCTGCGCGCGAGGGCAGGCCGGCGGGCAGCAGGGGCAGCTCTTTCTCGTAACGGCGCCGCACGCGTTGCACAAAGCGGCTGTGTTCGGCGCGGGCGGAAGGCGCTGCCACCAGGTCGGTTTGAGGCTCGGTCATGGGCGGGGACGGCAGAAAGGAGCGAAAGAGTGCTGTGCTAGATTCGGCGGAGCCAGGGCAGGCGTTCCGCAGGCGAGAAGGGCTGAAGTATGCAGAAACTTCAAAGCCCGCGGAAAGCAAGCGCTTAAAGTCATGCCAGCGCGAGCGGGCGCCCTGCTGGGGCTTGCTGCGTGCGGGCTGTTTGAGCCTTGCTTTCTGCTGTGTTTTTTGCTGACCGCCACGTTCAACGCTTTGCCGTACCGCTGAGCCGCCATTCATCTTCTTCATGCCCGAGCTCAGCCGAGACCCCGCTGTCACCCTCAGCCCCGCCTCAGGCCCCTCCGGCTTGATCGGCTGGCGTCGCCCTTTGCGCTGGCTGCGTGTGGGCGGGCGCTGGTTGCTGGGCTTGCTGCTGCTGGCCTGGGGCCTGGTCTTGCTGGCCTGGCTGGCCTTGCACTGGCTGGTGCTGCCGCGCATCGACGACTGGCGCCCGCAGCTGGAGCAGCGCGCCTCGTCCGCCCTGGGCGTGCCGCTGCGCATCGGCAGCATCACCGTCACCTCGGGCGGCTGGGTGCCGGCCCTGGAGCTGCGCGATGTGCGCCTGCTCGACCCGCAAGGCCGCGAGGCCCTGCGCCTGCCGCGTGTGGCTGCGGCCCTGTCGGCCCGCTCGGTGCTGGCCTGGCAACTGCGCTTCGAGCAGCTGCTGATCGATGCGCCGCAGTTGGAGATCCGCCGCGACCGCCAGGGGCATATCTTTGTCGCCGGCCTCAACGTCGATGCCGCGCCCCAGGTGCAGACGGCCGATATGGCCGAGGCCTGGGCCGACTGGCTGCTGAGCCAGCATGAGTTCGTCATCCTCCAGGGCCGCATCCGCTGGGTGGACGAGCGCCGCGCCGCGCCGCCGCTGGAGCTGTCCGATCTGAACCTGGTCATGCGCAATGGCTTGCGCGAGCATGGCTTCCGCCTCGATGCCAGCCCGCCGCCCGAGTGGGGCCAGCGCTTCAGCCTGCAGGGCCAGTTCCGCCAGCAGCTGCTCAAGCGCCCCTCCGAGCTGCGCAGCTGGAGCGGCCAGCTCTATGCAGACCTGCCGCGCGCCGACCTGCACCAGCTGCGCCGCCATGTGGACCTGCCCTTCGAGCTCAGCGAGGGCGACGGCGCCCTGCGTGCCTGGCTGGATTACAAAAAAGGCGAGTCCCAGGGCGTGACCGTGGACCTGGGCCTGCGCTCGGTCAAGCTGCGCCTGGACCCGCAGGCTGAACCCCTGGTCCTGGCCCGCATCGAAGGCCGGCTGCAGCTGCTCAACGAGCCGCTGCAGCTCTCGCTGCAGGCCAAGCAGCTGGGCTTTGTCAGCGGCGATGGCACAGTGTGGCCGCGCTCGGACTGGGGCTTGCGCCTGCGCCTGGCCAAGGCGGCGGGCGCAAGCTCGACCGTCGCTGCAGGCGCTTCAGCCGCCGGGCTGCCGCCGCTGCTGGGTGGTGATCTGCAGGTGCAGCGCCTGGACATGGCCTTGCTGGCCCAGCTGCTGCAACGCCTGCCGGTCGGTGAGGCCGCGCGCGCGCGCCTGGCCGATCTGGCGCCCCAAGGGGTGCTGAGCGACCTGAACGCGCGCTGGGACGGCCCGCTGGAGGCGCCGCGCAGCTACCAGATCAAGGCCCAGCTCGACGGCTTGCGCATGGCGGCGCGGCCTGCGCTGCCACCGGCCGATCCGGCCTCGCATGCTGCCGTGGGCCGGCCCGGCTTCGACGGCCTGCGCCTGCAGCTGGAGGCCAGCGAGCGTGGCGGCCAGGCCAAGCTCAGCCTGGCCGAGGGCGGGCGGCTGGATGTCCCCGGGGTGTTCCAGAACCCCTTGCCGCCCTTCAAGCACTTGAGTGCCCGGCTCGATTGGCGCCTGGACCCGGCCGCCAAGCCCGGCCACCGCCTGGAGCTGCGCGTCAAGGACTTGCAACTGGCCAATGCCGATCTGCGCGGCGAGTTCGACGCCGTCTGGCGCGCCGGCTCAGACACCCAGCCTTTCGGCTGGATGGATCTGAACGGCAAGATCGAGCGCATCGACGCGCGCCGGGTGGTGGCCTACCTGCCCCTGGCTGTGGGCGAGCATGCGCTGCGCTATGTGCGCGAAGCCATCCGCGGCGGCGAGGCGCGCGCCATCAATTTCAAAGTGCGCGGCCCGCTGCACGAGTTTCCCTTCGAGAGCAGCGAACGCGTGGGGCAGTTCCGCATCAGCACGCAGGCGCGTGACATCGATCTGGCCTACGTGCCGGCCGAGCCGGGCCAGGCCCTGAACTGGCCGGCGCTCGAGCGCGTCAATGCCGAGCTGGTGTTCGAGCGCGGCAGCATGGCGATCCGCCGCGGCCAGGCGCGGGTGTTCGGCTACGAGCTGAATGGCATCAGCGGCGGGATCAAAAGCCTCTTGCACGACCAGGTGTTGGACATCGATGGCAGCGGCAGCGGCCCGGCCCAGGAGCTGCTGCGTTATGTGCGCAGCTCACCGGTCCATGGCTGGACCAGTGGCATGCTGGCCCAGACCTCGGCCAGCGGCCCGGCCGCCCTCAAGCTGCACCTCAGCCTGCCCCTGCATGACATCGCCCATAGCAAGGTGCGCGGCGCCGTGCAGCTGGGTGGCAACGAGCTGCGCATCCGCCCCGGCGTGCCCGTGCTGGGCATTGCCCGCGGCCGCATCGAGTTCGATCAGGCCAGCGTCCGGATCGTCGGCGCCCAGGCCCGTGTGGCCGGTGGCGATGCCGCCATCGAGGGCGGCAGCCTGCCCGATGGCAGCCTGCGTTTCGTGGCCCAGGGCGTGGCCACGGCCGAAGCCTTGCGCCGCACGCCCGAGTTCAGCGCCCTGGCGCCCTTGGCCCAGGCCGCCAGCGGCCAGGCGGCCTATCGCCTTCAACTGGGCCTCAGCCACGGCCAGCCCGAGTTCCAGCTCAGCAGCAATCTGCAAGGACTGGCCCTGGACCTGCCGGCGCCGCTGCGCAAGGAGGCCGACAGCATCCTGCCCCTGCGCGTGCAGACCGTGCTGGCGCCGCTGGCCGCCGGTGCCAGCCAGTCGGCGCGCGATGAGCTGCGCCTGGAACTGGGCAACACGGTGCTGGCCCATTACCAGCGCGACCTGACGGTGGAACCGGCGCGGGTGCTGCGCGGCGCCCTGAGCGTGCAGGACAATCTGCCGCCGCTGCCGGCCAGCGGCGTGCAGCTGCACGCCAATCTCGACAGCCTCAATCTCGATGCCTGGCGCCAGACCCTGGGCCGTTGGCAGAGCAGTAGCAGCCCGGCTGGCACGGCTGCTGCTGTTGTGACCCCTTCGGCAGAGGCCGAGGGTGCCGAGCTCAGCTATCTGCCCCAGCAGATCGCCCTGCGCGCCAGCAGCCTGCATCTGGCCGGCCGCACCCTGAATCGCCTGGTGCTGGGCGCCAGCCGCCTGCCCGGCGGCGATCTGCGCAGCTGGCGCTTCAGCCTCGATGCCGATCAGCTGAGCGGCTATGTGGAGCATCGCAATGCCGGCAACGGCCTGGTGTTTGCGCGCCTGGGGCGGCTCTCCCTGCCCAAGCAGGAGGTGGAGTCGGTCAGCCAGCTGCTGGCCGGCAAGCCGCAGGCGGACACGAGCAGCAGCGACACCCGCAGCGTGCCCGATCTGGACATCGTGGTCGATGACTTCGAGCTGCGCGACAAGCATCTGGGCCGCCTGGAAGTGCAGGCCCGCGCCACCGGCCCGCAGCGCGACTGGCATCTCAACAAGCTGCAGCTCAAGGCGGCCGACGCCGTGCTCAACGGCACAGGCCGCTGGATCAACGAGCCCGGCCAGGCGCAGCGCCGCAGCGAGCTGGACTGGAAGCTGGAGCTGCTGGACGCGGGCAGCCTGCTCGAGCGCATGGGCCAGGGTCGGGTCTTGCGGGGCGGCCGCGGTGAGCTGACCGGCCAGATCGGCTGGGCCGGTTCGCCGCTTTCGCCTGATTACGCGAGCATGAGCGGCCAGCTGCATGTGGCGCTGGAGTCGGGCCAGTTCCTGACCGTGGAGCCCGGTGTGGGCCGCCTGCTCGGGGTGCTGAGCCTGCAGTCGCTGCCGCGGCGCTTTCTGTTCGATTTCCGCGATGTCTTCTCGGAAGGCTTCACCTTCGACGGCATCCAGGGTGATGTGAAGATCGAGCGCGGCGTGGCCAGCAGCCAGAATCTGCGCACCCGCGGTGTGCAAGCGGCCGTGCTGGTGGAGGGGCGCGCCGACCTGGCCGCCGAGACGCAGAACCTGCGCGTGTTGGTGGTGCCTGAGCTGAACGCGGGCGGCGCCTCGCTGGCCTATGCCGCCGTCAATCCGGCCATCGGCCTGGGCACCTTCCTGGCCCAGCTGCTGCTCAGCCGCCCCTTGGCGGCGGCCAGCACGCGCGAGTTCCACATCACCGGCAGCTGGGTGGACCCCAAGGTGGAGAAGGTGGAGCACAAGGCCGAGGAGGCATCGACACCCGCCAGCGCTGCGGAGCGTCAGCCGTGAGCGGCGGTAAGCGGCGCATTGCGGACCATCGTCGTGCCGATCTGCTCACGCACGCTGCGGTGGCTCGGCCCGCCGCCGGGCTCATGGTTCGCGGGTCGGCTCTGAGAGCCGACTTCCCTCGCTGCTCACTCCGCGGCTCAGCGGCGCCAAACTCCCTCCGTTCGCTGCGCTCACTGTGGTCAAACAGTGGCGCCGAGTCAGTTCTTGAAGCGCGCGAGTACGCGCGCCTGAGCCGCTCCGCTGCGCCCTCGGCCGCGCACAAATCGCCCGTCGGCGGGCCGAGCCACCTCCGGAGGTGGCGTGTTCCACCGTGGAAGAGGCACATCGACCGCGATGCAAGCGCCCTGCAGCCCGTGCCGCTGCCGGGCGAATTGTGCCGGGCCGAGCAGCGCAGCGCCTCGGGGCGCGCATGTACTCGTGCGCTTCAAGTTCTGACTTGGCGCTTCTGTCTGAACGAAGCGAACGCAGGGAGCGGAGTGAGTTATGCGCCAGCCCCGAGGCGCGAGCAGCGCAGGGAAGTCGGCCCGTTAGGGCCGACCCCGGAACCATGAGCCCGGTGGCGGCACGGGCTGCAGGGCCTCACGAGCAAAACCAAAGGCTGCTTCGTGCCGATTGCAGCCGGTTGTTGAATGTCCGTAGAACGAAGGTGAACCGATGAAGATCGCAGCGATTCAGATGGTGTCCGGTCCTGATGTGGCGGCCAATCTCGCGCGGGCGCGCCACTGGTTGGCCGAGGCTGCGGCGCAAGGAGCCCAGCTGGCGTCTTTGCCCGAGTACTTCTGCCTGATGGGCTTGCAGGACCGCGACAAGCTGGCGGTGGCCGAGACCGAAGGCGACCCGAGTGCTCCGATCCAGCGCGCGCTGCGCGAGGCTGCGGCGGAGCTGGGCCTGTGGCTGGTGGGCGGCACCTTGCCGCTGCGCACCTCCGACCCCGAGCGTGTGCGCAATGCCAGCTGTGTCTACGCGCCCGATGGCCGGCTGGCGGCGCGCTACGACAAGATCCATCTATTCCGCTACGACAACGGCCGCGAGGCCTACGACGAGGGGCGGGTGCTGGAGGCCGGCGCGGCGCCGGTCATGCTGCAGGCCGAGGGGCTGAACATCGGCCTGAGCGTCTGCTACGACCTGCGTTTCCCCGAGCTCTACCGGGCGATGAGTTTTCAGCCGGGCCGGCCGCCCTGCGATCTGTTTTGCGTGCCCTCGGCCTTCACCTACACCACGGGCCAGGCGCATTGGGAGCTGCTGCTGCGCGCCCGAGCGGTCGAAAACCAGGCCTATATCGTGGCACCGGCCCAGGGTGGACGGCATGAAAATGGCCGCAGGACCTGGGGCCACACCATGATCGTTGACCCCTGGGGCGAGGTGCTGGGCTGCCTGCCGGAAGGCGAGGGCCTGGTGCTGGCCGAGCTGGATACCGCGCGCCTGGCCGCGGTGCGCAGCCAGTTGCCGGCGCTGCAGCACCGCCGGCTCTGAAGGTCCGGGCTCTGTTTTCATCTCCACTCTGCCGCTTCGCGCCTCATGCCTGCCATGCCCGATCACCCCATGCCGCGCCGCTGTGCCTTGCTGATGCTGCCGCTGGCCCTTGCGGCCGTGGGCTTGAGCGGCTGCGGCACGCCGGCCGATGCGCCCGCCATGCGCCTGAGCCTGGCCGAGAGCCTGCAGCTGCGCAGCTGGGTGCCGCCCGGCTTGCGCGCGCAAGTGCAGCTGATGCCAGTGTCGGGTGGCCAGCCGACCGGGCGATTCTGGGGCGCCAAGATCAGCAATGCCTCGCTGCAAGAGGCTCTGGAAGAATCCCTGCGCGACACCGGCCTGTATGCGCCGCGCCCGGCCGATGCGCGCTACGAGCTGCGCGTGACCCTGATGCTGCTGGACCAACCCATGGTGGCCGTGCTGGACGCCAAGGTGGCGGTGACGCTGAGCTACACCCTGATGGAATCGCGCACCGGCCGCACCATTTACGAGCGCAAGCTGCGCACCCAGCACACGGCCGAGTTCGGCTCCGCCATCCTCGACCCCAACGAGCGCATGCGCATGGCCAGCGAGGGCGCGATCCGCAGCAACGTCAATACCTTGCTGCGCGAACTGCTGGAGCTCAAGTGGCCTGAGTGACCGCCTGAATGATGGCCTGATAGCTGCAGCCGGGCGGCTGCACCGCCTGTTCAGTCCAAGCCGAAGGGATTGTCGATCGAATGCGCCGGCTGGCTGAACCAGCGCGGGCCGGCTTCGGTCATGTAGACATGGTCTTCATGGCGCACGCCGAATTCGCCGGGCACGCAAATCATGGGCTCGTTGCTGAAGCACATGCCGGCGGCCAGTGGGGTGCTGTCGTTGTCGACCAGATAAGGCCATTCGTGGATGTCCAGGCCGCAGCCGTGGCCGGTGCGGTGGGGCAGGCCCGGCAGTTCGTAGCGCGGACCGAGGCCTGCGGCGGCAATGACGCGGCGTGCGGCGCGATCCACCTCGCAGCAGGGCGTGCCAATCTGCGCCGCCGCAAAGGCCGCGGCCTGCGCGGCTTGCTCCAGGTTCCAGATCTCGCGCTGCCGCGCACTCGGCGTGCCGAAGACATAGCTGCGCGTGATGTCGGACATATAGCCCTCGACCAGGCAGCCGGTGTCGATCAGCACCATATCGCCCAGGCGCAGGCGCTGTGCTTCTTTCACCCCATGTGGGAAGGCCGTGGCCGGGCCGAAGAGCACGATGCAGAAGTAGGAGCCGCGCGCGCCGACCGCGCGGTGGCCCTCGGCGATGAAGGCCTCGACCTCCCGGGTGCTGATGCCCTCATGCAGGATGCTGGCGGCGGCCTGCTGCACCGCCAGGGTCATGTCGTGCGCGCGCTGCATCAGGGCCAGCTCGGCGCTCGATTTGCGCATGCGCAGCGGCGCCGTCACCGGCTTGGCATTGACCCAGGCCAGGCCCTCGCGCTGCAGGCCGTCCACCACGAACAGCGGTGTGTCCTCGCTGATGGCCAGGCGGCTGGCGCTGGCACCCAGGCCCAGCTCGGCCAGCACGCGCCGGCACAGCGCGTAGGGGCTCTCGTGCTCTTCCCAGACATGCAGGGCACCGGGCAGCACCATGTATTCGCGCAGCGTGCCTTCTTCAAATGCCGGTGCGATGTACTGCGGCTCGCCTTCCGCCGGAATGATCAGGCCGACCAGGCGTTCGCTCGGGTGCCAGACTGTGCCGCTGAAGTAACGCATATTCGTGCCGGCATGGGCGTAGAGCGCCGACAGGCCTTGCTGCCTCAGCAGCGCTTGTGCCGCGGCCACCCGCTGGCGGTATTCGGCCAGGCCAATCGGGGCGACCGGCGCGCGGTCTTGGAACTGCCGGGCCAGATGGGCCAGGGCCTCGGATGCGGTGCTGCCGCCCACGCCTCGTGTCATGTTCTGTGCTCTCCGTGTGCAGGGGATGGGGCCATGCGGCCGGTTAAATATATTTAAAGAATACCGCATGATGACAGCAGGCTTGCGGCGCATCGCGTACAAAGCGGGCCGAGGCAAGCCAACCATCCAACATCGAGAGGCGGAGATTCATGCTTGAACTGATCCTGGGCCTGGTGATTTTTCTGGGCGTTCATTCGCTGCGCATCGTGGCCGAGGGCTGGCGCAGCGCCCAAATCGCCCGCATGGGCGCGCAGCGCTGGAAGCTGGTCTACACCCTGCTGTCGCTGCTGGGCTTCGGCCTCATCGTCTGGGGCTTTGGCCTGGCCCGGCAGACGCCCGTGGCGCTCTGGGCCGTGCCCAAGGGCATGAACCACCTGGCCGCCTTGCTGACGCTGCTTGCCTTCGTCCTGCTGGTCGCCGCCTACGTGCCGGGCAATGCGATCAAGGCCAAGCTGCGCCACCCGATGATCCTGAGCGTCAAAGTTTGGGCCCTGGCCCATCTGGTGGCCAACAACACGCTGGCCGAGCTGCTGCTGTTCGGCGGCTTTCTGATTTGGGCGGTGCTCTGCTTCCGCGCCGCGCGCCAGCGCGACCGCGCCCAGCCGCCCGCCGCCCTCAACAGCGCGCCCATCGCCACGGCCCTGACCGTGCTGATCGGCGCTGCTGCCTGGGCCGGCTTCGCCTTCTGGGCCCATGCGGCCTGGATCGGCGTGCGCCCCATGGGCTGATGGGCAGGCATCAAGCCGGCGCGTGATTCAAGCGCCGGGCTCGGGCTGCGAAGGTGCAAGCAGCAGCGCCTTGGCGGCTTCGATGCGCAGCGCCATCGCGACGGTTTCGTCATTCATCACGCGCCGCAGAAAGCGGCGTGGCTCGCAGTCCGGGAATGCAGGGGCCGCATGGGGCCGGGGCGCCGCCGGGGCCGTGCTGGCTGAGGGTGGGGTGGGCGCGCGGCCGATGGCGTGATCCAGGGATGCGAGCGCGGCGCGCAGCTGCGTGGCTGGGATGCAGCTCAGGCGGCAGAGCACCTCGGCTTGGGCCTCGGGGCCGGGCTCGGTGTCCAGCCAAGGCTCTTCGCTGAAGACCGGGGCCAGATCGGGGGCGACAAAGGCGGACCACTGGCCGGGCGCTGCCCGCTGCGGCGGCAGGCTGGGTGCACTTGCCTGCGAGCTCGAAGTCCACCGCAGCAGCCGTGTCGCCGGCCGGAGCTCGGCCAGGTAGGCGCGCACCAGGGCCTGGAGCAAGGCGTCGGCTTCTGCCGCCAGGCCGTCCTCGGTCAGCGCAAACCAGAGCTGGAATCCGTCGCGGCCGTTGACGGCGATGGCCGGCGCTGGCAGACCCAGATCGCTTTGCACGCCGCGCCAGAGGGCACCCAAGGCGGTCCAGTCGGCGGGGCGGGCCAGTTCCAGCACGGCCGCGCGCGCCGGTGCAGCCACGGCGGGGCCGTGGCTGCCGTAGAGGCGTTGCAACTCCTGTTGCAGTCGGTTGTCGTTCATGGGGCGCTATTTTGCGGGGTTCAGTGGCCCACCGCATACCGGCCATCGTGAGCCCTTTGGATCAAGTCTCAATCATGGGATGGTCGATCCACTGCGCGATCCCGACACTGCGCCGGTCTTGGCTTTGGGGGGTGAACGATGGGCATGACCGCAACGATTGAATCCACGGATTTCGAGTCCGCAGTTCTGAATCCGGACTTGCAACTGCGCTGCTTGAGCGAGGCGGCGCTCAAGCATCTGGTGCAGGAGCTGAATACCCGGGCCTGGAGTGAGCACAAGCTCGATCTCAAGGCCTTGCAGCGCCAGGCCGACGAGATCGGTTCCGTGCTCGGTCAGGAACCAACGCCGGCCGAAGGCAGCACCGCGCAGGCTCAGGCGGCCCAGATCCAGGCTTTGTGCAAGCAGGCGGTGGCCGAAGACGTGGCGTATTCCGAGCTTGTGCTGGGGCACAACCCCACCTTGTTCCCACCGTTCTTCGATGGTGGGCGGCAGGGTGCCGCCGGAGGATTCTTCGGCATCGCGCGCAATGAGAAGTTTCCGAATCTGGGCCGCGTGGGGATCAGCGTGGCGGCCTACAACCCCGGCGGTCATGTGGAGCACAGCTCCTTTGTCAGTGCCTTGACCGTGGCCCCGTCAAGCCGCACGGTCAGCTTCCGGGCCACGGCCGGGGTCAGCGGTGCCTTGACCGCCTTCGGCCTGCTGGGCTATGGCCGAGCCAGTGCGCAGGTGCTCGGTCGGCTGTCGATCTTCGACATGGCCACCCAGTCCTTTCGCAGCGTGGAGGCGCGCAGCAGCATTGGCGAGATCTCATTTGGGCGCCTGGAGTTTCGCGGTCATCAGTTCACGGCCAGAGGCAGCGCCGTGGTCCGCGCAGGGGAGATTCTGCTGCTCTCTGGTGGCCTGCGCGTCACGGCCGGTTGTGGCGGGTTGGGATGCGGTGCGGTGTCCAATCTGCGGCTGCAGTTTGACAGCATGGCGGTGGATTGAGCCGCTGTCGGTTTGGCGCCCCACCGCCTGGCCGGGAAAACCCGTGGGCAACTGGGTTCATGCTGGGACAGGGCGCTGCTATGCTCAGCGCTAACGCCGCAGCACAGCGGCCCGAACGTGATCGCAGCGGCCCTCTGCCAACTCGCAAACATGCGTGAATGAGGCCAGGCTCGATCTGATTTGCAAGCTTGAGCGCCAACCGGTGCTGACAGAGGCAGCGCACCATGTCCAGCGGCATTCTCAGAACCTGGAACGACGAACGTGGCTTTGGCTTCATCGCGCCCACTCAGGGTGGGCGCGAGTTGTTTGTGCATATCAGCGCCTTTGCGCAGGATGGCAGCCGGCCCACCGTGGGCGAGACCCTGCACTTTGATCTCGGCACTGGCAAGGATGGCAAGCCGCAAGCGCTGCATGTCAGGCGCCTGGCTTTGGCTGTGGGCACAGGCCGAGACAGGGAACTCGAGGCGCCGTTGCCGGGCGAAGCCGCGCAGCGGCTTGAGCGCAAGGCGGCGGTGGGTCGGCATGCTGGACTTGGCGCTGCTCTCGCCTCGCCGCCTGCGCTCAGCGGCAGTTCGACCTTCTGGCGCGCCCTGGTCTTTGTCGTTTTGATGGCTTCGCTCGGAGCCTACGGCTACAAGCACTACCGCCAGAGCCTGAGCGAACTGCAACGCATCAGTGCCGCTCCGCCCGGCGCAGGGCAAAACACAGAGCCGGCTCCAGCGCTCGCGCCTTCTTCCGAGTCCTTTCGCTGCGACGGCCGCACGCATTGCAGCCAGATGCGTTCTTGCGCGGAGGCGAGCTACTTCCTGCGTCACTGCCCCGGGGTGCAGATGGACGGCGACCAGGATGGTGTGGCCTGCGAGGAACAGCACTGCGGCAAGGGCTGAGGCAAGGGCTGCGGCGGCCGTCTGAATACCCGCTCGGTTGCGGTCTCGCTCGGGCCTGGCGGCGATACTGCCGCATGCCTGATGCCGCCCGCCTCGTTCCTCCGCAGTTCTATCCCTGTTTGTTTGTGGCCCTGTGGAGCACCGGCTTCATCGGCGCCAAGTACGGGCTGCCCGATGCGCAGCCGCTGACCTTCTTGAGCCTGCGCTATGCCCTGGTGCTGCTCTTGATGGGCGCCGTGGTGCTGTGGACGCGAGCGCCCTGGCCGGCGCGGGGCAGCCGGGCCTGGGTGCACATCGCGGTTTCGGGCCTGCTGGTGCATGGGGTCTATCTGGGCGGGGTGTTCACGGCGATTGCCCAGGGCTTGCCGGCCGGCATCACGGCCTTGCTGGTGGGACTGCAGCCGCTGCTGACGGCGCTGGGCGCCGGCTTGTTCCTGGGTGAACGGGTGCGGCCAGCGCAATGGCTGGGCCTGGCGCTGGGCCTGATCGGTGTCGGCCTGGTGCTGGCCCACAAGCTGGGCTCTGGGCTGGCCACGCCGGCCTTGCAAGCCATGCTGCTGCCAGCGTTTGTCGCCCTGCTGGGCATCACCGCGGGCACGCTGTATCAAAAGCGTTTTTGCCCGGCGTTTGATCTGCGCACCGGCTCCCTGATTCAGTTTCTGCCCTGCCTGCTTCTGACCGCCTTGGCGGCCTGGGCTGGGGGGGAGAGCCTGGAAGTGCGCTGGAGCGGCTCGTTTGTGTTTGCCCTGGCCTGGCTGGTGTTGGTGCTGTCGCTGGGGGCGGTCAGCTTGCTCCACATGCTGATTCGCCAGGGCAGCGCCGTCCATGTGGCCAGCCTGTTCTACCTGGTGCCGCCGACCACGGCGTTGTTCGCCTGGGCCTTGTTTGGCGAGACCCTGCACGGCCTGGCCCTGGCCGGCATGGTGGTGGCGGTCACCGGGGTGTGGCTGGCGCGGCGCTGAACTGAGCGGCCTCAGCCACTCAACGCCAGAACTTGCCGTCGGGTCCGATGATGGCCAGATCGGCATAGTCCATGCCGGTGTGGTCGCTGCTGCTGAAGCGCAGTTCCAGGCCTCCGAGATCGAGCTTGCCCAGGCCGTCGAGTGCGCGCAGCAGGCCGGCACGGTTGAGGTCCTTGCCGGCCTTGCGCAGGGCGGCCACCAGCACCTTGGCGGCGGCAAAGCCCTCGACATTGGAGGGCGTCAGTTCCTTCAGGCCCGCGGCCTTGGCCAGCTCCTGGGCCTCGCGGATCATGGCGGTGTTGAGCGAGCGCTCGGACGGGAAGACCTGGCTGACGATGATGCCGCGACCCAGGGTGTCCAGTTGCTTGATGAAGCCCGAGGAGGCGTTGTTGGACAGGGTCACGACTTGGGCGGCCGAGCCCGCGGCGCGCAAGGCCTTGATGCCATCGGCCACGGCCGCACCGGCGCCGATGAAGAGCAGGGCTTGGGCATCGGCCTTGGCCAGCTGGGCCATCAGCGGCGCCATCTCGGGCTTGTCGCGTGGGAACTTCAGGTGGGCCAGGGGCTGCAGCTTGGCGGCCTGCAGACCCTTGAGCGCGCCGGTGGCCGCATCGGCACCAAAGCTGTCGTCCACCTGGACCAGGGCGATGCGGGCCATGCCCATGCCGGCCAGGTGCTGGATGGCGCGCTCGGCCTCGCGCTGGTAGGTGGCGCGCACATTGAACACATACGGGTTGACCGGCTTGTGCAGCAGCATGGCGCCGGTCGAGGGCGCCACCAGGGCCAGCTTGTGTTCGGCCAGCAAGGGCAGGATGGCCTGGCTGTGCGGCGTGCCACGGTTCAGGAACAGGGCGATCACGCCCTGGTCGATCAGCTTCTTGGCGTTCTCGGCGGCCAGGGCGGGCTCGAACTTGTCGTCCAGCGAGATCAGCTCGATGGCCTGGCCGTTGACGCCACCGGCGGCGTTGATCGCGTTCAGGTAGAGCTTGGCGCCCTCGGTGGTCTCCTTGACCCCGGCGGCCACCGGGCCGCTGAAACCCGCCGTTTGGCCGATCTTGATCTGGGCCATGGCGGTGGCCGTCAGGCCCAGGCTGCAGCACAGGGCCAATGCAAGGCGACGCAAGGGGATCATGGTGGGCACGCTTTCTCGTTGAGCTCGGTGTTCCTTCGGGAACGGCTGCGATTGTGGCAAAGCCCGTCCGACTCGCCCGGGCCGAAACGCGGCCTGTGTGTGAGCAAATGATTCAGATCCCGGGTTTCGTGACCCGCGCGGCGCCTGGGGGTGAAAGAACCGCTGCCAACTCGCCCCAGACCGAGGCCGGCTCGCCCCATTTGCTTGGCGCTCGCGGGCGACGGCGGCGATGCTTGGGCCATGAACACACCCAGCCTATCCATCACCCCGCCGAACACGCCCGTGACCGAATCGCGGCTGTTCTTCATCGACTGGTTGCGCATCCTGGCCTTCGGCCTGCTGGTGCCCTATCACGTGGGCATGTACTACGTGAGCTGGGGCTGGCATGTCAAAAGCCCCGCCGCCAGTGAGACGCTGGAGCCGCTGATGCTGATGAGCTCGCCCTGGCGTCTGGGCCTGCTGTTCTTCGTCGGCGGCGTGGCCCTGGCCCAGGCCTGGGGGCGCGAGCAGTCGCAGCGGCCGGGCCAGCCTTCCGGCCTGCTGCGCCAGCGCAGTGCCCGCCTGCTGCTGCCCTTGGTCTTCGGCATGCTGCTCATCGTGCCGCCGCAGAGTTATTTCGAGGTGGTGCAGAAGCTGGCCTACCCAGGCTCTTACCTCGAGTTCATGCGGCAGTATCTGCAGGGCTTTGATGGCTTTTGCTTCGCGGAAGAAGGCCGCCGCAAATGCCTGAGCCTGCCCACCTGGAACCACCTCTGGTTCCTGCCTTATCTCTGGGTCTATGGCTGGATCGGCATCACGCTGCTTCGCCGCGCGCCGGCCTGGCTGGCGGGTCTGGGCCAGCGGCTGGCGGGCCTGGGACCCTGGGGTCTGCTGCTGGGCCTGGCCCTGCCGCTGATGCTGGCGCGCCAGCTGGTCGGGGCATTCCCCTCCACCCACAACCTGACCTGGGATTGGTACAACCACGCCCAATACCTGAGCCTGTTCCTGATGGGCATGGTGGCCTCGCAGGCCGGGCGGGCGTTCTGGCAGCGCCTGAGTGCGCTGCGCTGGCCGGCCCTGGTCGGCGCCGTGCTGGCCTGGGCGCTGCTGATGGTCTATTTCGAGGCCTATGCCAAGGCCACACCGCCGGAGGGCCTGCGCGCCCTGATGCGCTGTGTCTGGGGTCTGCTGCAATGGTGGGCCACGGCGGCGGCTTGCGGCTTTGCCTTCCGGCATCTCGATGTGGACTCGGCCTGGCGCCGCCGGCTCAGCGCTGCCGTGTTCTGCGTCTACATCCTGCATCAGACGGTGATCGTGCTGCTGACCCAGGCCCTGGCGCCCCTGCACCTGGCGCCGCTGCCCGAGGGCCTGCTGCTGATCACTGCCACCTGGGCACTCTGCACGCTGGCTTATGGGGTGGTTCGTGCATGGCTGCCAGCGCCGCTGGCCTTGCTGCTGGGCGTGGATCGCCCCAAGACCCCGGCCGTGCAGGCCGGCCGTTCCGCCGCGACAATCTCAGGCCCTGTCCCCCACACCACCACCGCCGAGCTGGGCCCGGAGGCCCGCTGAGCACGAGGAAGTCGATGAAATACCTGCACACCATGGTCCGCGTGACCGACCTGGACCTTTCGCTGAAGTTCTACCGCGATGCCCTGGGCCTGGTCGAGGTGCGCCGCAGCGAGCACGAAGCCGGCCGCTTCACCCTGCTGTACCTGGCTGCGCCCGGCGATGAAGCGGGCAAGTACCAGCCCCAGGTCGAGCTGACCTACAACTGGCCCGATGCCAATGGCCAAGGCGAGGTCTACACCGGTGGCCGCAATTTCGGCCACCTGGCCTTTGCCGTGCCCGATATCTACGCCGCCTGCCAGCGCCTGGCCGACCACGGCGTGACCGTGCTGCGCCCGCCGCGCGACGGCCGCATGGCTTTTGTGCGCTCGCCCGATGGCATCTCGGTCGAGCTGCTGCAGGACGGCCCGGCCCTGGCGCCGGCCGAGCCCTGGGCCTCCATGGCCAACACGGGTTCCTGGTAATCCCCGTTCTCAGCCCGTGCCGCTGCTCTTCTTGCGGCTTTGCTCCAGCTGCGCCCACAAGGCCTCGGCCTTCTGGGCCGCCTCCTGGCGGGTCGCTTCGCCGAGCTGCTGGTAGTCCTGGGTGCGCACAAACCAGTCGGCGCTGAGCTCATCGCCGGAGCGGCGGGCGATCAGATTCCAGGCGGCCGCATCGAGCGGCCGTTTTTCCAGCAGATAGGTCTCCGAGATCATGGCCGCGGCATGCAGATTGCCGCGCAGGTAGGCCTCGGTCAGCGCCGTGCGGGCCGCTTCGCGGTAGGGGAAGCCGGGCTCGTGCTCGGGGTCTTGGGGCTTGCCGTCGAGGGCAAACAGATAGCGCTCGGCCAGATGGGTCAGGGCTTGCACATCCTTGGCGGCGGCGGCCTGACGCAGCTGGGTCAGTGGCATCTGGTAGTAACGCTCGTGGATCTGGTAGCCCAGGCGACGCAGGTTCTCGTTGATGGCCTTGTCCTCGGCACTGAGCTCGCCCTGCGGTGACAAGGCATCGGCCGCTTCGGTGGACGCGCCGGCCATCTGCCAGGGGTTGTCATGGCTGTGATCATGGGCCGCGTGCTCGTGCCCGGGCTCGCTGGCCTTGGGGCCGCGCGGCAGGGGCTGATCCACGGCGCCAAACAGATCGCGCAAGGCATTGCCGGGTTCGGCCGGCTGCGAGGCGGCGGCGGCACGGGCCGCTTGCTCGGCCGCTCGGGCTTGTTCCTGGGCGGCCTCGTCCTGCTGCCACCAGACCATCAGTCCGCTGGCCAGCAGGACGGCGGCCATGCCCCAGCGGGTGGGAGTCATGGCCGCTTTCATCAGATGCGGGTCAGGCAGGCGTTCAGACCGTTGGCATAGCCGTAGCGCGAGTAGTAGTCGCGCTGCGAAGGCGTGCCATGGGTCGAGTAGTCCGCCGCGGCGCGGGCCGAGCGCACGGCAGACTCGATGAAGCTGGGGTAGCGCAGCGTGGTCTGTGCGTACTTGGCGAAGGTGCCGCCGACGCAATCGGCCTGCAGCTCTTGCATGGGCGCGCGCTTGTTGATGCCGCGGGTGAACTGGATCGAGTGGCCCCACTCGTGGGCGATGATGAACTTGGCCACGTAGTTGCCGTAGCTGTTCTCCTGGCCTTGCAGGAAGGAGGTGCCGACGCTGATGGTGTAGGGGCCGCAGGCAAAGGCGCTGGGCGAGGGCTCGCCGCAGGCGCGCTGGTTCACGTACACCGTGGGGCGGGCATAGCCGCCCAGCTGGCCGCGGATCTCGGTGGCCGAGTTCTGGATGTAGGTGTTGTTCACCGTGGCGGCGCCGGCGGGCATCAAGCCCAGGGCCAGGGTCAGGGCAGCGGCCGCTTGGGCCAGGCCGTGAATGCGTGCAGTTTTCATGGCTGTTGTTCTCTCAGGCTGTGTTGAGATGAGGAAGAAAAGAAGGCCTCACCGGGTGAGGTGGGGCCGTCGCTGCGCACACGTCAACAGCTTGTGCGCCTGCCTGAAAGTATGGGCAGGCCGTCAGCCTCCCGGCTGAGGGTTTCCATGGCAAACCCGCGTTAACCCGCCTGCAAGCTCTTACAGGGCGAGGCCGCAATGAAACAGTTCAGTCGCTGTAGCCCCAGGGGGCCGGCGGCGGCGGCACCGGCTGGCTGAGGTCGAAGTCGACGCGGAACTCGCGGCTTTCGCGCAGCAGGCGGTAGCTGAAGCTCTTGAGCTCGGTGTGGATCATCAACTGCCAGATATTGCCGACCGAAGCGGCCATGCCCTGGCGCAGGAACAGCTCCTGGCTGTAGGGGTCGGCCGGGAAGGACTGCAGTTGCGGCCAACCGGCCTCGCGGGTGTGGCCGCCGTACATGGTCGATGCATCGCTGCGGCCATCGGCTTTGCGGTGGTCATGCTTGAGGCTCAGGCCCGAGCCGGTCTGGCTGATGATCCAGGTGCGGGAATGGTCCTCTCCGACATGGAAAGGGATCTGGATTTCGCGCTCGCTGCAGCGCCGCACATGCATCAGCAGACGGCCTTCAAAACCGCGGCCGCTCTTGGGCTGGTCTTGCACCACACGGCCTTCGAAGGCCTGGCCGCAGAGGCTGCGCAACTGGTCGAAGAATTGCTGATGGGCCTGCGCCGAGACCAGGGGTGCCGCTTGCACCACCGGGCTTGTGGCCGGTGCCGGGCTCGCTGCCGGGGCCAGCGTGTGGCTGCAAGCCAGCAGCAGGGCGGCAGTCCAGGGGCCGGTCGATCGGGGCAGGGCAGGCATGGTGGGCTCGTTTTCCTGGGGTTCGCTGCGGAGGGGGGAAGGCGCGCTCAGCGCCGGCCGAACATCATCTGCCGCGCCAGCGCCTTCTTCAGCGGCGGGATCTGCTGCAGCCCGGCCAGGGCCAGGCCGCGCACGGCCGGCAGACCCGGCCAGCGCCAGGCGAAGCTGCGAGCCAGGAAGTCGGTGGCCGCGATCATGCTCCAGCGGTCGGGCGCGCGCTGCCACTCGACCCGGCGCAGCGCCTGGCTGACCCAGAGTGCCGGCAGCCCCGGCTCGCTGCTGCGGGCCTGGCCCTGCACCAGGGCCTCGACCAGGGCATAGGCATCGCGCAGGCCCAGGTTCAGGCCCTGGCCGGCCACCGGGTGCAGGGTCTGGGCGGCATTGCCGATGCGCACGACCTGACCCTCGACCAGGCTGCGCTCGGCGTTCAGGCCCAGGGCAAAGCATTTGAGCGGGCTGATGCCCTGCAGCGTGCCCACGCGCGCCGGCAGCAGGCTCTGGATCACGGCCAGGCGCTGCGCGTCGCTGAGCGAGGCGATGTCATCGTCGGCCTGGGGCATGCACCAGACCAGGGCCGCGCGGCGCTGACCGTCGCGCGGGCGCAGCGGCAGCAGGGCCAGCGGGCCGTTGCGGGTGAAGCGTTCGAAGGCCAGACCCGGCGGGCTGTCCTCGGCCAGGATGATGCTGCCGACCCAGGCGTTCTGCTGGTAATCGTGCGAAACGGCCTTGCGCGCCTGCTCGGCAAACACGCCACCCTCGGCCACCACCGCCAGATCGAAGCTCTCGGCCACGCCGGCATCGATCTCCACCCCGGGCGAGAGCGGCTTCAAGCCCTGCACCGGTGTGCCAAAGCGGCTGAACAAGCGGCCCGGCTCGGCCTGCACGCGCGCCTGCCAGGCGGCCTGCATGGGCGCCACCAGCTGGCCATAGCTGAGCACCGCGCCCAGCTGCGGCACGCCTTGCTCGGCCGCGCTCAGGCGCACCTCGGGCTCCTGGCTGGGGCCGAACAGCGGGTGGCTCAGCGTGGGCGGCGCCTGGCTGACGCTGACCTCCAGAATCGCCTGCGCGGCCTCCGCATCCCAGGCCTGCAGGCGCTGCAGCAGCTGCACGCTGCCCAGGGCCAGGGCCAGGGTGCGCGGGTCGCCCGACACATCCTGGTCCAGAGGCCGCGCGTCGAACAGCGTCACCTGGGCTTGCGGCAGGCGCTGCGCGGCCAGCAAGGCCAGGCTCAGGCCGGCCGGGCCGGCGCCGATGATGGCCAGGCGCAGCGGCGTGGCTGCGGGGGCCGAGGAAGACGTGGGAGAAGAGGCGGGCATGGGTGCAGCAGCGGGGCGAGAAGAGGCCAGCAAAAGCGGGCAAGTTGGCACTATAGCCAGCGCCGACCCGCCCGCGGCCCGGATGGTCTTCAGCCGCCGCAGCTGCCCCCCCAGGTCTTGCCCTGGTCGGCGCTGCACTCCTTGCGGCTGGTGCCGTCGGCCAGGGTGCTGGTTCGGGTCCAGGGGCCGGTGTTGCTCTTCTCGATGGTGATGCGCAGCTGGCTGTCGTCGGTGGAGCGCTTGAGCCAGCTGAACACCGGGAGCTTGACCTCGTCCTCGAAGCGGTAGCCGCTGGCGGCCATGCGCTGGATCACGCTGGCGAAGTCCAGCTGGGCGCTCTTGCCCTGCAGCCGCTCCCAGTCCTTGAGCAGGGCGTGCTCGGGCTGCTCGGCATAGAAGCGCAGATTGCTCAGATAGGACACCTGGCCCACCCGGTAGTCGGTGTAGTACTCGCGCAGGCCCACGGGGCCGGGGCTGGCCGCATGGGCCGCGTTGAAGCAGGCTTGCGGGTCGGCCTCGCGCTTGGGGTCCTCGTAGTGCACCACCAGCTCGTATCGCACGCCGTCCTTGCTCTGTTCCACGGCCTCGTTGAGCTTGCACAGGTAGTCGCTGCCATCGTTCTGGAAGTTGTATGCGGTGCGGGTGGTCTTGAGCGTGGCGGCACCCCAGGGCTGGCTGTCCTGGCGACGCAGATTGAGCACGCGCTGGATCTTGCTCAGGTTCTCGTCCAGCACCACCCATTCGTTGAGGTAGCCGCTGGGGCGCCAGACCGAGGCGTTGCGATACCAGACACCGGCTTGGTCATCGAACTGCCGCGTGCCGCGGCCGCGGTAGACCTCGGCGCGGATGAAGGTGGCGTCGGGGTACTGGGCGTGCAGCTGGCGTTTGTAGGCGTAGCCGGCCTTCAGACCCTTGACGATGTCCTGGGCCAGCTTGTAGCTCTGCTCGTCCTTGGACTTGATGAAGTCGTCATGGATGCGTGCTTCCGACAGGTTATGTCGGCGCACCAGATCGCCCATCACGGTCTTGATCTCGTGGATCATGGTTTCGCGCAGGCTCTGGTTCTGGCGCAGCTGCTCGCAGCTGCTGAGCTTGGGGTCGCTGGCAGTGATGCGGGTGCGCACCTGGTCCCAGATGGCGGTGGTCAGGGGCGAAATGTTCAGCACCTGATCCACGCTGATGGGTTGGAACTGCGGGGCGATGGCCATCTGGTAGGCCTCCTTCACCGGGCCGCTGTCTTCGTCCACCGCGCCCACGGGCACGTCCACGTAGAGCGTGGAATACGGCAGGCAGGCGCGTTGCGGCTCGCTCAGCTCCAGCTGGTAGGCTCCGGCGGCTTTGGAGACGGTGGATGGCTCATCGGCATCCTTGAGGTGGTTGCCGTTGATGTCCAGCCAGACGGTGGCGCCGCTGACATAGCCGTCGATGACCTTGCCGCCTTGCACCGACAGCTTGGCCGGCGGCGGCGGCGGTGGCGTGGTTTCGCTGCCGCCACCACCGCCACAGCCCGTTGCCGTCAACGCCACCAGCCCACTGGCGCATAGCGCGCCCCAGCTCAAGCCTGCTTTTTCCATCGTCCCTCGTCCTTGTTTTGGTCGAAAAAGGCGCGAGTCTAGGCTGGGGCTTCCCGCACGCCCCTCAGGGTTCCCCCTGGGTTTGTGGCGCGCTCCCCCGACAGAGGGGGAAATTCAGACCGCCACGAGGCGGCGCTGGCCTTGGCCCGGCAGCACCTTGAGCGATTTGCCCACGCTGGCCGTGTACTCGCGGCTGGTGATGGTGCTGACGTAGACCCAGTCCGAACGGCATTCCTGCGCGGTGGCGGTGATGACCATGAAGCCGCGGCGCGAGGTGTCGGCATATTCCAGCGGGCCGATCAGCTGGGTCAGCGCGCCGGCCAGCACCTGGGGCGTTTCCTTTGGCAGGTAGACCTCGAAGCCCGGCGAGGTGACCGACGAGGTGGCGAACTCCACGCCCACCTGGTTGCCGGCCAGGTCTTGCAGATCGCTGGCCCAGGCGTTGTGCGTGTCACCGGCCAGCACCACCAGGTTCTTGTTGAGCTGGCGGGCCGTGGCGAGGACTGTCTCGCGTGCGGCGGCGTAGCCGTCCCAGGCATCGAGGTTGTAGGGGATGGAGGGCTGGGCCAGCACGGCGCGTTCTTGTGCTGTCAGCGTGGCCGGTGCCAGCTGCGACTTGGCCACCATGGCGGCGTAGGCCGAGACGCTGACGCCGGTGCCCGGGTAGTTGGCTTCAAACAGGATGGGCGCGGGGATGTTCATGCGGCCCATCAGCACCTGTTGGCCCAAGACCTGCCAGGTGGCGCCGGAGGCGGCCAGTTGCTGCTGCAGCCAGCCGTTTTGCGCCGCACCCAGCAGCTGGCGGTCGGCCCGGGCCATGTCCTTGCCAAAGCTGACGGCGTCGAAGCCGTTGGCGCCGGTGTACTTGGCATAGTCCAGCGGCTCGTCGCGACCGACGATGCGCGTGTCCAGCATGTGCAAGGCCAGCAGATTGCCGAACGTGAAGCTGCGGTAGATCTGCTCGGGGTTCGTCTGGCTGCGGATCGGCATCCACTCGTGATACGCCTGGATGGCCGCTGCCTTGCGCTTGGCGTAGTCACCTTCGGTCGCGGGCTGGTGGTTCTCGGCGCCGTTCATCCAGGCGTCGTTGGTGATCTCGTGGTCGTCCCAGACGGCGATCATCGGCAGCTTGGCATGCAGGCGCTGCAGGTCGGCGTCGGCGCGGTACTGCGCATAGCGGCGGCGGTAGTCGTCCAGGGCGACGATTTCGCCGGCCGGCTCCACTTCGCGGCCCAGGGTCTTGGCCTGTTCGCTGGCATAGCCGCCACGGCCGTATTCGTAGAGGTAATCGCCCAGGTGGACGGCCACATCGAGATCGTCGCGCTTGGCCGCCTCGGCGTAGACGTTGAAATAACCGGCCGGGTAGTTGGCGCAGGAGAACACGGCCATCTTCACCTGGCTGATGGCATCGCCGCTGGGCAGGGTCTTGGTCTTGCCGACCTCGGAGTTGCGGCCGTTGCAGCTGAAACGGTAGTAGTAGCTTTGGCCGGCTTGCAGGCCGGTGGCATCCACCTTGACGGTGTGGTCGCGCGTTGCCGCGGCCTGGGCCGTGCCTGAGGCGACCACGGTCTTGAAGTCGGTGTCGCTGGCCACTTCCCAGCGCAGCGTCAGCTCGCGCAGATCGCTGCTGTCGGCCGCGCGCACGCGGGTCCACAGGATCACGCGGTCGTTCTGCGGGTCACCGCTGGCCACGCCGTGGGTGAAGACCACGGGCAGCGCCGGCGGCTCCTTGCTCTCCGGGCTGCTGTCGCTGCTGCCGCAGCCGCTCAGGCTCAGGGCGCCCAGCAGGCCGCTGCCGCTGGCGGCCAGGGCCACGGAGCCGCGCACGAAATGCCGGCGGCTGCTGTCGCCGAGGGCGGGCTGGAGGAGGTTGTGTTGCTTGGTGGGCGTCGTCATGGTGCGGTGGCGAGGGTTGCGGCAGTGTCTGCGAAGCGGCGCATTCTGGGCAGGCTCGGTGACAGCGTCGCGAAAAATGCGACTCTAGAGTGCCCTCCCCAGTTCCTCGGGCAATGCCGTGCGCACAGCGCAAGCGATCCAGCTCGGCTACCCTCCGTCCTTTGTTGACAAGATGCCGCCTGTGGCGGCCGGAGAACCCATCCATGCAATACCGTCGTCTGGGCCGCAGCGGCCTGCAAGTGTCCGAGCTGTCCCTGGGCTCCTGGGTCACGTACCACAACCAGGTGGACACGCATGCCGCCACCGAGATGCTGGCCGCGGCCTTCGATGCCGGCGTCAACTTCTTCGACAACGCCGAGGTCTATGCCCTGGGGCAAAGCGAACGCGTCATGGGCGAGGCCTTCAAGGCCTTGAAGTGGCCGCGCCTGCAGTACGTGGTGTCCACCAAGTTCTACTGGGGCCTGGGCGGCGAGGGCAACAACACCGTCAACCGCAAGGACACGCTCAACCGCAAGTACCTGATGCAGGCGATTGACGGTTCGCTGGCGCGCATGCAGCTGGACTTCATCGACCTGGTCTACTGCCACCGCCCCGATCCGCACACGCCGATCGAGGAGACCGTGCATGCGATGAGCGACATGATCACCCAGGGCAAGGCCTTGTACTGGGGCACCAGCGAGTGGTCGGCCGCCGACATCCGCGCCGCCTGGGAGATCGCCGAGCGCCACAACCTGCACAAGCCGGTGATGGAGCAGCCGCAGTACAACCTCTTCCACCGCCAGCGCGTCGAGCAGGAGTACGCCCGCCTGTACCAGGACATCGGCCTGGGCCTGACGACCTGGAGCCCCCTGGCCTCGGGCCTGCTGACCGGCAAGTACAAGGCAGGCATTCCGGAAGGCAGCCGCGGCGCGCTGGAGAACATGGCCTGGATGCGCGAGCAGCTGCAGGATGCGGCCAAGAACAAGGCCGTGGCCGAGCTGGAGCGGGTGGCGGCCGATCTGGGCGGCAATGTGGCCCAGCTGGCCATCGCCTGGGCCAATCGCAACCCGCAGGTCAGCACCGTCATCCTCGGTGCCAGCAAGCTGCCGCAGCTGCAGGACAACCTGGGCGCCCTGTCCTTGACGCCCAAGCTCACGCCCGAGGTGCTGGCCCGCATCGACGCCATCACCCAGCCGCTGTCGCGCTGACGCTGAAGGTGGCGGAGTGTCCGGTAGTTCCGGGCATGCGCGGGGCAGCCATGCCCTACCATCCGGCGTGATGGAAGACGAAGCCTGCTGTATCCGCTGCCCCAGCCCTCCGCGGCCTGCGCCCCTGCGGCAGCGGGCGCAGCTCGTGGCGTGGCTGTTGGGCTTGTGCTGCTTCCTGCTGCCCGGGTTTCAGGCCCGAGTGAGCGCGGCGCCTGGCACCGGCATCGAGCTGCCCTTGCGTTTCGAGGCGGTCGGCCAGAACGGAGTGATCCCCAACAATGTGCTGTCCGCTCTGGCCCAGGATCAGAAGGGCTTTCTCTGGGTGGGCTCGGCGGCGGGGCTCTTGCGCTTTGATGGCTACAACTTCCGGCAGTTGCAGCTGCCGGCGCAGCAGGCGCAACAGCGCGGTGGGGCGTCGATCGACAGCCGCAGCCTGGGCTTTGTGCGTGTGCTGCTGAGCGGGCGCGACGGCCGGCTGTGGATCGGCAGCGATTCTGGTGGGCTGGTCGTGCACGATCCGGTCAACGAATCCACCACCCTCTACCGCCACGACCCGGCCCAGCCCGAGCGCACGGTGCCCAGCGGCACGGTGCTGGCCCTGGCGGAGGCGCCCGATGGGCAGATCTGGCTGGGCACGGCCTTGCAGGGCTTGAGCCGCTTCGATCCGGTGGGACAGACTTTTGAGCATTTCCGCCATGAGCCCGGCCGGGCCGGCAGCCTGCCCGACAACAGCGTGCAGACCCTGCTGCTCGATCGCCAGGGCACGCTCTGGATCGGCGGGCTCGGCGGTCTGGCCCGCAAGGCCGCGAACAGCGATCGCTTCGAGCCCGTGCCCCTGACCGGCTTGGGGACGGGGACGGCCATCGTGCTGCGCCTGCATCAGGCCGAAGACGGCCAGATCTGGCTGGGCACCCAGCAAGGCGATCTGGCCTTGATCGACCCGGGCAGCCGGCGGCTGCGAGTGATCGACGCAACAGGGCCGCGGGGCGCGGTCTATGCCATGGCTCAGGCCGGGCCCAGCCAGATCTGGGTGGGGCGAGCTGGGGGGCTGGAGCTGCGCGCCGTGTCCGACGGGCGCTTGCTGCAGACCTTGCGTCACAACCCACGCAACCCCAGCAGCCTGGGCGGCAACGAGGTGCGTTGCTTGCTGCAGGACCGTGGTGGCTGGATGTGGGTGGGCGGTTTCGGCGGCGGCCTGCAACGCCACGACGCCGACAACCAGAGCATCGGCGTGCGCAAGCTCGATGAGGACGGCGACGCGGTCTTCGACGACCCCAATGCCCGCAGTCTGCTGGAGCTGGACAGCGGCGAGGTCTGGGTGGGTACCACCTCGCAAGGCATCGGCGTGCTGGACGCGCAGCTGAAGGTGCGGCGCCAGATCGACCTGCGCGCCGCCCTGCGGCGCGGGCCAAAGGAGGCGGTGCGCGTGTCCACCCTGGCGCGGGCGCCCGATGGCACGGTCTGGGTGGGCGTGGATTCGCAGCTGCTGCGCGTGGATGGCCAGGGCCGCGCGCTGCAAAGCCTGGGCGTGGGTCAGGGGCGCATGCGCCGCACCGTGTTCGGCCGTGAGGGCGAGCTGTGGATCGGCACTCAGGACGGGCTGTTTCAACTGACGCCGGGGCAGAACGCCGCGCGCCGCATCAGCCTGGCCGGGGGCGTGGCGCTCAAGGGAGAGGTCAACGCCATCGCCGAAGGGGCCGACGGCACGCTCTGGGTCGGCGGTGAAGCCGGCCTGTTCCTGCGCCCTGCGGGTTCGAGTGAGCTTCAGGCCGTGCCGATGGCTCCGGGCCAGGGCTTGCGCAACAGCATCATCACCGGCCTCTTGATCGACCGCCGCCAGCGCCTCTGGGTGGACACCGCCACCGGCCTGCACCAGATGAGCGGCTGGGACGGGCGCCAGGCCAGCTTCGATGCCATCAGCGATCGCAAGGGCATTGGCGGCCGCAGCTTCGGCGCCAATCTGCTGGACGACGAGCGCGGCCGCATCTGGAGCCAGAACTATGTCTACGACCCCAACCGCGACCATCTCTACGAGCTGACCCCGGCCGATGGCGCCGATGCCGGCACCAGCTGGTTCCGCTCTTACACCCGCTTGCGCGACGGCCGTTTTCTGTTCGGGGCCGGCCGCGGCCTGCTGGTGGTGGACCCGGAGAAGTTCGAGGGCTGGGCCTATCAGCCGCCCGTGGTGGCCACCGAGCTGCGCATCGACGGTCAGCGCATGCCCGCCGGTGCGCTCGGCTCCGGCCTGCGGCTCAATCCGCAGCAGCGCAGCTTCAGCCTGGAGTTCTCGGCCCTGGATTTCAGCGACCCCGGGCGCCTGCGCTATGCCTACCAGTTGGAAGGGTATGACCGTGGCTGGGTCAACACCAGCTCGGCCCAGCGCATTGCCAGCTACAGCAACCTCAGCCCGGGCCGCTATCTGCTCAAGGTCAAGGCCAGCAACCGCAGCGGCTTGTGGAGCCCGCAGGAGTTGACGATCCCGATCTGGGTGCAGCCGGCCTGGTGGCAAACCTGGTGGCTGCGCCTGGCTCTGGCCCTGCTGGCCAGCGGCTTGCTCTACGCCCTGGTGCGCTGGCGCACCGGCTATCTGGAGCGCCGCCAGTGTGTGCTGGAAGAGCGGGTGCGTGAGCGCACGGCCGAGCTCGAGGCCTTGTCCGCCGCGCTGCAGGAGAAGTCGCGCGCGCTGGAAGAAAAATCGCTGGCGCTGGAGGACCTGAGCCTGTCCGACCCCCTGACCGGCCTGCGCAACCGCCGCTTCCTGGCCCAGCATATCGAGGCCGATGTCGCCATGACCTTGCGCCGCCACGAGGCCCAGGCCCGGCAAGGCGGTGTCCTGCCCGAGGACGCCGATCTGGTCTTTTTCCTGATCGACATCGACCATTTCAAGGACATCAACGACCGCTTCGGCCATGCCGCCGGCGACCGCCTGCTGCGCCAGATGCGCGACCGCCTGCGCCAAGTCTTCCGCGACACCGACTATCTGGTGCGCTGGGGCGGCGAGGAGTTTCTGATCGTCGCCCGCGGCAGCCCGCGCAGCCATGGGCCCGAGCTGGCCGAGCGCATGCGCGCCCTGGTGGCCGAGAAGCCTTTTGTGCTCGATGCCGATGGCCTGGTGCTGCATAAGACCTGCTCGATCGGTTTTGCCTGCTTCCCGCTGTCGCCACAGCATCCGCGTGCGCTGGATTGGAACCGCACGGTCGATGTGGCCGATGCCATGCTCTACGCTGTCAAGCGCGGCGGCCGCGATGGCTGGATGGGCGTGCTGCAGGCCAGCAGTGGTTCGGCCCAGCAACTGCGCGAGCGAGCCGCCGCCGATTGGTTGCAGGCCGAGGGCGTGATGCGGCTCAGCTCGCCCGGCCTGGGCGCGGCGCTCAAATCGGGTTGAACAAGCCTGCGGCCACGGCGCGATCGCGCCCCTGGGCCTTGGCCTGGTAGAGCGCCAGATCGGCCTGAGCCAGCCACTGCGAGGCCGTGCCGCCACGCAGCGGCACCGCACTGATGACGCCGAGGCTGAGCGTCAGCAGCGGCCCCTGCGGCGAGACCGCATGCTCGATGGCGGCCTGGCGGATGCTGGCCCGGCAGCGCTCGGCCACCGCCATGGCACCGGTGGCATCGGTCTGGGCCAGCAGCAGCACGAATTCCTCGCCGCCATAACGCGCCACCACATCGGTGGGTCGGCCTACGCTGGCGCGCAAGGCCTCAGCCACTCGCACCAGGCAGCTGTCGCCAGCCTGATGGCCGTAGTGGTCGTTGTAGAGCTTGAAATGGTCCACATCGACCAGCAGCAGGCTCAGCGGTGTGCCCAGGCGCAGGCCGCGGCGCCATTCCTCCTCGAGCTTTTGCATCAGCAGGCGGCGGTTGGCCAGCTCGGTCAGCGCGTCGGTGGTGGACAGGCGCAGCAGCTGCTCGTTGGCGTGCTGCAGCTCGATCTCGAACTGCTTGCGCTCGGTCAGGTCGGTGATCACGCCCACATACTGCTTGCCCTGCGGGCCGCGGATCTCGGACACCGAGACCTGCACGGTCAGCGACCGGCCGCTCTTGTGCAGGGCATTGAACTCTCGCGTGCGGCCCAGCAGGGGCAGCTCGCGCTCGCCATCGCTGCCCTCGCGGCGGCGCAGGTAATGGTCGTGGGCGCCGCGGTCGGGTTCGTCCATCAGCAGGGACACGTTCTGGCCCAGCATCTCCCCGGCCCGGTGGCCGAACAGACGTTCCACGGCCGGGTTGCAGCTGAGCATGTGCCCTGCAGCGTCGATGGTGACGATGGCCACGCCTGCCGTCATGATGATGGCCTGCAGCTGTGCCTGGCTCGCTTGCAGCTCGCGCTCCTTGAGCACGAGATCGCTGATGTCCTGACGCACAGCGACCAGGAAGCCTTCGGGCGTGCGTGTCTCGGAAACGCGCAGCCACAGTCCGCTGCTGAGCTGCTGGAGATGGGCTTGTTCGCTGCGGCCGCGGCGTGCCAGGCGCTCGGCCATCCAGGCCTCCTCCATGCCATGTGCTTCCACCGGCAGGGCGCCGGCGGCGCGGGTCTGCTCCAGCATGAAGGCGAAGGTCTTGCCCAGCATCTGCGCATAGTCCAGGTGGGGCATCCAGCTGACCACGCGGCGGTTGGCCAGCAGCAGGCGATCTTGCTCGTCGTAGATCTCGATGCCGGCCGGCATGGCGTCCACCGCGCGCTCCAGCAGCTGACGCTCGGCCTGCGCGGCCGCCTGCGCCCGGGCCAGGGCGTGTTGGGTCTCCACCAGCTCGGTGACATCGAGGCGGATGCAGACCAGCTGGCCCGAGGCCGTGCGTTGCTCGTAGAGATGCAGCCAGCGATCACCGAACTGCTGCAGGCGGGGGCGCAGGCGCTGGCCGCGCTCGGCCAAGCGCTCGGCCAGCCAGTCGGCCTCGCGTCCGCGAGCCTCGGTCACCAGGCCGGCGGCCAGGGATTGGCGCAGCACATCCTTGAAGCGCAGGCCAGGCACCAGGTATTCGGTCACCTGCGGGTAGTCCTCGCGGATGCGCTGGTTGCACAGCAGCAAGCGGTCCTCGGCGTCCCAGAGCTCGAAGCCGGCGGGCAGGGCCTCGATTGCATCAAGCAACTGGCGTTCGCGCTCATCGGCTGCGCTGGCGGCGCTGGCCTTGGCCTGCTCCGTGCGGGCAAGCGATCGAAGCAAGGGCAGCAGGGCCAGCAATGCGGCCCCCAAGGGCAGCGCTGCCAGTTCGCGCGGAGACGGGGTGAAGAGCAGCAGCAGGGCCAGCAGCAGGCTGGCGGCACTGATGCGCAGCAGCATCAGCGTGCGGCGGGCGTCCGGCGCCGGAGGCAGGGGGGTGGTCATTCTTGGTGTCCCGGCCGTGGTGTTCGCCCGATTCTGAATCAGGCCCGGTGCACGGGCATGCGGGCTAATCCGCATGTGCCCGCAAGCAGGGGGGCGTGGTCAGCCGGCGGCGGCTGCGTTCAGCTGGGCCAGGCGCTCGGGGGTGCCGACATCGGTCCAGGGGCCGCGGTACTCGCTGGCGGCCAGGGCGCGGCGGCCGATGGCGTCTTCCAGGCTGTGGCGCAGGCGCACCGCCTGGCCGAGCGGCAGGTCCTGGAACAGCCGGGCCTTGAACAGGCCCAGGCAGGCCCAGGTCAGGCGCGGCAGATCGGCGGGTGCGCCGTGGCGCTCGCTCAGGGCCAGGCCGTCGGGGCTGATGGCGAAATCGCCGCCTGGGTGGTGGGGGCTGTTGGCCACCATCCAGAGCCGGCCGTCGAGGGCGTCGTCGGCCGCGAAGCGCTCGGCGGCATCGGCCTCGAAGCGGAAGCCCGGCACAAAGACATCGGCGGAAGCGACCCAGAAGCTGCGCTCGCCGCCGGCCGTCAGCAAGGGCAGGGCCTTGCGGATGCCCCCGGCGGTTTCCAGCGCGCCGACCGGCTCGCGAGATTCGTCGCTGTAGTGCAGTCGCAGCCCCCAGCGGCTGCCGTCACCCAGGACCGCCGGGAACTGCTCGGCCAGCCAGGCGATGTTGATGACGATGTCGCGCACGCCGGCCGCGGCCAGGGCTTCGATATGCCAGACGATCAGGGGCTTGCCCTGGACGGAAAGCAGGGGTTTGGGGCAGGTGTCGGTGAGCGGCCGCATGCGCTCGCCGCGCCCGGCCGCGAGGATGATGGCTCGCATGGGGCGAATCTTAGGCCCTCGCTCGGGCTCGCCCTTGCCTCGTGCCCAGCGGCTGTTCAGGCCGTTGTTGTGTCGGTGCCTGGCCCTTGCACGGGAATCCAGACCTTGAAGCAGCTGCCCACGCCAGGTTCGGATTCGACCTCGATGCGGCCGCCATGCTTTTTGACGATGGAGAAGGACAGCGACAGGCCCAGGCCTGTGCCCTGGCCCACCGGCTTGGTGGTGAAGAAGGGGTCGAAGATGCGGCGCATCACCTCGGGCGGCATGCCCTGGCCGTTGTCCCGCACGCTGATGCAGACCCAGTCGCCCTGCGCCTCGGTGCGCAGCTGCAGCAGGCCCTGGCCCGGCATGGCATGGGCGGCATTGACGATCAGGTTCATGAAGACCTGGTTCAGCTGGGCCGCTAGGCAGCGCACCGGCGGCAACGGGCCGTAGTCGCGCCGCACCTCGACCTTGTACTTGATCTCGTGCCGCACCACATTGAGGGTGGATTCCAGGCCCTGGTTGAGATCGGCATCCTGCCAATCGGCCTGGTCGACGCGCGAGAAGTCCTTGAGGTCCTGGACGATCTTCTTGACCCGGCCGAGGCCGTCATCGCTTTCGCGCAGCAGCTGGGGCAGGTCTTCCTGGATGAACTCGAAATCCGCTTCCTGTCGCAGGCACTCGATCTGCTTGCGAAGTTCGTCGGGCAAGGTGGCGTGATTGATGGTTTCGTACAAACCATTGAGCTGCAGCATGGATTCGATGTAGCGACGCAGGGTGCCCAGATTGGAGGCGACAAAGCCGACCGGGTTGTTGATCTCATGCGCCACGCCGGCCGCCAGCTGGCCGATGGAGGCCATTTTTTCCGACTGCAGCAACTGGTTCTGCGCGTCCTCCAGCCGGGCATTGGCTTGTTGGATCTGGCGATAGTTGTTGACCAGTTCGCGTTGTGCGCGCATCACTTCGCTGCGGTCCTGCAGCAGCCACCAGACGGCGGTATCGGGGTCGCCGGGGTTGGCCGGATAGGCGATCAGCTGTACCCAAATCAGCTGATTGCTCGCAGTTCGCAGTTCCATCTCGTGCATCACGGATTGGCCCGCTTGCAGCGTCGGTCGGGCCATATTGCGCATGGCCTTGTAGGCCGCTGCATCAGGGAAGTAGTTGAAGGCCGCCATCTCGGCATTGCTGAGGCCCTCCATTTCGAACATCTGTGCAAACTTCTTGTTGCTGCGCAGGATCTGGCGCTTGCTGGTGCAGAGGATGCCGACCGACGCGTTCTCAAGAAACGCGTCGAGGTCCTGGTGGCTGCGCAGCAGCTCGGCGCTGCGTTCGGCGACCAGGGTTTCAAGCTCTTGCTGGTGGCGCTTGAGCTCTTCTTCGGCCGCATGGCGGCGGCTCACGTCCATCAGGGTTTCGATGGCGCCGATCAGGCGCCCCTGTGTGTCGTAGAGCGGCGCGGCGGTGCAGAACACCCAGCGACCGTTCTGGCCGAACTGAGGAAAGTAGTCTTCGGTTTCGTAGGCGCCGGGCAGGCTGGGCGAGGCGCGCAAATTGGCGTCCGCCAGCCTTTGCAGCTCGCTCTCATCGATCACCTTGCCATCCACGATCAGATCCACCATCAAGGGGCGGGGCTCGCTGAAGAACGGTCGCCAGGTCTGATCGCTGCCCACCATCTCGCTGGCCGAGAGGCCGGTCAGTTGCACGCAGGCTGCGTTCCAGTGGGTGATGCGGTGCTCGGTGTCGATCACAAAAGTGGCGACCGGGTTGTTTTCGAGGATCTGGTACATCACCCGGCCGACATTGAGCAGGCTGTCCTGCACATGGCGCATGTCACTGAGGTCGGTGCAGGTGAGCAGGGCCAGGGGGCCCTGCGGTCCGGCGATGCGGCTGGCGCTGATTTCCAAGTGGCGCACCGAGCCATTGGCCGTGAGCGCCTCGCACTCCAGGGCGGGCAGGTCGTCCTGCGTTTGCAGGCAGCGCTCACCATAGGCCTTGACCGGCTCGATGCTGGCTTCGCTGGCCCAGGCGTAGTGCGGCACCAGGCAGAGCTCGGCCAGGCTGTAGCCGAGCAGGCGTTGCAGGGCCGCGTTGGCGAATACGATGCGCTCGCCGTCATGAACCATCAAGGGCGCGCTGACGGCGCTGAGTGCATGCACGCAGACCGGGTCGAGCACTTCGGGGGCCGGCGGCAGCACGGAGGCGCCGCCGGTGGCGGCCCAGAGTGCCTTGGCCAGGCCGCTGGCCTCGCGCGGTGCCGTATCGAACTCAAGCATGTTGCACCTGACGTGGTGACTTGCGTGCGTCCTGTGGCTTCTTGATGAAGAAGCTCACGGTCAAGCGTTCGCGCTGGTCCATCAGCTGCACCTGGCGGATCAGGGCGCTGCTGAAGACATGGCCGGCCGGCAGCAGCAAGCTGCCATGCGGGCTCAGCAGGTCGCGCGCCAGCACCATGCCCGGGCGCAGTTCCGCGACCGTGATCTCCTGATCGGCTGCGTTCTCGAGGGCCAGGGCGGCTTGCACGGCGTCAAAGGCGGCCAAGACCTCGGGGTCGTAGTGCTGCCCACCGTTCTCGTGGATGGCTTTGCAAGCATCCTCGGTGGAGTAGACCTTCTCGGCCAGTCGGCCGGCGATCAGGGATTCGAAGGTGCTGGCGATGTTGATGATTTGCGAGCCCAGAGGCACTTCGATGCCGGTCAGGCCGTCCGGGAAGCCCTTGCCATCGACCCGCTCATGTTGCGAGCGGATGAGCAGGGCGCTTTGGTGCAGTCGTGCCAGCGGCATGAGCGCGGCCTGGGCTTGCAGCGGGTGGCGTTTGTAGAGTTCGAACTCCTGGCCGCTCATCAGGGACACGGTTTTGCGCAGCAGCTCGTCCGGCAGGCCGATCTTGCCCACCTCGTGCAGCAGGCCGGCGTTGTGGATGTCCAGCACTTCGGCCGGGCCCAGCTTCAGCTCCTCGGCAATGCGGCCGGCCAGGGTGGCGACGCGCCGACCATGGCCGCTGACGCTGCCGTCGCGCAGCTCCAGCAGACCGGCGAACACGCTGATGGACAGGGCGAAGTTCTCCTCCAGCTGGATGTGGGCTTGCTGCAACTGTTCATGGGCTTGGGCCATGGCGGCGTGCGAGCGACTCAGTTCCTCATTCGCCTGTTGCAGCTCCTGGGTGCGTTCTTGCACGCGTCGTTCCAGCTCGTCGTTGACACTGGCCAGCTGCTGATTGCTGCTGTCGAGTTGCTCGTTGCTGGTTTTGAGCTCGGCATTGACGGCAGCCAGTTGACCGTTGGCGTCTTGCAATTGCGTGTTGACGCTTTGCAGCTGGGTGTTGCTGTCTTGCAGTTGCAGATTCATGTCCTGCAACTGTTCGTTCTGCACGGCGGTCAGCTGTGCCAGTCGCTTGTTCTCTTGTTCGAGCTGATGGCGTGTCAGGCCGTCACCGATGGACAGAACGATGTCCTGGTCGTCCCATGGCTTGGAGATGTAGCGATGGATGGCGCCCCGGTTGATGGCGGCGATGGTGGAGCTGATGTCGGCATAGCCGGTCAGCAGGATGCGCACGGTGCTGGGCCAGCGCTCGCGCACCTGTTCGAGGAACTGCACGCCATCCATCTCCGGCATGCGCATGTCGGAGACGACCAGATCGACGGCTTCCATCTCCATCAGCGCCAGGCCGGCCGCACCGCCTTCGGCCATCAGGACCTTGTGGCCCTGGGGCCGTAGCAGGCGCCGCAGGGCGCTCAGGATGGAAGGTTCGTCATCGACCAGCAGGATGGTCGCCGGGCTGCGTGCGTCCTCAATCATGGTGGCACCTTTTTCGCCAAGCCCCGATCCAACAATATGTCGGCATGCGGGCCTAGAGCTCTCGGGTCTTCAGCTTGCGCTTGAAGGCCGCTGCGCGCACATTTCAAATTGATAAAAATGTGAAATACGAGCGAATTGCCGCTGCTGCCGTGGCCACGCTTGCAGCTGACCACGGCAGCGTCTGCTTCAGGGCTTGCAAGCAGAGCCGCAGCGAGCCCGCGCTTGCTCAGCGCTTGACGACCTTGACGCTGGAATTGGCCTTGCCGGCCTCCACATAGCCAATGGCGCCTGGTGTCGAGGCCACGAACTTCAGCACTTCGTCGTCGCCACCCAGTTCCTTCGGTGGTTTGGCGCCGCCGGTGAAGATCTGGCGCGCCCACAAGGCCTTGAGCTGGGACTGGTTCTTCTTGAGCACCTTGTTGCCGAAGTCTTCGCGGGCGGCTCCGTCCTTCTGGTCCACCGGGATGGCCTCGCCGCCGCCGGCAAAGGTCTTGGTCTGGCCGAGGAAGATCTTGCTGATCTGCTCGTCATCCAATGCCGTCGCATTGCTGGGGTGGACGATGACCACGGTGTCGGCCTGCGCGGCCGAGGCCAGCAGGCTGAGGCAGAGGCTGGCTGCGGCGAGTGCGGCCGTGTGGCGGCGCGTGCTGTGCGTTTGGTGTTGCGTCATGATGGCTGCCCCTCGCTCAGAAGACAAAGTCATAGGACAGGGTCACGAGCTTGCGGCGCACATCGTTGCCGTCCAGCAAGTCCCAGCGGCTGCGGTCGTACTGCGCCTTGATCGAGCTGGTGTCACTGAGGTCGTAGCGCAGACTGAAGCTGGTCATCGCGTCTTTCTCGACCAGGGTCGTGAAGGCCGCGTTGTAGGCCTTCAGCTGACTGACGGTGACCATGGGCGTGAACTTGTCGAAGCGGTAGCCGGCGCCGATCATGCGACCGCGGTAGCTCCCGCGGGCCGGTGAGCGGTTGATGTAGGAGATCTCGCTGCGCAACAGCCAGTTGTCCTTGTCGATGACGAAGGACAGGGCGGCGAAGGTTTGCGGCGAGTGCGTGCCGGTGGCCGGATCGGGCGAGGTTTGCACGCCCTCACGGAATTGCTGCTGCTTGGACTTGTTCAGCGCCAGGCGGGCGGTGAACCAGTCGCGGTTGATTTCGAGGTCGATGCCCCACATCTGATCCCAGTTGATGTCCGAGGGCGCGGCGGTCTCGAGCTTGGCGATCGGGTTTTTCTTGGTGTGTTCGCTGCCGACGTAGGCATTCGATTTCACCGCCCAGCCAGCCACATCGCCGCGGTAGGTCAGGTTGGCGCCGTTGTAGTTGACGACGGCCCAGCCGTAGACATCAGGCGGCACGCGCACCCAGCTGTAGGCGTAGCTGACGTCCTGGTAGTCGGAGTAGAAGAACAGCGGCAAGCGCTTGCGGCCCAGCTGTACGGTCAGCTGCGGGGTCAGGTTGTAGGACAGGTAGGCCCATTCCAGATCGGCCTTGGCCTTCTGCGCCGCATGGCGTGCCACACCCTGTGCGGTGAAGGACAGATCGGGGGTGAAGGTCCAGTTGCCCTGCAGACCGATGCGCGACTCGGGTTTGAGCGACCACTTCTGCTCGTAGACCGAGCCGTGCGAGAAGTCCGCTATCAGGCAAGGGCAGTTCCACTGCGTGCCGTCGGGATAGCCGATGTCGATGCCTCCAGCGCTGACCACCTTGCCGAGGGTGACGTTGCCGAAGCCGGAGTAGCTGAAGTCCACAGCCTGGCTGAGGCCGCTGGCGCCGAGCAGGCCGATCGCCAGACTCAAGGGCTTGAGCAGCGAGCGCGTGCGTGGAGAGGCGGGGGGCGTGAGAAGAGGGAGCTTTCGCATCTTGGGTCCTTCCAATGGATCAACAGCACCATCGCAGCGAGATGCCTGTCTCCGTTTATCGCCCGATGCCCGCTCAGGTCTGAGTCAGAACAGGGTGTTGTTTATCGCCCATTTGTGCGTTGTTCGCGCGAGACGATCGACCTACAAGGCCGGCCCGAAACCCAGCGGCGCTGGCAAGGCGCGCAGCACCGTCTGCACCAGAGCCTGGTAGGGCGCATCCACCGCGTGGCCGGCCAGCGGGTCTCGGTTGCCGGCAAAGGCCTCGTCGAGCTCGGCCCAGTCTTGCGCACTCAGATGCTGCAAGGCCAGGGGCAGGACCTGTGTTTCCTCCACCTGCATGTGCTGCAGATAGCCGTGGACATAGCGCTCGCAGAGCTGCTCGAAGGCCTCACGCCGGCTCTCGCCCATGATCTCGAAGGCCAGCAGCGCATGCTCCAGATCGCGGATGGCACGTTCGCCGCGCAGATGGTCTTCGTCCAGCCGATCCAGCACGCTGCGGATCTCGGGCGCCCGGGCGCGCAGCTTGGGGAAGAGCAGGCTGCTTTCCTTGGGGTGGTGCAAGCGCTCGGGAAACTCGTCCAGATAGAACAGCATGGCGCGTAGGGCGGCGAAGTCAGGCTGCGCCTGGCGCCGGCGCAACTCGGCCAACAGCAAGGGCAGGGATCTCAGCATGGCAGCCAGGGCGCGATGTTCGTCGCAGATCACCTGCAGGGCCAGCGGGCGGGTCGTGGGCATGGAACCTCCGGGGCGGCGCGGCGAGAGAAGGAGGGAAGGCGCACGCAGCTGCAAGACTGGCAGATTCCGGCGGCACGAATTTGCGCTGCATCAAGGGTCGGCGGCCCATTTCGGCAAGGCTGGCGCGCGGGTCGGGCGCCAGGCCCACGCCGGCCAAGTAAAATCCGGGATTACCCCGCAACTCTCCCTTCCGCACGCACATGGCAACTACCGCTGCTCGCAACCCCACCCTGATGGCCAACGCCATTCGCGCACTGGCCATGGACGCCGTGCAGCAAGCCAACTCGGGCCACCCGGGCGCGCCCATGGGCATGGCCGACATCGCCGTGGCCCTGTGGAGCCGCCATCTGCGTCACAACCCGGCCAACCCGCAATGGGCCAACCGTGACCGCTTCGTGCTGTCCAACGGCCACGGTTCGATGCTGATTTACGCCCTGCTGCATCTGTCGGGCTATGAGCTGCCGATCGAAGAGCTCAAGGCCTTCCGCCAGCTGCACAGCAAGACCCCGGGCCACCCGGAAGTGGGCATCACCCCGGGCGTGGAAACGACCACCGGCCCGCTGGGTCAGGGCATCACCAATGCCGTGGGTCTGGCCTTGGCCGAGAAAATGCTGGCCAAGGAATTCAACATCGACGAGCACCAGGTCGTCGACCACCACACCTATGTGTTCCTGGGTGACGGCTGCCTGATGGAAGGTATCAGCCACGAAGCCGCCTCGCTGGCCGGCGCCTGGAAGCTGAACAAGCTGATCGCCATTTACGACGACAACGGCATCTCCATCGACGGCCAGGTCGCCCCCTGGTTCGCCGACAACACCGCCCAGCGTTTCGAAGCCTATGGCTGGAACGTGGTCGGCCCGGTGGACGGCCATGATGTCGACGCCGTCGACGCCGCCATTGCCGAAGCCAAGAAGAGCAGCGTCAAGCCGACCCTGGTGATCGCCAAGACCCATATCGGCAAGGGCTCGCCGAACCGCGCCAACACTGCCAAGGCCCACGGCGAGCCGCTGGGTAACGAGGAAATCAAGCTGACTCGCGAGCAGCTGGGCTGGGCGCACGAGCCCTTCGTGATCCCGCAAGAGGTGTATGCCGACTGGGATGCCAAGGCCGCGGGTGCTGCTCTGGAGTCCGCCTGGGACGAGCGTTTCGACGCCTACGCCACCGCTCACCCCGAGCTGGCCGCCGAGTTCGCCCGCCGCATGGCCGGCGTGCTGCCTGCCAACTTCGCCCAGACCGCCGTCGACGCCGTGGTCGCGGCCCACGGCAAGGCCGAAACGGTCGCCAGCCGCAAGGCCAGCCAGATCGCCCTGGAAGCCTTCACCGCCGCCGTGCCTGAACTGCTGGGCGGCTCGGCCGACCTGACCGGCTCCAACCTGACCAACACCAAGTCGACCCCGGCCTTCCGCGTCGAGGCCGATGGCAGCAGCAACGGCGGCCGCCACATCAACTACGGCGTGCGCGAGTTCGGCATGGCCGCCATCATGAACGGCGTGGCCCTGCACGGCGGCTACATCCCCTACGGCGGCACCTTCCTGACCTTCAGCGACTACAGCCGCAATGCCATCCGCATGGCCGCGCTGATGAAGCAGCGCGTCATCCATGTGTTCACCCACGATTCCATCGGCCTGGGCGAAGACGGCCCGACCCACCAGTCGATCGAGCATGTCGCCTCGCTGCGCCTGATCCCGGGCCTGGATGTCTGGCGCCCGGCCGACACCACCGAAACCGTGGTCGCCTGGACCATGGCCATCGGCAACGCCCAGCGCCCCAGCGTGCTGGCCCTGTCGCGCCAGAACCTGCCCTACGCACCCAAGACCGCCGTCGATGACATCGCCAAGGGCGCTTACGTGCTGAGCGAGCCCAGCGATGCCGGCCTGAAGAAGAAGGCCCGTGGCGTCATCATCGCCACCGGCTCCGAAGTGCAGCTGGCTCTGGCGGCGCAAGCCACCCTGGCCCAGCAAGGCATCCCGGTGCGCGTGGTCTCCATGCCCTCGACCACCGTGTTCGACCGCCAGGACCTGACCTACAAGAAGGCCGTGCTGCCGGAAGGCCTGCCGCGCGTCGCAGTGGAAATGGGCGTCAGCGATGGCTGGTGGAAGTACGGCGTCGCCGCCGTCGTCGGCATCGACAGCTACGGCGAATCCGCCCCCGCCCCGGTGCTGTTCAAGCACTTCGGCTTCACCGCCGAGAACGTGGTCGACACGGTCAAGGTGGCGCTGGGTGTGGCCAAGCTGAAGGGCGGCAAGAAGCGCTGAGATTCAGCTAAGCTCGCGACCTTTCACCCTGGCCGATAAAGACAAGGAGGAGCGCTTGAACCACCTATCGAAGAACACGGGGTTTGAGCGCATGCTGGTGGTGCTGGGTCTGCTGAGCGGATTCGGTGTTGCTGCGCATGCACAAACCGCATCGGATGTGACGCCGCCTTCACTGGCACAGTCGCTCAGCTGCTTGGTTCGCAAGGAGAAGCCGCCGGTGTATCCGAACGAGCTCGAGAGAAGCCGTGCGGGCGGCTTCATGCGCGTCCAGCTGCACTTCCATCAAGCCGATGCGGCGCCCCTTGTTGACGTGCTGACGAACACGGCAGCGCCCGAGATGCAGGAGCAGGTGTTTCGCTTCCTCGAGGGCTATCGCTTGCCCTGCCTCACAAGCACGGAGGGGCCGGTCAAGGCGGTGCAGGAGTTCAACTTCACGAACACGCAGCGAGAGCCTTTGCCGCTGGCGCGACAGAACAAGGACGAGTTCTGTGTCGTCATGCCTCGAGAGCCGATCGAGGCGCCGACGCCATGGCCGGGTGATCGTGACGTGGAGCATGTCGTTGTCGTGCTGGGATTCCACGGCGATGGGAAGCAGCCGCCGGATGTGAAGCTCATTCATTCCACGGCCTCGAAGCGCTTTGAGGACGTGGTTCGTGAGCGTGTGGCGAAGTACCGCATGCCTTGCCGTACGGGGGCTGAACAGCCCCGGTTCGTTGAGCAGCGATTCAGCTACAACCCACCGGGCGTGCGTCGTTATGCCTTGAAGCGGGACGTTTTGGGATTGGGTGAGTTCCTCGGAATGACCGCAGGAATCCGAGGCGTGAATGCCGACTTTGACTTCAGCACCATGAATTGCCCTTTCAAGGTGGATTACTCCATTCTTGGGCCACACCTGCCGAACGAAGTCAGGGCTGGCAAGCCAGACCCCAACCGCGCCGCCTTTCTCAAGTGGCTGTCTGAGCGGCAACTGGCCTTTGCCAGCGACAAGCAGGCCAACGAATTGTTCGGCGAAGTGCTCCAGATCCAAGTGCCCTGCGGCACCCTGAAGCTCGAAGCCGAGGCGCAAAGCTGATGCAATGCGACGCCGCCCGCACCCGACTCATCCGTTCAGGCGCCCCGGTGCTTGCCGGGTTTGAACCGAGTTCCCTTTTCTCAATTCATTCAATCTCCAACCTGAACAGGAGTCTTTCCTCATGACGATCAAGATCGGTATCAACGGCTTCGGCCGCATCGGCCGCATGGTGTTCCGCGCTGCCATCGCCAACTTCAAGGAAATCGAAGTGGTCGGCATCAACGACCTGCTCGAGCCTGACTATCTGGCCTACATGCTCAAGTACGACAGCGTGCACGGCAAGTTCGACGGCGAAGTCTCGGTGGACGGCAACACCCTGGTTGTCAATGGCAAGGCCATCCGCCTGACCCAGGAGCGTGATCCCGCCAACCTGAAGTGGAACGAAGTCGGCGCCGACATCGTCGTCGAAGCCACCGGCCTGTTCCTGGACAAGGCTTCGGGCGAAAAGCACCTGGCCGCTGGCGCCAAGAAGGTTGTGTTCTCGGCACCGTCGAAGGACGACACCCCGATGTTCGTGTTCGGTGTGAACCACAACACCTACGCCGGCCAGGCCATCATCTCCAACGCCTCGTGCACCACCAACTGCCTGGCCCCCCTGGCCAAGGTGCTGAACGACAAGTGGGGCATCAAGCGCGGCCTGATGACCACTGTGCACGCCGCCACCGCCACGCAAAAGACCGTGGACGGCCCGAGCAACAAGGACTGGCGCGGTGGCCGCGGCATCCTGGAAAACATCATCCCCTCGAGCACCGGCGCAGCCAAGGCCGTGGGCGTGGTGATCCCCGAGCTGAACAAGAAGCTGACCGGCATGAGCTTCCGCGTGCCGACCTCCGACGTCTCGGTGGTGGACCTGACCGTCGAGCTAAACAATGAAGCCTCGTACAAGGACATCTGCGCCGAGTTCAAGGCCCAGTCTGAAGGCGCACTGAAGGGCGTGCTGGGGTACACCGAAGAGAAGGTCGTGGCGACCGACTTCCGCGGCGACGCCCGCACCTCCATCTTCGACGCCGACGCCGGCATCGCCCTGGACGGCACCTTCGTCAAGCTGGTGGCCTGGTACGACAACGAGTGGGGCTACTCGAACAAGGTGCTCGAGATGGTGCGCGTCATCGCCAAGTGATGCCGCAGCCCGCGCGCCACGCGGCGCGCTGAGCACACCGGGGCCTTGCCATGGCGGCAAGGCCCTTTTTTTGCGCCTGCGCGGTGCGCATGGCAAGCCTTTTCTCTGTGTCAACAAGCGGGGGCAAAGGAATCTTTTCTTTACGCCGAGGCATTTCAGGCCGCTCTAAACTGGCGCGACAGCGCTCGGGCAGCCCTGCTCGACGGCCTCGCCATTGCTCGCCTATATTCATTCCGGCCCAGGAGCTTGCCCCATGAAAACCACCCCCCTCGGCCTGAGCCTTTGCCTTTCACTGCTGGCCATCGCCTGGGCCCCCACGGTGCCTGCGCAGACCGCGCCGCTGGTGGCTGCTGCGGCTGCCGAAGCGCAAGCCCGCGTCATCGTGCGCTTCAAGCCCGCGGCGGCCAGCGTGCGGGCCAAGGCCATGTCGGTGTCCATGAGCCGCAGCGCGGCCATGGATGTGGCGCAGACCCGCGCCACCGGCCTGGGCCTGCGCAGCGGCCTCAATGCCCGCACGCGCCAGGGCCTGCGCGCGCTACGCAGCCTGGATGAGCGCACCCATGTCATCGTTGCCAGCGGCATCAGCTCGGCCGCCCTGGCCCAGCAGCTGGCGCTCGATTCGGAAGTGGAAATGGCCGTGGTCGATCAGCGCCGCCGTCACACCCGCCTGCCCAACGACCCCTTCTACGCCACCGCCCTGCCCAGCGGTCCCAGCGTCGGCCAGTGGTACCTGAAGCCCCCGAGCAGCGTGCCTGGCGAGGTGGTGTCCAGCATCAATGCGCCGGCCGCCTGGGACATCAACACCGGCCACAGCAGCATCGTCGTGGCCGTGCTGGACACCGGCATTCGCAAAGACCACCCCGAGCTGGCGGCCCAGATCGTCGGCGGCTACGACATGGTGGGCCTGAACTCATCGAGTGCCCAGGCCACGGCCACCGCCAACGACGGCGATGGCGCCGATGCCGACGCCTCCGACCCCGGCGACTGGGTCAGCCAGGCCGACATCAATGCCGGCACCCTGGGCAGCAGTTGCGACGCCAGCGACATCGGCAACAGCTCCTGGCATGGCACGCGCGTGGCCGGCCTGATCGCCGCCGCCTCCAACAACGGCGCCGGCATGGCCGGCGTGGCTTGGGGCGTGAAGATCCTGCCGGTGCGCGTGCTGGGCAAATGCGGCGGCTACGACTCCGACATCATTGCCGGCATGCAATGGGCGGCCGGCGTGGCCGTGCCCGGCCTGCCCAGCAATCCCAACCCCGCCAAGGTGCTGAACATGAGCCTGGGCGGCAGCGGTGCCTGCGGCACCACGGGCACCGGCCAGCTGTACCGCAATGCCATCAGCGCCGTCACCGCGCGTGGCGCCAGCATCGTCGTCGCCGCCGGCAACAGCGAGGGCCTGGCGGTCGGCCTGCCGGGCAACTGCCCCGGCGTGATCACGGTCACCGGCCTGCGCCATGTCGGCAGCAAGGTCGGCTTCTCCAGCATCGGCCCCGAGGTCAGCATCGCAGCCCCGGGCGGCAACTGCGTGAACCTCAGCGGCGCCTGCCTCTACCCCATGTTCAGCACCACCAACAGCGGCACGACCACGCCGGTGGTGGGGGATGCGGCCTACACCAACAACGGCGCTTCGGTGGGCACCAGCTTTTCCACCCCGGTGGTGGCCGGCACCGTGGCCCTGATGCTCTCGGTGCGCCCGAGCATGACGCCGGCCGAGGTGCTGAGCACCTTGCGCAGCACCGCACGCCCCTTTGTCACCAGCGGCGGCACGGCCGGCATCCCGCAATGCACGGCGCCGACCTCGGCCACCCAGGACGAGTGCTACTGCACCACCAGCACCTGCGGTGCCGGCATGCTGGACGCCGGTGCGGCCGTGGCCGCGGCGCGGGCCGCCAATGGCGCGGTGATCCAGATCGTCAGCACCCCGAGCACGCCGCTGGCCGGCAATCCGCTGAGCCTGAGCGCCAGCAGCAGCACCTTGGGCACCGGCCGTAGCATCGCCAGCGCCGCCTGGACGCTGAGCTCGGGCGGCGGCATCGTCAGCGCTTTCAGCGCCGGCGCCAACACGCAAACCGTCACCCTCACGCCCAGCGGCGCCGGCAGCTTCAGCGTCAGCTTGCAGCTGATCGACGACCTGGGCACGGTTCACACCAGCACCCGGACAATCACGGTCTCGGCCGTTGGCAGCACGGCTCAGACGATTGCCTTCACGGCGCCCAGCGGCCTGGTGTTCGGCCAGGCGCCCAGCAGCCTGGTGGCCACCGCCAGCTCGGGCCTGCCGGTCAGTTTCAGCAGCAGCACGTCTGCGGTCTGCACGGTCAGTGGCAGCAGCCTGACCCTGGTGGCGGGCGGCACCTGCACCGTGGTGGCCAGCCAGGCCGGCAGCTCCGTGTTTGCCGCGGCCCCTTCGGTCAGCCGCAGCTTCACGGTCTCGCCCGCGAGCCAGAGCATCAGCTTCCCGGCCGTGGCCGATCAAGTCCTGGGCACGGCGGCCCCGGCCCTGGCTGCAACGGCCAGCTCGGGCCTGAGTGTCAGCTTTGAAAGCAGCACGCCGGGCGTGTGTACGGTCAGCGGCACGTCTTTGAGTCTGCTCAGTTCCGGCGTTTGCACGGTGCTGGCCAAGCAGGCCGGCAACAGCAGCTACCAGGCTGCGGCCGACGTGGCGCGCAGCTTCAATGTGGCCGGCACGCCGCAGACCATCGCCTTCTCAGCCATCGCCAACCAGACCCTGGGCACGGCCATGCCGGCCCTGGCGGCCACGGCCAGCTCGGGCCTGGCGGTCAGTTACAGCTCCAGCACGACGGCGGTCTGCACGGTCAGCGGCACTGCGGTGTCGCTTCTGACGGCGGGCACCTGCACGCTGACGGCCAGCCAGGCCGGCAATGCCAGCTTTGCGGCTGCCAGCCCGGTGTCGCAGAGCTTCACGGTATCGGCCGCCTCGGGCACGACGCCGGGAGGCAGCACCAGCTCGGGCGGTGGAGGTGGTGGTGGCGGCGCTTTCAGCGGCCTGTGGCTGGCCCTGCTGGCGCTGGCGGCCTGGGCTTTGCGCTCGGGTACCGCGGAGCGCGGTGAAATGAGCCGTCGCTCAGCGGCCGCCGCTGGTCGGGCTTGACGCGCTGGCTGCGGCGCTGGCCGCCAAGCTGGCCGCGGCGCCCGTGCAGCTCTTGAAGCCGGCCGCTAGAGCGGGGCTCTTGAGGCTCTTCAGCTGGGCGCGGCGTGCGCCGTCGGCTTGTACGAAGACCAAGGTGTGGCGGTTGATCGGTGCCTGCAGTTGCAGCACCTGCAGGCCTTTGACTGCGCGCTGGCCCAGGCGATCAATTTGCAGCTGGGCCGCCTTCTCGCTGGCATGGCGGCTCAGCAGCAGGGCTGGCATCTCGGCCGGCACGCCGCTCAGAGGCTCGTAGCTGATCTTGAGCTTCTTCAGCACCTCTTCCTTGCGGCCTTGCAGGTCTTTGTTGGGGAAGCGGGTGGTGGCCACGGCCCAGACGCCAGCCTGCTCGTTGTGCAGGGCCTGCCATTCGCTGGCGGGCACGCCGGCATTGGCCAGCACGGTCTGTGCCGCCTGCAGGGCCGCGTCACCCTCCAGCGGGCCCAGCTCCACGCAGGCGCGCTGCTGCAGGGCCTTGGCGGCCGAGGGGCTCAGCAGCTCGATGCGCTCGGGGTTCTGTTGGCGAGCCAGTCGCTCGGGCTCGCGATCGCCGCTGGCCTTGATGCCGACGAAGCCATCCAGCCAGCCCTGGGTCCAGCTGAAAAACAGCCCGTTGAGAATCAGCAGCAGGGCGAGCAGGGCACGAAGCATGGTGGTCGTGGGGGCTGGGGCTTCAGCGGCCGGTGGCCGGGGCGGCGGGCGGCGTGCTCAGGCGCAGGCTGACTTCACCGGCGCTGACGCTTTGCAGGCCCTGGGCCGTGTCGACCTGCAGCGAACCATCGGCGGCCACGCCGCGGGCGATGCCTTCCAGGGCGCCGGCGCTGACGGGCTGGCCCAAGGTCAGGTCACGCCGGGCATAGGCCTCGGTCCAGGCCGCAAAGCCGCCCTGCGGGAAGTCGCGCAGGCAGCGCGCCATGGCCGGGGCGATGCGGGCCAGGACGGTGGGGCCGTCCAGCGTGGCATCGAACTCGCTCAGCGAGGCAAAGCCGGTGTTGAAGGTGGCGCCGGGCTGGGTGTCGGGCTCGCCGGCCAGGGCCTGGATGTTCAGGCCCACGCCGATGATGACCATGCGCTGCTCGCCGGCGGGCACGGTCTCGATCAGGATGCCGCCCAGCTTGCGGCCATCCAGCCACAAATCATTGGGCCACTTCAGTTCCAGCCGCGGCCGCTGGCCGGCGGCCAGGCAGCTGCTGGGTTCCAGGGCCTCGGCAATCGCGCAGCCGATGGCCAGGGACAGGCCACCCCAGTCGGCCAGATCCAGCGGCAGGCCCAGGGAGAAGGTCAGCGAGGCGCCGGGGCTGGACAGCCAGGCGCGGCCTTGGCGGCCGCGGCCGTGGGTCTGGTGCTCGGCCACCAGCAGGCAGGGCTGCATGTCGTGGGCGCGGCGGCCGTAGCGGCTTTCCGTGCCTTGCTGGGCCTGGCTGCGCACCCGCTCCAGCAGGGCGGTATTGGTGGAGGCGGTGCGGGCCAGCACTTCGATGCTGATGCCGGGCAGCAAGGGGGTCAGGTCTTGCCAGAGGGCTTCGGCTTTCCAGTCGAGATGGCTGCGTTCGGAGAGGCTCATGGGTGGCGGAACATCACTCAGCGTTTGGGCGCCAGCATGGTGCCACGGCAGAAGGGGCTGCCGCAGTAGCAGGCGAACTCTTTCTTCAGCTTCGGGGTGTAGCGCTCGTCGATGGTGAGGCCGTAGTCATAAAACAACTCTTCACCGGGGGACAGGTCTTGCAGGGCCTTGATGAAGACGCGGCCCTTGATCTCGTCGGTCTCGCAGTTGGGCTCGCAGGAGTGGTTGATCCAGCGCGAGCTGTTGCCGCCGTAGAGGGCATCGATGACGCGGCCGTCCTCGATGTGGAAGTAGAAGGTGTGGTTGGGCTGCTTGGGATCGTGGGGGTGGCGCTCCATGGCCTCGTCCCAACTGATGAGCTCACCCGTGTATTCGATGATGACTTCGCCCGCCTTGATCGGCGCCAGCGCATAGACTCCGCGCCCATGCACACCGGAATTGCGGACCTGGATGCGCCGACCCTTGCCCGCTGCGGCCTTGGCAGGCTGGGCGGGCTTGGCAGCCGGGGCCGAGGCCGGGGCAGACTTTTTGCGAGCGGCTTGCGTCATCGGAAGTTGTGGTTACATTGAATTCATGGGTGTGCGCGCGTGCAGGTACGTATGTGCATGGGCGCGCGCGAGGCCGGATTGTAGGCAGGCCGGAGTCAGCGACTTCGGCCGGCAGCGAATAGACGAGTAGAAAACTTCATCATCATCATGAGCAAGACCCTGATCATTGCCGAGAAGCCGTCCGTGGCGCAGGACATCGTCCGCGCCTTGACCCCCAAGGCGGGGAAGTTCGACAAGCACGATGAATACTTCGAGAGCGAGGACTACGTCGTCAGCTCGGCCGTCGGCCACCTGGTGGAGATCAAGGCGCCCGAGGAGTTCGACGTCAAGCGCGGCAAGTGGAGCTTTGCCAACCTGCCGGTGATCCCGCCGCACTTCGACCTCAACCCCATCGACAAGAGCAAGGGCCGCCTCAATGCCCTGGTCAAGCTGATCCGCCGCAAGGACGTCACCCAGCTGATCAACGCCTGTGACGCGGGCCGCGAAGGGGAGCTGATCTTCCGCTTGATCGTGCAGTACGCTGGCACGGCCAAGGCCGCCATCAACAAGCCGGTGCAGCGCCTGTGGCTGCAGTCCATGACGCCGCAAGCCATACGCGACGGTTTCGACAAGCTCAAGAGCGATGCCCAGATGCTGCCTCTGGCCGATGCCGCGCGCTGCCGCTCCGAGGCCGACTGGCTGGTCGGCATCAATGGCACACGCGCCATGACCGCCTTCAACTCGCGCGACGGCGGCTTCTTCCTGACCACGGTCGGCCGGGTGCAGACGCCGACGCTGTCCATCGTCGTCGAGCGCGAAGAAAAGATCCGCAAGCATGTGGCGCGCGACTACTGGGAAGTGCGCGGCGTCTTCGACGCCCAGGCCGGCCAGTACGAAGGCAAATGGTTCGACCCGAGCTGGAAGAAGGGCGAGGACGCCGAATCGCGCGCCGACCGCATCTGGAACCGCGCCGAGGCCGATGCCATCGCCGCCGCCGCCCTGGGCCAGCCGGCCAGCGTGCGCGAAGAAAGCAAGCCCACCACCAGCAGCTGTGGCGGCCTCTACGACCTGACCACGCTGCAGCGTGAGGCCAACTCACGCTTCGGTTTTTCGGCCAAGACCACGCTGAGCCTGGCCCAGGCCCTGTACGAAAAGCACAAGGTGCTGACCTACCCCCGGACCGACTCGCGCTTCCTGCCCGAGGACTATCTGGCCGTGGCCAAGCAGACCGCCGAGATGATTGCCGGCGAGGACCTGCCCGGCCCCTTGCGTGAGCTGGCGGGCCACGCCCGAAAGGCGCTCAACGAGGGCTATATCAAGCCGACCAAAAAGGTCTTCGACAACAGCAAGGTCTCGGATCACTTTGCCATCATCCCGACCCTGCAGGCGCCCAAGAGCCTGACCGACATCGAGGCCAAGCTCTACGACCTGGTGGTCAAGCGCTTCCTGGCCGTGTTCTTCCCGCCGGCCGAGTTCCTGGTCACCACCCGCATCAGCACCGTCAAGGCCGCGGGCAAGGAGCTGAACTTCCAGACCAATGGCAAGGTGCTGGTCAAGCCGGGTTGGCTGGCCGTCTACGGCAAGGAAGTGCAGGAAGACGACGCCAATCTGGTGGCTGTGGCCCCGGGCGAGGTGGTGCGCACCGAGTCGGTCGATGTGAAGAGCCTGGCCACCAAGCCGCCGGCCCGCTACACCGAAGCGACCCTGCTCTCGGCCATGGAAGGCGCCGGCAAGCTGATCGACGATGAAGAGCTGCGCGCAGCCATGACCGAGAAGGGCCTGGGCACACCAGCGACCCGCGCCGCCACCATCGAAGGCCTGCTGACCGAAAAATACATGTTGCGCGATGGCCGCGAGCTGCTCCCCACGGCCAAGGCCTTCCAGCTGATGACCTTGCTGCGTGGCCTGGACATCAAGGACCTGACCAAGCCCGAGCTGACCGGCGACTGGGAGTTCCAGCTCTCCGAGATGGAAAAGGGGCGCCTGAACCGCGACGAGTTCATGGCCAAGATTGCCGCCATGACCGAGCGCGTGGTGCAAAAAGCCAAGGAATACGACCGCGACACCATCCCTGGCGATTACGCCACCCTGAAGACGCCCTGCCCGAAGTGCAGCGGCGTGGTCAAGGAGAACTACCGTCGCTTCACCTGCACCGGCAAGGATGGCGCTTCGGAGGGCTGCGGCTTCTCGATCGGCAAGATCCCCGGCGGCCGCAGCTTCGAACTGCACGAGGTGGAACAGTTCCTGGCCGACAAGAAGATCGGCCCGCTGGAAGGCTTCCGCTCCAAGGCCGGCTGGCCCTTCACGGCCGAGCTGGCCCTGGTCTTCGACGAGGAGATCCAGAACTGGAAGCTCGAGTTCGACTTCGGCGACGACGGCAAGAACGGCGAGGGCGATGGCGAGGCGGTGGACTTCAGCGCCCAGACCTCGCTGGGCGCCTGCCCCAAGTGTCAGGGCCGGGTCTTCGAGCATGGCAGCAACTACGTCTGCGAGCATGCCGTGGGCGCCGCCATCACCTGCGATTTCAAGAGCGGCAAGATCATCTTGCAGCAACCCATCGAGATCAGCCAGATGCAAAAGCTGCTCAGCGAGGGCAAGACCGCGCTGCTGGAGAACTTCGTCTCCAACAAGACCCGGCGCAAGTTCAAGGCCTTCCTGGCTTACGACAAGAAGGCCGGCAAGGTGAACTTCGAGTTCGAGCCGCGCGCAGCCAAGCCGGGCGTGCCGCTGCGGGGTGCCGCGGCCAAGACGGCGGCTGCCGATGTGGTGAGCGAGGCGCCGGCGGCCAAGAAGGTCGCGGCCAAGAAGGTGGCCGCAAAGAAGGCGCCTGCCAAGAAGGCAGCGGCCAAGAAGGCCGCCTGAAGCCCGGGCGCTGCATGACGCCCACCCCCACTTGCGAGGGGAACTGGGGCTGCTCCTCATCGGCATGGCGCACAAAGGCGCTATGCTGATGCGCAGAGCAGTTGCGTTAGACCCGGGCCGCCCGCGTGCCGCCTCGGTCTGGTCTTGGTCCGGCCCAGGTCAGGAGTGAGTGCATGGCCCCAGTGCGAGTGAGCTTCGGCATCCAGTCCCGCTTGATTCTGGGCATGGCGCTGGCGGCCGGTTTGCTGGCTTTGGCACTGGGTTGGTCCTGGACCTCGCGCGAGGAGCAGGAGCTCAACCTCGCCCTCGACCACCGCCAGACCCGCATGGCCAGCCTGGTCGCCCTGGGCTTTGCCGGGCCGATCTGGAACCTCGACAACATCGCCATCAAGAACCTGCTGGACGCCGTGATGGCGGACCCCGAGGTTCATTCCATCGAGCTGCGCCCGGTCGGCGTCAATGCCGAGCCCCTGCGCCGCCAGCGCAGCGAGCCGGCTGTGGAGCCGCTGAGCCGCCAGTTCGACATCAGCTACCAGGCCGCCCCGGACCTGGCCCCCACGGTGGTGGCCCAGGCCACCCTGGTGCTGAGTCGCGAGGGCGTGTACCGCCAGGTGGCACAGATGCGCCGCTTCGTGGCCAGCTTGCTGGGCGCCATGCTGGCGGCCGTGGTGGCGGCCAGCCTGCTCCTGGTCAATCGCCTGGTGCAGCGCCCGGTGCAGCGCCTGGGCCAGATGGCCCGCCAGGTCTCCGAGGGCCGCTTGGGCGCCACCACCGAGGTCGAGCGCGACGACGAGATCGGTGCCCTGACCGAGCAGTTCAATCTGATGAGCGCCCGCCTGCTGGCCTCATCCGAGGGCCTGCAGCTCAGCGAGGAGCGCTTTCGCAGCCTGTTCGAGAACGCCACCGAGGGCATCTTCCAGTGCGATGCGCGCGGCCGTCTGCTCAGCCTCAACCGCGCCCTGGCCCTGATGCTGGGCTTCCACAGCCCGGCCCAGGCCATGGCTTCGGGCCGGCGCCTGCGCAGCCTGGTGCAGATCGAGGCGCAGGAGTTCAAGCGCATCGCCCTGGCCCTGCAGCGCCACCGCCTGCTGCAGCAGGTGCCGCTCTTGATCGCCACCAACGAGGGGCGCCAGCTCTGGGTGGAGTTGAGCGTCCATGTCGTGCCGGGCGGCGGCGGCCAGGGCCTGCGCATCGAGGGCATGGTCAGCGACATCAGCCTGCGTCGCCAGGCCGAGCAGGAGCTCACGCATTACCGCGACCATCTCGAAGAGGTGGTCACCGAGCGCACCCGCGAGCTCAGCGAGGCCAAGGCCCGGGCCGAGAGCGCCAGCCAGAGCAAGAGCCGCTTCCTGGCCACCATGAGCCATGAGTTCCGCACGCCGCTGAACGCCATCCTCGGCTTCGGCCAGCTGCTGCAGATGGATGCCAGCCTGAGCCCGGCCCAGCAGGCCAAGGTGGGTCAGATCCGCGATGCCGGCGAGCATTTGCTGAGCCTGATCTCCGATGTGCTGGACATGGCCAGCATCGAGGCCGGCAAGGTGCGCCTGCAGCCCAGCTCGGTGGACCTGCGCGCCCTGCTCGATATGGTGGCCGACAGCGTGCGCCTGCGTGCCGAGCAGAAGAACCTGGATTTCCAGGTCGAGATCGACCCGCAGCTGCCGACCCGCGTGCTGGTCGATGGCCAGCGCCTGCGCCAGGTGCTGATGAATCTGCTGTCCAACGCGGTCAAGTTCACCGACCAGGGCCGCTTCGGTCTGCAGGTCAGCCTGGTCGCGCAGCAGGACAGCCGCGCCCGCATTGCCTTTGTTGTGCACGACACCGGCATCGGCATCGCCCGGCGCATGATGGATCGCCTGTTCAAGCCCTTCGAGCAGGTGGCCGAGGACGCACGCTGCCTGGGCGGCACCGGCCTGGGCCTGTCGATCAGCCAGCAGCTGCTGCGCGAGATGGGCGGCGAGATCCGCGTGCGCAGCGAGCTGGGCGAGGGCAGCGTGTTCGAGTTCGAGCTGAGCTTGCCGACCACGCACTGAGCCGGGCGGCTCTCCCGCCGGTTCTCCAGGCCGCTGGCCCGGGCGCGGCATACTGGGCCGCATGAGCTGGATTGTTTTTCACAAGCTGTTGGCCATTCTGATTGCGGTGGCCATCGGCTGGTTTGTCGGCCGCATGCGCTGGCTGGGTGGGGCGGATGCCGGCGGCAGCGGCGGTGACCCGGCGCGGGTGCTGTCGAATGTGGCCTTCTACATCTTCGTGCCCGCCCTGCTGTTTCGCACCACGGCCCGGGTCGAGTTCGCCAGCCTGCCCTGGCTGACGCTGACGGCATTTTTCGCCCCCGTGCTGGGCCTGCTGGTGGCCTTGTATGCCTTGCAGCGCTGGCGCGGTGCGGCGGCCGCCGGTGCGGCCGTGCCCAGCGTGCAGGCCATTACTGCCACCTTTGGCAACACCTTGCAGGTCGGCGTGCCGCTGGCGGCCGGTGTGTTTGGCGAGGCGGGCCTGGCCATCCACATCACCGTGGTCAGCCTGCATGCGCTGAGCATCCTGACCGTGCTGACGGCCCTGGTGGAGCTGGACCTGGCACGTGAGCGCAGCCAGGGCCAGCCCACCGGCCTGGGCAGCCTGCTGGCCAACACCGTGCGCAACACGGTGATCCACCCGGTGGTGCTGCCAGTGGTGGCGGGCCTGTGCTGGAACGCCCTGGGCCTGGGCCTGCCGGCGGTACTCGACGAGGTGCTGCAGATGCTGGGCACGGCCGTGGTGCCGCTGTGCCTGACCCTGATCGGCATGTCCCTGGCCTACCTGGGCTGGCCGCAGCGCTGGACCTCGGTGTTGGGCCTGGTGGCGGCCAAGCTGCTCGTGCTGCCGTCCCTGGTGCTGGGCCTGGGCCTGCTGCTGGGTTTGCGCGGCATGCCGCTGGCTGTGGTGGTCATGATGGCGGCCCTGCCCACCGGCTCCAACGCCCTGATCTTTGCCCAGCGCTACCGCTGTCAGGAGGGTGAGACCACCGCCGCCGTGGTGGTGTCTACCCTGGGCTTTGTGCTGACGGCGCCGCTGTGGCTGGCGCTGCTGCAGCACATGCCGGCTTGAGGGCTGCCAGCCTCAGGGCAGCGAAGGAGCAGCCGGCGGGCGTGGCGGGCTGGGCGGCTTGAGGCGCGAGATGGCAGCCGCCGGTGCGGCGGAGGCCGCGGGCGCGGCCTGGGCTGGCGTGGCCGGCGCGGCCGGTGCTGCCTGGGCCAGGCGGTCCATCACCGGGTCCAGTGCGGCCTCGACCTTGCCGCGCTCATGTTCGCTCAGGCCTCGCGCTGCCTGGCGATAACGGGCCACCAGCTCGGCATCGGCCGGCAAATGGGCCGCCAGGGCGCTGAGCAACTCGGCCCGCTCGAAATCGGAGTCGATGCTGCGTGCGGCATCGAGCACGCCCAGCAGCGCGGTCTTCTGGTGCACGCCGGCATCGAGCAGGGCGCTCAGGGCGATGCGGCGTTCGAAGTCGCTGTCGATGCGGCGGGCCGATTCGCTGTAGGCCCGCAGGGCCGCCTCGGCCTGCGCATCGAGTGCCACCTGGCGCGGCAGCTTTTGGGCCACGGCTTCCAGCGCGATGCGGTGCTCGAAGTCCGAGTCCAGGCTCAGGCTGGCCTGCAGCGCGGCGGCCAGGCTCGGCAGGCTGCCTTGCCGCTCGATCAGCTCGACGATGGCGCTGCGTTTTTCAAAGTCGGAGTCCATGCCTTGCGCCGCCTGCACCCAAGCTTGCAGGGTGGCGGTGTCCGGGCTCAAGCGTGGCGCCAGGCTTTCGAGCACCTGGCGGCGTTCGAAGTCAGAGCTCAAGTTGTTCAGGCTGTTCAGCAGCTCGGCCTGCAGCGCCGGGCTCAGGGCCTGGCCTTCGATCAGGGTCTCCAGCAGCTGGCGGCGCTCGAAATCGGAATCGATGCCGCTGCTGACCTGGATCAGGGTCTGCAGCGTGCTGTCGCTGTGCCGGCCTTGCTTGAGCAAGGCCTCGGCCCGGCTGCGGCGGCGGTGGTCCTCAAGAGCGGGCGCCTGGATGTCGGCCAGCACGCGCGCGACGCCGCCTTGGGCCATGAGGCTGCGAACGCGCTTCTCGCTGCCCTCAATGGTCTCGCCGGCCAGGGCGACGCGATCGCGGAGCCAGGCCTGACCCTCGGCGTCCGGCGTCTGTTCCTTGCCGTCAAGGCTGTAAATCAAGCGCGGTGCCTGGCCGGCTTCGCCCGGCAGGAACTCGGCGCGCCGGTGCCAGCCCTCGCGCCGCTCATCGATCAGCAGGCGGCCCTGGCTGAGGCTTTCGAGCGCGGTCTGGTCCTCGTTGAAGCGCATCTGGCCGCTGAGGCGGATGTCCAGGTTGTGCGAGGGGCTGTTTTTGACGATGCGGGTGCCCATGGCCGAGCCCACACCGAAGCGCGCCTCGAAGCTGTGGCCCAGGTCGCGCAGGCGGCTCAGGTCCAGCGGCTGGCTGTGGCCCACGCCCAGCAAGGGCAGGGCCAGGGCGCACAGGGTCAGGCCGCCGACCAGCACGCGCTTGCGCCAGAGCTCGCGTGCAGGGAGGGCGGTGTAGGGTTCGGGCTTGGGGTTCATGGTCGGGTCTCCGTGCGGGTTGGGGGCAGGGTTCATCAGTGCGTCGATGCGGGCCAGCAGGGGCGAGCGGCCGCTGGCGGCCATGCGGCTCAGCAGCTGCAGGCGCCGCACCGGGTGGGCTGCCTGCTGCAGCTCTTGGGCGCAGCGGTACAGGCTCTCCGCCAGGGCGCGGCGGGCCTGCTCGCGGGCGGCATCGCTGGGTCGGGCGGTGGCCCAGGCGTCGCAGGCCTGTTCGGCCAGGGCGTCGAGCCGGCGCAGAGCCAGGCGGTTCAGGGGTTGCAGCCAGGCCAGCTGGTTCAGCAGCTGGGCGGCCAGGCGCCAGGCCGGATCGCGCCGGCGCAGATGCGCCAGCTCATGGGCCAGCACCGCCTCGCGCTGCGCGGGCGGCAGCTGCAGGGCCCAGGCGGGCAGGCAGATGGCGCCGCCCGGGGCGATCAGGGGGCTGGGCCACTCGGCGCGGCCGAGGCGCAGGGGCGGGGTCGGCAGGCCGGCGGATCGGGCCAGGGTTTGCAGGCAGCCGTGCAGATCGGCATCGTCGTCCAAGCGGGGCAGGCGGCGCGCCTGCACGCGCAGGCGCCACCAGGCCAGGCCGGTGGCCAGCAGGCCCAGACCGGCCAACAGCGCCCAGGCCGCCGCCAGCGCGGCCACGGCGGCACTGGCTTCGGGGGGCAGTTGCAGCCAGGCGCGTGGTGCGGCCGGCGCTTGGCGAGTGGGGCGCTCTGCGCCAGTCATCGGCGCGGGTTCGCGCATCGGTGGGGTCGCTGTGGCGGTCGGCGCGTCGCTTGGCTCCGGGAGGGCGGGGCGCTCGATCGCTGTGCTGGTGGCGGTGGGCGATGCGAGCGGCCCGGCCGTCGGTGCCGGGCTCCAGCTCAGCAGCGTGGCCAGGCCGGCCGTCAGCACCGGGCCGAAAAAGGCCAGGCGCCACAGGGCCTCGCGATGCGAGGCCTGGCGCGGCCGCAGGCGGGCGCTGCGCTCGATCAGCCAGGCGCCACCGAGCAGCAGGCTGCTGTGCAGCAGGTAGTTGAGCAGGCCGCTGCTCAGGCCAGCCAGCAGCAGGGGCGCGTTGATGCTGAGGGGCTCAGTCATGGCTGCCGTCCTTGGGGTTCTTGCTCGTGCCGCCCTTGGCCAGCAGGCGGCGCATCTGCGCCATGTCCTCGTCGGCAATGTCGCCGGCTTTCAGCAGGTGGCTGAGCAGGGCGCTGGCCTTGCCGGCGAACAGGCTGGCCAGCAGGCCGCTGACCATGGACTTCTGCACCTCGGGCTCGGACACGCAGGGGCGGTAGACCAAGGCGCGGGCCTCGCGATCGCAGGCCAGCAGGCCGCGCTTTTCCAGGCGCTGCAGCAAGGTCGCCACGGTGGTGTGAGCCAGGGGTCGGCCTTCGGCGCGCAAGGCCTCGGCCACCTCGGCCGTGCTGGCCTGGCCGCGCTGCCAGAGCACACGCATCAGGCTCAGCTGCAGCTCGCTCAGGCTCAGTTCGCTTTTGTCTTCGGACATGGACTTGCTCTCTACTACAGGTGTCGTACTACAAATGTAGTTGAGCGCCGTGCGCAGCGCAAGCGGGAAGGTGCGCAGTGCGCGTCGGCGGACCGATGGCCTGGCACAGAATGACGCCCACAGCCCGCATGCCGCGGCGCTTGATGCCGGGGAGGGTGCATGGATCTGGGATTGAAAGGCCTGAGGGCAGTGGTGACTGGCGGCTCGGCCGGCATCGGTGCGGCCATCGTGCACGCGCTGGCGGCCGAAGGCTGCGAGGTGGCGTTCTGCGCGCGTGGGCCCGAGCGCATCGCCGCCCGCCTGGCCGAGTTGCAGGCGCTGCAGCTGCCGGGGCGGGTGCAGGCGCGCGCGCTCGATGTGGCCGAGCCGGGCGCCTTCGAGGCCTGGTTGCAGGAGCTCGGGCCGCAGGACATTTTTGTGGCCAATGTCAGCGCGCTCTCGGCCGATTGGTCGCAGGCCTTGGCGCTCGATGTTGCTGCCACCGTGCGCTGCTGTGAGGCCATGCTGCCCTGGCTGCAAGACTCGCCCCAGGCCGCCATCACCTGCATTGGTTCGCGCGCCAGCTCTCAAGCCTGCCCGAATTCCGAAGCCTACGGCGCGGCCAAAGCGGCCGTGGCGCATTACGCGAAGTCGTTGTCGGCCCGTGTGCTGCCGCGGGTGCGGGTCAATCTGGTGTCGCCCGGCGACACCTGGGTCGAGGGCGGATTCTGGGGCCGTATCGCCGAACAGCAGCCCGAGGCCTACCAGCGCGCGCTGCAACGCAACCCGCTGAAGCGTCTGGCTCGCGTGGAGGAGATCGCTCGCGTGGTGGCCTTCATTTCCAGCCCGGCCGCCAGCTTTGTGGCCGGTGCCAACTGGTATGTCGACGGCGGCTCCACCAGCCATGTGCAGCTGTGAGCGCGCCGCCGGTGGAAGCGCTGTTGCTCAGCGATTGGGCAGGAGGTTCAGGTGGAAGGCCAGGGTCTTTTCCTGATCGCTCTTGCAGCCGGCTTGGCGCAGCGCTGACTGCAAACGTGCCCGCACTTCGATGGGCGTGTTTTCCTGGCGAACCTGGCTGATGCTGTCGCCCTTGACGGTGAACTCGACGCGCGCCAGCGATGCCTCCATCAGCTTGCGGGTGTCACGTTCCAGGGCCTGCTGCAGCTTCTGATCGATCTGCGGGCAGGCTTGGCGAACGGGGCCCAGTTCGTCCTGGCCGGGTACGGCCGCTTGAGCGCCGAAGGCTGCGAGAGCGAGTGCGGACAGAGCGATGCGTGCGGTGGCGGTGACAGTCTTCATGGTGTGGCCTCTTTGCGTTAGGTGCCGACGCCGGCACGGGGTGGTGAGTCGATGGCTTCAATGTAGGAAAGCAAGCGACCGGGCGACAGCGGCCTGCGATGAAGTCCAATATTTGGGCGACGATCTGCAAGCCAGCCCGCATGAACTGCTGCCGGTACAAGATGAAATTTGATGGTCGTTGCAATTCGGGTAGACCCGGGTGCGAGAGGCGCGCGCGCCGGCTGTGAGGAATGGCATGGGTGTCGATGGAACCTACCTGAAACTGCCGCGTCCGGCACATCGCGGAGAATGGCGCCATGAGCTCGACCCTGCCTTCTCCCGATCTGGCCGCCCAGGATTTGCCCCTCTACATGAGGGCGGTGGGCCAGGCCGCCCGCCAGGCTTCGCGCCGCATGGCTGCCGCCTCCACCGCCGCCAAGAACCAGGCCTTGCTGAGCCTGGCCCGCCGCCTGCGCGAAGCCGGCCCGGCCCTGGCTTCTGCCAACGCCCGTGACCTGAAAGCCGCTGCCGCCGCCGGCCTGGACGGCCCCATGCTGGACCGCCTGAAGCTGAGCCCCGAGGTGATCGAGACCGTGGCCCAGGGCTGCGAGCAGATCGCCGCCATGCCCGACCCGGTCGGTGAGATCAGCGGCCTCAAGCGCCGCCCCAGCGGCATCAGCGTGGGCCAGATGCGCGTGCCCCTGGGCGTGTTCGGCATGATTTACGAGAGCCGCCCCAACGTCACCATCGAGGCGGCCTCCCTGGCCATCAAGAGCGGCAATGCCTGCATCCTGCGCGGCGGCTCCGAGGCGATCCATTCCAACCTCGCCCTGGCCGAGCTGGTGGCGGCCGCCCTGCGCGAGGCCGGCCTGCCGCCCGAGGGCGTGCAGCTGATCGCCAGCACCGACCGCACCGCCGTGGGCCTGCTGATTACGGCGCCCGAGCATGTGGATGTGATCATCCCGCGTGGCGGCAAGGGCTTGATCGAGCGCATCAGCGCCGAGTCCAAGGTGCCGGTCATCAAGCATCTCGACGGCAACTGCCACTGCTATGTCGACGCCGAGGTCGATTTCGACCTGGCCCTGACCGTGGTCATGAACGCCAAGACGCAGAAGTACAGCCCCTGCAATGCCACCGAGTCTCTGCTGGTCCATGCCGAGAGCGCTTCGGATTTCCTGCCCCATATCGGCGCCCTGTTGGCCGAGAAGGGGGTGGAGATGCGCGGCTGCTCGCGCAGCCTGGCCTTGCTGGGCCCCATCCCGGGCGCCGTGATCAAGCCGGCGACCGAAGCCGACTGGAGCGAGGAGTATCTGGCGCCCATCCTCAGCATCAAGGTGGTGGACAGCCTCGATGAGGCCATCGAACACATCAACCGCTACGGCTCGCACCACACCGACGCCATCCTCACCAGCAACCATGGCCATGCCATGCGTTTCCTGCGCGAGGTCGATTCAGCCAGCGTCATGGTCAATGCCAGCACGCGCTTTGCCGATGGCTTTGAGTACGGCCTGGGCGCCGAGATCGGCATCTCCACCGACAAGCTCCATGCCCGTGGCCCGGTGGGACTGGAAGGCCTGAGCTCGCTCAAATGGGTGGTGCTGGGCCAGGGCGAAGTGCGCCGCTGAGCATGGGCGACAGCGCCCGCCACACCGAACTGAACCAGCTGCTGCGCCAGGCGCAAGGCCTGGCCGAGGCTGAGCGCGGCCCCTGGTTGGCGGCGCTGGCCGCGCGCGATGCCGCCCTGGCCGCCGAGCTCGCGCAGCGCTTGATCCAGCAGGCCGAGACCCAGTTTCCTGCAGCCGCTGGGCCCGTGCCCTTCAGCGCCATGCCGGTGCTGGACGAGAGGCAGCAAGCGCCTTCACTGAGTGGCCAGCGTATGGGGGCTTGGCAGCTGCTGCGCAAGATCGGCGAGGGCGGCATGGGCCAGGTCTGGCTGGCGCGGCGGGCCGATGGCTTGTACGAGCAGGAGGCCGTGGTCAAGCTGTTGCGCAGTGATTTGCAGCAGGCGCCGCTGTCCCAGCGTTTCGCGCGCGAGCGGGCCGTGCTTGCCCGGCTCAAGCATCCCGGCATTGCGCGCCTGCTCGATGCTGGCATGGCGGACGGTGTGCCCTATCTGGTGCTGGAGTACGTGGCCGGCCGCACGCTCAGCGAGCATGTGCGGGCCGAATGCCCCACGGTCGCCTCACGGGTGGCCTTGCTGATCCGCGTGGCCCAGGCGGTCGAGCATGCCCATGCCCAGTTGGTGGTGCACCGCGACCTCAAGCCTTCGAACGTGATGGTCGGCGCCGAGGGCGACAGCCGGGGCGAGGTCAAGGTGCTGGACTTCGGCATTGCGGGTCTGCTGGATGAAGAGGATCCAGGCCACCTGACCCGCGTAAGCGGCCGTGGCCTGACCTTGTCGTATGCCGCACCCGAGCAGCTCAGCGGCACGCCGGTCGGCGTGGCGGCCGATGTCTACTCGCTCGGCGTGCTGTTGTTCGAGATGCTGTCCGGCCGCCTGCCCTTTTACAACGCCGGCAGCAGCCGCACGGCCATCGAGCATGCTTTGCTGCACCAGGACGCGCCGCGGCTCGGGCCCTTGCTGGCCCAGGCTTTGGCCGAAGATGCGCCGGAGGGCGCCCGCCCGCTCGACGCCGAGCGCGCCCGCGGCGACCTGGAGGCCATCGTCGCCAAGGCCTTGCGCAAGCTGCCCGAGGAGCGCTACCCGGCCGTGAGCGCCTTGGTCGAAGACCTGACGCGCTGGCTCCAGCATCGCCCGGTCAGCGCCCGCCGCGAGGACTGGCGCCATCGCCTGCGGCTCTGGATGCGCCGCAATGCCCTGGCTGCCTCGCTGTCGGGCGGTCTGGCCGTGGCCGTGCTGCTGGGCCTGGGCGTCAGCCTGGATCAATGGCGCCGCGCGCAGGCGGCGGCCCATGAATCCGATCAGGTGACGCTGTACCTGACGGATCTGCTGGGCAGTGCCAGCCCCGATGTCCATGGCGGGCAGGCGCCCACGGTCATGGATCTGCTGGAGAAAAGCCGCAGCGAGATCGCAGGCAAATTCCAGGACCAGCCCCGCATCAAGGCGCGCCTGCTGGCCACACTGGCCGAAACCTACGGCGCCCTGGACCGCTACGACCTGGCCGCACCGCTGGCGCGTGAGTGGGTGGCGCTGATGGTTCAGCCCTACGGGGAAGACGACGAGCGCACCGTGGCGGCCCATATCAAGCTGGCCCAAATTTATGTGCCGACGGGCCCGCACGATTTGGTGGTGGCCGAGCTGGAGCCTCTGCGCGAGCGCGTGGCGCGCTTGCATGGCCCCAAATCCGATCCCATGCGCGAGCTCTACTACGCGCTGGCCAATGGTTATATGAAGACTGGCCGCCTGGCCGAGGCCAAGCTGGCCTTGGATCAAGCCGGCGAGTTGGTGCGGCTGCTCTACCCGGAGGGCCACTTCTATCGAACCTTCCACCACATGGTGGAGGCGGTCCGCCTGTCCGGAGAGGGGCGCATCAGCGAGGCCCTCGCCCAGCTGCGCCTGACCGAGCCGGCCTTGCAGAATCCGCCCAAGGAGAACCTGCGCCATGTGCTGGCCATCCGGCGCAACATCCTGACCATGGAGATCCGTGCGGGCTTGTACGACGGTGTGGAGGCGCGTGCGCAGGCCTTGGGCGAGGAGATGGACCGGCTGCATGGTCGGGGCAATTCCATGCGCGCCTTCATGTACCCGGAGATTGCGCGTTACCACCACGACCGCGCTGAGTACGCGCAGGCCCTGGCCGCCCGTCTGGCCTTCAACACCCAAGGCAATGGCGCACCCTTCAATGCCCGGACGGCGGCCAAGGCCTCGCTGTTGCTGGCGCGCGCCCAGGCGGGGGAGTCGCCCGCGACCACCTTGCGCCAGGATGCCCGCGCCCTGCTGGAGGAAGTGGACCGGGTGCGTGAGCAGATGGGTGTGAGCCGGGCCGAGGCCTGGCTGGCCCTGGCGCGCAGCGGCCTGGTGCTGGGTGACCTGGATTTGGCGGCGGATGCTGTCGCCCGCCTGCGCGGCGATGCCGACCTGCATCTGGAGCGCGACCTGTGGCTGGAGAGCCGCATCGCCCAGGTCGAGGGTGCGCTGCTGCGCGCCCGCGGCGATCTGGCCGGCAGCCGCCGCCTGCTGGAGCGCCGTGTGGCCTTGCTGGAGACCAGCCCGGACCGCCAGCTGCCGCCGCTCTGGCAGGCTCGCCTCGACCTGGCGCTGACCCTGGTGATGATGGGCGCCCCCGATGCGGCCGCCGCGCTGGCCGCAGCGCGCGAGGCCCGCCCGCCGCAAATGCCGGCCGGTCATCCTTTCGATGCCTTGCAGTCGCTGATGCAAGCGCAGCTGGATGCACCGGCCAGCGACAGCCCCGCCGCCCGCCAGGCGCGGAGCGCATTGAAAGCGGGCCTGCAAAAAAACGCCGCCCATCCGCCCGAGATTCGGGAGGACCTGGGCGGCTGGTTCTGAGCCCGTGGTCTGGGGCCGAGCTCAGGCCGTGGCGCGGCGGCGGCGGGCCAGGCCCAGCACACCGGCCAGGCCGAGGCCCATCAAGGCATAGCTGCTGGGCTCGGGCACGGCGGTGACGGTGCGGGTGAAGCCGCAAGTGGCCCAGTCACCACTCTCGCAGCTCGATGCGATGACGGGCTGGTTGGCGGAATACAGCGTTCGGCCCAGGGCATCCACGCCGGTGTACTGCAGCGTCATCGAGGTCTGGTAGAGATTGACGGTGCCTTCCGGTGCGCCACCTGCCTTCGGCGTGAAGCGGCCAAACAGGTAGTCGTAGCTTTGGCCGGGGGCCAGATTGAAGTGATTCTGGTAGGTGGGCCCCGGCAGTTGCGGGTTGTAAATCGTGGCGAATTGGAAGTCGTAGCCCATGAACTCGCTGCCCGACACCGTCATCGAGGCGCTGATGAAGACACTGTCAATCCGCGCAAAAGTGGCCGGGGTGTTGGTGCCTGTGATCGGGTCGTGGTAGACGCCTTCGGGCGACAAATCTCCGGGCGAAATGCCCGTGAGTGGATAGCTGGAGAAGGTGAACGCCGGGGAGTCTGCGTCCAGCGTAAGCCGAACCCAGATGTCAATGGCCTCGGTCGTGCTGACCGTGCCCTTGGGCTGCAAGAACGTCAGGCTGCCTCGGGGCAGCTCGGCCCAGGCCGCGTGGCTCGCCATGAGGCAGGCAGCGGCAATCAACTTGAAGGTGTGCGTTTTCATGGGTTCCTCCCCCCGGACTTTGATACGAGCGAGTGTCTCCGGAGCGAATTGCCGCTGTCACTCGCAGTTACCCTAGCCGCCCCGCGTATGAGGGATTCTTCACTTTTGCCTCGGGTCTGGCCTCGTGATTCAGCGCAATCCGCTCACCCGCGCGTCCTTGGGTGTGCTGATCAGATACTCGGCCGTGAAGCGCTGGCTCTGGCCAGGCGCCAATTGCAGCTGCCACGCGACCACGCCGGGCAGCTGTTTCCAGCGCTGCTGGCTCGGCTGCGGGTTGAACTGGGTTTGCACCTTGATGTCCTCATGCTGGGCCACGGGCGAGGGCTCGATCAGCTGTAGCTGGATGGGCTGGCGGTGCAGGTTCTCGACCAGGTAGGCGCGGCGGATCTTCTGCTCGTTGCGGCTGCCGATGAAGCCGCGCTCCGCCCCGTCTTTCTGCGGCGGCTCCACCGCCACGCGCAGCAGCTCGTCGCGGCCGAAGAAGAGCTCCAGCTTTTCCTCGCTGCCCAGCTGCAGCTGGCTGTTGCCGATGAAGGCCCCGTCGCGGAAGAGCTGCAGCGCGCCGGCCGGCCAGCTGCCGCTGGGGTGGTTCAGCTCGGCCAGCAGATAGGCCTGGCGGTCTTGCTGGGGCTGCACGCGAGCGAACACCTGGGCTGTCATCTTTTCGCTGCCGAGTGCGAAGCTGACGCGCTGGCCGTCGCTGCTGATGGAGACGCGCCCCGGAACCTCGAACTCCGCGGCGTACTCGCCCTGCTGAGTGCTGATGTCGAAGCTGGGAAGGGCTGGGGCTTCATCCGCGCTCCGATTCGATTTGAAGGCCGGCGCGGGCGCTGCCATGAGCGGCGCGGCCATGCGAGAACCAGTTAGTTGAAGCTCCTGAGCGGCGATCGGCGGCAGGATGTCCAGGGTCCAGGGGTAGGGCGGGGGCAGGCCGCTCTGGCTGCGCGGCGTGCTGGTGCTCAGGCGCAATTGCACGCCACTCCAATCCTCACCGCTGGTCTGCGCCACCTGGGCCAGACGCTCCAGGCGCAGCTGCTGCCCCTGGGTGTCGAGATGAGCGCGGTAGATGGGGATCCAGCCCGCTTGATTGAGGCGGTAGCTCAGGCGCAGCTCGCCGGCGCGGGCGGCCGCCAGGTTGATGCGCACGCTGCGCAGCTGCGGGTTCGCTTGAATCAGACGGTCGCGCTCTGCTTGCAGAGGGCTCAGCTTTTCGTCGAGGTCCTGTAGGCGTCGCGCGAGCTGATGTTTGCGCAGCCAAGTTTCCTGGCCGCCACGCTTGAGGGCCTCCAAGGTACTGGTGATCGGTGCTGGTGCAGACTTGCCGTCACCCGCCCCACCGTAGCTCTTGAGAAAGCCAAGGGCCAAGTCCTGCGCTTCGCTTTCGGCGTTGATGCTGGCGCGCTGGTCCTCCAGTTCTCGAATGCGGGTGTCCAGCGGGCTGCTGTGGCACTCGGGAACGCGAACACGATCCAATGTCTGGATGCTGATCTCGCCAATTTGGATGCCGGCATCGGCTTGCACTTGCAAGGAGTCCGCCTCGAAGCGGGCGGGCAGGCAGTGAATCACGAGCTCGCGCGCGCCGGCGGCCACGTTGGCCGTGCGCTGCACCGTGGCGCCGCCCGGGTAGACCAGAACCTGGCTGATGGGCGCCGATGCGGGTGCCGCCTGCGCCGCAATGGCATAGGGCAGCAGAACGCCAAGCAGGCGTGAGGCAATGGAGGTTTTCATGAGCGCTTGTCCAGGAGTGCGTGTAGCTGCGAGCTTAGCGCGGGGGGGGCGATGTCGGGCCGTTTCCTGGCGCGGGGCGACCCTGGCACACTGGTGGGCATTGTTTGCCGCCACCGTGCGGCGCTTTCCGAGTTGTCACGCATGAACCTCCCGACGCCGCCCCAAGCGCACACCGAACGCAAAGCCCTGGTCCTGTTCTCCGGCGGCCAGGATTCCACCGCCTGCCTGGCCTGGGCCCTGAATCGCTATGCCGCGGTCGAGACTTTGGGCTTTGACTATGGCCAGCGCCACCGGGTCGAGCTGGAATGCCGCCAGACCGTGCGCCGCGAGCTGGCCGCGCAGTTCCCGGCCTGGGCCGCCAAGCTGGGCGAAGACCATGTGCTGGACCTGAGCCTGCTGAGCCAGATCTCCAGTACCGCGCTGACCGAGGATCGCGCGATCGAGATGCAGGCGAATGGATTGCCCAACACCTTTGTGCCGGGCCGCAACCTGCTCTTCCTGACCTTCGCCGCCACCCTGGCCTACCGCCGCGGTGCCTCGGTGCTGGTCGGCGGCATGTGCGAGACCGATTACTCGGGCTACCCCGACTGCCGCGACAACACGCTCAAGGCCTTGCAGGTGGCCCTGAGCCTGGGCCTGGACACGCCGATGACGCTGGAAACCCCGTTGATGTTCATCACCAAGGCCCAGACCTGGGCCCTGACCGAATCGCTGGGCGGCGCTGCACTGAACGAGTTGGTGGTCGAGCACACCCACACCTGCTACCTGGGCGAGCGCAGCCAGCGCCACGCCTGGGGTTATGGCTGCGGCAGCTGCCCGGCCTGCGAGCTGCGCGCGCGCGGGCATGATGAGTTTCTTGCCTTGAAGGCCGGAGCCTGAACATGGAGCCGACCGACACGGGCTGGAGTTGGGGTTGGGCCGGCTGGGGGCTGGCCGCCATGCTGTTGTTCTGGGCCATTGGCGCCTACAACCGGGTCATGAGCTTGCGCAACGCGATCGCGGTGGCCTTTGCTCAGCTGGACACCCATATGAGCGCGCGTGCCAGCGTCTGCGCCGAATTGCTCGCTGTGCTGCGCCCGCTACTGCCCAATGAGCAGGCCACCTTCGACGCCCTGGATGCTGCCCAGCAGGAGGTGCAAACCGCCTTGCAGGCTGTGCGCGCCCGGCCCTATGCCGGTGACCCGGTCGCCAGCCTGGGTGTGGCCAGTGCCGTGCATGCCGCAGCTTTGACGCGGCTGATGTCCATGCTGGAACACCACGCCGAGCTGCGCGAGCACCCCGAACTGTTCGCCCAGGTGGACGAACTCAAGATGATCGAGCGCCAACGTTCCTTCACCCGCCAGGTCTTCAACCAGGCGGTGGGCGCCTACAACGAAGCCATCATCCAGTTCCCGACGCGGGTGCTGGCCAGCTTTTACGGCTTTCGGGAAGCGCGCTCGCTCTGAACGCGCGTGGCCTGTCGAAAGCAGCTACTGAATGCAGGAAAAAAGAGAAAGGGCGCCGTCCGATGACGAGCGCCCTTGTCTTTTCGTCGGAGCCGGCCGAAGCTGGCCCCAGCGCATTGGCTTCTTGCTTACTTCTTGACGTTCACAGCGTCTTTGAGCGCCTTGCCCGGGGTGAACTTGGGCACGGTGGCGGCCGCGATTTCCAGGGCTTCGCCGGTGGCGGGGTTCTTGCCGGTGCGGGCAGCGCGCTCGCTGACCTTGAAGTTGCCGAAGCCGAGGATGGCCACGGTGTCGCCGGCAACCAGGGCTTCGGTGATCGAGGCCAGGGTGGCGTCCAGCGTCGACGTGGCGACGGCGCGGGTCACGCCAGCCTTGGTGGCGATGCTTTCGATCAGTTCACTTTTGTTCATCAGATATCCAGTGGGTACGGAAAAGAAAATCCCTTTGCGGGGAGCGCGATTATCGTTGCGTCCGAGGGCCTGCTCGCCACAAGCCCCGAAAACAGGCGCTTGAAGCCCTGCCGCCAGCCTTTTTTGCTTGCAATTTCTGACACTTCGGCGCGTTTTTCTTCGCGGCTTCGAGGCGGCACCCTCAGCCCAGCTGGGCCCTGTGGCTGCGCGAGACCCGCAGCCTTGCACCCGAGCGCATCTGCAGCTCGGCCTCGCCGCGTGGCAGGGCACTCAGGCCCTGGACATGGGCCGGGTTGATGGCATGGCTGCGATGCACACGCACAAAGCGGCCTTGCACGCTGGCGTGGGCCAGGAAGTCTGCCAGGGTGCAGCGGTCCAGATGGCAGGCCGGCGGCGCGTGCAGCTCGATGTAGTTGTCAGCCGCGGCCACCCATTCGATCTCAGCCAGCGGCAGCTTGAAGAGGCCGCCTCCGCGCTGCGGCACCAGCCAGTGGCCGGGCACCGGCTGGATCTGCTGCAAGGCACTGAGCCAGCCCTGACGCTGAGTTTCAGCGGGTTTGGGCGCCAGCGCTGTGCGCCGCTGCCGCAGGCGCTGCACGCTTTCCGCGAGACGCTCGGGCGTGAAGGGCTTGAGCAGATAGTCCACCGCATGCAGATCAAAGGCGCGCACAGCATGCTGGTCAAAAGCGGTGCAGAACACACAGAGTGTGTCCTCGGGCAAGGCCAAAGCCAGCTCCAGCCCGCTCTGCCCCGGCATCTGGATGTCCAGGAACAGGGCATCGGGACGATGGCTGTGCACCAACTGCAGCGCCTGCTCGGCATCGCCGGCCTCCTCGGCCAGCAGGTCGACGCCGGGCTGGCTGCTCAGCAGGCGGCGCAGCTTGGCGCGGGCCGGTGGTTCGTCGTCCACGATCAAGACGCGCAGCGGCGCGGCGTCCGGCCGCGGTTCCATCCCCTCGTTCATGCGCGCTGCTCCGGCAATTCGATCTCCAGCAAGCTGCCACCGGCACCATCGGCGCTGAGGCGCACCCGGGCCGCATCGCCGTAAAGCACGCGCAGGCGCTCGCGGGTGTTGCTCAGGCCCACCGAGCCCGGGCGTTCGCTGCGTTCCGGCGCGCGCCCGCTGTTGGCCACCTGCAGGCACAGCCGACCCTCTCGCACTGCCGCGCTCACGCGCACCTGCACCAGGCCCGCACTGTGCGCCACATCGTGGGTGATGGCGTTTTCCACCGGTGCGATCAAGAGCAAGCTGGGCAGGAGGCAGACGCTGGCGGCCTCCTCCACATCCACCTGCACCTGCAGGCGTTCGCCGAAGCGGGCTTGCATGATGGCCAGATAGGGCCGCACCAGGGCCAGCTCGGCGGCCAGGGTGTGGCGGCTGTTCTCCTGCGCCGTCAGGGCCTGGCGCAACAAGGTGGCCAGATCGCAGACGATGCGGTCGGCGCGCGGCACATCCTCGTACATCACCGAGGAAATCAGGTTCAAGGTGTTGAACAAAAAGTGCGGCTGGATCTGCTCGGCCAGGCGGTTCAGGCGGGCTTCGGCCAGCTCGGTCTGCAGGCGCAGCAGGTCTTGCTCGCGCTGGCGACTGGCTTCGTGCAGCTGCAGGCCATGGCAGAGGCCGACGATGAAGCCATAGCTGACGAGGTCCTTGCCGGCCTCATAAAGCAAGATGTCCGCCGGATGGCCGGGCTCATAACTCACACCTGCGACGGCATAGACGGCAAAGCGCAGGCCGAACATGCCCGTCACATGCAGCAAGGTGTAGCCCAGCGCACCGGCCAGATGCAGTCCCAGGCTTGGCAACCAGCCCTGCTGCCGCCGGCTGCGCGCGTGCAGGCGATAGATCAAGGGCGCCAGCAGGGCGGTCAGCAAGGTGGAGCTGAGCTCCCAGAGAAAGGGCTCCCAGGGATGTTGGCCTCCGCCGGCCCGGTATTGCTGCAGCTCGGACATGCTGTGCAGCAGGCCCACGGCCAGCATCACCGCGGCAAAGCCCCAGCTGAAGCGCTGCCGGGCTGCGGCCGAAGCGGCCATGAATGGAGGCGCTGGCCTCATCGAGTTCTCCATGGCCGCACCTTACCGCAGCCGACGCCAGGCTTCACCGCAACGCGGGTCGGTTCACCCCAAGCCAGGCGCAAGTCATCCCAAATCGGCCGGTGCCGCCTCGCCCTGCACGCCCAGCACGCCCTCCCTGACCAGGGTTTCGATGGCCGCATCGGCATAGCCCAGCTCGCGCAGCAGCGCGCGGCTGTGCTGACCCAGGCGCGGCGGGTCGCGGCGCAGGCCCAGGCGCTCGCCGTCCAGGCTCAGGGGCAGCAGGGGCACGCGGGTGGCGCGGCCGTCGGGCAGGGTCATGGGGGCCAGGCCACCGGTGGCCAGCAGATGCGGGTCGTCCATCAGCTGCTCGGGCCGGGTGATGGGAGCAAAGGGCAGGCCGGCGGCCTCGAACACGGCGGCGATCTCTGCGGCCGCGCGCGGCAGCAGGCGGTGGCGCAGCTCGGGGATCAGCCACTCGCGCGCCAGCACGCGCAGATTGTTCGTCAGCAGGCGCTCATCCATCTGCAGATCAGCAAAGTCAAATGCCTGGCAGAAGGTGGCCCATTGCGTGTCGCCCACCACGGCCAGAAAGATCTGTTCGCCACCGGCCACGGTGAAGACGTCGTAAATGCCCCAGGGCGAGATGCGTTCGGGCATGGGCGCCGCCGGCTTGCCGGTGACCGCGAACTGCATCATGTGCTGGGCGACCAGGAAGATGTTGTTCTCGAACAGGCTGGACTGCACCTGCTGGCCACGCCCGGTCTGGTGGCGCTGCTGCAAGGCGGCCAGGGCACCGATGGCGCCGAACATGCCGCCCATGATGTCGTTGACGCTGCTGCCGGCACGCAGCGGGTCGCCGGGGCGGCCGGTCATATAGGCCAGGCCGCCCATCATCTGCACCACCTCGTCGAGCGCCGTGCGGTGCTCGTAGGGCCCGGGCAGAAAGCCTTTGTGCGAGACATAGATCAAGCGCTCGTTCAGGCTGCTCAAGGCCTCATAGCCCAGGCCCAGGCGCTCCATGGTGCCGCTCTTGAAGTTCTCGCTGAAGACATCAGCGCCAGCCACCAGCTTGAGCACGATCTCCAGCCCGCGCGGGTCTTTCACGTCCAGGCTGAGGCTGAGCTTGTTGCGATTGAACAGCGGGTAGAAGCCAGCGCCCGAGCCGAGCAGCTGGCGCGTGCTGTCACCGGCCAGAGGCTCGACCTTGATCACCTCGGCCCCCAGGTCCGCCAGCACCATGCCGCAGGTCGGGCCCATGACCATGTGGGTGAACTCGATCACGCGCAGGCCGCTCAATGGCAGGCGCGGCGCATCAGACACAGAAGACTCATTCATCGACATCATCGGCGAGCCCGGCGAGCCCGGCAGGGCCAACGGGGGCTGCGGAGCGTTGGACAGGGGGCCCACATTGTCGCAAGCCGGGCCACCCTTCATCGCTCTCCCGGTCTTCGCATCCCGGCAGCTGTCGATTCGTCGCCTCATTGCCACAGCGCTTCACCTCGGCCGGCACCATGGCGCCATCAACGATCCCGTCAAGCAAGGAAGACGCCATGACCGTTCACAGCCCCCTCACCGAGCAGCGCAGCCTGGAGACCCAGCGCGAGGAGTTCAGCCACCGCCGCGGCCTGGCCATGCCGCTGGCTGGCACCCTGGCTTGGGGCCTGATCGGCCTGGTCGGCGCTCTGGGCACGCCGTTTCAGGCGGTGGTGACGCTCTACATCGCAACCGGCTCGATCTTCTATCTGGGCATGGGGCTGTCGCGTCTGACCGGCGAGAACTTTTTCGCCAAAGGCCGGCCCAGGAACGAGTTCGATCGCCTCTTCATGGCCGGCATGCTGATGAGCCTGCTGGTCTTCACCATCGCCCTGCCCTGGGCCTCGCAGAACCACGAATCCCTGCCTTTGAGCTTCGGCGTGCTGGCCGGCCTGATGTGGCTGCCCTACGGCTGGATCATCCAGCACTGGATCGGTGCCTTCCACGCCATCGCCCGGGCCCTGCTCTGCGTGGGCGCCTGGTACGCCTTCCCGGCTCAACGCTTCGTGGCGATTCCGGCCGTGGTGGTGGCGGTCTACCTCATCACCATCGCCGTGCAGGAGCGGCGCTGGCGCGCCCTGCAGGCCCGCTGAACCCGGGCGGCGCCACGCAGGAATCCGGCGCCGCCCCTGTGCGAGACTGCCCACGTTGTGATTGCTGTACCGCCCTCGCTGGGTGGTTTGAGATTTGTCTATGAAGATTTGCATCGTCGGCGCGGGCGCCATCGGAGGCTGGTTCGCCGGCCATGTGGGGCAACATCTGGGTGCCGAGGTCGAACTCAGCGCCCTGGCCCGCGGCGCCACCCTGGCCGCCCTGCGTCAGCACGGTGGCCTGCGCATGGACCTGATCAGCGGCGAGCGCATCCAGGTGCCGCTGCGCGCCAGCGACAAGCCTGAGGAACTGTGCCAGCCCGACCTGATCGTGCTGGCCGTCAAAGGCCCGGCCCTGGCCAGCGTGGCGCCCGCGGTGAAGGCCTTGCTGGGCCCGCAGACGCGCGTGCTGGTGGCCATGAACGGCGTGCCCTGGTGGTTCTTCCAAGGCCTGCCCGGCGAGGCGGAGGGCTTGCGCCTGGAATCGGTGGACCCCGGCGGTGTGGTGGCCGGCCTGATCCCGGCCGATCGCGTGATCGGCTGCGTGGTGCACGCGAGCTGTGCCACGCCCGAGCCCGGCCTGGTCAAGCATGTGATGGGCACGGGGCTCATCCTCGGTGACCCGGCCGGCGGCCAGCCGGCGCACATCAGCGAGTTGGCGGCGCTGCTGTGCCGCGCGGGCTTCAACGCCACGGTGTCCGAGCGCATCCAGCGCGACATCTGGTTCAAGCTCTGGGGCAATGTGACCATGAACCCGATCTCGGCCCTGACCGGCGCCACCTGCGACCGCATCCTCGACGACGAGCTGGTGCGTGGCTTTGTGACGAATGTGATGTTGGAGGCCGCCGCCATCGGCGCGCGCATCGGCTGCGCCGTCGAGCAGACGCCCGAGCAGCGCCATGCCGTGACGCGCAAACTGGGCGCTTTCAAGACCTCGATGCTGCAGGATGTGGAAGCGGGCCGCCCGCTGGAGCTGGATGCGCTGGTCGGCGCCGTCAGCGAGATCGGCCGCCACCTGCAGCTGCCCACGCCCTTCACCGATGGCATGCTGGGCCTGACGCGCTTGATGGCGCAAACGCGCGGCCTGGCCTGAAACGAAAGCCGCGGCGCAGCGCTGCTGTCGATTGAAGTCGACACAAGCTGCAGAGCGCACCGGCGGCGCAGCGCGCGCTCAAGAGAAGGCATGTGGATGTCGATCTCAGGGTTCTGAAATGGTGTCGATGGGGCTGGGCTTGCCGCCCCTCGCGCGATAGAGTGTTCGCAGGGAGCGAGCAACACAACGAACCCCGAAGTCCGCAGCTGAGACTGCGAAGGAGACACCCCATGCTTGCTGTCGTGCAATCGATGCGCCTGAAAGCGCGCGTCCTGACGGGCTTTGCCCTGGTGATGAGCTTGTTGCTGGCCGGATCGGCGCTGGGCATCTGGCGCATCCAGCAGCTCAACGACCGGATCGACCGCCTGGTCAATGTCGACATGGAAGCCCTGGACCTGGCGCGCAGCTGGGCCGGGCTGACCGAATCGAACATCCAGCGCCGCATCATCACCATCTGGTCGGACGATGCCGATTTCGTCAAGGCCTTCACCGCCAAGTCCAAGGAAGTCAGCGCCCGGGTCGACAAGATTCAGGACGCCCTGGGCAACCTGCCCAAATCCGCGGAAAGCGAACGCATCAAGGCCCAGATCGACCAGGCCCGCAAGCGCTACCAGGAGCTGCGCGACGACATCGGCAAGCAAAGAGCCGCCGGCACCGACGTGCGCGCCCGTGTGGTGGGCGAGCTGATCCCGGCGATGGAGGCCTATCTGGAGCCCATCCACGGCTATGCCGAGCAAAGCCGCAAGGAGCTGCAACAGGCCCGCGATGTGGCCGAGGACCAGGCGCGATCGGCCTTCCGGCTGATCACCGGCCTGCTGATCGGGGCGGCCGCCTGCGGCGTCTGGATCGCCCTGTCCATCACCCGCAGCATCACCGCGCCGCTGGACCAGGCGCGCGACATGGCCGCGCGCATCGCCGAGGGCGATCTGAGCCAGGCGGTCGTCGTGCAGGGCCGCGATGAGCTGGCCGAGCTGGCCGAATCGCTGGACCAGATGCGCGCCCAGCTGGGCGCCACGATTGCCGATGTGCGCCATGTGGCCGAGCAGGTGCAGATGGCCTCCAGCGAGATCGCCAGCGGCAATATGGACCTGTCCAACCGCACCGAGCAGGCCGCCAGCAGCCTGGAGCAAACGGGGGCGGCCATGATGCAGCTGCGCGAAGGCGTGCAGGCCAATGCCCAGGCCGCGCGTCAGGCCGACGAGCTGGCCAAATCGGCTGCGGCCGTGGCCGACCGCGGCGGCGCCATGGTGCAGCAGGTGGTGGACACCATGACCGACATCCAGCAGTCCTCGGCCCGCATTGCCGACATCACCAATGTCATCGACAGCATCGCCTTTCAGACCAACATCCTGGCCTTGAATGCGGCCGTGGAAGCGGCCCGTGCCGGCGAACAGGGGCGCGGCTTCGCCGTGGTGGCCAGCGAGGTGCGGGCCCTGGCCCAGCGCTGCGCGCAGGCGGCGCGTGAGATCAAGAGCCTGATCGGCGCCTCGGCCGAGAAGGTGGAGGCCGGCGGCAAGCTGGTCAGCGCCACCGGCGCCACCATTGCCGATGCGGTGCAGAGCGTGCAGCGCGTGACCCATATCGTGGCCGAGATCTCCAGTGCCACCAGCGCCCAGGCCAGCACCCTGGGCGAGATCGGCCAGGCCGTCGGCCATCTGGACCAGATGACGCAGCAGAACGCGTCGCTGGTCGAAGAATCGGCGGCCGCGGCCGAGGGCCTGAAACAGCAGGCGCAGACCCTGGTGAACCACATGGCCAAGTTCCGCCTCGCGGCCACACGGCGGCGGGAATGATTCCCGTAGCGGCAGGGCGCCCGGCCGTCACAGTCCGTGCCTGCATGGCATGGCTGACGGCGTGGGCCTTGACGGGCAGCCTGTGCACCACGGCCCATGCCGCCCCGCACGGTGAAACCAACATCCGCTACCTCTTGCGCACGGCGGCCGAACAGGGCGGCGCGCCGAAATGGCTGCAGCATGGCCCGCAGATGCACAGCGGCTTTTGCGCGGATGTGATCGCGGCGCTGAACCAGCGCGGCTCGGGCTTGAAGATCCAGCTGGTCGAGCAGGCATTGCCGCAGAAACGCCTGCTGCAACAGGTCAAGAGCGGCGAGCTGGACCTGCTGTGCGCGCTCACCCACACCGAGGAGCGCGACCAGGATTTCGTCTTCGTGCAGCCCGAGCTCTACAACATGCCCTATGTGCTGCTGGCGCGTGCCGACGACCCGGTCGAGGTGCGCAGCTGGGAGGCGCTGCGGGCGCTCGGTGAGCAAGGCCTGGTGCTGCTCAACTACGACAGTTCACGCCTGCCCCTGCTGCAGGCCAAGGGCGGCCTGCATCTGCACGCCCGCGGGCTGACGACCGAGGCCAATCTGCGCATGCTGCTGGCCGGGCGCGGGCGCTTCTTCTACTTTCCGCTCAGCAATGCCTGGTTCGCGGTGCAGCGCATGGGCGTGCAGCACCAGGTCCGGGTGCTGCTGCCGGCGCTGCAAAGCGAGCCCTACCACCTGCTCGCCCGGCGCAATCTGCCCAAGCCCGCGCTGGACCAGCTGAGCCAGGGCCTGCAGCAGTTGCGCCAGCAGGGCGAGCTGGCACGCCTGGCCCTGAAATGGTTTGGCGCCGACCTGCCGCCCGAGCTGCGGCAGGCCTTGCCCCATCCCTGAAGCTCAACCTTGAAGTTCAGCGCGCCCTCCGGCGCCGCTCAGAGCTCGCCCGTCTGCAAGCGCCACAGCGCCGCATAGGCCCCGCCCTGCGCCAACAGCTGCTCATGCGTGCCGCTCTCGACGATGCGACCATGCTCCAGCAGATGGATGCAATGGGCTTGGCGCACGGTGGACAGGCGGTGGGCGATGACGAGCGTGGTGCGGCCCTGGCTGACCACGTTCAGCGAGCGCTGGATGGCGGCCTCGGTCTCGTTGTCGACGGCGCTGGTCGCCTCATCCAAGATCAGCAGCGGCGGGTTCTTCAAGATCGCGCGGGCCAGGGCCAGGCGCTGGCGTTGGCCGCCGCTGAGCTTCTGGCCGCGCTCGCCGACGCGGGTGGCAAAGCCCAGGGGCAGGCGGGCTATGAACTCCAGGCTTTCGCTCAGCCGCGCGGCCTCATGGATCTGCGCGTCGCTGGCCTCGGCCATGCCGTAGGCGATGTTCTCGGCGATGGTGCCGTCGGTCAGGAAGCTGTCCTGGGCGACATAGCCGATGCAGCGGCGCAGGTCCTGCAGATTCAGCTCCGAGATCGGCCGGCCATCGAACAGGATGCGGCCTTGCTGCGGTTCGTAGAAGCGCAAGAGCAGCTTGACCAGGGTGGACTTGCCCGAGCCGGTGCTGCCGACAAAGGCCACGGTCTGGCCGGCTGGCACCTCCAGATTCAGGTCCTGCAGCGTGGGCTGCTCGGCGTAGGCAAAACCCACGCCTTCGAAGCGCAGGGCCGCGCGCGCCTGCGCCACCGGGAAATGCTCGCCCTCGTAGGCAATGCGGATGGGGGTGTCCAGCAAGCCCAGGGCGCGCTGGGTGGCGGCCATGGAGCGCTGGTACATATCGGCCACCTCGGCCAGGCGGGTCATGGGCCAGAGCAGGCGCTGGGTCAGGAAGACCAGCACCGAGTAGGCGCCCACGGCCAGATCGCCGTGAATCGTCAGCCAGCCGCCGTAAACCAGGGTGGCGGTGAAGCCGGCCAGGATGCCCATGCGGATCACCGGGGTGATGGCCGAGCTCAGGCGAATCGCACGGGCGTTCGACTCCAGATAGCCCTGGCTGGCCTGGGCGATGTGATCGGCCTCCAGCTTCTCAGTGGCAAAGGCCTTGATGGTGGCCAGGCCCAGCAGGTTGTTGTTGAGCCGGGCCGAGACATCACCGGCCGCTTCGCGCACCTCGGCATAGCGCGGCGCCAGGCGCTTCTGGAACCAGAAGGTGCCGAACAAAATCGCCGGCACCGGCAGCAGGGCGATCAGGGCCAGGCCTGGCTGCAGAGCAAAGAAGACCGCGCTGACCATCAGCGAGGAACAGACCACCTGGATGATCTGGTTGGCGCCGCCGTTGAGAAAGCGTTCGAGCTGGTTGATGTCGTCGTTGAGGATAGACATCAGCGAGCCGGTGCGCTGATTTTCGAAGTAAGCCAACTCCAGCTTCTGCACATGGCCGTAGGTGTCCAGGCGCAGCTCATGCTGGATGTTCTGGGCCAGGCCGCGCCACTTCAACTCCAGCAGGAACTCGAACCAGGATTCGCCCATCCACACCACCATGTTCAGCGCACCGAGGAAGAGCAGCTGCTGCCATGTGTCGGTGATGCCCACGCCGACCAGGATGTTCTTGGCCAGAAAGCTCTGCTCGCCGCGCACCACCACATCGACCGCGGCGCCGATCAGCACCTCGGGCAGGATATCGAAGAACTTGTTGAGGATGGAGTACAGCGTGGCCGCACGGATCTCGCGGCGGTGGCCCTGGGCATAGGCAAGCAGGCGTTTCAGGGGATGCATGGGGAACTGGGCAAGGGTTGTTGATTCGAGTGGCATCAGACCGGCGCTGGCTGCAGATGCGGCGCCTCGCCGCTGCGCCACTCAAAGAGGATCTGGTCATGCCACTCACCCTGGATGCACATGCTCTGCGCCGTGCGGCCGTAGGGCGTGAAGCCATTGCGCTCCAGCACACGCACCGAGCCGAGATTGCCGGCCCGCGCCACGGCCTCGATGCGCCAAAGGCCCAGCTCGGCACGCGCCCGCTGCAGCAGTTGGGCGACGGCCCGGCTGGCGATGCCGCGGCCCTGCCAGGGTTCTCCGATGCGATAGCCGAGTTGGGCGCGGTTGAAATGCTGGCGCTGCACGGCCGTCAGATTGATGCGGCCGACGATCTCGCCGCCCAACTGCAGCACAAAGCCGTAGGCCTGATCGGCCAGGCGCTGCGCGCGTGCCTCGTCCAGCGAGGCACGCACGGCCTCCAGCCGGTAGTAGGACGGCGCGCGGGCATTGATGCGCGCTTCAAAAAAGGCGCGGTGCTGCAGTTCAAACGCCAGCAGCTGGGCCGCGTCCACGTCTTCCAGCTGGTGCCAGCTCAAGTCATCGGTGCTCATGGCGCGCACTCTAGCAAGCGCCGGGCGTGAGCCGTTCGGACCAGGGCGCAGAGCGGCTCATTTCATGGCCGCGTCATCGCCGGCTTCCATGCTGCCGGCTTCTTTCCTCTTTGCATTCTCTGGAGCTCCACCTCATGAAAGCCTCTGTCCTGAGCCTTGCCGTCCTGCTGAGCCTGGGCACTGCCCTGCCTGCCCAAGCATGGAACACCCTGAGCGGTGACGCCCCCATCGTCATCGGCCACCGTGGCGCCTCGGGCTACCGCCCCGAGCACACCCTGGAGGCCTACAGCCTGGCCATCGCCCAGGGCGCCAACTTCATCGAGCCCGATCTGGTCATGACCAAGGACGGCGAGCTGCTGGCCCGCCACGAGCCTCTGCTGGCCCGTGTGGACCTGAATGCCGATGGCAGCATCAAGCTCGTCAACGGTGCGCCGGTGCTGAACCGCACCGACAGCAGCACCAATGTCTGGGAGCTGAGCAAGTACGCCAACCGCCTGACGGTCAAGACCGTGGACGGCCAGAAGGTCGGTGGCTGGTTTGCCGAAGACTTCACGGCCGCCGAGATCCGCAGCGACATCCGCGCCCAGGAACGCCTGCGCGATCTGCGCACCGGCAACAACAGCTACAACAACCAGTTCGTGATCCCGACCCTGCAAGACGTGATCGACCTGGCCAAGGCCAAGTCCATCGAGACCGGCCGCACCATCGGTATCTATCCCGAGACCAAGCACCCGACCTACTTCAAGAACTTCACCGATGCCAACGGTCTGAAGCGCATGGAAGACAAGCTGGTCGAGACCCTGCACGCCAACTACGGCAACGACCGCAACGCGCCGGTGTTCATCCAGTCCTTCGAAGTCGGCAATCTGCAGTACATCAACGGCAAGACCGACATCCGCATCGCCCAGCTGCTCAACGGCAGCGGCCGCCCCTTTGACGACAACCGCAGCTACGCCGAACTGGCCTCCGCTGCCGGCCTGGACTTCATCAAGAGCTATGCCGATGGCGTGGGCTCCAACACCAATCTGATGATTGCCCTGGCCAATGGCAAGCTCGGTGCCCCCACCCAGCTGATCGCCAATGCCCACCAGCGCGGTCTGATCGTGCATGGCTGGACCTTCCGCGCCGAGAATGCCTTTCTGCCGAATGAATTCGACAGCAGCGCCGACCCCGCCGCTTTCGGCGACCTGACCGGCCAGATCAAGGCTTTTGTGGATCTGGGCATGGACGGCTTCTTCACCGACCAACCCGACCTCGGCGTCGCGGCCGTAGCCGCCATCGCCGCCGTGCCAGAGCCGCAGAGCTACGCCCTGATGCTCGCTGGCCTGGCCGGCATGGGCGCCTGGGTGCGCCGCCGCAAGCAGCACAAGGCGGGCTGAGTCGTCTTTACGGACCTCGGTTCATGCGAAGGGGTCTTGTTGCCCCTTTTCCATGGACTGCGGCTTCGCTGACTTGAAGAGCTCAGCGAAAGATGGCCATCTCAGCTTTTTTCTCGCCAAGCCATGTTGACCGGGACACTGTCGCAACGCAGAAGCCCATTCAAGACTTCCAGCGAGTCTCCGCTGAATGCCGAACGCCGCCTCAGCTGCAGACGATGGCGCCCGAGCTGACCAGCTCGTGGAACAGGGCCATCAAGGCGCGGCCGCTCATGCGGTAGGGGTCGAGCTTGGCGGTTTCGGAGTACTTGAGCACCAGGCCGGGGTTGAGGCGCTGCAGATTCACCTGGCCCATGGACCAGCCGGCGAATTCCCGCTCGCCCACCTCTTCGTAGCTGAGCAGGATCACGTCGTGGTGGCGGTTGTCGCTGACGATGCGCTTGTAGCGGGCGTTGATGGCATCGCGGCCGCCTTCCAGCACCTGCATGAAGATGCCGTCGGTGTAGCAGAGCAGGCCGGTGATGCCTTCGGCGGGGTTGTGCTCGCGCGACTGTTTCAGGATGGTGCTGAGCTCGGCATCGCCCATGGGGCTGTGGGCGCGGCTGGCGTAGAGAAGACGAACTAGCATGGGGAGGGCTCCGGTGGGGCTGACGCCGACGCTGTGCTCGACGTCTTCGACGGTTTCGACTTACTTCTTGCTCAGCAAGGACAGGAATTCGCGGCGCAGATTCGGGTCCTTGAGGAAGGCGCCGCGCATCACGCTGTTGGTCATCTTGGTTTCCGTGTCCTTGACCCCGCGCCAGTGCATGCAGAAGTGATCGGCTTCCATGACGATGGCCAGGCCGTCCGGCTGCACGCGTTCCTGCAACTCGTTGGCCAGCATGGTGACAGCCTCTTCCTGGATCTGCGGGCGGCTCATGATCCAGTCGCAGATGCGGGTGTACTTGGACAGGCCGATCAGGTTGGAGTGTTCGTTGGGCAGCAGGCCGATCCAGACCCGGCCCATGATGGGGCAGAGGTGGTGCGAGCAGGCGCTGCGGACGGTGATGGGGCCCACGATCATCAGCTCGTTGAGCCGGGTGAAATTCGGGAACTCGGTGACCGGCGGCATGGGCACGTAGCGGCCCTTGAAGACCTCGCGCACAAACATCTTGGCCACGCGCTTGGCGGTGTCCTGGGTGTTGTGGTCGCTGTCGGTGTCGATCACCAGGGCGCGCAGCACCTCCTGCAGCTTGGCCTGGACCTCGGCCTGGATCTCGTCCAGCTCGCCGTCCTTGATGAAATCGGCGATGTTGTCATTGGCGTGGTGGCGGCAGCCGGCGCCGACCAGGCGGTAGCGCACGCGCTCCGAGGCGGGCAGCTCGGCCAGCTCGCGCTCGTCGCGGGGAGTGGGGTTTGCAGGCAGGACGCCGGTCATGGGGTGTTCTCGCTGTTCGGTGCAATGGGGCATTGTGTCCGGATTGCAAAGTCCTTGCAGTGCCAGGTCTTGCCTGCCGGCTTGGAGGGCCTGCTCCCCTACACTGAAGCGGTGAGCCCGACTGCGAAACCATCCTCTGTTGCTTCCTCTTCCCCCGCCCCGGCCAAGCTGGCGCCACCGCTGCACAAATTGCTGCTCCAGGTGGCGGACGCCGTGCAAGCCGTGCGAGCGGGGCGTTCGCTGACCGAGCTGCTGGCGCAATGCCCGGCCGAGCTGCGTCCAGGCACCCAATCCTTGAGCTTTCATGTGTTGCGCCATCTCGGCGCGGCCGAGGCGTTGCGCGCCGTGCTGGCGCCGAAGAGCCCGCCGCCCAAGGTCGAGGGCCTGCTGCTGACGGCCCTGGCCTTGCTGTGGGATCAGGGCGGTGGCCCTGGTTCCGCACCGTATGCCGATCACACCGTCGTGGACCAGGCTGTCAGCGCGGTGCGCAAGCGCATGCCGGCCAGCGCCGGCTTCGTCAACGCGGTCTTGCGCCGCTTTTTGCGCGAACGTGCCGATCTGCAAGCCCAGGTGACCGCGGCCGAAGCCGGCACGGCCGGCGAGGTGGCTCGCTACAACCACCCTCGCTGGTGGATCGAAAAGCTGCAGGCCGATTGGCCCGAGGTCTGGGATCAGCTGCTCCTGGCCAACAACAGCCACCCGCCCATGACCTTGCGCGTCAATGCGCGCCAGGGCAGCACGGCGGAGTATTTGCAGCGCTTGCAAGCGGCCGGCATTGCCGCCCGGGTCCTGGGTCCGCTGGCGCCGCAAGCCCTGGTGCTGGAGCGCGCCGTGCCGGTCAGCAGCCTGCCGGGTTTTGCCGAGGGCGCGGTGTCGGTGCAGGATGCGGCCGCTCAACTGGCCGGACCCTTGACCGTGCTCGCCCAGGACGGCCTGCCGGCCTTGCCTGCCGGCGCGCGCGTGCTGGACGCCTGCTCGGCCCCGGGCGGCAAGACGGCGCATTTGCTGGAGCTGGCCGATCTGGATCTGCTGGCGCTGGACAGTGACGCCCAGCGACTGAGCCGGGTTCAGGACAATTTGCAGCGACTGGGCCAGCAGGCCCAGCTCAAGGCCGTGGACGCACGCGACACGGCCTCCTGGTGGGATGGACGGCTTTTCGATGCCATCCTGCTCGACGCGCCCTGCAGCGCCTCCGGCATCGTCCGCCGCCATCCCGATGTGCGCTGGCTGCGCCGGCCGAGTGATATCGCCCAACTGGCTGCCATCCAGGCGCAGTTGCTGGACGCGCTCTGGCCCCTGCTCAAACCGGGCGGGCGTCTCGTCTACGCGACGTGCTCCCTGTTCAAGGCCGAGGGGGAGCAGCAGGTCGATGCATTTTTGCAACGCCAATCCGACGCCTTGCGCCCCGCGCTGCAGGCAGTCACCGGACACCTGCTGCCGCTCGCACACAATGGGGCGCCGCCGGACGGGGCCCCGCCCGACGCATCTGCGTCAGCTTCACCAGGCACCGAGGCTTTGTTCGACGGGTTCTTCTACGCTGTGCTGAGCAAGCGGGCCGCCTGAGCCCGGCGTGCCCGGCACTCCCGCCCTGGATTCCTTGGTTCTTATCGCGCCTTCGCCCTCTTGCTCTTGAGTTCGCCCGCCCCCGTTCACCGCTGCTGCCTCCAGCCCAAGCCCGCCTCGGCGGCTTGGCAACTGCTGTGCCACTTCGGCGCGGCGCTGCTCATGGCCGTCTGCCTGGCGCTGGCCGCCCCGGCGGCGCGGGCCGAGGGGGTGGATCTGACCGGCATCTCCACCAGCCGAACGGAAGAGGGCTTGGACTTGAGTTTCAGCACCCGTTTCGAGCTGCCGCGTGCGGCCGAGGATGCGCTGATGAAGGGCGTGTCGCTCTATTTCGTGGCCGAGGTGTCCTTGCAGCGCAAGCGCTGGTACTGGCGCGACGCTCGGGTGTCCAAGGTGTCACGTGGCTGGCGTCTGTACTGGTATGCGCTGACGCGCCAGTACCGGGTCAGCTCCGGTGGTCTGACGCAGAGCTTCAACAACCTGCCCGATGCCCTGGCCTCGCTGCGCGGGGTCTCGGGCTGGCGCATTGCCGAGGCGCGCGAGCTGGACGAAGACGGCAGCCACTATCTTGAGTTTGCCTACCGGCTCGACACCTCACAGCTGCCCAAACCGATGCAGATCGGGCTCAGCGCTGGCCAGGGCTGGAACCTGGGGGTTGAACGAGTCTTCGGCCTGAATCCGGACTTCAGCCCTCGTACCTCTGCTCCCGCACCATGAGCAAGAAGGCGCGTTGGGCCTGGATCATCGCCCTGGTGATCATCACCGGCATTTGTGGTGTGCTGGCCTTTTTGCTGTCCATCGGCGCCACCAGCCAGCGCGGCTTTTTCGAGCGCCACTATGTCTGGCTGTTCTGGCTCAATGCCTGCGTGGCGGCCCTGCTGCTGCTGGTGATCGTGGGCGCGGCCGGTCGCTTGTTCCTGCGGGTGCGCAGCGGCAAGTTCGGCAGCCGGCTGCTGATGAAGCTGGCCGGCATCTTTGCCTTGGTGGGCATGGTGCCGGGTCTGTTGATCTACGGCGTGTCCTACCAGTTCGTCAATCGCAGCATCGACAGCTGGTTCGATGTGCGCCTGGCCTCGGCCCTGGAGGCAGGTCTGAACCTCGGCCGCGGCACGCTGGATGGCCTGGTCAACGACCTCGGCAACCGCACCCTGGATGCCGCCGAGCGCCTGGGCGAGGCGGGCAGCCTGCCCCAGCCTCTGGTGCTGGAGCGGCTGCGCGAGCAGCTCAGCGCTCGCACCGTGGCCTTGGTGGCCAGCAATGGCCAGATCCTGCTGTCGGTTGGCGGCGATACCAGCTCGCTGGTGACCGATCGGCCGGCCGAAGCCTTGTTGCGCCAGGCGCGCAACACGCGGGTGGTCAGCCATCTCGAAGGTTTGGAAGACGAGGCCCTGGCCCTGCAAGGCCAGGCCCGCATCCGCGCCATCGCCCAGCTGCCCAATGTCGATCTGCGCTTGGGCCTGGTCAGTTCGACCGAGCGCTTTCTGATGGTGGTGCAGCGGGTGCCCGCCCCGGTGCTGGCCAATGCCTTGGCGGTGCAGAACGCCAGCAGCGAGTACCAGCAGCGCGCGCTCGAGCGCGATGGCCTGCGCCGCATGTACCTTGGCACCCTGACCCTGGTGCTGGTGCTGGCGGTGTTCGCGGCGGTGCTGATCGCCGTGGCTTTCGGCAATCAGCTGGCGCGGCCTCTGCTGCTGTTGGCCGATGGCGTGCGACAGGTGGCCCAGGGTGACCTCAGCCGCAAACCCATGCTGAGCTCGCGCGATGAGCTGGGGGGGCTGACCCGCTCGTTCGCCGACATGACCGAGCAGCTCTCCGAGGCGCGCGCCATGGTCGAGCGCAGCGTGGCGCAGCTGGAAAGCGCCCGCACCCATTTGCAAACCATCCTCGACAACCTGACGGCCGGGGTGATCGTGTTCGATGCCGAGCGCCGCATCGACACCGTCAACCCCGGCGCCACCCGCATCCTGCGCCTGCCGCTGTCGGTCTACCAAGGCCGGCCGTTGGGCGAGGTACCCCATCTCGAGGCGTTTGCCGAGGCGGTGTGGCAGCGCTTCGAACAGGTCAACCCCGAGAACGGCGAGCGTGACCATTGGCAGGATGCTTTTGAGCTGCAGCTCGATGCCAGCCACGATGTGCTGACCCTGCTGGTGCGTGGCGCGCCGCTGCCGCAAGGTGCGCGGCTGATGGTGTTCGACGACATCTCCGAGGTGGTCTCGGCCCAGCGCTCGGCCGCCTGGAGCGAGGTGGCGCGACGCCTGGCCCATGAGATCAAGAACCCCTTGACCCCCATCCAGCTCTCGGCAGAGCGCCTGCAGCACAAGCTGGAGGCCAAGCTCGAGGGCGCCGATCAGGCCATGTTGGTGCGCTCGGTCGCCACCATCGTCAACCAGGTGCAGTCCATGAAGCAGCTGGTCAATGAGTTCCGTGACTACGCCCGCCTGCCCTCGGCCCAGCTCAAGGCTCTGGATCTGAACGCCTTGGTGGCCGAGGTGCTCACGCTGTACGCCGAGGCGCAGGAGCAAGGGCGCTTGCGCGCCGAACTGGCGCCCGAGGCCAGCCGCATCCTCGGCGACCCAACCCAGCTGCGCCAGGTCATCCACAATTTGGTACAGAATGCGCTCGACGCTGTGCAGGAGCAGCCCGACGGCCAGGTGCTGGTGCGCACGCAGCAGGCTTTCACCGAGGCCGGCGAGCCCCGCTCCCTGCGCCTGCAGATCACCGACAACGGCCCAGGCTTTGCCGAGAAAGTGCTCAAACGCGCCTTCGAACCCTATGTGACCACCAAGTCCAAGGGCACCGGCCTGGGGCTGGCGGTGGTCAAGAAAATCGCCGATGAACATGGGGCGCGCATTCGCGTCAGCAACCAGCATGAGCAGGGCGACGAGGCGCAAGCGGTGACCGGGGCGCAAGTTTCGTTATCATTTTCAAAACTCGCGACTGCAGCAGCCGATGCGGGCTCTGCTGAAAAGCCCCATTGAACTAGGACTCCATGGCAACAATTCTTGTAGTCGACGACGAGCTGGGCATACGCGCTCTGCTCTCTGAAATCCTCAGCGACGAGGGTCACACGATCGAATTGGCGGAAAACGCTGCGCAAGCGCGCGCCGTGCGCGAGCGCATGCGTCCGGACCTGGTGCTGCTGGACATCTGGATGCCCGACGTCGACGGCATCACCTTGCTCAAGGAATGGGGCGGCGCCGGCTTGCTGACCATGCCGGTCATCATGATGAGTGGCCACGGCACCATCGACACCGCGGTCGAGGCGACCAAGTTCGGCGCCATCGCCTTCCTGGAAAAACCGATCACGCTGCAGAAGCTGCTGCGCGCCGTCGAGCAGTCCCTGGTCAAGGCCGCGCCGCGCCCCGCACCGGCCGTGGGCCTGCCCAGCAGCTACAGCCGCAGCAATGAGCTGACGCCGCAGTACGTGGCGCCGAGCAGCCACAACGTCATGCCCCAAAGCAGCCTGCCGTCAGCAGGCCTGGCCTCGGAACAAAGCTTCGAGCTCGACCGCCCGCTGCGCGAGGCGCGCGATGCCTTCGAGAAGAGCTACTTTGAGTTCCACCTGGCCAAGGAGAACGGCTCCATGACCCGTGTGGCCGAGAAAACCGGCCTCGAGCGCACCCACCTCTACAGAAAATTGAAACAATTAGGGGTGGACCTCAGCAGAAATAAGCGCGGAGCTGGAATTTAGTGCTATAGTCGTGGTCTTCGCTGATTTGAAGAGCTTTTCGAAGCGCAGCAAGCCAGCGAAGACGCCGTCGTCAAGACAGCGGCCTGGTAGCTCAGTTGGTAGAGCAGCGGATTGAAAATCCGCGTGTCGGTGGTTCGATTCCGCCCCAGGCCACCAAATACCAGACACAAGCCCATCGCCTCGGTGGGCTTTTGTTTTTCCGGCCCGGCTTGGGTCGGACGCAGCTGGAGCCGATCCAACTGCCCATGTGGCTCAGTGGTAGAGCACTCCCTTGGTAAGGGAGAGGTCACGCGTTCGATCCGCGTCATGGGCACCATCAAGGCCTCGCCCTTCAAAGCCCGTCCTGGTTTGTGACGGGCTTTTTGCGTTCTGGGCATGACATGGGGCATCTCCCTGTCCCGCCCCGTCCCAGCTTGACACGCCCGCCGCGCGGCGGCGCCTCTCTGCCCCCGGGCCTTTCCTGTCCAGGGCGTGCATGGTTTTTGGCTACCATGCCGCCAACAAGGACGCTGATGGCCGCCTGGGCCAGGGAGAAGGCGCATGCAACACACCATCCAATGCAGTGGCCGCCTCCGCCAGCTTGCCGCGGCCTTGGCGTTTGGCCTCTTGGCCCCGGCCGCCGCGCCCGTGCTGGCGCGTGGCTCGGCCCAGCCGATATCGGCGCCCGTGGAGGCTGACAGCGACTGGCACTACCGCATTCAGCCAGGCGACACCTTGATCGGCCTGACCGAGCGCTACCTCCTGCCCGGCCGCCATTGGCGCGATCTGCAGCGCCTCAACCGGGTGGCCGATCCTCTGCGCTTGCCGCCGGGTGGCGTCTTGCGCATGCCCCTGGCCTGGCTCAGCCGCGAAGCCAGCGTGGCCCAGACGGTGTTCGTGCAGGGGCAGGTCACGCTGCAGCGCAGCGGCCAGGCCGAGCAGCGCCTGGCGGCCGGGCAGGAATTGCGCAGCGGTGACCGGCTGCGCAGCGCGGCCCAGTCCTCGGCGACCTTGCGTTTTGTCGATGGTTCGCGCCTGCTGATCCCGCCGCTCAGCGATCTCAGCCTGGAGCAGCTGCTGGTCTACGGCCGCAGCGCCATTCCCTCGGTGCAGCTGCGTCTGCACGAGGGCGGGGCCGACAGCCAGGTCACGCCCACGGGCGGCCGCGTGCCGCACTACGAGATCCGCACCCCGCATGTGAACCTGGGGGTGCGCGGCACCGAGTTCCGTGTGCATCTGCAGGCCGAATCGGCGCGCATGGAGGTGCTGGAAGGCCGGGTCGCGGCCGACAGCAGTGGCCATGCCTCGCTGGCGGTGCCCGCCGGCATGGGCATGGTGGCCGAGGGTCGGAGCAAACCGCAGGCCGCGCCCTTGCTGAGCGCGCCGGCCCTGCCGGCCGAGCTGCCCGTGGTGGAGCGCCTGCCACTGCGCCTGCGCTGGCCGGCGCGCCCAGGCGCGCGTGCTTACCGGGCGCAGCTGTTTGCCGAGGGTGACTTCAGCCGCCTGCTGCTCGATCACCGCGGCAGCGAGCCCGAGCTGAGCTGGGAGGAACTGCCCCCCGACGGGCGCTACCGCCTGCGCCTGCGCGCCATCGATGCGCTTGGCCTGGAGGGCCAGGCCAGTGAGCGCCTGCTGCAGATCCAGGCCCGGCCCGAGCCGCCGTTCAGCCAGGCGCCGATGGCCGATGCCCGGCTCTACGGTGACCAGCTCGAGTTCCGCTGGACGCGCAACAACGCAGCCCAAGCCTACCGCCTGCAGGTCGCGCGCGACGCCGAGTTCCGCGAGCTGCAGCTGGACCAGACCGGCATCGCCGACATCAGCCACAGCGCCCGCCTGCCCCACGGCCGCTATCACTGGCGCCTGGCCTCGCTGCAGGGTGAGTCGCGCGGCCCCTTCGGCGACGGCCAGGCCTTCGAGCTGCGGCCGCTGCCGCCCAGCCCGGAGCCGGCCGAAGCCGAGGTTGCCGGCGAGCAGCTGAACCTGCGCTGGCGTGCCTCCGCCGGTGTGACGCGTTATGAGCTGCAATGGGCGCAGGACGTGGACTTCAGCCAGGGCCTGCAGAACTTCAGCAGCGAGACCCCGGGCCTGAGCCTGGCGCGCCCGGGCCCCGGTCGCTATTTCCTGCGTGTGCGCGGCCTGGACGAGCTGGGCCATCCCGGCCCCTACGGGCAGGTGCAGGAGATCGAGGTGCCCTACCCGCGCTGGCTTTGGCTGCTGCCCTTGCTGCTGCTGGGGCTGTGATCGATGGCTGAAGCGCGAGCCCGCGCCTGGTGGCGTTGGGGACCCTCCTGCCTGGCCCTGCCGCTGGCTCTGTGTGTCGTCTTGTTCGCTCAGGGGCAGGGGCCTTTGCGGCCCCTGGATCTGGCGCTGGAAGACAGCCTGCTGCGCCTGACCGCCCAACCCTTGCGCGTGGACGAGCTGGCGCTGCTGGACATCGACGACGATGCCCTGCGCGAGATGCAGCCCGCGCTGGGCGACTGGCCCTATCCGCGCTCCGTCTACGCCTTGCTGCTGGACTATCTGCAGCAGGCCGGAGCGCGCCGGGTGGTGATCGACCTGGTGCTGTCGGGAGAGCGCGAGGGCGATGCCGAGCTGGCACGCGCGCTGCAACAAGGGCCGCCCTCGGTGCTGGCGGCGGCAGGCTTGCAACTGGACGCCCCGCCTTCGGCCCTGCCGCGCGAGGAGCTGACCCTGCTCAAAGGCCTGGCCTGGTCCGCCGCGCCGCCCGGGACTCCCAGCCTGAGCTGGAATGCCTTGATGCTGCCGGCCATGCCGCTGCTGCGCGAGGCAACGGCGGCGCTGGGCCGGGTGGGCCTGGTGTCCTCGCCGCTGGACAGTGACGGCTTGCTGCGACGTCAGCCGCTGTGGCACCGCTACCAGGGGCAGGTCTTGCCGGCGCTGCCGCTGGCGGTCTTGCTGCAGGAGCAGCCCGAGCGTCTGCAGTCGCTGCAGACCTGGCCGCTTGATGCCCAGGGCCGCGTGCAGCTCAAGCTGCCCAGCCGGTTGGAGGGCTTGCCCGAGCTGAGCTGGGGTCGGCTGATGCGCGCCGCACTGGGCCAGCGAGAGGACCCGGGCCTGCGCGAGAGCCTGCGCGGTCGTACCGTCTTCGTCGGCAGCAGCGCCTACTTTGCCGATGCCGTGAGCACGCCCCAGGGGCGCTTGTCCGGCTCGGCCTTTGTGGCCACGGCCGCGGCCCTGCTGGCGCGCGGCCAGGTGCTGGCGTCGGCGGGCTGGGCCTGGGCGGCGGTTTTGCTGCTGCTCGCGGCTGTGCCTGGCGTGCTGCATGCGCGCTCGCGGGCCATGCAGGCCCAGCAGCGCTGGGGCCTGCTGCTGGGCAGTACGGCGCTCAGCCTGACCCTGCTCTTGGGTTTGGCGGTCTGGTTGGTGCAAAGCCAGCTCTTGCTGCCCTCGCTGCTGGGCCCGCTCGCGACCTTGGCCTTGGCGCTGATGCTGGCCGGCCTGGCCGAGCAGCGCTGGCAAAGCCTGCGCCACCGCGAGCTGCGCCATGCGCGCGAGGTGGCCGAGGCGGCCAACCAGGCCAAGACCCAGTTCCTCGCCCACGTCAGCCACGAGATCCGCACGCCCATGAATGCGGTGCTGGGTATGGCCGAGATCCTGGCTCGCACCGAGCTGAACGCTGAGCAGCGCCGTTATGTGCAGGTCTTCCAGGGTGCCGGTCAGCAGCTCTTCGCCCTGATCAACGATCTGCTGGACAACGCCAAGATCGAGGCCGGCAAGCTCAGCCTGGCGCCGCACGCCTTCCATCTCGGCGAGCTGCTGCGCCAGCAGATCGACTTGCAGCAGGGCCGGGCCCGCGAGCGGGGCTTGAGCCTGGAACTTTGCTGCGCGGACGAGATCGAGGCCTGGGTCTGGGGCGATGCCCAGCGCCTGGCCCAGGTGCTGGCCAATTTGCTCAGCAATGCCATCAAGTTCACGCGCCAGGGGGATGTGCGCCTGGAGGTGCGGCGGCTGGAGCCCGGGCGTTGGAGCTTGGCCGTGCAGGACAGTGGCATCGGCATCCCCCCGGCCATGCAGGAGCGCATCTTCCAGCCCTACACCCAGGCCGATGCCAGCATCTCGCGTGAATATGGTGGCACGGGCCTGGGCCTGGCCATCTCGCGCAGCCTGGTGCAGATGATGGGCGGCCGGCTCAGCTTGAGCAGCGTGCCAGGGCAGGGCAGCCGTTTCGAGTTGAACCTGCCGCTGCCCGCCCAGCCGGCGCCGGCACCGGGTGAGCTGCCGCCGGCGCCTGCGGCCTCGGCCCCGCTGGCGCCGCGCCGCTTGCGGCCCTTGCGCTTGCTGCTGTGCGAGGACAACGAGGTCAATGTGCTGGTGATCGAGGCCATGCTGGCGCCGCTGGGCCACGCGATCGAGGTGGCGGGCGATGGTGAGCAGGCCCTGGCCTGCCTGCAGCGTGGCGCCTACGACCTGGTGCTGATGGATGTGCAGATGCCGGTGCTCGATGGCCTGGAGGTGACCCGGCGCTGGCGCGCCATCGAGGCCGAGACGGCGCGCCCGCGCCTGGCCATCCTGGCCCTGACGGCCAACGCCTTTGCCCGCGATGTCGAGCAGTGCCTGGCCGCCGGCTGCGATGCTCACCTGAGCAAGCCGATCGCCTTGCAAGCGCTGGAGCAGGCGCTGGAGCGTTGGGCCTTGCCGCTTGAGGACGGGTCCCCGCGTCCCATTCAGACCTGACGTTCGCGCTCGACGAAGCGCCGGCCGCCGTCGGTGTAGCGGCTGTGCAGATCGTCGATCACGCCGCGCAGTTGCTGCACCGCGTGTTCGGACAGATGCTGGCCATGGTGGCTGAGCGTGGCATGGGCGAGATTGATGATGCGCGCGTTCAGGCTGCGCTGTGCCAGGGCCAGCAAGGCCTGCAGTGTTTGCTCATGCTGCTTGCTGACCAGATGGGACATGGCCTCGCGCGCCGCCTCGTTGATGCCGGCCGCGGCATTGCGCACGATGGCTTCGATCGGCGGCACGGCGGCCGCGGCCATCTCCAGCATGCGGGTGCGTGGGCGTGAGACGGCGAAGCGCTGGGTCGCGCGCTCGGTCCAGGCGCGCGCCTCGGGCATGGCCTGGCGGCCGGCGCTGCGCACCATCAGCATGATCAGATTGCAGGCCATCTCGTAGCTGAACTCGGGATGGTCCAGCTGTTCCGCGAGCTGGCGCATCAAGGCTTGTGCCAGGTCGGCGCGGCGCTCGGACAGGGCCAGCACCGCATCGGCGCAGAGCGAGAGGTGGTGCACGCGGAAGCTGTCCGGGAATCTCTGCAAGGCCTCTTGCAGAAAACGCGAGGCCCGCTCGCAGCCTTCGCGCTCTTCCTCGTCCAGGCTGGCCAGGCCCAGGGCGACCAGGCCCTGGTAATCGAGCGAGCGCGACTGCGAGCCGATATTGAGCGCCGCGGTCAGGTGCTTGAGCGCGTTCTCGCTGAAGCCCAGAAAGAGCTGCAACGAACCCAGCTTCTGCAGCCGCGCCACATTGCCCGGTGTGATCTGCACCGCCTTGCTGAACATCTCGACGGCACCGGCGAAATCCATGCTTTCCAGCAGGGCGCGGCCGTAGACATCGTAGGCATCGACATAGCTGGGGTTGTCGGCCAACAGGGTCTCCAGGCTGCGGCAGGCGGTGGCGGTGTCGGCATTGCCGAGGTCGATCTTGGCCAGGCCCAGCCGCGCCCAGGGCACGGCCTTGTACTCCAGCAGGGCCTCGAACATGCGCCGTGCGGCGTCGAGCTGGCCCAGGCGCAGATAGAGCTCGGAGCCGATGCGGGCGGCATAGACCTTGTAGCTCTGGCTGCTGTGAAACATGGCCTCGCACAGCTCGGCGGCGCCGGCGTAGTCATTGGCCTCGATGGCGGCAAAGACCTCGCGCAGGGCATGCTTGCGGTCGAGGATGATCTGCAGCCGCTCCTCAAACTGGCGGGCGGTGAAGGGCTTGAGCAGGTAGTCATCGAGCGCGCCTTCGACCGCATCGGCCACATGCTGGTAGCGCGCTTCATCCGTCACCATGATGAAGATGGTCTGCATGGGCAGGCCGCGCGCCTGGCGCAGCTCGTCCAGCAGGTCCTGGCCGCTCATGTCGTGGTTGCTTTGGCGGCGGAAGTGGAACTCGGTGATGATGATGTCGTAGGCGTGGCCGGCTTCCTTGATCTGACGGCGCGCCTGCTCGGGGCGGCGCACCGCATGCACCTGCTGCACGCCCATATCGCGCAGCATGGTGGTAATCACCGAGCGCGACAGCTCCCCCTCATCGATGATCAGCGCCTTCAGCGGGCCCCCCGGGGCGCCGCTGGCCAGCGCGATATTGAACTGGGGCGCAGACCCAAACTGGTGATTCGACACAGACCCCCCATTGCTCTCAGGCGTGCAGCGTAGCGCGTCCCGGCGCCGCTTGGCTAGCGTCGACTCTGACAGCTGTGCGCTTGTGCCGCCGGGCTTGTTGGCCTGCGTCTGCGCTCAGGCACTGCGGTCCACGCGCAAGGCCAGCACCACCGAGCTGGTGGTCTTGATGACGCCGTCAATCTCGCCGATTTCGTCGAGCAAGGCGTCCAGGCGCATGGTCGATTCGGCGCGCAGCAAGGCCATGTAATCGAACTCGCCGCTGACCGAGGCCAGCTGGCGCAGCTCGGGCAGGCCCGAGAGTCGCTTCACCACCTCGCGCCCGGCCTTGGGCTGCACAGTGATGCCGACAAAGGCCTGCACGCCGCGATCGGCCGCGTCCGAGCCGAGCTTGGCGGTGTAGCCGACCAGCACGCCATCGGCCTCCAGCCGGGCCAGGCGCGCCACCACGGTGGTGCGCGCCACACCCAGCTTGCGTGCGAGATTGGCGGTGCTCTCGCGGGCATTGGCCTGCAAGAGGGCGATCAGCTCGCGGTCGGTCTGATCGCGGGCTTGGGCGGCGCTGCGGGGCGGCTGCGGGGGAGGGATGGCTGGACTCATGAAAAACCCTGGTTTGAATCGAATTGACGATCGGGGCTGACGAATCGTCATTTTCTGCGCTGATTCCGACGAAATCGTGCTTTTTTTCGTCAGCGCTCCTGCCTAGACTGCCAGCCATCAACGCATATTGAGGAGCATCAAATGAAGATCGCATTGCTGGGCGCAGGCCATATCGGTGAAACCATTGCCCGCCTGCTGCATGGCTCGGGCCATTACGACGTGACCGTCTTCGACAAGAACGCCGCCGCCTTGTCCGTGCTGGCCGGCGAGGGCATCAAGACCCAGGTGATCGCCGAAATCGGCGCCGGCGCTGCCGCCACCGTCAAGGGCTTCAATGCCATCGTCAATGCCTTGCCTTACCAACTGGCCATTCCCGCCGCCCACATGGCCCTGGAAGCCGGCTGCCACTATTTCGACCTGACCGAAGACGTGGCCGCCACCAAGGAAATCATGCGCATCGCCGAAGGCGCCCGCACCGCCTTCATGCCGCAGTGCGGCCTGGCCCCAGGTTTCATCGGCATCGTCGCTGCCCATCTGGCCAAGAGTTTTGACAGCCTCAACGATGTGAAGATGCGCGTCGGCGCCCTGCCGGCCTTCCCGACCAATGCGCTGAAGTACAACCTGACCTGGTCGGTCGACGGCCTGATCAACGAGTACTGCCACCCCTGCGAATGCATCCACGACGGCGAGAAGATCGACGCCCTGCCGCTGGAAGGCCTGGAGCATTTCTCGCTGGACGGCACCGAGTACGAGGCCTTCAACACCTCGGGCGGCCTGGGCACCTTGTGCGAAACCCTGGCCGGCAAGGTCAAGAACCTCGACTACAAGACCGTGCGCTACCCCGGCCACCGCGACCTGATGCAATTCCTGCTCGGCGATCTGGCTCTGAAGAACGACCAGGAGCTGCTCAAGGACATCATGCGCAAGAGCATGCCAGCCACCATGCAGGACGTGGTGCTGGTCTTCGTGACCGTCTCGGGCATGAAGAACGGTCGCCTGGTGCAGGAAGTGTTCGCCCGCAAGATCTTCGCCGAGCGCGACGGCGCCCGCCCGCTCTCGGCCATCCAGATCACCACCGCCGCCGGCATGTGCGCCGCCGTCGATCTGTTCCGTCAGGGCAAGCTGCCGCAATCGGGCTTTGTCTCGCAAGAGGAAGTCTCGCTGCCTGAGTTCCTGGCCAATGAGTTCGGCAAGGCTTACCAGCAGTCGCGCCAGGTGGAAAGCATCGGTTGAGCGGAGAATCTCGCAATGACTACGCACATCACTGAACTCCTGAGCGCCCTCGGCGTTTCTTCCTCGGCTTTCACTGGCGGCACGCTGAACGTGCGCTCGCCCATCGACGGGGCCGCGCTCGGCGCCGTCCATGAGGCCAGCGCTGAAGACATGCGCGCCGCCGTGGCGCGCGCCCATGCCGCCTTCCTGGACTGGCGCAATGTGCCTGCGCCCAAGCGCGGCGAGCTGGTGCGCCTGTTCGGCGAAGAGCTGCGCGCGCACAAGGCCGATCTGGCCCGCCTGGTCTCGCTGGAGGCCGGCAAGGTCAGCAGCGAAGGCGAGGGCGAGGTGCAGGAGATGATCGACATCTGCGACTTCGCCGTCGGCCTGAGCCGTCAGCTGCATGGCCTGACCATTGCCAGCGAGCGCCCCGGCCACCGCATGATGGAGCAGTACCTGCCCCTGGGAGTGGTCGGCATCATCTCGGCCTTCAACTTCCCGGTGGCCGTCTGGGCCTGGAATTCGGCCCTGGCCCTGGTCTGCGGTGACAGCTGCATCTGGAAGCCGTCGGAGAAGACCCCGCTGACCGCCATCGCCACCCAGGCCTTGTTCGAGCGCGCCCTGGCCCGCTACAACGCGGCCGGCGGCACGGCGCCGGCACATCTGTCCCAGCTGCTGAACGGCGGCGCGGCCGTCGGCGAAGCCATGGTGGACCACCCCCAGGTCGCCTTGGTCTCGGCCACCGGCTCCACCCGCATGGGCCGCGCGGTCGGCCCGCGCGTGGCGGCGCGCTTCGGCCGTTGCCTGCTCGAGCTGGGCGGCAACAACGCCATCATCGTCACGCCCAGCGCCGACCTGGAGCTGGCCGTGCGCGGCATCTTGTTCGGCGCCTACGGCACGGCCGGCCAGCGCTGCACCACCACCCGCCGCGTCATCATTCACGAGAGCATCCATGACGAGCTGGTCGCTCGCCTGGACCGCGCCCGCGCCCAGCTCAAGATCGGCAGCCCGGTCGAGGCCGGCACCCTGATCGGCCCGCTGATCGACGGCGCCAGCTTCGAGGCCATGCAGACGGCTCTGGCCGCTGCGCGCGAGCAAGGTGGTGAGGTCTCCGGTGGCGAGCGCGCCCTGGCCAGCCAGTACCCGAACGCCTGGTACGCCACGCCCGCCCTGGTGCGCATGCCGGCGCAGACGGATATCGTCAAGCACGAGACCTTCGCTCCCATCCTGTACACGCTGAAGTACAAGACCCTGGACGAAGCGATTGCGCTGCAGAACGAGGTGCCGCAAGGCCTGTCCTCGGCCATCTTCACCAACGACATCCGCGAAGCCGAAACCTTTGTCTCGGCCAGCGGTTCGGACTGCGGCATTGCCAACGTCAATATCGGCACCTCGGGCGCCGAGATCGGTGGTGCCTTCGGTGGCGAGAAGGAAACCGGCGGCGGCCGCGAATCGGGCTCCGACGCCTGGAAGGCTTATATGCGCCGCACGACCAACACGGTCAATTACTCGCGCTCGCTGCCGCTGGCACAAGGCGTGAAGTTCGACATCTGATCGGCCCAGGCCTGACCGGGCTTGAACCGCGCGCCAGCAGCGCCATCCCTGGGAGGGGATGGGCGTTGCGGCGGGCTGTGCTTGGCCCCTCTATTTTTTGAATCTGTCCCCGAAGTCTTCCCGCATCACCATGCTTGATACCGGCTTGTTCCGCCTGCTGTCCGCCACCCTGGGTGAGGCCGCGGCCCTTGAAACCTTTGCGCAGCTGAAGGTCGCTCCGGCCCTGCTGAAACCAGTGGGGGCCACCGTGCACCGGGCCGAGCTGGCCCAGGCCTTGAACATGGCGCTGTTCCGCGATGTGGTGGCGCGCGTGCCTTCGGCTGCGGCCTATGTGGCCGATCAGCAGCGCGCCGGCCAGCCCATCGTCTTTGACCATGGTGCCCTGCGCACCGTGGCCTGGCCCAGCGGCGCCCTGCCAGCGGGCGAGGCGGCCATCACCCGCGTGCTGCGCCCGCTGGGCTTTGCCTTTGCCGAGCCCTATCCGCTGCCGCGCCTGAAGATGACCGGCCGCGCCTGGCGCCACCAGGACCATACCGAGGACATCGCCCAGTTTTTTGTGTCCGAGCTGCACCCGGAGCAGTTCTCGCCCGCCTTCCAATCGGCCGTGAGCCGCGTGATCGGCGTCAGCCGCGATCCCCTGGGCCCGGCCGAGGTGGCCGCGCTGGAGCAGCTGGCCCGCGATCGTGTCCTGCCTTGGCCCACCGCGCTGGCCCTGTTGCCGCGCCTGCTGAGCTGCTTCGAGCGCCAGCATCCGGTGTTCGATTGGGCGGACTATCAGACCCTGCTGGCCGAGTCGGCCGAAATGGCCTGGATCTCGACCGAGGGCAATGCCTTCAACCACGCCACCGACCGTGTGGCCGATATCGAGCAGCTGGCCGACACCCAGCGTGCTCTGGGCCGCCCGATCAAGCCGGCCATCGAGACCTCGGCCTCGGGCCGGGTGCGCCAGACGGCCTTCCGTGCCGCTGAGGTGCAACGTCAGTTCCTCGACGGCGGCCGCCTGGTCAGCGCCGTGGTGCCGGGCTCGTTCTACGAGTTCATCCAGCGCGAACGCGTGGCCGACGATCTCGACCTGAAGTTCGACGCTGGCAATGCCACCGGCATCTTCAAGATGACCGCCGCGGCCTGAGCCCGGCGCGCATTTCTCGCAGCCTCCGCTCAGTACAAGCCCAGCGCCGCCAGGCGTTGCACGCCGGCCAGCGCCTGCGCCTCCGGCAGGGTGAAGGCCAGGCGCACCCGGTCTTGGCCCCGCTCGGCTGACACGCTCATGGCCGTGCCGGGCGTGAGGCGCAGCTGCGCCCGTCGCGCGGCCTCGCACAGCGCGTCGGCACGCGGCCCGTGCGCCGGCAGCTGCGCCCAGAGAAAGAGCCCGCCTTCGGGCGCCTTGACGGTCCAGCTGCGCAGATGGCTGTGCAGCGCCGCCTGCAAGTGCTGGGCCTGGTGTTGCAGGCTGGCGCGGCGCGGCTGCAGTAGCCGATCCATGCGGTCGAAGAGATCGCAGGCAATCGCGGCGCTGAGGCTGGAGCTGGCAATGTCGGCACAGGCCTTGGCATGTCGCAGCGGCTCGATCAAGGCCCGAGGCGCCCGCAACCAACCGATGCGCAGGCCGGCCCACAGGGTTTTGGACAGGCTGCCGATGTGCACCACGGCGGCATCGGGTGCTGGCTTCAGCGGCCGTGCTTCGGCGCTGAAATGCAGCTCGGCCAGCGAGTCGTCGATCACCAGCAGGCTGCCGCCCGCGCGCTGCACGGTGCGCAGCAATTCCTGGCTGCGCGAGGCGGGCCAGGACTGGCCGCTGGGGTTGTGCAGCTGCGGGCAGAGGTAGATCAGCTTGGGTGCGCTGGCCGCCGCGGCGATGAAATCCCCGGCATGGGCGCAGCGTGCCTGCAGCGGCACCGCATGCAGGCGCGCACCGCTGCTGCGAAACACATCGATGGCGCCGAAGTAGTTGGGGCATTCCAGCAGCACCCGGTCGCCCGGCGAGAGGTAGAGCTGGCTCAGCAAACTCAGCGCCTGCTGCGCACCGGCGCAGACGATGATTTGATCGGCCGCGGTGGCCAGGCCCTGGCGGGTGTAGCGCGCGGCGATGCGTTCGCGCAGCGGCCACATGCCTTCGGGCTGGTAGGCGCTCTCGCGCAAGGCCAGCTGGCGGCTGGCCTCGCTGGGGCTGAGCCATGCCAGATCGGGCAGGGCGGTGGCCAGGGAGAAGTCGATCCAGTCGGCCCTTGCGCTGCCCTCAGTTCGGCCGCGTGGCGAGGCCTGCAGGGCCGGGTTGCCCAGCGGCTGGGCGCGGTGCCGGCGCGCCACATGTCCGGGTGGGCCGGCGCTGACGGTCGTGCCCTGGCCCTGGCGGGCCTGCACCCAGCCACCCTCGGCCAGGCGCCCGTAAGCCGCCACCACGGTGGAGCGGCTCAGGCCCAGCGCAGCGGCCAAGGCCCGCTCGGGCGGCAGGCGGTCGCCCGGCAGCAGCTCGCCGCGCAGCAGCAGGCCTTGCAGGGCGGTGGCCAGCGCGGCGTAGAGCTGCGCTTGGCTGGCCCGCCAGTCGCCCAGCAGGGCGGGGTTGCGGCACAAGTCCATGGCGCGGAAATTGGATTGCTTGCTTCAGTCCAATCGACTCTAGCATGGCCGCTCTGCCCACTGCCTTGGAGCCTTTCCGCCATGCATCCTTTGCTGCACCAGGATTTGAACGAACTGCCGGCCCTGAGTCAGGCCACGCGTGAGTTGGCGCTGAGCTTCTTGCAGGGGCTGGACGCGCACCCGGCGGCGCGCGCGCCGCGTGGCCCGCGGTCGGCACTGATACAGGATGCGCTGCAGCAGCCCGTCGGTGCTGCGGGGTCCTTGCGGCGCTTTGCTCAGGACTGGCTGCCGCATCTGTCCGGCAGCGCCGGCCCGCGTTACCTGGGTTTTGTCACCGGCGGCGCCACACCGGCCAGCCTGATGGGTGACTGGCTGACCGCCAGCCTGGACCAGAACCCCACGGCCGGCTGGGACTCGGAAGCGCCCGAGCTGGAGCGCGCCACGGTGCGCACGCTGGCCGCCTGGTTTGGGCTCAGCGAGGCGCAGCAGGGCGTGTTTGTCTCGGGCGCCACCCTGTCCAATTTCGTGGGCCTGGCCCTGGGCCGCGAGTGGGTGGGTGAGCAGCGCGGCCTGCGCGTCAGCGAGGCCGGCCTGGCCCGCCTGGGCCCCGTGCGCATCCTCAGCGGCGCGCCGCATTCCAGCATCCACAAGGCCGCGTCCATGCTGGGCCTGGGCCGCGAGGCGGTGGAACTGCTGCCGACCCTGGCCGGGCGTGACGCCCTCGACGTGACGGCGCTGGAGCAGCGCCTGCGCGCCAGCCCCGATGAGGCGCTGATCGTGGTGGCCAATGCGGGCACGGTCAACAGCGGGGACTTCGACGATCTGACTGCCTTGGTGGCCTTGCGTCAGCGCCACCGCTTCTGGTTGCATGTCGACGCCGCCTTCGGTGCATTTGCGGCGCTGGACGAACGCGTGGCGGCCCAGGTGGCGGGCCTGGATGGGGCCGATTCGGTGTGCATCGATTGCCACAAATGGTTGAACGTGCCCTATGACAGTGCGCTGCAGTTCACCCGCCACCGCGATCTGCAGCTGCGTGTGTTCCAGAACGCCGCGGCCTACCTCGGACCCATCGGCGAGCGGCCCGATTTTGTGCACCTCACGCCCGAGAACTCCCGCCGCTGGCGCGCGCTGCCGGCCTGGTTCAGCGTGCAGGCGTATGGGCGCGAGGGCCACGCCGAAATCGTGCGTCGCAATATCGACGGAGCCCGCCTGCTGGGCCGCTTGCTGCAGGGCGACGCACCGCGCTTCGAGCTCTTGTCGCCGGTGCGGCTGAACATCGTCTGCTTTGCCATTCAAGCTCACGACGACGCGGCCGGTGTGCAAAGCTTGCTGGAGCGCTTGCGCGATAGCGGCGAGGCTTTCCTCACACCGACCCACTACCAAGGCCGCTGGGCCGTGCGCGCGGCCTTCAGCAATTGGCGCAGCGAAGCGGCCGACGCCCAGCGGGTTCATGCGGCGCTGAACCGTGTGCTGGATGAGGCATGCTGAAAAGTTTTTTGAGAAAACGCTTGCGCGCAAAACAAACCATGCTACAGTAGCGGTCTTCGCTGCTTCGGCAGAGAAGAAAAACAAGCCCAGGTGGCGGAATTGGTAGACGCACTAGTTTCAGGTACTAGCGGGTAACTCCGTGGAGGTTCGAGTCCTCTCCTGGGCACCAAATTGAAAATGGGTCAACACGCAAGTGTTGACCCTTTTGTCATTCCGATGTCGAAAGCCGTGGTTCCAGAGAGCGTGGGGTCAGGCCTTGCCTTTGGCCAGCAGCTGCTCGAAGGCCTCGACCGGCAGCGGGCGGGCGAAGAGGTAGCCCTGGCCGTAGTCGCAACCGGCGCTGCGCAGCAGTTCGTACTGTTCCTGCGTCTCCACGCCCTCGGCCACCACCTGCAAGCCCAGCTCATGGGCCATGGTGATGATGGCTTTGCACAGTGCCAGGTCTTTGGTGCCGGGGCGGAGGTTGCGCACGAAGCGCTGGTCGATCTTGAGTAGGTCGATGGCGTATTTGTGCAGGTAGGACAGCGAGGAGAAGCCGGTGCCAAAGTCGTCGAGCGAGACCAGGAAGCCGCCGCGCCGCAGGGTTTCGAGCTGACGCGTGACCTCGCTGTCGCCTTCCAGCAGCAGGCCTTCGGTGATTTCTATCGCCAGGGCCTGCTCTTGCAGGCCGAGTTCGTGCACGGTGTCGACCCAATGCGCGTGGGAATCGGGCCCCTGGTTGTTGCGAAACTGGATGGGGCTTTTGTTGATGCTGATCTGCAGCGTCGGCAGGTAGCGCTGGCGCCAGTCGTGCACCTGGCGCGCGGCCTGTTGAAACACCCATTCGCCAATCTCGATGATCAAGCCGCTGCTTTCGGCCAGAGGGATGAAGACATCGGGGCCGATGCGGCCGCGACTCGGATGGGTCCAGCGCAGCAAGGCCTCGGCCTTGCAGATCTCGCGCGTGCGCATGGCCACGATGGCCTGGTACTCCAGGCTCAGCTGGGCCTTGGGCAGGGCCTCGCGCAGCTCATTGCCCAAGCGCATGCGCAAGAGGGCGGCTTGCTGCAGATCGGGCGTGAAATGACCGAGGCGGTTGCGCCCGGCGCCCTTGGCCACATAGAGCGCCTGGTCGGCGTGCTTGAACAGTTCTTCGATCAGCTGCCCGTCATCGGGGAAGAGGCTGATGCCGATGCTGGCCGAGACAAACACCCGCTCGTCCTGCAAGTGGAAGGCGCTGGCCATGGACTGGATGATCTTCTGCGCCACCTGCTCGGCTTCTTCGGCGCTGTTCAGGCCGGACAGCACGACCGTGAACTCGTCGCCGCCCATGCGGGCCACCGTCTCCTGCGGCCGCACGCAGGCGCGGATGCGTTCGGCTGCCTGCAGCAGCAGGGCGTCGCCCATGTCGTGGCCGAGCGTGTCATTGACTTCCTTGAAGTGATCCAGGTCGATGAAGAGCAGAGCCAGACGACCGCCCTCGCTTTTTGCGCTGCTGAGCAACTGTTCCAAGCGGTCGCGCAGGGTGCGGCGGTTGGGCAGGCCGGTGAGTGCGTCGAAATGAGCCTGGTGCCAGATCAGGGCTTCGGTCTGCTTGCGCTGGGTGATGTCGGTGTGGGTGCCGACCATGCGCAGAGGCCGGCCCTGGGCATCGCGGCTGATCACCATGCCGCGGCTGTGGATCCATTTCCAGCTGCCGTCCTTGCACAGCACGCGGTGCTCATTGCTGTAGATCGGCACATGACCCGCAAAATGAGCGGCGCGGTCCAGCTCCATCTGCTGTCGGTCTTCCGGATGGGTGCGCGCATCAAGCTCGGCCGGGCTGGGCTTGATCTCGGTCTCCGAGAAGCCGTACATCTGCAGGATGCGGGGCGAGTAAATTTCGACCTCGTCCTGCACATACCAGTCCCAGACGCCGTCGCCCACGCTTTCCAAGGCGAGCTTCCAGAGCTCGTCGGCTTCGCGCAAGCGGGCTTCGGATTCCTTGCGTTCGCTGATGTCGGTGTGGGTGCCCAGTACGCGACGTGGCCCTTCGCCCTGGCTGGGCAAGACCTGACCCAAGGCCAGGTGCCAGCGGTAGCGGCCATCGGCGGCGCGCAGGCGGTAGTCCATCTCGAAATGCCCGCTGAGCAGGGCCTGCTGCCAGCGCAGATCGAATTCCAGCCGGTCGAGCGGATGGATGATGTGGCGCCAGCCCAGGGTCTGGAGCTCGCGAAGATTGAGGCCGAGAAACTCCTGCAGCAGGGGCGAAGCCAGTACCGGCTGCAGATGGGCATCGAGCACCCACAGCTGTTGCGGCAGAGCTGCGAGCAGGCTGCTGCTGTCGAGGCCGTGGGCCATGGCCGAAGGCGGCGAGGCCGGGCTGGGCGTGCTCTCGGCGAGCGTGGGGCGGTTCGTCGCTTGTTCTGACGGCATGAAAACGGGCGGCGGAAAACCAAGAGAGCCTGCCTGGCCACAACCCAAACCTTGAGGCGCAAACGCCGAAGATCAGCGGAGTTTGCCTGCCCGAGGACTGCTTGCGATGGCGAAAAAACAGGGCCTGCGCGTGCGATTGGCGCTTTGATTGAACCCTGCGCACCAGCTTTTTGCAAGTAGTGATGGGGCTTGTCGCGGATTCGTAGAAAATAGCGGCGCCCGAGATGGTCGGGCTATCACCTGAGACGAGATTCTGGAATGAACAAAACCGAACTGATCGAACACCTGGCCAGCAAGCACGAACTGACCAAGGCCGAAGCCGGCCGCATCCTGGAAACCCTGCTGGACGCCGTGGTTTCCACCGTCAAGAAGGGTGGCGCTGTGTCCATCCCCGGCTTCGGTTCCTTCAAGCAGCACGCCCGCGCAGCCCGCACCGGCGTGAACCCCAGCACCGGCGACAAGATCAAGATCGCTGCTGCCAAGCTGCCCAAGTTCACCCCGGGCGCTGGCTTCAAGGCCGCTGTGGATCCCAAGGCTGCTGCTCGCAAGGCTGCCAAGACCGCTGCCGCTCCGGCCAAGGCTGCTGCCAAGCCCGCCGCCAAGAAGGCCAAGAAGTAATCTTGCCGACTGAGCCATGCGTGCCATCGGGCACGCGTGGTGATGTCCAGAAAAAGCCGCTGCCCCTTTTCGGGGTCTGCGGCTTTTTTGATGTGGGGCGCTCGCCGGGTCATACGGTGAATATTCCCCGCTGCAGCCGGGTCCAGCTCGGCTGCAGCCGCAACTCAGATGGCAGTGAAATGCTCGACCTTGGGTGGCTCGGCGAAGAAGGGGCCGACGATGGCGCGCCATGCAGGAAACAGCGGGCCGCCGCGGAAATGGACGGTGTGATCCTCCAGCGTCGCCCATTGGATCTGCAGCAGATAGCGTTCTGGCGATTCAATGCCGCGTTGAACTTGGGCCTTGATGAAGCCCTGGGCCTGGCTGATCACGCTGGCGATCCCGTGCTGGATGGCGGCTTCAAAGGCGGCCTGCTGGCCGGGTTGGATGCGGATATCGGCGACTTCGAGAATCATGTGAGGGACCTTTTTTCGGGGTTCAGAACGGGTGAGTGAGGGTGGCGCGTCAGCGGCCTTCGGCCTGATGAAGCCGGCTGCGTACCAAGGGGTGCCAGAGTCGGGTGTCCAGCAAGGGCGTTTCGTTCGGAAGATCTGGATTGGGCACACGCAGCCAGAGTCGTTCGGCCAGGCGAGCCCGTGTGAGCTGGGTGCCCACCGTGCGCTCAAACAGGGCCAAAAAGCTACCGTCCGCGAGCACCAAGTCCCAGCCCTTGCGAAGCCGCTCGGCCAGGGCTGGCTTTTGGGGGCTGACGAAGAAGTAGAAGGCTGCGGGGTAGGCAATCAACCAGCGCTCCAACACGCGCAAATCAGGCTGAGCGTCGACGATGGGATAGACCTCGGTCGCGCCCAAGGCGAAGAGATCCACGCGCCGGCGGCGCAGCATCTCCACGAAGGTGGCAAGCCGTGGCAGCCGCTCCAGCCGCCAGCCCGCTGCAGCCAGGATCTGCGTGTCCGGCCAGTCGGCCACCTGACCGGTGCGCAGCGCCTGCGCTTGCGCGGTGCTGCTGATGGCCTCCAACTCGGCCACTCGGCTGTGCAAGGCGATCGGTAGGCGCACGCCCATCAGGCCGCGGTACAGGCAGACGCGCACCGGCAGGCTTTGTCGTTCCCGCGCTGCCGAGGTCATGGCGCTGATCAGATCGATCTCGCCGCTCTGGATCTGCAGAAAGGCGCGGTTCTGCGACACCACCTCGCTGGCTTCCAGCCGGTAGGGGCCATGACTGGGTACCGTCTTGTCGAGCAACAGCTGCAGCACGACTTGCTCGTAACTCAAGACCTTGGCGTTTTGGCCCTGGCTCAGGGCGTGGCGCACCACCAGGGGGCCGTCTTCCTGCGCCAGGCTGGGCGGGGCGAGCACAGCGCTGCCCAAAAGGCTGAACAGTGCACGTCGCGCGAGAGTGCTCATGCAAGGCAGCGCTGGAACAGCGCGTTTGTGTGCTCAATCACCGCCTCGGTTTGCTCGCGCTGGGGTGCATGGCCACAGCCGGGCAAGACACAAAGTTTGGTGTCGGCGTGCAGGCGCGCGATCGCTTTGATCTGGGCCAGGCTGCCGTATTCGTCGTTTTCACCCTGCAAGGCCAGCACCGGGCAGGCCAGGCGCCCGCGCAGCTCATCCTCGATGTTCCAGCGCTCGGAGCCGGGGTGCAGCCATGCGGAGTTCCAGCCATAGAACGCCGAATCGGTGTCGGCGTGGTGGCGGGCCAGGGCGGTGCGCAGGGCCGGCTCCTGCTCGTAGGCTTGGCGAGCCTGGCGCAATCCGGCGATCGTGCAGGGCTCGATGAACAGATGCGGGGCCATTGCCACCACGCCACGTACTCGCTCGGGAAAGGCCGCGGCGAACAACAGGGCCAGACTGGCCCCGTCGCTGTGTCCAAAGAGAAAGAGGCGCTCATCGCGTGGCACGCCCAGTGCGTCGAAGCAGGCGGGTAGCTGGTCACGCGCCTGACGCTGCAGATAGTCTTGAGGCCAGAGTTCGCGGCGTGGGCTGCTCTGGCCATAGCCGGGACGCGAGTAGACCAGGCCGCGGCAGTCCAGGGCCTCACACAGTTGCTGCGGGAAATCGCGCCAGTGCGACAGCGAACCCAGCCCCTCGTGCAGGAAGACGGTCAAGGGCCGCCCCTCGCGCTCGATGCCCAGCCACTGGGCTTCGATCTGCAGCGCTTCGCCCTGCAATTGCAGCGGCTGGAGAAAGGGGGCGGACATGGCTGGATTGTGCCGCCAAGCCTCCAGCCCCGCGGCCCTGCGCTGCGATACTTGCCGCACAACAAGGAGCATTCATCCGTGGAGACTTTGCATATCGAGCTGGACCCGCGCGGCGTGGCCCGTTTGACCATGACCCGCCCCGAGGTGTTCAACGCCTTCAACGAAACCATGATCGCCGAGCTGGCCCAGTCCATGGACCGCCTGGTGGCTGACCCGCATGTGCGCCTGATCGTGCTGGCTGGGGCTGGCAAGGCCTTCAGTGCCGGCGCCGACATCCAGTGGATGAAGCGCGCGTCCGAGGCCAGCCAGGACTGGAACCTGGCCGACGCCCGCAAATTCGCCGACATGCTGCAGCGCATCGCCCATTGCCCCAAACCGGTGCTCGCGCGCATCCAGGGCCTGGCCCTGGGCGGCGGGGTCGGGCTGGCCGCCGCCTGTGACATCGCCGTGGCCAGCAGCGAGGCCAAGTTTGCGGTCAGCGAGGCCCGCTTCGGCATCCTGCCCGCTGTCATCGGCCCCTATGTGATCAACGCGGTCGGCCCGCGCCAGGCCAAGCGCCTGGCCCTGACGGCCAGCCGCATCGGTGCCGCCGAGGCCTTGAGCCTGGGCTTGGTGCATGAGGTGGTCGAGGCCGAACAGCTCGACGCTGCGCTGGAGCGCTGGATCCATGAGCTGCTGCAGAACGGTCCCGCCGCGCAGGGCGAGATCAAGCGCTTGTTCGCCCAGCTGGAGGTGGGGCTGGTCACGCCCGAGGTGCGTGAGCTGACGGCCCAAACCATCGCCCGTGTGCGCCTCGGCGATGAGGCACGCGAAGGCTTTGCCGCCTTTCTGGCCAAGCGCCCGGCGGCCTGGGTGCCTGCCGCTGAAGCCAGTGCCAGCAAGGAGGGCCTGTGATGACGAGCGCGATCCATACCTCGGGCTGGCATGTGGCCCAGCGGCCAGCAGCTGACGCCCTGATCGGCGTAGTCGGCGCCGGTGTGATGGGCGCCGGCATCGCCCAGGTGGCGGCGCAGGCCGGCCATCCGGTGCGCTTGCTTGATGTGCGTGAAGGCGCAGCCGCTGCGGCCTTGGCCCAGATCGGCAAGGGCCTGGACGGCCTGGTCAACAAGGGGCGCATGGAGGCCGAGGAACGCGCCGCCATCATGGCCCGCATCCAGCCAGCCCGTCAGACGGCGGAGCTGGCCGAGGCCACCCTGGTGATCGAGGTCATCATCGAGAAGCTCGAGCCCAAGCAGGCCCTGCTGCAGGAGCTGGACGGGCTGCTGGGTGAGGGCGCCATCATCGCCACCAACACCTCGTCCATCAGCGTCACCGCCCTGGCCAATGGCATGAAGCACCCGCAGCGCCTGGTCGGCATGCACTTCTTCAACCCCGTGCCGCTGATGAAGCTGGTCGAGGTGGTCTGGGGCGCCGAGACGGACGCTGGCGTGGCCGAGGTGATCGCGCAGCTGGCACGCAGCTGGGGCAAGACGGCGGTGCACGCCAAAAGCACGCCTGGCTTCATCGTCAACCGCATTGCCCGGCCCTACTACGCCGAGACTCTGGCCCTGCTGCAGGAGCAGGCGGGCACGCCCGAGCAGATCGACCGGGCCTTGCGCAGCGCCGGCTTCCGCATGGGGCCGTGCGAGCTGATGGACCTGATCGGCCACGACACCAACTACCTGGTCACCCAGTCGGTGTTCGAGGCCAACTTCGGCGACAAGCGTTACCAGCCCTCCTTGGTGCAAAAGGCCTTGGTGGATGGCGGGCGTCTGGGCCGCAAGGTCGGCAAGGGCTTTTACGTCGGCCCACCGACGCCGCCGGCGCCGATCGAGCCTGTCAGTGCCGCGCTGCCGGCCCTCAGCCTGGTCGGGCGCGGCCCGCTGGTGGAGGCTTTGGCCGCTTGGTTTGCGCACCGGGGCCTGAGCTTCAGCCGCGGCGAATCGGCCGACTGGGTGGGCCTGGTGCTGGGCGAGGTGCATCTGCACCTTAGCGATGGCCGCACGGCCGCCCAGATTGCCCACGAGCGTCGTTATGCGGAGCTCGCGGTGATGGACTGGCCTGTCGCCCCTGATCGTGTCGATGGTCTGGCCGTGGCCTTTGGCCCGCGTTGTTCTTCGAATGCGCGTGAGGCTGTGCGCCTGCTCTGGCATGCGCTGGGCTGGGAAATGCTGGAGCTGCGCGATGTGCCGGGCCTGGCCGTGGCTCGTACCGTGGCCATGCTGGTCAATGAGGGTAGCGATGCCGTCTGGCAGGGGGTTTGCGACGAGCAAGGCGCCGATCTGGCGATGAAGCTCGGCGTCAACTACCCGGCCGGGCCTTTCGAGTGGCTGGCGCTGCTGGGCGCGGAGCGCGTGGTCGAGCTGCTCGATGCCTTGTTCGCCGCCTACCGCAGCGAGCGCTACCGCGTCAGCCCGCTGCTGCAGCAGCGCCGCTGGGCCTGAGCTGCGGTCGCTTCAGCGGCAAAAAGAAACAAAGCCACCGCGCCGGTTCGGCGGGGTGGCTTTTCCGTTCATGGGCCTGAGGCGGGGTTCAGAGCAGCATGCGCAGATGGGCTTGGGCTTGCAGCAGCGGCGGCAGGCAGTGCTCGACCATCTGGTCCATGCTCATGCGTGAGGCATGGACGCTGATGTTCATGGCCGCGACCACATCGCCGCGGTAGTTGCGCAGCGGCACGGCCACGGTGCGCAGGCCCAGCTCCAGCTCCTGGTCGATGCAGGCATAACCCAGGGCGCGAGCGCGGGCGATCTCGATGCGCAGGCGTTCCGGGTGGGTGATGGTGTGTGGGGTCAGCGGGGTCAGCTGCTGGCGGGCGATCCAGTCGTCCACCTCGGCCTGTGGCAGGGCGGCCAGCATCACGCGGCCGTTGGCGGCGCAGTAGGCCGGCACGCGGGCGCCGGGCTGCAGGGTGGGGGAGACCACGCGGCCAGCGCTGGTGGCGGCGATGCAGATGACGTCGCCGCCATCCAGCACGCCGGCCGAGCTGGCTTCCTTGAGTGCATAGGCCAGCTTGTGCAGCTCGGGCTCGACGATGCGCGGCAGGCGGGCCGAGTGCATATAGCTCTGGCCCAGGCGCAGCACCTTGGGCGAGAGCGCAAACATCTTGCGATCCTGGGTGACAAAGCCCAGGTGGGTCAGGGTCAGCAGGTAGCGGCGCGCAGCGGCGCGGGTCAGGCCGGTCCGGCCTGCCACTTCGCTGATGGTCAGGCGGGGGCGTTCTTGATCGAAGGCTTCGATCACGGCCAGGCCTTTTTCCAAGCCGGCCACCAGATCCCGCTTGAGCGGGCCATCGTTGGAGGGCTTGCTGTCGGACTTGGCGACAGCGGGCAGGGCGCCCTTGTCGAGCGAAGGCTCGGTCAGAGCGGGGACCGCCAGTGCGGTCAGGTCTTCAAATGCGCGTGCAGCAGACATGGCGATGTGTGTTGGGCGCCCTCAAGGCTCAGAGCGCGTTTCAGGATTCAAGACCATCAAATTCCACCCCGGTCGATTGCCGGGTTGATTCATCTCTCGGGCCGACGAAGCGGCCGAGCCGGGTTCACACGCAGGCGCCCGCTCGCCCTTCAGGCGGCGTTTCAGGCGCTTCCCAGTATCCGGTGCGAGCACCCGACACGGAACATTAGAACAGCGAATGCTTCGCATTCACGTTTCAAATCAAGTCTGTGAATCTGGCTGAGATGATTCGGCCTGGCAGGGCTGGCTGGGGTGAAAGAAAAGAAAGACGAAAGCTGAAATTTTTGGCCTGAGCGAGCATCGCATCGGGTGTTGGGCCCCGGTCCTGTCCCCTCCGGGCAGGTTTCACGCGTGATGTCCGCTTGGTGAATTGAATTCAGTATCCCATGCACATCGGGCCATGCCAAAAGACATGTGAAGCCGTTTGTCGGATAGAAAAAAGCGCTGCAGGAGCAGCGCGTGTAAAGAAATGTTATTGCGTTCCAGGTCGATTATTGGCAATTTTCCCTGGATCGAAAGATTGTTTCTTGCGTTTAAGCGAGCTCAGACCCGCTCGATCAGCACGGCGATGCCTTGGCCCACACCGATGCACATGGTGCACAGGGCGTAGCGGCCGCCGCTGCGATGCAGCTGATTCACCGCCGTGGTCAGCAGGCGTGCACCGCTGGCGCCCAGCGGGTGGCCCAAGGCGATGGCGCCGCCGTTCGGGTTGACGCGCGCATCGTCGTCGGCCACGCCCAGCTGGCGCAGCACCGCCAGGCCTTGGGCGGCGAAGGCTTCGTTGAGCTCGATCACGTCGAGTTGGGCCAGGCTGACGCCGGTCTGAGCCAGCAGCTTTTGCGTGGCCGGCGCCGGCCCCATGCCCATGATGCGCGGCGCCACGCCTGCGGTGGCCATGCCCAGCACGCGGGCGCGCGGGGTCAGGCCATGGCGGGCGGCGGCCGCTTCGCTGGCCAGGAGCAAGGCGCAGGCGCCATCGTTGACGCCCGAGGCATTGCCGGCCGTCACCGTGCCGTCCGGGCGCACGATGGGCTTGAGCTTGGCCAGCGCTTCGAGACTGGTGGCGCGCGGGTGTTCATCCTGATCGACGGTCAAGGCATCACCCTTTTTCTGGGCGATGTGGACCGGGGTGATCTCGGCCGCAAAAAAGCCAGCGGCCTGGGCGGCCACGGCTTTCTGCTGGCTGGCCAGGGCCATGCGGTCCTGGTCGGCCCGCGAGATGCCGAACTCGCTGGCCACGTTCTCGGCCGTTTCGGGCATGGAGTCGACGCCGTACTGCGCCTTCATCAGTGGGTTGATAAAACGCCAGCCGATGGTGGTGTCGTAGACGGCGTTGTTGCGCGAAAAGGCGCTCTCGGCCTTGGGCATCACAAAGGGTGCGCGGCTCATGCTTTCCACGCCGCCGGCCAGCATCAGATCGGCTTCGCCGGCGCGGATGGCGCGTGCGGCCATGCCGACGGCATCGAGGCCCGAGCCGCACAGCCGGTTCAGGGTCACCCCCGGCACGCCGATCGGCAGGCCGGCCAGCAGGGCCGACATGCGAGCGATGTTGCGGTTGTCTTCACCCGCCTGGTTGGCGCAGCCGTACAGCACATCGCTGACCGCTTCCCAATCCACGCCGGGGTTGCGTGCCATCAGGGCGCGCAGGGGGATGGCGCCCAAGTCGTCGGCGCGGACGGAAGACAGCGCGCCGCCGTAGCGGCCGAAGGGGGTGCGGATGGCGTCGCAGATGTAGGCGTGGTTCATGGCCTTGGGTCTCCAGCAGCATTGAGAGGCGGTGAAAACTACCCAAGGGTCTCGTTCGAGCTGTGCATTTCTGCTCAGCTGGCCGATATGCCAAGGGCAGGGTGTGAACGGGCGCGCATTCGGCCCAGACGTTGTTTGGTTCTTAATTAGAACATTGGTTCTTCAAGTGAACATTTCGAAGGGGTCAGGTCCAGCTTTCTTGTTCGCAGGCGTGACAATTTGCACGCCGTTTCATGGGCGTGCGTCAGTGATGGGCAATACTGGCGACAGGGCTCAAGTTTGGTGGCGCCGCGGCCGAAGCTGAGCCAGAGGGCGCCGTCAAAATGGCGTAGAAAGAAAATGAAGGACACCACTGCAGATCCTTTGATCGATGTCGGCCAGTTGAAGGTGGGGATGTTCATCCATCTGGATTTGGGCTGGATGTCGCATCCCTTTCCTCTCAGCAGCTTCAAGCTGAGTTCCGAAGACCAGTTGCTGATCCTGCGTCGCCTCGGGCTGCAGCAGGTGCGTTGGAGTCCGGGCAAGAGCGATCTGCAGACTGAAGCCTCGCCCCTTCCTCCCGAGCCTGCGCCTGAAGTGTCCAATGCGTTGTCGGCTGAAGAGCTGGCGCGCGAAGCGCATCGCAAGGCCTTGGAGGCCCAGCGCGCGGCACTCAATCTCTGTGAGCGCCAGTACGCGGAGGCCGCTGGTGCCTTTCGTGGCGTGATGGATCTGGTGCCCACCGATCCACGTCATGCGCGTGATCAAGCCACGGCTTTGACCGCCGCCTTGCTCGACAAGATGTTGGTCGAGGGTGATCTCAACATCCGCCTGCTCAACGAAGGTGCCGGTGACCGCGGCACGGCCCATGCCCTGAATGTCTCCATCATCTCCTTGCTGCTGGGCCGAGCTTTCGGCCTCGGCCGCGAGGAAATGATGGACCTGGGCGTCGGCGCCCTGCTGCATGACATCGGCAAGACCGAGGTGCTGGCCCGCCTGCGCCACCGCGACGACAGCTTCACGGCGGCCGAACTGAACGGCTACCAGTCCCATGTGGCCAAGGGCGTGGCCCTGGCCCAGGGCATGGGTCTGGCCGCCGGGCCCTTGCTCATCATTGCGCAGCATCATGAGAACGCCGATGGCAGCGGTTTCCCGCAGCGCATCAATGTCGATCGCATGAGCGCCGGCTCGCGCATCGTGTCCCTGGTCAATCGTTTCGATGGCTTGTGCAATCCCCTGCTGGCCTCCAAGGCCATGACGCCGCACGAGGGCCTGTCCCTGATGTTCGCGCAGGGGCGCAATCGTTTTGACGCGACCATGCTCAACGCCTTCATCCGCATGATGGGCGTTTACCCGCCGGGTTCGACGGTGCAGCTGACCGACGACCGCTTCGCCCTGGTGGTGGCGGTCAATTCCTCGCGGCCGCTCAAGCCCAAGGTCATGGTTCACGACCCCAAGGTGCCGCGCGAAGAGGCGCTGATCCTGAACCTGGAGCAGCATGCCGACCTGGGCATCCGCCGCAGCCTGAAGCCGCAGCACTTGCCACGCGCTTCGCTGGATTACCTCAGCCCTCGCACCCGTCTGGCTTACTTTTTCGAGCCGACGCTGGGTCCGGGTGCCGCGGAGTTGGCGGCGTGACCCTGGTCAGCCTGCCGCTGCCCTCACCAACGACTGCCACGCCCGCCCAGATCGCCCTGCTTGAGGGCATGCTGGAGGCCGCGTGGCTGGTCGATGGGAGCAGCCGCCGCATTCTTGCGGTGAATGCAGGTGCGGCCGCCTTGCTGGGCCTGAGCGCCGAGCAATGGCAAGGTCAAGGGGTGGAGGCACTGGCCAGCTCGCCCGAGGACGTCATGTTCTGGATGGAGGCCGCGCAGGATCGTCAGGCCCATCTGCTGTCCGACACCGTGATGCGCCACGCCGATGGCCGCATGTTGTGGGTGACGCGGCGTATCAGCTTTGTCGCCGATGCGGCCATGCCGGGTAACGGCTGCTGGCTGGTCAGTGTGCGCGACCAAACCCTGCAGCGCCAGGCAGAGGAGGAACGCGAGGCCTTGGTGGCCGAGCTTCAGGCCACGCTGGAATCCACGGCCGACGGCATTCTGGTGGTCGATCTGGCCGGGCGCATGCGCTCCTTCAACCGCCGTTTTGCCTCGCTCTGGGGCATTCCGCAAGACCTGCTGCGAGAGCGCAATGACGAGGCGGTGCAGACCTGGATGCGCCGCAGCGTCGTGGACGGTGCGGCCTATGTGGCGCGGCTCTCGGCCATCCAGGACGCCGCCTTGCTGCAGAGCAGCGATGTGATCAGCTTGTTGGACGGCCGGGTGCTGGAGCGGGTATCCCTGCCGCAGTTCAGCCGCGGTCGGCCGATTGGCCGGGTCTACTCGTTCCGCGATCTGAGTGAAAAACTGGCGGCCAGCCAACGCATCGAGGAGCTGGCCCATTCCGACATGTTGACCGGCCTGCCCAACCGCCGGGCTCTGGCCGAGCGCATCGACTATGCCCAGGCCATGGCCAAGCGCGAAAGCGCACCCTTTGCCTTGCTCAATGTCGATTTGGATCGCTTCAAGCAAATCAACGACACCTTGGGCCATTCCTATGGCGATCGCGTGCTGCGCGAAGTGGCCGAGCGTCTGAAGGCCTGTCTGCGCGAAGTGGACATGGTGGCCCGACTGGGCGCGGATGAGTTCGCCCTGCTGATCCACCAGGCCGACGCACGCGGCGCCGAAAACGCCGCGCGCCGGGTCCAGGAGGCGATGGCGCGGCCGTTCTGCTTCGACACCCTGAGTTTCACGGTCACCTGCAGCACCGGCATCGCCTTGTTCCCGGGCGATGGCGCCACGGCCGATGAGCTGATGAGCAGCGCCGAACAGGCCATGCACTGGGTCAAGGAAAGCGGCCGTTCGGCCTTTCACTTCCACCAGCCGCGCAAGGATGTGGACCTGCTCTCGCGCATGCGCCTGGACCACGCCATGCGCCAGGCGCTGCAGGAGGGGCAGTTCCGCCTGCACTACCAGCCACAGATCAATCTGGCCAGCGGACAGGTGATCGGCGCTGAGGCGCTGATTCGCTGGCGCGACCCGCTGCGTGGCGAGATCTCGCCGGCCGAGTTCATTCCGGTTGCGGAAGAGAGCGGCTTCATCGTCGCCATCGGCGAGTGGGTCTTGCATCAGGCCGTCGAGCAGGCGGCGCGATGGCTGCGCCAGGGCTGGCGCATGCCGGTCGCTGTGAATGTCTCGGCGCTGCAGTTTCAGCAAAGCCAGTTTGCCGACACGGTGGCCCATGCTTTGCGGGCCTCGGGCCTGCCGCCGGGCTTGTTGGAGCTGGAACTGACCGAATCCATCCTGCTGCGCGATGCCGAAGAAGCCTTGCGCCGGCTGCAAAGCCTGGCGGCGCTGGGCGTGTGCATGTCCATCGACGACTTCGGCACCGGTTACTCCAGCCTCGGCTACCTGAAGCGCTTCCCCATTCAGCGCCTCAAGATCGATCGCAGCTTCGTGAAGGCCTTGCCTTCAGACGCCAGCGATGCCGGCATCGTCAATGCCATCATCCAGATGGGGCAGGCGCTGCGCCTGCATGTGATTGCCGAAGGCGTGGAGACCGAAGCCCAGCGCGACTTCCTGCTGCGCGCCGGCTGTGACGAGTTCCAAGGCTACCTCTACGCCCCGGCCTTGGGGCCGCAGGAATTCGAGGAGCGGGTCTGGCGCCGCGGCAACCCCAGCAGCCCGGGTGGCGGCATGCGGCTGATGGGCGGCTTGTTGATCTGAAGCCGCCCGCGCAGCCATGACTGCGCCGACAATGGCTGGCATTCATCTGAACAGCCATTTCGGGGAGGACCTTCACCATGATCTACCGCTTCAAATCCAAGGCCGGCGCCGACGTGATCATGTTGCAGCCGCAGGGCGAGCAGATCCTGCGCCTGCTGGGGCGCGAGCCTTCCCCGCAGGGCATTTTGCGCGGCGCCGAGCTGCCGGCCGCAATTTCGAGCCTGGAGCAGGCGGTGGCCGAGGACGAGGCAGCGTTTGCTCAGCTGCAAGCCGAAGCCGAGGCCGCCGGTGAGCCGCTGCCGCGACGCGAGGGCATCAGCCTGCGTCAGCGCGCCTGGCCGCTGATCGAGTTGATCCGCCATGCCCAGCGCGCCGACAACGACCTGGTCTGGGGTGTTTGAGGCCATGCCGCTGGACAGCAGCACACGCGTGCTCGCCATTCGCCATGGCGAAACGGCCTGGAACCGAGACAAGCGCATCCAAGGCCAGCTCGATGTGCCCCTGAACGACACCGGGCGTGCTCAGGCCCAGCGTCTGGGCGAGGTCTTGGCCGGGGAATCCGTGGACGTGGTCTATAGCAGTGATCTGGGTCGGGCGCGCGAGACCGCTGCCGCTGCAGCCGCGGCGCTCGGGCATCCCGTGCACTTGGATCCAGGCCTGCGGGAGCGCAGCTTCGGCGTGTTTCAGGGCCAGACCTGGCAGGAGATTGCCGAGCGCTGGCCCGATCACAGCGAGCGCTGGCGGCGCCGCGATCCGGATTTCGGTGCCGAGGGCGGTGAAACCTTGCAAGAGTTTTATGCACGCAGCGTGTCTGCTGTGGAGCGTGTGCTGCAGCAACACGCCGGGCAGACCGTGTTGATCATGACCCATGGCGGCGTGCTCGACTGCCTGTACCGCGCGGCCACGCGCTTGCCCCTTCAAGCGCCGCGCACCTGGACGCTGGGCAATGCGGCGATCAACCGCCTGCTTTTTTCCGACGCCGGTTTCACGCTCGTGGGCTGGAACGATGACGCACATCTGGGTGGCCTGGGCCTCGACGAGCTGGCGTGAGCGAGCCAATCGACCGTTCTGGCAAGTGCCGATCCGCACGAAATGAGGTGTACCAGAGAAGTGTTGCAAATTCGCGTCGGTGCTGTTTCAGCGCTCCGAGCCACTTCTATACTTCCCTCACATTGCGCAGAAGACCGGGCGGCTAAGCCCAGCACACACTCAACTCACAAAAGGCATACGATGAAAAAGATCGCTCTCGTGGCTGCTATCGCAGCTCTGGCCGCTCCCGCCGCTTTCGCTCAAAGCTCGGTCACCCTGTGGGGCCGTATCAACACCACCGTCGAAAGCCAGAAGGTTGGCGCCGGTGATCGCAAGGTCGTCGTGGCCAACAACGCTTCGCGTCTGGGCTTCAAGGGTCAAGAAGACCTGGGCGGCGGTCTGAAGGCCAGCTTCGCCCTGGAACACGGCCTGAATTCGGACAACGGTGCAGCCACCGGTGACTTCTGGAACCGTGAAGCTTCCGTGCAACTGAGCGGCGCTTTCGGTGCTGTGCGTCTGGGTCGTTGGACCCCGGGCTCCTACTTCGCCACCGCTGACTACATCAGCAACCACAACCATGACACCGGTTCTTCTTCGGATGAACTGTATTCGTTCGCAACCTTCAAGCAAAAGAACAAGGTTGGCTATTTCACCCCCACCGTCGGTGGTTTCTCGGGTGAGTTTGCCGTGGGCGCGGGCGAGGGTGCTGAGCCTCGCAGCCTGGATATCTCCGGTAACTACGATCAAGGCCCTTTGCACCTGGGCGCTGGCTTCAGCAAGGTTGGTAGCGCCAAGCAGTTCGCCGTGCGCGGTCTGTATGAATTGGGCTCCATCGTTCTGGGCGCCTATGTTCAACGTGAAGATATGGGCACTGGAGCCAACGATTCCCGCACCATCGCTCGCGTGTCGGCGATGTACGTGATGGGCGCTTCGGAGTTCCATCTGAATGTTGGTGGCTCCAAGGCAGGTGGTTCGATTGGTTCCAATGGTGCCAAGCAGTACACCCTGGGCTACAACTACAACCTGAGCAAGCGTACCAAGGTGTACGGTTTCTACACTGCTATCGACTCCACCGCCGCCAAGAGCGCTGGTGACTTCAGCTCGCTGGCTGCTGGTATCCGTCACAACTTCTGATCGTTCTCGATCGATGTCAAAAAAGCGACCCTCGGGTCGCTTTTTTTATGGGCTTTTCGTCTGCGGCGACTGTGTGCTTGCACCTTGAGCGAGCGCAACAAGAGTCAGTCCTCAGCGAGCAGATGCAAGGGTGCAGCTTGCAGCGGCGTGCGCAGGCCGCGGTTCTGTTGTGCTGGCCAGCCCAACAGGCTTTCGCAAATCGGCCCGCAGATGCGGCCCTGGCATGCGCCCATGCCGCAGCGTGTCTGCAGTTTGGCTTCGCGCCAGTCGCTGTGAGCCTTGAGTTGTCCCAGGCTGACGTCCTCGCAGCGGCAGATGGTGGTGCTGATGTCGGCCAGCTTCAGCACTTCTGGGCGCGAGGAGAAGCGGCGCTGCAAAAGGTCGGCGAACTTCAGAGCGCCCCGTCTTGAACGGCTGGCACCGGCGCGTCCGAGCATGGACTGGGCGGCCAGCGAGCCTTCCACCACTGACTTGTCCACGCCGCCAATGCCTGTGCATTCCCCGGCGGCAAAGACGCCGGGCAGGTTGGTGGCCATGCCGGCGTCGACGGCAATTGCGCCGTCATCCGTGAGCTGGCAGCCCAGCATTTGGGCCAGTTCGGTGTTGGGCAAGAGCCCGAAGCCCAGGCCCAGCGCATCGCAGTCCAGGGCCCAAGTCGCTCGCCCCGTGCTCAGCTGTATGCTTTGCAGCCGGCCATCGCCGCTCGCGCTTTGCACCCAGGTGCCGCTGCGATAGGGGATGCCGCGCAGCCGCCATGCCAAGCCGGCCGCCTGCGCCGCTTTGGTCGCGGGCAAGCCAGCCGCAAAGCGAAGCAGGCTGGCGCGCGAGGCTTGCTCTGCAATCAGCAGGATCTGCCCGCCGGCCTGTCGCACCGTGTCTGCCGCGGCCAGCAGCAGGGGGCCGCTTCCGGCCAGCACCACACGCTGGCCTTCGATGGGCCAGCCTTGCTTGACCAGGGCTTGCAACCCTCCAGCCCCGGTGATGCCAGGCAAGGTCCAGCCCGGAAAGGGCAGAAAACGCTCGCGGCCTCCGGTGGCCAGCAGCAACTGGGGCGCCTGCACCTGGACCGGCACTCGGTTCGGGTGCGCCGGCTGGTACAGCCGCAGGCTCACGGCCTGATCGGTCGCTTCAATGTGCGCATCGATCACCGCATGGCCGAAGCAGCACTGCAGCGAAGGGTGGCTCAAGGCCGCCTCGACCTGAGCGCGCCAGTGGGCAGGCAGGCCCGCTCGCCAGATCTGGCCGCCGGCCTGCGCCGATTGCTCCACCCAGATCACACGCCGGCCGGCCTCCAGCAAGGGCAGCAGGGCGGCGATGCCTGCCGGCCCGGCGCCGATGATGAGGATATCGGCTTGCAAGTGCTGAGCCTTACGCTGCGATGTGCTGCTCATGTCTGCGTCTCGATCTGCATGCCGTCGACCACCAAGGTCATGCAGGCCAGCCGGTGATCATGGCCATCGATGCGAACCCGGCATTCCTGGCATTGGCCCATGCCGCAGAACGCGGCACGTGGCTGCCCGGTCTCGGAGCGGCGACTGTGGCTCAAGCCCGCGCGCTGCAGGGACGCGGCCACATTGCAATGGGCCGGCACCTGCAGGGCCCGGCCGTTGATGAAAACCTGGAACTCAGGCTGGGACAACGACATGCTGGCTTTCGCTGAAACGTTCGGGTCGGAAAGGACTGGGGTCCAGGCTACAGGGCTGGCCCAGGCTCAGCTGCACCAGCAGCTCGGCCGTGGCCAGGGCCGTGGTGATGCCCAGGCCTTCGTGCCCTGTGGCCAGCCAGCAGCGGCGTAAGAGGGGGTGAGCGCCGATCAGGGGCTGGCCGTCGCGGCTGGCGGGGCGCACGCCGGTCCAGCAGCGCAGCAGGCTGAGCTCGCCCAGGCCCGGCATGTAGTGCAGCGCCTGGCGCAGCATCTGCTTCAGCAGCGCGGGGTCCAGCTCGCGATCCTCGCGGCCGATCTGGCGCGAGGAGCCGATCAGCAGCTGTCCGCCCGGCCTCGGCTGCAGATTGAAGGACACCGTGTCCTGGTCCACCAGATGGGCGCGCTTCAAGTAGCCTAGCTCGACCAACTGGTGTTGCACCCGGCCGGGGTGGCGCTGGGTGATGGCCAGATGGCCTTTCTTGGGCAGCAGCCAGCCGGCGGGCAGATGCTGCTGCGCGGCCAGGCCGGTGCAGATCACGGTCATGGCGCCCCAGAGTTCGCGTCCATTGTCCAGGCGCACCGAGGCGCCATCAAAACCGACGGCCCGGGCGCGGAAGAGCTTGGCCTGTGCCTCCTGCAGCCAGCGGCCCGCCACGCGCGGTGGGTAGACGCGGCCATCGCCGGGCACACGCAGGGCGCCCCAGAGGTCGCGGCGCAGCAGGGGTTCCGCTTCGAACAAGGCCTCAGGTTTGAGCATCTCCGCCGCCAGGCCCTGGCCGCCAAACCAGGCGCACTTGCGCTCGGCCAGGTCCAGCTCCTCGGCGTCTGCGGCCAGCCAGAGCGTGCCGCAGCGGCTGTACTCGGCCAGCTCGCGGTGCGCCTCCTGGGCTTGCAGCCAGTCTTGCCAGAGCTGCAGGCTGCGGCGGCTGAAATCCGATTCGGTTTGATCGGCCGGGTCCAGGGCATCGACGGTGAGCAGATGGCCCATCGATGCCGCCGTGGCGCCGCCGCCGATCGGGCCCGGCTCGACCACGGCCACGCTCAGGCCCTGGCGTGCGTACTCGCGGGCGCAGGCGGCGCCGATGATGCCACCGCCGATGACGATCACATCGGCATGGCGACGCGTGGGTAGGGGGCTGGCGGCCATCAGCCGGCGCTGGCGCCGAGGGTCTGGCCTTCGTCCCGGATGCCCCAGGCGAAGGGGTCGCCGGGCTGGAAGACCAGGTTTGCATCGAGGGTGACAAACGCCTGTCCGTGGATGCGCGGCAGCACGCGGCCACCCTCTGCGGCCTGGTAGCTTGCCGTGAAATGGCTGCCGATCACACTTTCCTGCACCCAGGCTTGCCCGGGCGCCAGCTTGCCGTCGGCCGCCAGGCAGGCGATCTTGGCGCTGGTGCCGGTGCCGCAGGGGGACCGGTCGTAGGCTTTGCCGGGGCAGAGCACGAAGTTGCGGCCCTGGTGGGCTGGGTTTCGGGCCGGCCCGATCAGTTCGATGTGGTCGATCTCCTGGCCGCCTTCGCCAGTGATGCCCTGGGCCTGCAAGGCCTGGCGGATGCGCCAGGACAGATCGGTCAGGGCTTCGACCTCGCTCAGGCGCAGGTCCAGCCCATGGTCATCGCAAAGGAAGAACCAGTTGCCGCCCCAGGCCACATCGCCGTGGACGCGGCCATGGCCGGGCACTTCCACGGGAATCTGGCGAGCCCAGCGGTAGGCCGGCACATTGGCGACGGTGACGCTGCCGTCGGCGTGCAGGGTGGCGCTGACCGTGCCCACCGGCGTCTCGATGCGGTGCTCGCCCGGCTGGATGCGCCCGAGATAAGCCAGCGTGGCGACCAGGCCGATGGTGCCGTGGCCGCACATGCCGAGGTAGCCGACGTTGTTGAAGAAAATCACGCCCGCGCTGCAAGTCGGGTCTTGCGGCTCGCACAGCAGGGCGCCGACCAGCACGTCCGAGCCGCGCGGCTCGTTGACGATGGCGCTGCGCCAGGCGTCGTGCTGCTCGCGCAGGCGCGTCAGTCGCTCCGCCATGCTGCCGCGGCCCAGGTCCGGGCCGCCGTCAATCAGGATGCGGGTCGGCTCGCCGCCGGTGTGGGAATCGATGATGCGCATGGCGTGAAGATGACTGAAAAAGATGTCAGGCGATGACGGCGCTGGCAAAGCTGCGCAGATAGTCCATCAAGCCATCGGCCGCGGCACTGGCGCGCTCGGACTCGCCGGCCGCGATGGCCTCGGCCAGCACCAGGTGGCAGCGCGAGCCTTCGCTCATATCGCCTTGGTGCTGGTAGGCGTACCAGAAGCGCCGGCACTGGATGATCATGGGCACGACGGCCGCCACCGCGAATGGGTTGCGGCAGGCCGCATGCGCCACATGGTCCAGCGCCTGGTCGGCCGCCATGTAAGCCGCCAGATCGCCGGCCTGGCTGGCCTTGATCATCTGCTGCGCGCAGTGCAGCAGATCCTGGCGCTGCTGCGGCGTGGCACGGCGCGCGGCGGAGGTCGCGATCAGCCGCTCCAGCACGCGCCGCGCCTCGATCAGATCCAGATGCTCGGCCAGGCGGATGTCGCTGACCAGCAGGCCGCGGCGCGGCTGCTGCACGATCAGGCCGCTGGCCACCAGGCGCATCAGGGCCTCGCGGGTGGGCGTGCGTCCCAGGCCGGTGCGCTCGATCAGCTCGGCCTCGACGATGGGTGCGCCCGGACGCAACTCCAGGGTGGCGATCATGGACTCCAGTGCGTCGTAGGCCTGGTCGGCATAGCGGCGCTTGTCGGGCTCGCCGTCTGCCGCGGTGGCGGCGGCTGAGCTGATGAGGCTGGAGTCCTGGGTTCGGCTGGTTTTCATGGGCGCATCATCGCAGGCCCCGGGCCTGCTCGGGCAATCAGAACAGGCCGCTCAGGTCGGGCCGGGTGTCCAGGCCCCGCTGGATGATGGTGGCCACGCGTTCGCGTTCGGCGCCGACCAGGGGCAGGCGCGGGCGGCGCACGTGCTCGTTGCCAACGCCAGCCATGGCCTCGGCCAGCTTGATGTTTTGCACCAGCTTGGCGCTGACATCGAGGTGCAGCAGGGGCATGAACCACTGGTAGATCTTCAGCGCTTCGTCGTAGCGCTTGGCCTGCATCAGCTTGTACAGCGCCACGGTTTCTGCCGGGAAGGCATCGCACAAACCAGCCAGCAGGCCTTCGCAGCCCAGGGCCAGGGCTTCGAAGCTCAGGTCGTCGACGCCGATGAAGAGCTGGTAGCGGGTGCCCAGGGCATTGCGCAGGTCGGTGACGCGACGGATGTTGTCGGTCGATTCCTTGATGGCCACCAGCCACTCGCAATCGGCCAGCTCCACCATGTCCTCGGGCTTGAGGTCCACGCGGTAGGACACCGGGTTGTTGTAAATCATGATGGGCAGCTGGGCGGCCTGCGCGATGGTGCGCACATTGGCCATGGCCTCGCGCGTGTCGGCCGGGTAGAGCACGGCCGGCATCAGCATCAAGCCCTGAACGCCCAGCTTGGCGGCGGCTTCGACATAGCGGATGGCATTGCGGGTGCTGGTTTCCGACACATTGGCCAGCACCGGCACGCGGCCGGCCGAAACGCGCAGGGCGGTGGCGGCAACCTCGAGCTTCTCTTCCAGTGTCAGCGTGCTGGCTTCGCCGAGCGAGCCGCCGGTGACCAGGCCATGCACGCCGTTCTGGATCTGGAAGTCGAAATGGCGCTCCATCTCGGCAATGTCCAGGTCTTCGTTGGCCTTGAACTTGGTGGTCACAGCGGGGAAAACGCCGGTCCAGCGGGGCAGGTCGGCACGGGCGCAGGGGATTGTTGGGCTGAGGTCGGTCATGAAGAACTCCGTTGGTATTCTGTAAATATATTTATTGAAGGGCTTGCCGTCAAGCGGGCGCAACCCCAAATACAGCGACTCCGGCGTCGACTTCGTTCTGCGCTGCCCCAAACGTGCCGGCTACGGGTTGGTCTGGGCAACGGGTGAGGTCGTGGCGCACATACAATCCGCCGTTCATTTGATGCCGCCCTGGCCCAGAACTGGGTGTCGATTGAATCGCGCCCGACCACTCGGCTTCACCACATCTCCAAAGGGAATTTCCTCGTGTTCATCTCCAATGCTTTCGCCCAAGCTGCTCCCGCGGCAGCTGCTGCACCGGAATCCAGCCTGCTGAGCATGCTGCCCCTGGTGCTGATGTTTGTGGTGCTCTATTTCGTGATGATTCGTCCGCAGATGAAGCGCCAGAAGGAGCACAAGGCCATGATCGACGCCATCGCCAAGGGTGACGAAGTCATCACCTCCGGCGGTCTGCTGGGCAAGATCAGCAAGGTGGGCGAGAGCTATCTGAGCCTGGAAGTCGCCAATGGTGTGGAACTGCAAGTGCAGCGCGGCGCCGTGGTGCAAGTGCTGCCCAAGGGCACCATCAAGTAAGCCAATCCAAGAACACCGGTCGGCCCGCTCCGCAGAGGGAGGCGGCGCCGCTGGACTAGCCAGCCTGCCGCCGCGTGCGGCGGGCTCACCCGGCACCGCCGGCACTGCCTTGATGTTTCGAGGCGGCAGCCCCGGTGCATGGGCCTGAGAGGAAGCCTTCATGAACCGTTATCCGCTGTGGAAGTACGCGATCCTTGTTGTCGCGCTGCTGATCGGCTTCATCTACACGCTGCCGAATTTCTTCGGTGAAGCGCCTGCCGTGCAGGTGTCCAGCGGCAAGGTCACCGTCAAGGTGGACTCGGCCGTGGCCGCCCGGGTCGAAAAGGCGCTCAGCGATGCGCAGATCAAGCCGGACTATGTTCAGTTCGAAGGCAACTCCGTCAAGGCCCGCTTTGCCGACCTCGACACCCAGGTCAAAGCCAAGGACGCGATCAGCAAGGCGCTGAACACCGACCCCAGCGACCCGAGCTACATCGTCGCGCTCAATCTGTTGTCGCGTTCGCCGCGCTGGCTGACCGCCCTGCACGCCAACCCCATGTACCTGGGTCTGGACCTGCGCGGCGGCGTGCACTTCCTGATGCAGGTCGACATGAAGTCGGCCCTGACCAAGAAAGCCGAGAGCCTGACCGGCGATGTGCGCAGCATGCTGCGCGAGAAGAACATCCGCCACGCCGGCATCAGCCGCGATGGCAATGCAGTCAACGTCAATTTCCGCGAAGAGGCCGTGCGCCAGCAGGCGCTGACCGTGCTGAACGACCAACTGCCCGATGTGCAGTGGCAGCCGGTGACGGAAGGCCTGGATCTGCGCCTGGTCGGCACCCTCAAGCCCAAGTCCCAGGTGGCCGTGCAGGAAGCTGCGCTGCAGCAGAACATCACCACGTTGCACAACCGGGTCAATGAGCTCGGTGTGTCCGAGCCGGTGATTCAGAAGCAGGGTCTGGACCGCGTGGTCGTTCAGCTGCCTGGTGTGCAGGACACCGCCAAGGCCAAGGACATCATCGGCCGCACCGCCACGCTGGAACTGCGCATGGTGGATGACAGCGCCGAGGCGCAAGCCGCCCTGGCCGGTTCCGGCCCCGTGCCCTTCGGCACCGAGCGCTTCATCGATCGCGGCTTCGGCCCCATCATCGTCAAGCGCCAGGTGGTGCTGACCGGTGAAAGCCTGAACGACGCCCAGACCACCTTCGACGACAAGCAGCGCCCCGCCGTGAGCCTGACCGTGGACGCCAAGGGCGCCCGCATCATGAAGGACATCTCGCGCGAGAACATCGGCAAGCGCATGGCCATCATCCTGTTCGAAAAGGGCAAGGGCGAGGTCGTGACTGCACCGGTGATTCAGGGCGAGCTGGGCAACCGCTTCCAGATCACCGGTTCGATGAACACCCAGGAAGCCAACGACACGGCCCTGCTGCTGCGCGCCGGTTCGCTGGCCGCACCGATGGAGATCATCGAAGAGAAGACCATCGGCCCAAGCCTCGGTGCCGAGAACATCGCCAAGGGCATTGCCAGCGTGACCTGGGGCTTTGTCGCCGTGGCCGTGTTCATGTGCATTTACTACATGCTCTTCGGCCTGTTTTCGTCTCTGGCTCTGGGTTTCAACCTGCTGCTGCTCTTGGCCGTGCTGTCCATGATGCAGGCCACGCTGTCCCTGCCGGGCATCGCCGCCATCGCCCTGGTGCTGGGCATGGCGATCGACTCCAACGTGCTGATCAATGAGCGTATCCGTGAAGAGTTGCGTGCCGGCATGGCACCACAAGCGGCCATCAGCGTCGGCTACGAACGCGCCTTCGCCACGATTCTGGACTCCAACGTCACCACCCTGATCGCCGGCGTGGCCTTGCTGGCCTTCGGTTCGGGCCCGGTGAAGGGCTTTGCCATCGTGCACTGCCTGGGCATCCTGACTTCGATGTTCTCGTCGGTGGTGTTCTCGCGCGCCCTGGTCAACCTCTGGTACGGCCGTCAGAAGAAGCTCAAGTCCCTGTCCATCGGGCAGATCTGGAAGCCTGAGCCCAGCCCCGGCGCGGCCTCGGCCGGCGATGCCGACTCGCAACCCGTGGCCAAGGCCTGAGACCAAGAAAGCCTCGAATCATGGAACTCTTCCGAATCAAGCGGGATCTCCCGCTGATGAAGCATGCGTTGATCTTCAACGTCATCTCCTTCCTGACCTTTGCCGCCGCCGTGTTCTTCCTGGTCACGCGCAGCCTGAACTTCTCGATCGAATTCACGGGTGGTACCGTGATGGAGATCGAATACGCCAAGACGGCCGAGATCGACAAGACCCGTCATGTGGTCGAGCAGATGAATTTCGGTGAAGTCACTGTGCAGCCCTTTGGCAGCTCGCATGACGTCATGCTGCGCCTGCCGCTGCGTGGCGACATCAAGCAGACCGAGCAGGTCGGCCGCGTGTTCGCCGAGCTGTGCAAGGCCGAATCGGGCAGCATCAGCCAGCGCCAAACCGTCAGCGACAAGGGCGAGGCCATCAGCAAGCAGGTTTGCCTGACGCCGGACGGCGCCGAACCGGTCAAGCTCTCGCGCAGCGAAGTCGTCGGCCCGGCCGTCGGTGAGGAACTGGCGCATGACGCGGGCCTGGCCTTGGGTATGACGGTGATCGGCATCATGATCTACCTGGCCTTCCGCTTCGAGTGGAAGTTCGCCGTGGCCGGCATCATTGCCAACCTGCACGACGTGGTCATCATCCTGGGCTTCTTCGCCTACTTCCAGTGGGAGTTCTCGCTCGCCGTGCTGGCCGCCATCCTGGCCGTGCTGGGCTATTCGGTGAACGAGTCGGTGGTGATTTTTGACCGGGTGCGGGAAGCCTTCCGCAAGTACCGCAAGCTGAACACGCACGAGGTCATCGACCACGCCATCACCAGCACCATGAGCCGCACCATCATCACCCACGGCTCGACCCAGCTGATGGTGCTGTCCATGCTGATCTTCGGCGGCCCGACCCTGCATTACTTCGCCGTGGCGCTGACCATCGGCATCTTGTTCGGCATCTACTCCTCGGTCTTTGTGGCTGCGGCGATCGCGATGTGGCTCGGTGTCAAGCGCGAAGATCTGGTGAAGACGCCCATCAACAAGGAAGATCCGGACGATCCAAACGCCGGAGCCGTGGTGTAGAGTGGCCGAAAACCACTCAGCATGATCCACGAATTCTCATGAGCGCAGCCGCCCGCAATCAGGCCTTGGCCTCTCAGGCGCGGCGCATCTATATCGAGTCCCTGGTGCGCGGCATCTCGGCGCTCGGCAAGGTGCTCAACGAGGCTGCCGCCCAACTGTTGCTGCAGACCGCCGAGTACGCGGTAATGGTGGCGCGCCGTGACGGCGTACAGTCCTGGAACCGTCACGGCCCGGCCTGGGTGTCGGGCGTGATCAGCGGCCTGCGCCATGCCGCCGTCTACGGCATCATCGAAGCACCCAGCGCTGCAACCGCGACCTCTGCGGCACCGGCGCCAGCGGCCATGTCCCTGGTCGACGACGACACCATCGAGCGCGAGATCACCAGCTCGCGCCTGGCCCTGGCCATGATGGACAAGGCGACCTGGGAGTTCACCGATCTGCGCACCCGCATGCAGGTGCTTGAGAAGCAAGACGATCTGCCCGCGCAGGATTTGCTGCGTGCCAACGTCGTTGCCAAGCTGGTGATGGACGCCTGGATGCGCAGCGGCCTGGCCACCTCCGACTGGCAGATGCTGCGCAGCACCTTGCACGAGGAGTTTTCGCAGCTGCTGGTCGAGTGCTACCACGAGACCAACCGCTGGCTGGTTTCGCAGCAGGTCTTGCCCGAGGTGGACCTGCGCCCCTTCATTCGCCGCAGCGCCGACAACGGCCCGGTGCCCGCTGCCACGGCCTATGTGCCCGGCGCCGGTGTGCCCTACGGCGGCACCCAGTTCGGTGCGGCCACGCGCACACCGCAGATCCGCGGCTCCTCGGGCCTGCCCGAGGCCGGCCAGGCACCGGTGCGAAGCCCGGCCAGCAGCCAGGCCGAAGAGGTCTTGCAGCTGCTGCAGAAAATTGTCGGCCGCCAGGTGCCGGCTTTCGGGGCCACGGCCATGGCCGAGTCGGCTGCCACCCGCATGGGCGCCACCCGCATGGGCTCGGCGGCTGCGGTTCAGCCCCCGGGCGCCGGCGGCAGCCCGTCCGGCGCCAGCAGTGTCTCGGATCCGGCCATGGCGCCAACCCAGGTCGAGGCCCAGCCCTTCCCGCCCTCGCGGCCTGCCGCGCCGCGCCTGAGTGCGGCCATCAAGCATGCGCAGGAGTCTTTGCAGCGCGAATCCGTTCATTCCGACGGTCAGCCCGTGCCGGCGCCGCAGCTGCTGGAAGAGATCAAGACCCGCAACCAGGCCTTCAAGTCGGTGCTCAAGCAGGCCGCCGACACGCCGGCCGAGCGCGCCACCATCGAGCTGGTGGCCATGATGTTCCAGAGCATCCTGATGGAAGAGCACATCCCGGCCTCCGTGCGGGTGTGGTTCGCCCGCCTGCAGATGCCGGTGCTGCGTGTTGCTGTCAGCGAGCCCGATTTCTTTGCCACCACCGACCACCCGGCGCGCCAGCTGATCGACCGCATGGGCGCCTGCGTCATGGGTTTCAGTGGCAACACCGGCACCAGCGGCGCCGCGGGCGACCCGCTGGAGCGCGAGATCAAGCGCGTGGTGCAGGTGGTCGAGGCCTATCCGGACACCGGCCGCCGCGTCTTCCAGACCGTGCTGACCGAGTTCGAGAAGTTCCTCGACAACTATTTCAAGAACGAGAACCAGACCACCCGCCACGGCGTGTCCCTGGCCCAGCAGGTCGAGCAGCGCGAGACCCTGGCCATCCAGTACACCATCGAGCTGCGCAAGATGCTCAACGAGGTGCCGGTGCAGGACGGCGTGCGCGAGTTCCTGTTCCACATCTGGGCCGATGTGCTGGCCGTGACCGCGGTGCGCACCGGCGCCCAGTCCGACAACACCAAGCAGATGAAGCGCGCGGCGGCCGATCTGATCTGGTCGGCCAGCGCCAAGGTCTCGCGCGAGGAGCGTGCCGAGGTGATCCGCCGCCTGCCGCCCCTGCTCAAGACCCTGCGCGACGGCATGGGCCAGGCCGGTTTGTCTGTGGACAAGCAGGACGAGCACATCCGCGGCCTGAACAATGCCCTGGCTGCGGCCTTCACCGCCAAGACCGCCGCCATCCCGCGTGAGCGTCTGGACGAGCTGATGGATCAGCTGGAAACGCTGGAAACCATGCTGCCCGAGGACGGTGAGGAGTCCGACATCAGCGAGCTGCTGGTGCGCGACCTGTCCGGCCACGAGGCCGAAGGCATGGAGGTGGTGGCCGAGGGTGGCTCGGCGCCGACCCCGGCCATGCTGGCCTGGGCCCGCGAGCTGCAGGTTGGTGGCTGGTTCATGCTGGATTACCGCGGCCGCAACGAAGCGGTGCAGCTGGCCTGGCGTGGCAACCGCCGCCACATGACGCTGTTCGTCACGCCGACCGGCCGTGGCGTGCTGTTCCCGCTCAACCGCCTGGCGGCGTTCCTGCAGGCCGGCCTGCTGCGCCCCGCGCAGGACGAAGCCCTGACCGTGCGCGCGACCCGCAATGCCTTGGCCAAGCTGGACGTCGATCCCTCGCGTCTGCTGAACTGAGCGGACGCGAAGGCCGGCAAAAGCGGGCAAAAAAGCGGGCAAACAAAAGGGCTGCCTCGGCAGCCCTTGTCGTTCATGCGCGCCGAATTGCTCGGCAGCCCTAGTGGATCAGCCGGTCTTCCGGGGCCACGAAGAGTTCGTCCAGGATCAGCGCGTCGGGCTCTTCGCCCAGGCTCCAGAACACCATCAGCACGATGATCTTCAGGTCTTCGAGGTCCATGGGGCCACCGGAGATGGCCATGGCGCGGTCGATCACCATCTCACGCATGGGCGGGCGCAGCACGCCGGCCGAGGCGAGGAAGGTGATGAAGCCGACCGAGGGCTCGCCCAGGTGGTCCAACTCGGCGGTGGAGTACACACGCAGACTGTCGACGCCTTGCTGGCCCTGGAAGGAGGTGGCCGCGCTGGCCAGGCCATCCAGCCAGGACAGGGCTTCCTGGATTTCGTCCGTCTCAAAGCCCACTGCCGACAATTTGCGAGTCAGCTGGGCATGATCCGGGCAGGCGTCCGGCCGCCAGTAGGTTTCGTAGAGGTAGACCAGGACGTCAAACATGGGCTGACTATAACCCAGGGCCTCCGACGGAATGGGGCGAGAAACCGGCCAAACAGGCCAGAAAAGCCCGTCTCAAGGCCCCAAACTGCGTTTCCGAGCGAGGGCGGCGCGCCGGCTTCAAGCCCCGCCGCGGCGCTGGAATTGCTGCCCCGGCAGGCGGCCGATCGCGCCGTTGAGCTCCAGTTCCAGCAGGTGAGCACTGAGCTCGGCCACTGGCCAGCCGCCACGGGCCTGCAGGGCATCGAGGCCGATGGGGTCGAAGCCCATCAGCTCCAGGACCTGGCGTTGGGCGGGGCTGCAGTCCAGCGCTTCAAAGGGCGCTGACGGCTGCATGCTGCTGGTCGCCACCGGGCTGCCCGGCCAACTACCGGGCGGCAGCTCTTCCAGCACGTCCTGGGCGGTTTCCACCAGCTTGGCGCCCTGGCGGATCAAGGCGTGGCAGCCTCGGCTCATGGGTGAGTGAATCGAGCCCGGGATGGCGAACACCTCGCGGCCCGCCTCGCTGGCCAGCCGGGCCGTGATCAGCGAACCCGAGGGCAGGGCGGCTTCCACCACCAAGGTGCCCAGGCTCAGGCCAGCGATCAGGCGGTTGCGGCGCGGGAAGTTGCTGGCCAGGCCCGGCATGCCCCAGGTGTACTCGCTCAGGATCAGGCCTTGCTCGCTGATCTGCGCGGCCAGCGCCTGGTGCCGACGCGGGTAGATCTGGTCAAAGCCGGTCCCCATCACCGCGATGGTGGCGCCACCGGCGGCCAAAGCGCCCTGATGCGCGGCGCCGTCCACGCCCAGGGCCAGGCCCGAGGTGATGCACAAGCCGGCCTGAGCCAGTTCGCGGGCAAAGGCGCGGGCATTGTCCCGGCCTTGCGCTGTCGGGTTGCGGCTGCCCACCACGGCCAGGCAAGGCGAGCGAAGCAGCTCGCGCCGGCCCTGCAGATAGAGCAGCAGCGGCGGGTCGGCCGTGGCCATCAGCTGCGGCGGGTAGTCGGCATCGCCGAGCAGCAGAATCTGGTGCGAGGGGTCGGCCTGCAGCCAGGCCCAGGTGCCGTCCAGCGCCGCGTCCAGGTGCTCGGGCGGGCGACTCAGGCTTTCGCGCTGCTTGGGGGTCAGCAGATCCTGCCAGGCGGCACCCGGTAGATCGAACACCGCTTGCGGCGAACCCAGGCTCAGCAGCAGGCGGCGCGCGGTGTCGAGGCCGATGCCGGGGCTTTCCAGCAGGCGCAGCCAGGCGCCCAGTTCATCGCGGTCCCACATGGCTTGGCGACCGCGTGGCCGACCTCAGGGCTGGGTGAAACGATCGCCGGCCTTGACGGGGTCCTTGACCGAGATGATCAGGGCGTAGGACACGCGGGCGTAGACCTGGAACACAAAGAGCACACCGTGGCGCTCGTCGGGCAGCTTGATCTCCTCGCGCTGGCCGCCGCTGCGGTCCACCATGCGCCGGCCTTGCTGCCACAGGGCCAGCACATGGCCGCGCTCCATGCCGTCACGGGCGCCGCGGTTCAGGGCCACGATCTGGTTCTGGCCGGCATTCAGACCATCGCCGTAGATCGAGACGATCTGGCCCGACATGGGCTGAGCCGGTGCATGCGGCACGTAGCGCGAGAAGCTGCGCTGCGGCACCGGGGCCAGGCGGTCGCCGACGCCAATTTCCTGGCGCACCGACTTGATGGTCAGGGTGGCCGGCACGATTTCGCTCTTGCCATCGGGCAGCTGCGTGGTCTGGCCCGGGCGGGTCAGCTCGGCAGTGCCGAGGTAGGGCGCTTCATAACCGAGCAGTTCCTTGGTGCTGGGGTCCAGCAGCGGGCGGGTGTTGCGGAACACGCGGTAGTCGGTGGCCTGGCTCAGGTCGCCGCGGGCATAGGCCAGGTCGCCGCGGGTCAGCAGCACGCGGCTTTCCGGCGTGGCGACGATGCGGGGCGCCTTGGCCAGCTCATCGCTGTCGAAGACCACGGCGTCGTTGAGGAAGGGCTCGATCAGGTTCAGGGCAATGGCGCTGATGGAGCCGTCGTCCACGCCTGAGCTGCGCACGCGCGGCGACAACTTGACCGTGTCGCCGCTGCTGCCGCTGCCCACCGGCTGGGCCAGTTGCAGGCGGGCGCGGCCGTCCACCTTGACCAAGACCAGCACCTGGCCGGGATAGATCAGGTGTGGGTTGCTGATCTGGTCGCGATTCATGCCCCAGAGTTCGGGCCAGCGCCAGGGGCTCTTGAGGAAGAGCTTGGAGATGTCCCAGAGCGTGTCGCCGGCCTTGACGGTGTGGGAGTCGGGGGCGTCGGCGGCCAGCTCGCTCAGCGGCACGCCGGCCTGGGCCACGCGGTCGGCGGTGGCGCGTTGTTGTCCGGTGATGGGCAGGCTGCTTGTTTGCGCGGCGGCGCCCAGGCTGAGGGCCGAGAGGCTGGCCGCCAGCAGCAGGTTCTTCACAAACAGGGCGGTGTTCTGGGCGGGCCGGGCGGACATCAGCGATTCACAAACAGGCATCGAGCACTCTCTACCGCAGACCGGCTGCGGGTGGGTTGGACAGACTTCGGGGTCTTTTTTTCAAGCCATCGCACGGGGTGCTTTGCCGCGGCCTCGGACCAGCGGCGCCAATTCAGCGAAAATCCCCCCAGGCCGCGACGATTCTGCCCCCAAAAACAGGGCGTCGCAACGAACAAAGCGGGCGCTTTTGCCCTCTTGCAAGCTCTTACAAACAGGCGTTGTGCTGAGTCCACACACGCAAGCTCATGGCGAAACTGAACATTCTGCGTTACCCCGATCCTCGTTTGCACACCGTGGCCAAGCCGGTCACGGCGGTGGATGAGCGCATCCGCCAGCTCGTCGATGACATGCTGGAAACCATGTATGCCGCTGAAGGCGTGGGTTTGGCCGCCAGCCAGGTCGATGTGCACGAGCGCGTGGTGGTGATCGACACCTCCGAAGAGCGCAACGAGCCCCGCGTGCTGATCAACCCCGAAATCATCGAGACCAGCGCCGAGTTCACCGAAGGTGAAGAAGGCTGCCTCTCGGTGCCGCAGATCTACGACAAGGTGCCGCGTCACTCGCGCGTCACGGTGCGCGCGCTCAACCGCGAAGGCCAGAGCTACGAGTTCAAGGCCGAGGGTCTGCTGGCCGTCTGCGTGCAGCATGAGCTGGACCACCTGATGGGCAAGGTCTTCGTCGAATACCTGAGCCCGCTCAAGCGCGAGCGCATCAAGACCAAACTGGTCAAGAAGGCTCGCGAAGAAGAAGGGCGCCGCCGCTGATGGCCGGCGCTGCTGTGTCGGCTTCGCGTTCGGGCGGCCCGCGGGTCGCGTTCGCGGGCACGCCGGAGTTTGCGGCCACCGCCCTGGCGGCCTTGATCGCGGCCGGTTTTGAAGTGCCTCTCGTGCTGACCCAGCCCGACCGGCCCGCCGGCCGTGGCATGAAGTTGCAGGCTTCGGCCGTCAAGCAGCTGGCTTTGCAGCATGGCATCCCGGTCGCCCAGCCGCGCAGCTTGCGCCTGGATGGCAAGTTCCCGGACGACGCCGAGGCGGCCCGCCAGGCCTTGCTGGACGCCCGCGCCGATGTGATGGTGGTCGCCGCCTACGGTCTGATCCTGCCGCAATGGGTGCTGGATCTGCCCGGCGCAGGCCGCAGCACGGGCCTGCGCGGTTGCCTCAACATCCACGGCTCGGTGCTGCCGCGTTGGCGCGGTGCCGCGCCCATCCACCGCGCCATCGAGGCCGGAGACGCCGAAACCGGCATCACCATCATGCAGATGGATGCCGGCCTGGACACGGGTGACATGCTCTTGATCGAGCGCCTGCCCATTGCCGCGGATGACAGCACAGCCCGCCTGCACGACAAGCTGGCGGCCCTGGGCGGCCGCATGATCGTCGAGGCCCTGGAGCTGGGCGCCTGCGGTGGCTTGACGGCCACGCCCCAGCCGGCCGAAGGCGTCTGCTATGCCCACAAGATCGAGAAGGCCGAGGCGCAGATCGATTGGCAGCAGGATGCGGCCCAGATCGCCCGCCGCCTGCGCGCCTTCGATCCTTTCCCAGGCGGTGCTTCACAGCTGGACGGCGAGCTGCTCAAGATCTGGCGCGCCGAAATCTGCGAGCGCGGGGACGGCCTTGCCGCCGAGGGTCAGGTCTTGCGGGTGGATGAGTCCGGCATCGTCGTCGCCTGCGGCCAGGGCGCTGTGCGCCTGACCGAGCTGCAGCGCGCCGGCGGCAAGCGCTTGCCGGCGGCGGCCTTTTTGCAGGCGCGGCCGGTGGCCGTGGGGGCGCGTTTCGAGCGCAGCGCCGCCTGAGGCGGTTCTTTCTGAATCTGCTTGAAATCGGGTCTTTCGGCCCGATGTGCCTGCTTCCACCGAAGTCTCGCGAGGAGCCCGCTGCCATGTTCAATCTGATGAAGACCGCCATCCTGATGGCCGCCATCACGGCCTTGTTCATGGCCCTGGGGCGCTTGATCGGCGGCCAGGCGGGCATGATGCTGGCGCTGCTGGTGGCCCTGGGCATGAACTTCTTCAGCTACTGGTTCTCCGACCAGATGGTGCTGAAGATGTACCAGGCCCGCGAAGTGGACGAGACCTCGGCGCCGCAGTTCTACGGCATGGTGCGCGAGCTGGCCCAGCGTGCCCAGCTGCCCATGCCCCGCGTCTACCTGATCGACGAGGACGCGCCCAATGCCTTTGCCACCGGCCGCAACCCCGAGCATGCCGCCGTGGCGGCGACCACGGGCATCTTGCGGGTCTTGTCCGAGCGCGAGCTGCGCGGCGTGATGGCGCACGAGCTGGCCCATGTGAAGCACCGCGACATTCTGATCAGCACCATCAGCGCCACCATGGCTGGTGCGATCTCCATGCTGGCCAATTTCGCCATGTTCTTCGGCGGCCGCGACAGCGAGGGCCGTCAGAGCAATCCGCTGGTCGGTTTGCTGGTGTCGATTCTGGCGCCGATTGCGGCCGGCCTGATCCAGATGGCCATCAGCCGGGCGCGTGAGTTCGAGGCGGACCGCGGCGGCGCCGAGATTTCCGGCGACCCGCAGGCCCTGGCCTCGGCCCTGAACAAGATCCATCGCTTTGCCCAAGGCCTGCCGATGGAAGCGGCCGAGCGCCACCCCGAGACGGCGCAGATGATGATCATGAACCCGCTCTCCGGCAGTGGCCTGGCGGGCCTGTTCAGCACCCATCCGGCCACTGAGGAGCGGGTGGCGCGGCTGATGGCCATGGCGCAGGGGCGCTGAAGCCTCGCCCTTCGTTCATTCCCTGTCTGCGAACGCGGCGCTCAAGCTGACCCGTGGCTGGCCGATACTGAAGACATGAAGTCGCACCCGACCGCGCCTCGTCGCGCCCTCCTGACCCTGTCTTTGCTGGCCAGCCTGCTGGCCCTGACCGGCTGTGAGCAGCTGGGCATCGAGGACCCGGCCAAGGTCATGGCCGCCAAGGAAGCCGAGGGCAAGGCCATCGGCAGCGCCTGCCGTCACGCCATGCGCGCCATCGAAGACTGCTACACCTTGAACCCCAAGGCCCACAAAGCCTCGGTCTTCAATGGCTGGAAGGAGATGGACGAGTACATGCGCGAGAACAAGCTCGAAGGTGTGACCCCGGTCGTACCGAGGCCGCCCAAGCCGGGCAGCCCCGAGGCCCTGGCGCTGGAAGAAAAGGCTGCTGCGGCGGCCGAAGCCAAGGACAACGCCGAGAAAGAAGCTGGAAAAGAGGGCGGGAAAGACGGCGCCAAGGCGAGCAAGGCCAAAGCCCACTGATCGCGCCCACGCCGCCCGCCCTGCGTGAGCCCCGGCCGCTGCAGCCCCGTGCTGCCGCGGCTTTTTCACACCTTGGCTTCATGTGGTTCCGTGCTTTTGGCATTTGAAGCTGCCGCGCCTGCATTTGGTCGAATCGCGCTGGGCGAGGTCCGGCGGCACGCCGAAGATGCATGCACCTCATCTTCTTTCGGAGCCTGACCATCATGTTGCAACGCCGCCTGTTCTCTCTCGCTGCCGTCACCGCCCTGACTGCCCTCAGCCTGACCTCAGTCAGCAGCCAGGCCTGGAGCTGGGGCAGCTCCGAACGCATCAAGGGCACGGGCGATGTCAGCAGCGAAGTCCGCGATCTGGGCAGCTTCGAGAGCGTCAGCCTGGCCGGTGGCTTCAAGCTGCTCGTGCGCCAAAGCTCGCAAGGTCGGGTCGAGGTCAAGACCGACCGCAACCTCCACAGCTATATCGAAACCCGCATCGTCGAGGGCAAGAAGGGCGGCCGCACCCTGGAAATCAGCCCCAAGCGAGGCTATGAGGTGCAGGGTTCGGTGACCCCCGAGATCGTGCTGGACATGGCCCAGCTGCGCAGCATTGCCGTGGCCGGCTCGGGTGATGTGCGGGTCGAGGCCATGAAGACCGGTGAGGTGGATGCCAGCGTGGCCGGTTCGGGCGATGTGCTGTTCGCCGATCTGAGCAGTGAGCGCCTGGGTGTCAAGGTGGCCGGCAGCGGCACGGTCACGGCCAACGGCCGCTCGGGCAGCCTGAGCCTGTCGATCGCTGGATCGGGCGATGTGCGCGCGCGCGGCCTGCTGGCCGAGGCGGTCAAGGTCTCGATCGCAGGCAGCGGCGATGCCGAAGTCAATGCCAGCAAGACGCTCAAGGTGTCCATCGCCGGTTCCGGCGATGTGGGCTATGTGGGCTCGCCCGAGCTCAGCACCTCCATGGCGGGCAGCGGCCGCGTGCGCCGCTTAAACGGCAACTGAGCGGCAACTGAGCTGCCCTGCTGGCAGCCGGGCGGTCGCAGGATCGCCCCGGGCGGTGCTGGCGTGATCTCCCTGCGACAGCGGCCCCGCGCTCGGGCCGCGACAATGGCGCATGCTTCAAACCTTGAAGGCGCAGTGCCGCCACCCTGAATTCCGGCGCGGCGCGCGTGAGATGGCGGGCATCACCCTGGGCATCTCGGCCTGGGGCCTGGTGACCGGCGTGGCCATGATCAAGAGCGGCCTGTCAGTCGGGTTGGCGCTCTTGATGAGTCTGGTGGTGTTTGCCGGCAGTTCGCAGCTGGCGGCCTTGCCCCTGATCGCCAGCGGTGCGCCCATCTGGGTGATCTGGGCCACGGCCTTTTGCGTCAACCTGCGCTTCATCATCTTCAGCGTGCAGTGGCGCATGTACTTCGGCCACCTGCCGCTGCTTCAGCGCCTGCACATCGCCTACTTCGCGGCCGATCTCAACTACGTCGCCTTCCTCAAGCGCTTTCCCGAGGCCAAGCCGCACCCCGATCAAGCGCCCTATTTCTGGGGCGGGGTGTGCTTGAACTGGGCGGCCTGGCAGATCCCGTCCATCGCCGGCATCCTGCTGGCCAACCATGTGCCCACGCAGTGGGGCCTGGGTTTCGCGGGTGTGCTGGCGCTGCTGGGCCTGTCCTACACCTTGCTCAAGGACCGCAAGACCTGGGTCTCGGCGGCCCTGGCCGGCTGCGCCGCGGTGGCGGCCTATGCCTTGCCGCTGCGCCTGAACATCATGGTGGCCATCGCCGTGGCGGTGACGGCCGGGCTGCTGATGGAGCATTGGTCGCCCTCATCGGCTGAGGCGGCACGAGAGGTGCGTGAGTGATGGCCACGACGATGATGATGAACGACTGGCTGATCGCCCTGGCCATCGTCGGCATGGGCTTGATCACGCTGCTGACCCGTGGCTTTTTCATGATTCCGAAGAAAGAGCTGCCCATGCCCGACTGGGCCAAGACGGGCCTGCGCTATGCCCCCATCGCCGCACTGGCCGCCGTGATCGTGCCCGAGATCGTCATGACCCAGGGCCAGCTGATCAGCACCTGGCAGGACGCCCGGCTTTACGCCACCGCAGCCGGCACCGCCTACTTCTTCTGGAAGCGCGGCATCCTCGGCACCATCGTCTGCGGCACGGCCGTGATGCTGGCCCTGCGCATCGGCCTGGGTTGGTGAAACCGCTTGGATTCGGTGTGCGGCATCGGGCTTGGTAAGCTAGCGGGCCTCGCACGGCCGGGTCCTTGTTCGACCCCGCCACCCCCCGAATTCCAAACTAGCCCTGAGCTCAACCCATGAACGTGATCCGTTTCACCGACCTGATCGCCGCTGGCAAAGTTGCCGGCCAACGCGTCTTCATCCGCGCCGACCTGAATGTGCCGCAGGATGATGCCGGCCACATCACCGAAGACACCCGCATCCGCGCCTCCATCCCCTGCATCGAGCAAGCCCTGAAGGCCGGCGCTGCCGTGATGGTCACGTCCCACCTGGGGCGCCCGACCGAGGGCGAGTTCAAGCCCGAAGACTCCCTGGCCCCGGTGGCCCAGCGCCTGGGTGAACTGATGGGCCGCGAGGTCAAGCTGGTTGCCAACTGGGTGGACGGCGTGGATGTGAAGCCCGGCGAGCTGGTGCTGCTGGAAAACTGCCGCGTCAACAAGGGCGAGAAGAAGAACAACGAAGAGCTGGCCAAGAAGATGGCCGCTCTGTGCGACATCTACGTCAACGACGCCTTCGGTACCGCCCACCGCGCCGAGGGCACGACCTACGGCATCGCCCAGTTCGCCAAGATCGCCTGTGCCGGCCCGCTGCTGGCCGCCGAGATCGACGCCATCAGCCAGGCGCTGAGCGCGCCGAAGCGCCCCCTGGTGGCCATCGTCGCCGGCTCCAAGGTCTCGACCAAACTGACCATCCTCAAGGCCCTGTCCGAGAAGGTCGATGGCCTGATCGTCGGCGGCGGCATCGCCAACACCTTCATGCTGGCTGCTGGCTTGAAGATCGGCAAGTCGCTGGCCGAGCCCGATCTGGTGGCCGAAGCGCAGGCCGTGATCGATGCGATGAAGGCGCGCGGCGCCGCCGTGCCGATTCCGGTGGACGTGGTGGTGGCCCAGCGCTTCGCGGCCGACGCCCCGGCGACGGTCAAGGACGCGGCCGATGTGGCTGAAGACGACCTGATCCTGGACATCGGCCCCAAGACTGCGGCCCTGCTGGCCGAGCAGCTGAAAGCCGCCGGCACCATCGTTTGGAACGGCCCGGTCGGTGTGTTTGAGTTCGACGCCTTTGCCCAGGGCACCGAAACGATCGCCCGCGCGATCGCCGCCTCGCCGGCTTTCAGCATCGCCGGTGGTGGCGACACCCTGGCAGCCATCGCCAAGTACGGCATCGAAAAGGACGTGGGCTACATCTCCACCGGCGGCGGCGCCTTCCTGGAAATCCTGGAAGGCAAGACCCTGCCGGCCTTCGAGATCCTGAGTCGGCGCGCACAAGGGTGACGGCTCACCCCTCCTGATACGGGCCATTGGGCAATGCGGCCACGCACTTGCTGAGCGTGCTGATTGCAGACTGGGCCTCGCATTGCGAGGCCCTTTTTGCGAGCAGCCCCGGGTCTGTCGAGCAAATGCCTGTGGAGTTGGCGAACGCATTGACCCGGCCTCGCCGCTTGGTCTCTTGTCGCTGACGCTGGTTGCCCATGGTTTGGTGGCGTGACATTGCTCACATCTGCCGGAGCCGCTACAACTTCAGGCTGTTCAGGCCAGGCTTGCCGGCGTAGGCTCAAGCCACTGAAGCGGCGAGGCTTGCAGATGCGCTGGACTGGCGAACTTGAGATGTTTCCGTGTCGTGGGTCGCTGGCATTCACCCAGGAGGCCGGTGCGAATGAAGCCGCAGACCTGGAGCAAGTGGCAGTGCTGGCCTGGGGTCTGCGTCAGCAGGACAGTGAGCGTGCGCTGCAGTTGGCCCACGAGGTACTGGCGCAGGTGCCGTTGAGCGACCTCGCGGACGAGGTGCGCAATGGCATTCAAGCGCGCATGCGCCTGGTGCAGGCCGAGGTGGCCTTGCTGGGTATGAGGCTGGATGAGGCACAGGGGCTGCTCGATCAGGCCGAGCTCGATTTCAGCGCGCTGCAGGATTTGCGCGGCTTGTGCGATTTGCATTGGTTGCGACATTACGTCGCGGCCGATCGGGGTCAGGCTGAGTGCTTGCGGCAGGGGCTGGAAACAGCCATCGAGCTGGCAGAGCGCGTGGGCGATGGCGAGAGACTCCTTCTTTTGCAACTGACCTTGGCGCGCTCAGAGCTGTTTCGCGACCAGATGGTGGCCAATCACACCTGGGATGCGCGACTGCCTCGCAGCACCGAGGGCTTGAGCCCAGCGTGTGCGGCTGCAGTGGCCGACTACCGTGGTCTGCAGTGCGGCCTGTCGTCCGAGTTTGCGCCGGCGGCGCAATGGCTGATCGAGGCCTACCGCTGGTCGGTGGCCTCGGGCCAGCTGCGGCGGGCCTTGTCGGTGGCATCCAACCTGGGCTACACCTACACCAGCATGTCCGACTATGCGCAGGCGGTGGAGTGGCTGCAGCGCGGCCTGAGCCTGGCGCGTGAGTCCGGCTGGCCCGGCTCGCTGTCACTGGCATTGGCGCAGACCGGGGATGCAATGCGGCGCATCGGCCAGCTCAGCGCGGCGCGCGAGCTCTTGTTGGAGTGCCAGGCCTTGCTGGCGGCCCACCCTCACAACCGCAGTGCCATGCTCGCCCTCAAGTACCTCTCGGAGATCGAGCTGGATCTGCAGGAAAACGAGAGCGCGCTGCAGCATTTCCAACTGTTGGCGGAGCGGGCGCAGTCGGTCGACTCCAAGGACATGCACACCGACGCGGCCCTGGGGCAAGCGCGCGCCCTGTTGCGCCTGAGGCGCCTGGCCGAGGCCCGAGAAGCTGCCCTGCATGCTCGCGAGGTGGCGCAGCAGCAGCGTGAGCGCAGCACCCTGGTCGACATCTTGTGGACGCTGGCCGAAATCGGCCAGGCCGAGGGCCAGTCGCCCGAGGCGGTGCTGCCCTGGTTGCAACAGGCCCTGGCCCAGGCCGAGCGTTTGCCCGGGTACTGCACGCCGCCGGCCTTGCTCGAAAGTGCTGCGGCTGCGCACGCGGCCCGGGGAGATTTCAGTGCCGCGTACCAGCTCAGCCAGCGGGCCAGCGAAGTGCGGCAGCAGGTGTTCACGGAAGAATCCGGTAAGCAGGCGGCGGTGCTGCATGTCCAGCATCAGGTGGAGCGCGCGCGCGCCGAGCAAGAGCATTTGCGGCAGTTGGCGCAGGCCGAGTCGGCGCGTTCGCAGGCTTTGCAGAGCTTGCACACGGTGTTGTTGCATCTGGGCGAGAGCGGCAAGGAGATCACCGCGCAACTCAATGTCGGCCGGGTGCTGGCTGTGTTGCAGCGTCATGTGGAGGAATTGCTGCAGAGCAGCCGGCTTTCGTTTTTTTTGCTCGACGAACGCGGCGAATGGTTGGAGTGCGCGCTCGGATGCCTGGATGCAGCCACGGCTGGCGCCCGCATCGCAGTGTCCGACGCTCAGCACGAATGCGTCCGCGCCCTGCGCAGCCGCACCGAACTGATGATCGAAGGTCAACGTATGGTTGCACCTTTGCAAGTGGCTGATCGCGTCATTGGCGTGATGCGTGTGATTGGGCTCCAGGCACAGAGCTTTGGCGAGCGCGAGCAGCTGGTCTTCAGAAACCTCTGCGCCTACGCTGCCGTGGCCATGGACAACGCCAAAGCCTACGAGAAGCTGGGCGAGTTGCAACGACAGGTGGCGGCGCAGGAAAAGATGGCCTCGATCGGGCAGTTGGCGGCCGGCGTGGCCCATGAGATCAACAATCCCATCGGTTTCGTCAATAGCAATCTGGGCACGCTGGCGCGCGATGTCGGCAGCTTGCTGGCGCTGGTGCAGGCTTACCGGGAGGCTTGCGGCGAGAGTGCCAGTGCTGAACAGCGACAGCGAGCCCAGACGCTGGAGCAAGCCCTGGATCTCGCCTTTTTGGCGGAAGACCTGCCGCAGATGATCCACGAGAGCATCGATGGCCTGCAGCGGGTCAAGCGCATCGTGCAGGACTTGCGCAGCTTCTCGCGCGTGGATGCCTCCGACTGGCTGTATGCCGACTTGAACGAGGGCATCGAGTCCACCCTGAACATGCTGATGCATGAGATTCGCTATAAGGCGCAGGTGCGAAAGGAACTGTCACCCCTGCCGGCCGTGTACTGCCTTGCCGCGCAGATCAATCAGGTGCTGATGAATCTTCTGGTCAATGCTGGCCATGCCATCGAGCGAGATGGGTTGATTCTGATCCGCTCCTGGGTGGACGGAGCCTGGGCCTGCGTCTCGGTGCGTGACAACGGCTGCGGCATGGCTGCCGAGGTGATGAAGCGCATTTTCGAGCCCTTTTTCACCACCAAGCCGGTCGGACAGGGCACCGGGCTGGGGCTGTCCCTGTCCTTCTCCATCATCCAAAAGCACAAGGGCCGGATTGATGTCGATTCCGCCCCCGGCCAGGGCACCTGCTTCACCCTGCGTCTGCCTGTTCAGGGCCCGGACTCGGTGGTGGCTTGAGACCCGCTGGGCTGGGCCGGTTCGTCGGTGCATCATGCGGCCGGTATTGCCGTCTTTGCATGAAAGTCAAAACTCTCGGCATCAGCGCGTCACATGGGTCGATGTAACCTCCCGGAACTTTGATTTTTCCCAATTTCCAGGAGAGCAGGGAATGAGCGAACAGAACAACAAGGCTTTGTCCCCGGCTGAAGCCGCGCTGCGCGATGCCGCCCGCGAGTACCACCGCAGCCCGACGCGCGGCAAGATTGCCGTCACCCCGACCAAGGCCTTGTCCAACCAGCGCGACCTGTCCCTGGCCTATTCGCCCGGTGTGGCCTATCCCTGCCTGGACATCGAGGCCGACCCGCAGAAGGCGGCCGACTACACCTCGCGCGCCAATCTGGTCGGCGTGATCACCAATGGCACGGCGGTGCTGGGCCTCGGTGACATCGGCCCGCTGGCCGCCAAGCCGGTGATGGAGGGCAAGGGCTGCCTGTTCAAGAAGTTCGCCGGCATCGATGTGTTCGACATCGAACTGGCCGAGCGCGACCCCGACAAACTGGTGGACATCATTGCCGCCATGGAGCCCACCCTGGGCGGTGTGAACCTGGAAGACATCAAGGCGCCCGAGTGCTTCTACATCGAGAAGAAGCTCAAGGAGCGCATGAACATCCCGGTCTTCCACGACGACCAGCACGGCACGGCCATCATCTCCAGCGCCGCGCTGCTGAACGGCCTGGAACTGGTGGGCAAGGACATCGGCGCCGTCAAGCTGGCTGTGTCCGGCGCCGGTGCGGCGGCGATCGCCTGCCTGGACGTGATGGTGGGCTTGGGCGTCAAGCGCGAGCACATTTTTGTCTGCGACTCCAAGGGCGTGATTCACGCCGAGCGTGAGGATGCCAAGGCCGGCAAGCTCGATGAATCCAAGCAGCGCTACTGCCAGACCACGACGGCGCGCACTTTGGCCGATGTGGTGAATGGCGCCGACGTCTTCCTGGGTTGCTCGGCCGCCGGCGTGCTCACGGCCGAGATGGTCAAGACCATGGCTGCCAGCCCCATCATCCTGGCCCTGGCCAACCCCGAGCCCGAGATCCGCCCCGAACTGGCCAAGGCCGTGCGCCCGGATTGCATCATCGCCACCGGCCGCTCCGATTACCCGAATCAGGTCAACAACGTCCTCTGCTTCCCCTACATCTTCCGCGGCGCGCTGGACTGCGGCGCCAGCAAGATCACCGAGGAAATGAAGCTGGCCTGCGTGCGCGAGATCGCCGCCCTGGCCAAGGCCGAGACCAGCGATGAAGTCGCCGCGGCCTATGCCGGCGAAGAGCTGCACTTCGGCCCCGACTACCTGATCCCCAAGCCCTTCGACGCGCGCCTGATTCTGCGTATCGCGCCGGCCGTGGCTCAGGCTGCCGCCGACTCCGGCGTGGCCGAGCGCCCGATCGCGGACATGGCGGCCTACCGCCAGTCGCTCGAGCGTTACGTCTACCAGACCGGCATGTTCATGCGCCCGGTGTTCACGGCCGCCAAGGCCAACCCGGCGCGCGTGATCTACGCCGAGGGCGAGGACGAGCGCGTGCTGCGTGCGGTGCAGGTGGCGCTGGACGAAGGCATCGTCAAGCCGACGCTGATTGGCCGGCCCGAGGTCATCGCCACCCGCATCGAGCGGGCCGGCCTGCGCCTCAAGCTGGGCGAGGATGTGGCCGTCATCGACCCGAACAATGACGCGCGCTTCCGCCAGTACTGGGAGGCGTACCACCAGGTCATGGGCCGCCAGGGTGTGACGCCCGAGATGGCCAAGGCGGCCGTGCGCCGCTCCGCCACCACCATCGGCGCCCTGGCCATCAAGCTCGGCGATGCCGATGCCATGATCTGCGGCATGGTCGGTCGCTTCGACAACCATCTGGAGCATGTCTCCGACCTGATCGGCCTGAAACCCGGCGCGCGCAATTTCGCCACCATGAATGCGCTGATGCTGGACGAGCACACGCTCTTCATCACCGACACCTTCGTCAACGACCAGCCCGATGCCGAGCAGCTGGCCGAGATCGCGGCCATGGCGGCCGAGGAGGTCAAGCGCTTCGGCCTGCCGCCCAAGCTGGCCTTTGTGTCGCACTCGATGTTCGGCTCCAGCAAGCGGCCCTCGGCCGTGAAGATGCGCCGTGCGCGCGAGCTCTTCACCCAGCATGCGCCCGATGTCGAGTGCGATGGCGAGATGCATGGCGATGCGGCCCTGAGCGAATCGGTGCGCAACACCTTCCTGCCCGACAGCACGCTCAAGGGCGCCGCCAATCTGCTGGTGCTGCCTTCGCTGGATGCGGCCAATATCTTGTTCAATGTGCTCAAGATCACCGCAGGTCAGGGCGTGACGGTCGGCCCCATCCTCTTGGGTTCGGCCGCGCCGGTGCACATCCTGACGCCTTCGGCCACGGTGCGCCGCATCGTCAATATGACGGCGCTGGCGGTGGCCGATGTGCTGGCCGCGAAGGGCTAATGGCCGGACACTGGTTGTAACTCGCTGAAACCCTTGTTCGACGTTTGAGCGGCCACAAATGCGCCGCATAATCAGCCGCTTGTAACTTTATTTCAGCGAGATCTGCCATGTCCCGAGCCACCAAGATCGTTGCCACCCTGGGCCCTGCGTCCTCCTCACCGGAGGTGCTGGAGCGCATGATCCGAGCCGGCGTCGATGTGGTGCGGCTCAATTTCTCGCATGGCAAGGCGCAGGATCACATCGACCGCGCCCGCCTGGTGCGCGAGGCCGCCCGGGCCGCCGGCAAGGAAGTGGCCATCATGGCCGATATGCAGGGCCCCAAGATCCGCGTCGGCAAGTTCGAGAACGGCAAGATCGAGCTGATCAACGGCGAGCGTTTCATCCTCGACGCCGACCGCACCGAGCTCGGCAATGAGCAGGCCGTGGGCCTCGATTACAAGGAACTGCCGCGCGATGTGAAGCCCGGCGACACCTTGCTGCTGAACGACGGCCTGCTGGTGCTGACCGTGGAAGCGGTGCGCGGCGCGGCCGTGCACACCATCGTCAAGCTGGGCGGCGAACTGTCCAACAACAAGGGCATCAACAAGCAGGGCGGCGGCCTGACCGCCCCGGCCCTGACCGCCAAGGACATGGAAGACATCAAGACCGCGATGAGCTTCCGCTGCGAATACCTGGCAATCAGCTTCCCCAAGAACGCCACCGACATGGAAATGGCCCGCCAGCTGGCCAATATGGCCGGCGAGCCTTACGGCCACAAGCCCAGCATGATTGCCAAGATCGAGCGCTCGGAGGCCATCCCTCACCTTGAGGCCATCCTCAAGGCCAGCGACGGCATCATGGTGGCCCGCGGCGACTTGGCCGTGGAGGTCGGCAACGCCGCCGTGCCGGCCCTGCAAAAGCGCATGATCAAGATGGCGCGCGAGCTGGACAAGGTGGCCATCACCGCCACGCAGATGATGGAGTCCATGATCGTCAACCCGGTGCCCACGCGTGCCGAGGTCTCGGACGTGGCCAATGCCGTGCTGGACGGCACCGATGCCGTGATGCTGAGCGCCGAGACGGCGGCCGGCAAGTTCCCGGTCGAGACCATCGAGCAGATGGCAGCCATCGCCCTGGAGGCCGAGCGCGCCGAGTTCGTCAGCCTGGACACCGATTTCGCCGGCCGCCAGTTCGGCCGCATCGACCAGTCCATCGCCATGGGGGCGCTGTTCACCGCCCACCACCTGGGCTGCAAGGCCATCCTGGCCCTGACTGAATCGGGCTCGACCGCGCTGTGGATGAGCCGCCACCGCATCCAGGTGCCCATCTACGCCCTGACCACCCAAGAGGTCAGCCAGCGCAAGATGACGCTGTACCGCAATGTGCGCCCGCTGCTGATGCCCAAGTTCGAGGACCGCGACGCCGCGCTGAAGGCGGCCGAGCAAATCCTGGTCGAGCAGGGCGTGCTGATGCCGGGCGACACCTATGCCATCACCTGCGGTGAGCCCATGGGCTATCCCGGTGGCACCAATATGCTCAAGGTCTGCCGCGTCGGTTAAGTGTTTGAGAGTTTTTTACTGCGCGACTGCCATGAGTCGTTGGTCCGGTGTTGGCTCCGACATCACATTCGCTTCGCGAATATGAGTCTTGCCGCAACTCCGTTGTCGGAATCCTCACGTACAAGAAGTACGTTCCGGTTCCTGCGCTCCGTCCGCCTCGCCTGACAGCCGCTCGCTACAAAAACTCTCAAACACCGGTTGGTCGAAGGCGGGTAGAGCCCGGCCAACGTCGACGGGTCTCTTGGTTCTCAGGCGTTCTGCGCGCTCTTGATCAGCGCTGCGATGCGCGGCGTCATGTGCGTCGGCACCAGTTCCACCTCGGTGTGGGCGCGGGCGAAGACGCGGAACAGCTCGTCGGTGAAACCGTGGCCCACATCCTCCACCCCTTCAAAGCTGACCTCGGCCCGTTTGAACTGCGGCAGCCGGGCCGCCACGCGGCGAGCCTGGGCGCGTGAGTCCAGGGCCTGGCCGGGGCCGGCCAGCAGGCGTAGATTGATGGTGGTGCGGTCGAATTCGATGCCATCACCGGCCAGGCTCCAGGATTCCATCACCTGGTCCAGGCTGCGCTTGGTGTCCAGGGCGATCGCCATGTAGATGGAGCTGCCCTGGCGCGGCAAGGGTTTGCCTTTTTGCCAGCCGGTGCTTTCCCAGGCGCGACGCTGGAAGGCGGTGCCGTTGGCATGGATGTCGAAGACATCGGCCAGCTGCGAGCTGAAGAACAGGCCGCGGCCGGTGTGCATCTCGGGCTGGCTGGTCAGCCGGCCCTTGCTCAGCTCCAGCATGGCGTGTTGGGCATCGGCGATGTCGAAGGCCGAACAGATCTTGTCGAACACGCCGCAGCCATCGTCGGACACCAGCAGCTGCACATGGCTGGGCGTCTGGCGCAGCGAGACGGTGACGCTGGTGCCGCCGCTGTGGTCGATGGCGTTGTTGACCAGTTCGGTGAAGCCATGCTGGATCATGCGCGCCACATGGGGCGGCAGGTCGAAGTGGGGCGCAAAGTCGCGCTGCCAGGGCAGGTCTTCCTGCAAACCGTGCAAGGTGTAGGAGCGCGCCACCTGGCGCAGCAGGCCCGGGCCGTAGACCGGCCGGCGGCTGCTGCCTGAGCGCACCAGCCAGTGCGCGTCGACCAGGCGGCGCAGCGCGCCCAAGGCCGAGCGGTGGCTGGCGCCGGTGCGCTCCTCGAGATGCTGGGCCAGGTCGTGCGAATGCTCGCGTGCGGCGGCGGTGATCCAGAGGGTCAGCTGGTCGAGTGCGAGTCGTGTCATGCGTGGGGCTCCATGCGTGCAGTGTGACCAGGGTTGGCCCCCGTGAAGGCGTGAACAAAAGGGCACTGAGAGCCTAAATGCTTGTCAACATTGACACAAGCGAGGCTGCCCGGGCTGTGGTTTGCCACCCCACCGCTAGAATCCGCGCCAGTTACAACGCGGTTACATGGCCCGCGCCGTCATCAATCGACGGATGATGGGCTTGTAGGCTGCGTCAATCGGATTTCAAACTCCCGGAGAACTTCCATGGCTCTCGTCTCAATGCGCCAACTGCTGGACCATGCCGCCGAACACGGTTACGGCATCCCGGCCTTCAACGTCAACAACCTCGAGCAGGTCCAGGCCGTGATGGCCGCCGCCGACGAGGTCGGTGCCCCGGTGATCCTGCAGGCCAGCGCAGGCGCCCGCAAGTACGCCGGCGAGCCCTTCATCAAGCATCTGATCCAGGCCGCGGCCGAGATGTACCCACACGTTCCCCTGGTCATGCACCAGGATCACGGCACCAGCCCCAAGATCTGCCAGGGCGCCATCGACCTGGGCTTCGGCTCGGTGATGATGGACGGCTCGCTGATGGAAGACGGCAAGACGCCCTCGTCCTTTGAGTACAACATGGACGTGACCCGCCGCGTCGTCGAAATGGCGCACAAGGTCGGCGTCACCGTCGAGGGCGAGCTGGGCTGCCTGGGCAATCTGGAAACCGGCGATGCTGGCGAGGAAGACGGCATCGGCGCCGTCGGCAAGCTGGATCACAGCCAGATGCTGACCGACCCGGAAGAGGCCGCCACCTTCGTCAAGGCCACCCAGCTGGACGCCCTGGCCATTGCCATCGGCACCAGCCACGGCGCCTACAAGTTCAGCCGCAAGCCCACCGGTGACATCCTGGCCATCAGCCGCGTCAAGGAAATCCACGCCCGCATTCCCAACACCCACCTGGTGATGCACGGCTCCTCGAGCGTGCCGCAAGAGCTGCTGGCCATCATCAACCAGTACGGCGGCCAGATGAAGGAAACCTTCGGTGTGCCGATCGAGGAAATCCAGGAAGCCATCAAGCACGGCGTGCGCAAGATCAATATCGACACCGACATCCGCTTGGCCATGACCGGCGCGGTGCGCAAGTTCCTGTTTGAAAACCCCGACAAATTCGACGCCCGCGAATGGCTCAAGCCGGCCCGCGAAGCCGCCAAGGCCGTGTGCAAGCAGCGTTATCTGGAGTTCGGTTGCGAAGGCCAGGCCGGCAAGATCCAGCCGCGCACGCTGGTGGACATCGCCGCGGCCTACGCCCGCGGTGAGCTGAACCAGATCGTTCAGTAAGACCGACCGAGGACGCCCGTCCGACCCAGGCCCGCCCGGTTCGCGCCCGGCGGGCCTTTGCGTTGTTGAATGCCGCCTAAAATCCCGGCGAACTTTTCCCGGATGCCCACCATGACCGCTGCCTTGCTGAACTCGACCCTCACCTCCTTGCCCCTGATCGCGCGCGGCAAGGTGCGCGAAAACTATGCGGTGGGCGAGGACCGCATCCTGATGATCGCCAGCGACCGCATCTCGGCCTACGACGTCATCATGGGCGAGCCCATCCCGGGCAAGGGCGAGTTGCTGACCCAGATGGCCCTGTTCTGGTTCGACAAGCTCGACGGCATCGTGCCCAACCACCTGACCGGCGACGACCCGCTGTCGGTGGTGACGGCCGAGGAGCAGGCCCAGGTGCGCGGCCGCTCCATGCTGGTCAAGCGCCTCAAGCCCCTGCCGGTCGAGGCCGTGGTGCGCGGCTACCTGGCCGGCAGCGGCTGGGCCGAGTACAAGACGAACGGCCAGGTCTGCGGCGTGCAACTGCCGGCCGGCCTGAAGAACGCTTCCAAGCTGCCCGAGCCCATCTTCACCCCGGCCACCAAGGCCGAGATGGGCGACCACGACGAGAACATCAGTTTCGACAAGATGGTCGACATCATCGGCCTGGATCTCGCCACCCGCGTGCGCGACATCTCCATCCAGCTCTACCAGCGCGCCGCCGATTACGCGCTGAGCAAGGGCATCATCATTGCCGACACGAAGTTCGAATTCGGCCTCGATGCCGACGGTACCCTGACCCTGATGGACGAAGTGCTGACGCCCGACTCCTCGCGTTACTGGCCGGTGGAGAGCTATGCCGAAGGCATCAACCCGCCCAGCTACGACAAGCAGTTCCTGCGCGACTGGCTGGAGGCGGCGCAAGTCGACGGCAAGCTCTGGGGCAAGACCGCGCCGGCGCCGGCCCTGCCGGCCGAGGTGATCGAGAAGACCGCCGCCAAGTACGCCGAAGCGCTGCAGCGCCTGACCCAGTCATGAGTGGCGCCAGCCGCAGCCCCTCGGGCAAGCGAGCCGCGGGCGCCGCGCGTGCGCCGGCGGCGGCGGGCGAGGTGATCAAGAACCGCCTGCTCACCCGCATCGAGGCCGAGATCGCCGCGGCCACCAACCAGACCCAGTCGGCTTGCGCGCGCGCCCGTCGGGCCCTGCTGCTGGCCCGCCATGGCCGCATGGAGCAGGCGCGCAGCGAACTGACCGGCCTGCACCAGCTGGCCTTCCAGCACCCCCATCCCGAACTCGGCGCCTGGCTGCATTTCGCCGAAGGGCTGATGAGCTACTACACCGATTTCAGCAGCTCTTCGCACGAGAAGATCGCCCGCGCCCAGCAGATCGCCCGCGCGGCCGGCCTGGCCGATCTGGAGGCGCTTTGCGCCGCCTGGCTGTCCCAGCTGGCCTATGTGCGTCATGCCGAGGACGAGATGCTGGCGCAAGCGGCGCTGTGCGACCGCCTGGCCGCGGCCGACGATCATGGCGCCCGTTACCGCTTGTGCATGACCCTGGGCCTGGCCCATCAGCACGCCAATCTCAACACCGAAGCCCTGGCCTGGTATTCCCTGGCCCGCCGCCATGCGCTCAGCGACGGCGACGATGCCTCGCTGTCGGCGCTCATGTACAACATGGCCGAGATGCGCACCGCGCAGGCGCGGCGCGCCAGCCTGTCGGAGGCTGTCAAGGCCGGTGAGGGCCTGCTGCTGGGTGCCGATTCGATCAAGCATTACGACGCGGCCATGGGTGGTTCGGTCATGCCCGATCTGACGCCGCTGCTGCGCGCCCAGATCCTGGTGGTGGAAGGGCAGTTCGCCCAGGCGCTGGAGCTGTACGAGGCCCATCTGCCGCAGGCCATGGCCAATGGCCTGGCGCGACTGGGCAGCAGCCTGCTGGCCGACCTGGCCTGGTGCCGGGTCAATCTGGGCCAGCCCGAGCGGGCGCTGATGCAGGCGCGTGAGTCCGAGTTCGAGCTCGATGCGCACTGCGATGTGGACGACCGTGCGGCCACGCACAGCCGCCTGTCCCAGGTATACGCCGCCCTCGGTCAGGCCGAGGTGGCGGCCCAGCAGGCCAGCCTGGCGGCCAGCGAGTGGCGCGAATTTGCGGCCCACCAGGCGCAGCTGGCGGCACGCCTCAAGGCGCTGGCCCTGCAGCCGCGCTGAGCTGCGAAAGCGGGCGCCGCTGGCTCGTGCCTGCAGCGCCCGTGGCGTTCAGAACAGCGCCATGCTGAGCTTGCGGCGGTACTGGTCGATCAGCGGGTCGCTGGGTGGCACGACGGCACGGCCGGCCAGCTCCAGGGCGCTCTTGGGCTCGTTGGCGGCCGGCTTCGGGGCCGGCTTGCTCAGCAGCTCCAGGATGGCGACATAGGTCTTGCGCGCCAGCTCGCCGTTCCAGGCCTTGTCGCGCATGATGATTTCCAGCAGCTCGTCCATGGCTTCGGTGAAGCTCTGGTTGGCCATCAGGCCCTGGGCTAGGGCGTAGCGGGCCTCGAAGTCGCGCTTGTTGGCGGCAATTGCGGCCTGCAGGGCGCCGATGTCCAGGCCGGCGGCCGTGCGCTCGCAGGCCTGCAGCCACAGGCCCAGGGCGGCGAAGCGCGGATGCGGCGTCAGCGTGTCGGCGGCCTTGGCTGCCACCGGCGCGAAGGCGGCCTGGGCTTCCTTCAGCAGGTCCAGCTCCAGCAGGGCGCGGACGTAATCGAAACGGGCCTGGTCGTTGGCCGGGTCGGTCTCGACCGCGGCTTGCAGCTTGACCAGGGCCGATTCCAGATCGCCCTCGGCCATCAGGCCTTCGGCCTCGGCCACTTCTTCCTGAGCCTCCAGCATCTCGCCGCTGGGCACATGCTTGTCCAGGAATTCGCGGATCTGGGCTTCGGGAATCGCGCCGACAAATCCGTCCACCGGCTGGCCGCCGGCAAACATCACGCAAAACGGAATGCTGCGCACGCCGAACATCTGGCTCAGCTGGCTGGCGATCTCGGGCACCTCGTCGCTGTTCAGCTTGGCCAGCTTGAAGCGGCCGGCATAGGCCACTTCGAGTTTTTCCAGCACCGGGCCCAGGCTTTTGCAGGGGCCGCACCAAGGCGCCCAGATGTCCAGCAGCACCGGCTGCTGCATCGAGCCCTGGATCAGTTCGGCTTCAAAATTCTGGAGGGTGATGTCGATCATGGTGGCGTGTCGGTCTCGATGTGGCGCGGGCCTCGGGCCTGCGGAGTCGGGGGAGGGGCGGCGCGTGCAAAGCCGGTCGCCAGCGGTCAGATGGCTGCGGCCGCCTACAATTCAAGGTTTCCCAAGCCCTGGAGCGCGTCGTGCCGGATTCTCAACATCATCAGCAACAGTCAGCGAGCACAGCCCCCCTGGTTGGCGTGGTGATGGGTTCCAGCAGCGACTGGGACACCATGAAGCACGCTGCCGACATTCTCACCGAGTTCGGCATTCCCTTCGAGGCCAAGGTCGTGTCCGCGCACCGCATGCCGGACGATATGTTCGCCTATGCCGAGAGCGCCGCCAGCCGTGGCCTGCAAGCCATCATCGCTGGTGCCGGTGGCGCCGCCCATCTGCCCGGCATGTTGGCGGCCAAGACGCCCGTGCCGGTGCTCGGCGTGCCCGTGGCCAGCCGCCATCTGCAAGGCGTCGATTCCCTGCATTCCATCGTCCAGATGCCCAAGGGCATCCCGGTCGCCACCTTCGCCATCGGCACGGCCGGCGCCGGCAATGCCGCCCTGTTCGCCGTGGCCATGCTGGCCAATCAGAACCCCGCCCTGCGCGCCCAGCTGGAGGCCTTTCGCGCCCGCCAGACCGAGGTGGCCCGGGCCATGAGCAAGGACCTGGTCTGATGTCGGCGGCCTCGCTGAAACCTCTGCTGCCCGGCGAAGCCACGCTGGGCGTGATGGGCGGCGGCCAGCTGGGCCGCATGTTCGTCCACGCCGCTCAAAGCCTCGGTTGTCGAGCCGTGGTGCTGGATCCGGATGCCGACAGCCCGGCCGGACTGGTGGCCCACGAGCACATCCACGCCGGCTATCTCGACGAGGCGGGGCTGGCGCGTCTGGCCGAAGTGGCCGACGCCATCACCACCGAGTTCGAGAACGTGCCGGCGCAGGCGCTGGCTCGTCTGGCCGAGCGCCGTTTTGTCGCGCCGGCCGGTGCCGCCGTGGCCTACTGCCAGGACCGTGCCGCCGAGAAAGCGCATTTCGGCGCCAGCGGCGTCGCTTGCGCGCCCTACGCGGTGATCGAGAGCGCGGCCGATCTGGCCGCGGTGGCCGACAGCCTGCTGCCCGGCATCCTCAAGACCAGCCGCATGGGTTACGACGGCAAGGGCCAGATCCGCGTGCGCAACCGCGCCGAGCTGCAAGCCGGCTGGGACGAGCTCAAGCAAGTGCCCTGCGTGCTGGAGCAGATGTTGCCGCTGGCGCTGGAGCTCTCGGTGCTGAGCGCCCGTGGGGCCGATGGCACAGTGGTTCAGTTCCCGGTGCAGCAGAACCTGCATCGTGACGGCATCCTGGCCGTCACCCAGGTGCCGGCGCCCGCGGTCAGCGAGGCCTTGCAGCAGCAAGCTTTGGCCTCGGCCGCCCGCATCGCCACCGAGATGGGCTATGTCGGCGTGCTCTGCGTCGAGTTCTTCGTGCTGCAGGACGGCTCCCTGGTCGTCAACGAGATGGCGCCGCGCCCGCACAACTCGGGCCACTACACGATGAATGCCTGCGATGTCTCGCAGTTCGACTTGCAGGTGCGCGCCATGGCCCGCCTGCCGCTGCGCACGCCGCGCCTGCATTCGCCGACGGTGATGCTCAATCTGCTCGGAGATTTGTGGTTTGACGCAGCCGGCGCCGAACGTACGCCTCCCTGGGACGCAATTCTTGCCTTGCCCGGCACCCATCTGCATCTTTACGGCAAGACCAGCGCGCGCCCCGGCCGCAAGATGGGCCACCTCAACATCACGGCCGCCACCCCGGCAGAGGCCGAGCGCCTGGCGCGCGAAGCTGCGGGCCTGCTGGGCTTGCCCCAGGATTGGTGAGCGAGGCCGCCATGCTGCTCGACGCCCGCCAGCCCGATGCCATCGCCGCGGCGGCCGCCCGCCTGGCGGCCGGCGAGTTGCTGGCGCTGCCGACCGAGACGGTCTACGGCCTCGGTGCTCGTGCCGACGACGATGCGGCCGTGGCCAAGATTTTTGCGGCCAAGGGCCGTCCGGCTGACCATCCGCTGATCGTCCACGTCGCCGATGCGGCCGATGCTGAGTTGTTTGCAGCCGAGCTGCCGCCGGTGGCGCGGCGCTTGATGGCGGCCTTCTGGCCCGGTCCCTTGACCGTGATCGTGCCGCGCAAGCCCGGCGTGGGCGCGGCCGCAGCCGGCGGGCAGGACACGATTGGCCTGCGCTGCCCGGCCCACCCGGTCGCGCGCGACTTGCTGATCGCTGCTCGCGCTCTGGGCGTGGCCGGTGTCGCGGCGCCCAGCGCCAACCGTTTCGGCCGGGTCAGCCCGACCCAGGCCCGCCATGTGGTCGATGAATTCGAGCCGGGTCTGTGGGTGCTGGATGGCGGCGATTGCGAGGTCGGCATCGAATCCAGCATCGTCGATTGCAGCCGCGCCCATCCGGTGCTGCTGCGCCCTGGCGTGCTGACGCCGGAAGAGATCGCAGCCGCCGCGGGTGAGCCGCTGCGCGCGCCGGACGCTCAGGCGCCGCGCGCCTCGGGCACCCTGGTTGCGCATTACGCACCCCGTGCGGTCGTGCGCCTGTACGACACCGAAGCCTTGCGTCAGGCCCTGGCCGAAAGCGGCTCGGGCGGCCGGCTGGCCGGGGGGCTGGCGGTATATTCGCGATCGGTCGAGCCGCCGCAGGGTGTGCTGAGCCGGCGCATGCCGGCCGAGGCACGCGCCGCGGCGCATGAGTTGTTCGCCGTTCTGCGCGAGCTGGACGGTGCGGGCGCGGCCGAGATCTGGATCGAACTGCCGCCGCTGGATGCGGCCTGGGACGGAGTCAGGGATCGCCTGAGCCGTGCTGCCGCGGCCTTTGTAGGCCTGTAGGTCCCGCGGGATTGATGGAAGATGGAGCGCGGAGCCAGGTGCCATGGGGTGCCGACCCGCTGAGCTTTTAATGGTTGGAGTGTTCATGAAGAGTTGCAAACCGGGCGCAGGTCAAGAGATTCGCCAAACTCGTACCTGGGTGGCGATGCTGGCTTTGGCCGCTGCCGGTGTTCTGTCGGCTTGTGGTGGCGGCACCCAGCAGATCGACCCTTTCGTTCCGACCCGCATCATTGCCTTGGGCGATGAGGCCAGCGCCATCACGGCGGCCGGCAAGAAATACACCATCAATGGCCTGGATGCGACCACCGGCTTGCTGGCTTGCGCCGCCAATCCGAACTGGGTGCAGATCGTGGCGGGCAACTTCGGCCTGGTGTTCAAGGAGTGCAACCCCACCAATATCGCCACGCCGACCGGCATCATGTACGCCGCCGCCGGCGTCAAGGTGGCCGATGTGCGGGCCCGCCTCGACGCGCATTTCGCCAATGGATCGTTCGGCCCCAAGGATCTGGTGACGGTGATGGCCGGCACCAACGACATCCTGGAGCTTTATGCCCAGTACCCGGCGCAGAGCAGCGATTCCTTGTTGGCCGAAGCCCGCGCCCGCGGCAAGCTGCTGGCCCAACAGGTCAACCGCATCGCCGATGCCAATGGCCGCGTGGTGGTGGCCGTGGTGCCCGATGTGGGCCTGACGCCTTTCGCCGTCAAGGAAGCTGCGGCCAAGCCGGGCAGCCTGGACCGCGCCAAGTTCCTGTCCAGCCTGACCGAAGAGCTGAATTTGGAAATGACCATCAACCTCAAGAACGATGGCCGCCTGATCGGCCTGGTCAAGACCAATGACGACGGCAGCGGTGGCATCCAGACCATGGTCAAGTTTGCTTCGGGCTTTGGCTTTGCCAACGTCACGTCTGCGGCCTGCCTGGACGCCGTGGCGCTGACCGATTGCACCACCAAGACCCTGGTGACCGGCGCCGCCGTGGACACCTGGCTTTGGGCCAGCGATGTGCAGCTGAGCCCGGCTGGCCATCAGCGCCTGGGCTCGCTGGCCCTGGTGCGGGCGCGCAACAACCCCTTCTGAAGCCCCGGCGCGTTCGGCGCCGCCTTCCGCCATCGCCGGGTCGCGCAAGCGCCCCGGCGTTTGCTTTTTTGAGTCCTTTGCAAGCCCGGGGCCGCCAAGGCCCGCGGCTACACTTCCGCCATGACCGTGTTGTTGGCCCTCGACAGTTCCACCGAAACCATGGCCCTGGCCCTCAGCAGCCCGGCGGGACGCTGGTTGTTTGAGGCCGAGGGTGGCCCGCAGGCCTCGGCCCGGCTGGTGCCGGAGGCCCAGGCTTTGCTGGCCCAGGCGGGCCTGGCCATGGCCGAGCTGGATGCCATCGCCTTCGGCCGCGGCCCCGGTGCTTTTACCGGCTTGCGCGCAGCCTGCGCGGTGGTGCAGGGCCTGGCTTTTGCGCTGAACAAGCCGGTGCTGTCGCTGTGCAGCCTGCAGCTGGTGGCCGAGGACGCGCGTCATCAAGCCGAGGCCGAGGGTCGGGCGCTGGAAGGCACGATCTGGGTGGCCATGGACGCGCGCATGAACGAGATTTACGCCGCGGCCTTCCGCTGGGATGGCGTGCGTTGGCATCAGGAGGCCGCGCCGGCTCTGTACTCGCCCGCCGCCTTGCTGCAGTGCTGGGAGACCCCGCCGGCGGCCTTGGCAGGCTCGGCGCTTGCGGTGTTCCCTGAGCTGCAAGGCCAGGCCTTGGCGGGCGTGCGCCAGTGGCCGCGCTGCCAGTCACGCGCCGCGGCCTTGGCGGAGTTGGCGCGCCAGGCCCATGCGCGGGGCGAAGGGCTCGATGCCGCCGAGGCCATGCCGCTCTATGTGCGCGACAAGGTGGCGCAGACGACCGAGGAGCGCTTGGCGATTCGCCTGGCGGCCGAGAAGCAGGCCGAACGACAGAGCGAACTTCAGGCCGGGAGTGCCGCATGAGCGCCTGCCCCCGGGAAGCAGATGTGTTGGCCGCCGAGCCGCGCCTGCGCGCCATGCGTGGCAGCGATGTGCCGGCCGTGCTGGAGATCGAGCGCGCCGCCTACCCCCTGCCCTGGACCGAGGGCAATTTCATCGATTCTTTGGCGGCCGGCTACAGCGCCTATGTGCTGCAGTCCGAGGACGGCCGCGTGCTCGGCTACTGCCTGGCCATGCAGGGCTTTGGCGAGGTCCACTTGCTCAATATCGCGGTGGACCCGGCCTGCCAGGGCCGCGGCCTGGCGCGGCGCATGCTGGCGACCCTGGCCCAGCTCTGCCGTGATCGCAAATGCCCGCAGCTCTGGCTGGAGGTGCGGGTGAGCAACCAGCGCGCCCGCGAGGTCTATCTGCGCTATGGCTTTCGCGAAGTGGGCTTGCGCCCGGCCTACTACCCGGTGTTGCAAGGCCCGCGCGAAGACGCGGTGCTGATGAGCCTGGACGTCATGGAAGACGGCGAGGCACGGCCATGAGCTGGGACGCCCGCCAAACCGCCATGCTGGCGGCCATGGGCCTGCGGGTCTGGCCGCGCCCCGATACGGCTGAAGCCTCGACCGACCCGGCGGACAGCGCGGTGGCCGTGGCGGAGCGCGAGGCGCCGGCCGTTGCCGCGCCTGCGGCCGTTCGCCCGCCCGCCGCTGCGCCGGCGCCTCGCCCACCCGCACCGGCCCCGGTCGCCGCGCTTGCCGCCGTGGCCGAGCTGCTGCCACGCGCTCCGCAGGCGGCACCCGCGCCCAGTCGCCCCGCCTTGCCTGCTGGTCAGCGCGAGCAGCTGGTGGCCGGCCTGGGCTGGCCCGAGTTGCGCTATGAGGCGGCCGAATGCCAGGCCTGCCGGCTCTGCCAGGGCCGTCGCGCCCATGTCTTCGGTGCCGGGCCTGAGGCGGCCGATTGGCTGATCGTGGCCGACCCGTCCGGCGAGGCCGAAGATCCAGCCCAGCCCTTCGGTGGCGAGGCCGGCGCCTTGCTGGCCAATATGATGCGCGCGCTCAAGCTGGACCCGGCGCCCGCCCTGGGCCGGCCAGCGGCCGAGCCGGCCGCACGCGAGCGCCAGGCCTACATCAGCCTGCCCCTCAAATGCCGAGCTGGCCCGGGCGTGCCGAGCGGCCCGGCCGAAATCCAGCAGTGCAGGCCCTTGCTGGCGCGCCAGGTGGCCCTGCTGCAGCCGCGCGTCATCGTCGCCCTGGGCCGGGCATCGGCCCAGGCCTTGCTGGGCAGCGATGAGCCGCTGGGCCGCTTGCGCGGCCGGGTTCATCACTTTGAAGGCATCCCGGTGCTGGTCAGCTATGGCCTGGACTACCTCCTGCGCAGCCCGGCCGACAAGGCCGGTGCCTGGGCCGACCTGTGCCTGGCGCTGGAGTCTGCCAAGGGTCAGGCATGACGCTGACGAGCTTGCCGCCCTCTCAGCCGGAGCCGCTGGGCTGGGATGAGTTGCCCTGCGCCGCTTGTCTCTTGAGCCCGGAAGCCACGCTGCTGCAGGCCAACAGCGCCTGGCATGCGCTGCATCCAGTCTGGGCCGGCAGCGAGCCTGGGCGCTGGTTGGAGGCTGTGTCGGCCGCCGACCGGGCCCGCTTGCGCGCGCTGCTGGCGGCCCGGGCCGACTTCGAGTTTCAGCTGAGCGGCGCCGATGCCGGCCCGGACCTGGCATGCCGTGCACGTTGGTTGCCCGCGCGCGAGGCCTTTGCCTGCTGGTGGAGCGATGTCACGGCCCAGCGCCGCCAGGCCCAGCTGGCGCGGGAGCAGAGCGAGGCATTGGCCTTGCAAGCCAGCCAGATGCGCTTGCTGGCCGATCATGTGCCGGCGCTGCTGGCCTTTTACGACGCGCAGACCTATCGCTGCCATTTCGCCAACCGCCAGTACGCCCAGGCCTTCGGGCTGGACGAGCAGAGCATCCTCGGCCGCAGCTTCACCGAGGTCATCGGGCACGATGCCCAGCTGCTGGTTCAACCCCAGGTGGACCGCCTGCTGCGCGAGCGGGTGACCGTCAGCTATGAGCGTTATCTGCCCGGCCCTGACCCGGCACGCAGCGAGGATGGGCGCTGGGTCGAGGTCAGCCTGATCCCGCATCTGGTGGGCGCCGGCGAGCCGCAGGCCTGCTTTGTGATGATCAACGACATCACCCGCCACCGCGTGGCCGAGATTGCCGCGCGTGAGTCCGAGGCGCGGCTGCAGAAATTCATGCAGGCCTCGGTCGAGGGCATTCTGTTTCACCGCCAGGGCCGGATCAGCGACGCCAACCCGCCGCTGTGCCGCCTGCTGGGCTACGGCCTGGACGAGATGGTGGGGCGCGCGGCGCTGGATTTCGTCGTCGATGATTTGCGCGAGCAGGCCGCCCGCGTGATGGCCGAGCGGCGCGAGCTCAGCTACGAATCGGCCCTGTTGCACCGCGACGGCTCGCGCATCCCGGTCGAGCTGATCGTGCGCACGCTGGAGGCGCAGGGTGAGCATCTGCGCATGACCATCGTGCGCGACATCCGCGACCGCCTGGCCGCTCAGGCCCGCATCCAGCACCTGGCTCACCACGATGCCCTGACCGGCCTGCTCAACCGCGCAGCCTTCATGGAGCAGCTGGGCCCGGCCCTGCAGCTGGCCGAGAGCCGCGATCGCCGCCTGGCCCTGCTCTTCATCGACCTGGACAACTTCAAGCGCGTCAACGATTCGCTCGGTCATCTGGAAGGCGACAAGGTGCTGACCACGGTGTCCGAGCGCATCACCGATTGCCTGCGCTCCACCGATTTGGTGGCGCGCTTCGGTGGCGATGAGTTCGTCATCCTGCTGCGCGACATCACCAGCCGCGAGGATGTGATGGTGGTGCTGATGGCGCTGCTGGCCGTGGTCGAGGTGCCGGTGCTGGCCGATGGCTGCCGCTTGTGCGTCACGCCCTCGATCGGCGTGGCCATGTTCCCCGAGCATGGTGGCCGGCCCGAAGAGCTGATCCAGCATGCCGACATGGCCATGTACCAGGCCAAGGCCGGCGGCCGCGCCAACTACCAGTTCTTCGATGCGGAACTGGCCCGCCATGCCTACTCCGACCTGGTGCTCGAGAGCGAGCTGGCCCAAGCCCTGGAGCGCGGCGAGTTCGAGCTGTTCTTCCAGCCCCAGGTGGCGGCGCTGGGCGGCGAGCAGGGTGGAGCACTGATCGGCGCCGAAGCCTTGCTGCGCTGGCGCCACCCCACGCGCGGCCTGCTCGGGCCCGATGCCTTCATCGATGTGGCCGAGCGCCATCGCCTGATGCTCAAGCTCGGCGAATGGGTGCTGCGCGCGGCGGCCCTGCAGGCACGCGACTGGCGCGAGCGCCGCGTGGCGGCGGTGCCGATTGCCGTCAACCTCTCGCGCATGCAGTTCCGCCTGGAGGGCTTCGGCGCTGCCGTGGCGCGGGTGCTGGACGAGGTCGGCATTGCCGGCGAGTGCCTGGAGCTGGAGCTGACCGAGCGCATGCTGATGGACGAGATCGCCAGCGCGCCGGCCACCCTGACGGCCCTGCGGGCACTGGGTCTGGGCGTGTCGGTCGACGACTTTGGCACCGGCTACACCTCGCTGGCCCACCTGACCCAGCTGCCCCTGGACAAGCTCAAGATCGACCAGAGCTTTGTCGCCAAGCTGCCCGAGGACGGCGGTGCCGCGGCCATCACCCGCGCCATCATCCAGATGGCACGCGGCCTGGGCCTGCATGTCAGCGCTGAGGGCGTGCGCAACAGCGCCCAGCGCCGCCTGCTGGCCGATTGGGGTTGTGATGAGCTGCAGGGCGAGCTGATCGGCCCGCCCATGGCCGCCCCCGATTTTGAGCAATGGCTGCGGCAGCGCCGCAGCGCTTTCCATGACTGACGATTCTTCCCAAGCAAGCCCGCTGAGCGAGCGCATTGCCGCCGAGATCCGCGCCGCTGGCGGCTGGCTGCCCTTCGACCGTTTCATGGCCCTGGCCCTGTATGCCCCGGGCCTGGGCTATTACAGCGGCCCCAGCCAGAAGTTCGGCCTGATGCCGCAGAGCGGCTCGGACTTTGTCACCGCGCCGGAGCTGAGCCCGCTGTTCGGCCGCGCGCTGGCGGCCCAGGTCGGACAGGCCTTGCAGGCCTGCGGCTGCGACGAGGTCTGGGAGTTCGGTGCCGGCACCGGCGCCCTGGCCGAGCAATTGCTGGGTGCTCTGGGCACGCAAATTCGTCGTTATCGCATCGTCGATCTCTCCGGCACCTTGCGCGCCCGCCAGGCCCAGCGCCTGGCCGCCTGGGGCGATCAGGTGGAGTGGCTGGACCAGCTACCCGAACAGCTCGACGGCATCGTCGTCGGCAACGAGGTGCTGGACGCCATGCCTGTGCAGCTCCTGGCCTTCGACGGTCAGGCCTGGGCCGAACGTGGCGTGGTCTGCACGCCCGAGGGGGGCTTTGCCTACGCCGACCGTGTTCAGCCGGGCCTGGCTCTGCCGCTGAGCGAGCCGCCGGTGGGCGCCTTTCCGCCCGGCATGGTCACCGAGACCCATGCCCAGGCCGAGGCTTTTGTCCGCACCCTGGCCCAGCGCCTGCGGCGCGGTGCAGCTTTTCTGATCGACTACGGTTTTCCCGAGCGCGAGTACTACCACCCGCAGCGCCACGGCGGCACCCTGATGTGCCACCATCTGCACCGCAGCGACCCCGATCCTTTGGTGCTGGTGGGCGAGAAAGACATCACCGCCCACATCAACTTCACCGGCATCGCCCTGGCCGGCCAGGACGCCGGGCTCGAAGTGCTGGGCTACACCAGCCAGGCGCATTTCCTCTGGAACTGCGGCCTGGCCGCCCTGCTCGAAGGCGCGGGCGTGGCCGAGCGCAGCATGGCCCACAAGCTGGTTGCCGAGCACGAGATGGGCGAGCTGTTCAAGGTGATCGGCTTTGCGGCCGCGGGCTCGGGCTTCGAAGCGCTGGGGTTTGCAAGCGGGGATCGCTCGCACATGTTGTGAGCCGCTGCTGCCGCATTGGGTTTGAAGGCAAGCTCGATGCGGCCTCGTCTGGGAAGATGAACTTGAAGTCGCACTGGCAGATGCATCTTCTTGATGTGATCCGAGCAAGCTGGGCGGCCTGCGTCCCGCCGCGTTGAGCTTGTATCAGTTTCGCGCTCGAAGCCCTGATGCCGCGTGATGCGGTCAAGCTGTAAGTCCTGACAGGCTGACGGCCGCAAGCTCTTTGAGCATATTCCCGCCCGGGACAAACGCGGGCCTTGGACCAGCTCCAACTCAGCGCGTTTGGCGACATCAAGCAGAGAACAACAACAGGTTCCGTGACCGAACCGTGAGCGCAGCCACCAGGCCGCCCGGATCTTGGCGAGGGAGTGATTCATCAATTGGGTGAGCTTTCATCAACGCCTGTGCGTGGGGCCGTGGTGCGCCTGCGCGCTTTGTGGGTGGCCGTGGCAACGATCTCGGCCTGCGTCTCCGCAGGAGCGGCAACCTACTACGAGGAGCAGGGGCAACTGATTCGCGGTGGCCGTTCGGTCGCGGCCTTGGGGCCCAATCTGTTCGGCGACAAGGTCAATCTGTACACCGGCGCGACCGAGTTTGTTCAGACGGATGTGTCGCTGCCCGGCAATGACGCCCTGCCCATTGCGGTCACTCGCCGCCTGAGCTCCGGCGTGGCCGCGCAAGAAGTGTCTGGACTGTTTGGCCGTTGGGATCTTGATTTGCCTCGGGTGCAGGGCATTTTTTCGACTCGCAATGGCTGGTCCATCGGTGGCGCCTCGGGAAACAACCGCTGCAGCAATTTTGTGTCGCCCGGTACGGTGCGCGGCACCAATCTGAGCTCGTACTGGGATGCTCCTGAGTACTGGCGAGGCTCCATGCTGTATGTCCCAGGCCAAGGTGAAACTGAGATCTTGAAGCGGGCCCCGTTCTCTCCTCCGGGGCCGAGTGATGGCTATACCTATCCGCTGTTGACCCGCGACTTTTGGAACATCCGCTGAATTTCGCTGAAGTCCAATGCCTTCGCTTCGGAAAGTCAGAACAACGCGGGTGAAGGCTTTCTCGCCGTCAAGCCCGACGGCACGAGCTATCGCTTCGACTGGCTGGTTCGCCGCACGGCTTCGGTCATCTATCGCGCATCAGAAGTGCCTGATGGTTGGGCTGCCGAGCCTGCGGATCCGAATCGCAAGCTGGACCCTGCGGCCGTTCCTACCCCTTCCTTGCTGCGCAGCGAAGTGCTGATTCTTCCCACCGAGATACGCGATCGCTTCGGCAACCGCTTGCTGCTCAAGTACAACTCAGCCAGCCCCTGGCAGCTGGAGTCGATCACGTCAGATGACGGGCGCTCCTTGACCTTCAGCTACGTCGCCGGCAGCTACCGTGTTGCGACGGTCAGCGATGGCACGCGAACCTGGCGCTACAACTACGGCCCCGATCGTGATTTGAGCTCGGTCGAGCAGCCCGACGGCAAGCTCTGGACCTTCTCCAACGCCGGTGTCTTGGCCTACCCCCCGAGATACGCGATCAACCCGGATTGCTCGGGTTCACCGGGGGTGTTGGCTCCGTTCTCAACCACACCGATCAGCTTCCAGCACCCCAGCGGAGCGCGAGGCGAGTTCCGGTTTCAGGCGATCAGCCATGGTCGATCTTTTGTCCCCGAGCAGTGCTTCGGTGGAACCGAGGAAAGACTGCGTTATCCCCTGTAATTTGCCTCGGCCGCGCTGACGCAAAAGACGCTCTGGGGACCCAGCGTGCCGACGCAGGACTGGGGCTACGCTTACCCAAACGCGGCGCCTGGTGCGGGCAGTTGGAGCACCTGCAGCGGCAATTGCCCCGACACCAAGGTTGTCACCGTCACCGCGCCCGGTCAGCGGGTCCATCGTTACACCTACGGCACCCGCTATGAGCAAACCGAAGGCATCTTGCTCAAGCAGGAGGAGGGCTATTCCAGCGGCAGCGCCTTGCGCGTGACGAGCTTTCAACACCGCCGACTCAACCTGGCCGGATACAGCGTTTTCGATCTCGGCGACAGCGCCATTGGCAGCCGGCCCATGCCTCTGGAAGCGCGAAGCGTCAGCCAGCAGGGCAGCACCTTCAGTTGGGTGGTGAACAGCATGGACACTGTTTTCGCCCGCCCATTGAGCGTGACCCGCTCGGGCCCGGGCGGCAGCCGCAGCGAAACCATCAGCTATGCCGACAACACCAGCCTCTGGGTTCTCGGCCAGGTGGACACCATCACCTCCAATGGCCAGACGGTGGTGGACAACGACTATTTCCCCAGCAACGCCATGCTGCGCAGCAGCAGCAAGTTCGGGGTCTTCCAACATCGCTTCACCTACAACACCGACGGCACCCTGGCCAGCCGCACTGATGGTCGCGACTACACCACCTACTTTGACAACTACAGGCGCGGCGTGCCACAGGTCGTGCGCTACCCAGATGGCAGCAGCGAGTCCGCGGTGGTGAATGACCTGGGTCTCGTGACCAGCGTCACCGGTGCCGCCGGCTACACCACGGGCTATGGCTACGACAGCATGGGCCGACTGGCCAGCATCAATCCGCCTTCGGGCTGGGCGAGTACCAGCTTGACCTTTGCGCAGAACTGGACGCCGCAGTACGGCTTGCCTGCCGGTCACTGGCGGCAGACCATCAGCAAGGGCAATGCCCAGACCGACACCTACTTCGATGCGTTCTGGCGGCCCGTGATGACACGCAGCTTTGATGCGGGGGACGAGGCCAACACCCGCAAGGTCACGGTCAAAGCGTTTGATGCCGAGGGGCGGGTGACGTTTGAGAGCTACCCGCAGCGCGATTTCGCCACGGTGGCCGTCAGCTCACCCGGCAAGCGCAGCAGCTACGACGCCCTCGGTCGCCTCACGCAGCAAGATGCCGACAGTGAACTCGGCACCCTGAGCAGCACGACCGAGTACCTCAGTGGCTTTCAGGTCCGCCACACCAACCCGCGCGGCAAGCAAAGCACACAAACCCTGTGGGCGCTGGACAACCCATCTGAGGCCCAGCTCAGCGCCATCAGCGTGCCGGCCGGTGGCGGCCTGCCTGGGGGTATGAGCGTCAGCATCGCGCGCGATGCCTTTGGCAAGCCCACCAGCATCACCCGCAGCGGCAATGGCGTCAGCGTCACGCGCAGCTATGTGTATGACTCAGGCCAGCGCCTGTGCAAGACCGTGGAGCCCGAGGTCGGCGCCACCATCCAGGACTATGACGCCGCCGGCAATATCGACTGGCGCGCGCCCGGTGTCGGGCTGACATCCGCCACCTGTGACCGAGCCAGCGTGCCGGAGTCGGCTCGTGTCAAGTACCGCCATGACCCGGTCAACCAGTTGGACACGACGGTGTTCGGTGATGGCAGCCCTGCCATCACACGAACCTACTGGCCCGACGGCAAGCTCAAGACCATCAGCACGGGCAGTGGAGACAACTGGAGCTACAACTACAACAGCCTGCGCCTTCTGGACAAGGAAGTGTTCACCTATGCCGGTCAGACCTTTGAGTTTCTCTGGAGTTATGACAGCAACGGCAGCCTCAGCAGTTTGACTTTTCCAGGTGGCAGCCCCTCGGTCACCTATTCGCCCAATGCCCTGGGGGAGCCGCGCAGCGTCGGTGTCTACGCCAGCGCCGTGAAGTTCCACCCCAACGGCGCGGTGGAGAGCTACACCTTGGGCAACGGCATTGCCCACAGCCTGACGCAAAACCTGCGCGGTCTGCCCCTGGTGAATCGCGACGCCGGGGTGATGCAGGACCAGTACAGCTACGACGCCAATGGCAACGTCAGCGCCATCGCCGATCAGCAAGAAAACGGGCTCTTCAACCGGGCGATGACGTATGACGATCTGGACCGACTCTGGACGGCCAATGCGCCCCGCGTCTGGGGCAATGCTACGTACACGTATGACGCCGTGGACAACCTGCGTACGGCCATCGTCGGCAGCCGCAGCAGCACGCTGAACTACGACGGCAGCAACAAGCTCAGCAGCATCGTCACCAACGGCAGCCAGGCCAACTATGGCTATGACGCCCGCGGCAACATCAGCAGCAAGGGCGGCCAGAGTTTTGCGTTCGATCTGGGCAACCGCCTCAGCAGCGCCAGCCTGGGCGGCGGCTGCACCTACGACGGCCACGGCCGCCGCTTCCGCGTGGCCAGCAGCGACGGCAGCACCCGCTTGCAGCTTTACAGTCAGGCCGGGCAGATCCTCTGGGCCACCAGCAACGGCGGGCCCCGGCCGGGGGGCAGCACGGCGTATATCTACCTCGGCGGCAAGCAGATTGCCGAGTGGGCCAGCGCCGGCAACCAGACCCAGTATGTGCACACCGATGCCCTGGGCAGCCCGGTGGCGCACACGAATGCCTCAGGCGGGCTGATGAACCGCACGCGGTTTGAGCCTTATGGCTTCACGGCAGCGGGCACCAAGCCGGGGCCGAACACCAGCAGCATTGGCTTCACGGGGCATGTGAATGATCCGGAGACGGATCTGGTGTACATGCAGCAGCGGTATTACGACCCGATTGCGGGCAGATTCTTGAGTGTGGATCCGGTGGTGACGGATGCGGAGTCGGGAATCGGCTTCGGTCGGTACACGTATGTGAACAACCGGCCGTATTCAGGGACAGACCCCGATGGGCGCTTCAGTAACGATGATTGCCGGGCGATGGGCCCGAACTGTGAAGTTCTGGTCGACAGTGGACAAGGAGGGCGAGAACCATCGTCGGGTCACGTGTCGTTGAATATTGAACACTCCGACCATTTCATCCCCAAGGGTATGACCCGTGACGAGGAACGCGAGGGAAGCAGGGATGCGGGGGCCGTCGCCATAGGGGTTGCGGCTACAGTAGTGGGGCCTGAGCTGGTCGCGGCGCGTGCGCTTCCTTGGGTTGCTCGGCTGTTTGGGGCGACTCGGGTAGTTGGGACTGCGGCAAAGGGCGCAGCAACGGCTGAACGTACAGTAATTGGCCGAGTCAAGGACTTGCAGAATCTTCCTGCGGGCGAGAAGTCCTTGCTTGATCGATTGCCCAACATGGGCAACCCGAAAGCCAACTGGGCCCAGAACTCAGGGGTGCTACGCCAGGAAATGGGGCGTGGCCTACCGATGCGGGATGCCTCACCTTTGGACACTACGGGGCAGTTTCTCAACGCCGAGCGCAATCTCTTGATGGATCGCGGTTGGACGTTTGATCGGTCCACCAATTTGTGGATGCCGCCGAAACCATGATGCAGGAGATGAAAGCCATGTCTGAGCAGGATCGAGTGCACCTCAACTTCGAGAACGTAGCCAAGACGACGTTTGCATTTCTCAACGATCTTGGCTTCTCGTTAGTGGAGTCGCTGCCAACGCTTGTTCGTTACCAAAATGGTGACGTTGAGATATCTGTCTTTCATGGCCGACGGTCCTATGAAATTGGCGTCGATATCTTGTATGTGGGGACGCGGTATGCATTGGCAGAAATCATCCGGGTTGTTGACCCTGACGCTGCCAAGCGATACAGCCACGCAATCGCATCAACAGCAGAAGGCGTAGTCGTGGGTTTGGAAGCGCAGGGAGCCTTGCTGAAACGCTATGGGACTTTAGCGCTGCAAGGTGATCCACATTTCTTCTCGATACTTGAGGAAAAACGCACGGTCTGGGCTGATGAATACTGGCTTGATGGACTGGCTAAACAAGTGCGGCCGCAAGCGGATGAGGCATTCCATCGTGGGGACTACGCGAAAGCGGCTGAGTTGTACGCACGCATTCGATCTTGCTTGAGTCCGGCCGAGGTCAAGAAATTGGTGCTTGCCGAAGAGCGAAGCAAACCATGAAAACAAAGGGCCGCTGACAGCGGCCCTTTGTTCGTCTGGGGTTCCTCAAGCCTCGGACTTGCGGGTAGCGCTCATGCGCTGCTTGAGCTTCTCTCCTTCGATGAAGGAATCAAGTAGCTGTGTGATCTGTCGCTTGGCCTTGGGCCCCAGCTTCTCGATCTCTACAAATTCGGGGTCATACAAATTCGGGGTCAAGTCTTAAATATTAACTCCCTCCCACTTTCTTGCTCGGTCAGCTCAGAATGCAGGCCATGTCCCGGCCACTTCGCATCGAGTTCCCCGGCGCTCGGTACCACGTGACCGCACGTGGAGACAGGCGGGAGGACATCTTTGTGGATGACGCATGTCCAAATTCGGGGTCAGGTCTCAATTCTTAAGGCAAGACCTGACCCTCCGCCGTTTCCCTAAACTGTCCGCTGCCCCGCCACACCAACCCGCGCGGCAAGCAAAGCGCACAAACCCTGTGGGCGCTGTACAACCCAGCCGAGTCTCAGCTCAGCGCCATCAGCGTGCCGGTGGCAGCGCGGATCAGCCATGTCTACGACGCCGTCAACCAGCTGACCAGCACCAGCTACGGCGACGGCAGCCCCTCGGTGGCGCGGGCCTACTGGCCCGATGGCAAGCTCAAGACCGTGAGCACCGGCAGCGGTGACAGCTGGAGCTACACCTACAACGCCCTTCGCTTGCTGGAGAACGAAACCTTCAGCTACGCCGGCCAGAGTTTTACCTTCAGCTGGGGCTACGACGGCAACGGCAGCCTGAGCTACCCCACGGGTGGCCCGGTGGTCACCTATTCGCCCAATGCCCTCGGTGAGCCGCGCAGCGCCGGTGCCTACGCCAGCTCCGTGAAGTTCCACCCCAACGGCGCGGTGTCGAGCTATACCCTGGGTAATGGCATTGCCCACAGCCTAACGCAGAACCTGCGCGGCTTGCCCCTGGTGAACCGCGACGCCGGGGTGATGCAAGACCAGTACAGCTACGACGCCAATGGCAACGTCACTGCCATCGCCGATCAGCAGGAAGCGGTGTTCAGTCGTGCGATGACGTACGACGATCTGGACCGGCTGTGGACGGCCAATGCGCCCGGCGTCTGGGGCACTGCCACGTACACGTATGACGCGGTGGACAACCTGCGCACGGCCTCCGTCGGCAGCCGCAGCAGCACGCTGAACTACGACGCCAGCAATCGCCTGAGCAGCATCGTCACCAACGGCAGCCAGACCAACTACGGCTACGACGCTCGCGGCAACATCAGCAGCAAGGGCGGCCAGAGTTTTGCGTTCGATCTGGGCAACCGCCTCAGCAGCGCCAGCCTGGGCGGCGGCTACACCTACGACGGCCACGGCCGCCGCTTCCGCGTGGCCAGCAGCGACGGCAGCACCCGCTTGCAGTTGTACAGCCAGGCCGGGCAGATCCTCTGGGCCACCAGCAGCGGCGGGCCCCGGCCGGCGGGCAGCACGGCCTACATCTATTTGGGCGGCAAGCAGATCGCCGAGTGGGCCAGCGCCGGCAATCAGACCCAGTATGTGCACACCGATGCGCTGGGCAGCCCGGTGGCGCATACCAACAGCGCCGCTCAACCGGTGGTGATGAACCGCACGCGGTATGAGCCTTATGGCTTCACGGCGGCGGGAACAAAGCCGGGGCCGAACACCAGCAGCATTGGCTTCACAGGGCATGTGAATGATCCGGAGACGGATCTGGTGTACATGCAGCAGCGGTATTACGACCCGATCGCGGGGCGGTTCTTGAGTGTGGATCCGGTGGTGACGGATGCGGAGTCGGGAATCGGCTTCGGTCGGTACACGTATGTGAACAACCGGCCGTATTCAGGGACAGACCCCGATGGGCGCTTCAGTAACGATGATTGCCGGGCGATGGGCCCGAACTGTGAAGTTCTGGTCGACAGTGGACAAGGAGGGCGAGAACCATCGTCGGGTCACGTGTCGTTGAATATTGAACACTCCGACCATTTCATCCCCAAGGGTATGACCCGTGACGAGGAACGCGAGGGAAGCAGGGATGCGGGGGCCGTCGCCATAGGGGTTGCGGCTACAGTAGTGGGGCCTGAGCTGGTCGCGGCGCGTGCGCTTCCTTGGGTTGCTCGGCTGTTTGGGGCAACTCGGGTGGTTGGGACTGCCGCAAAGGAAGTACTACCGGCGGCTGCGGCCAAGATAGATCCGGGCAAGATTCGTGAAATCGAGAGCATCGTCAGATCGGGCGGAACACATTTCCCGCTGGATACCGGCGCTCAGCTTCGAGCGGTCGCCGAGTCATTCGCTAGCAAGGTCAGGAACGCCGCCTCCCCTGGAGCAGCTGCACATATCCGCGATGTCGGCCTAGGTGCCATTGATCGACTTGATAGATTCAAGGCGCTGACGCCTGAAGCTGTCCAACAGTTGCGAAACATCGTCAATGGAGCGTTCAAACCATGAGTAAGCCTGAGGAGGCCATGGAAACTCTTGCCTACTCGGAGCTATTGATCTCGTGCCAAGTGGAGGGCTGCGGCAGCGTGTTCCAACCGACGCTGGATGAGCCTGCGACTGATCCGGTGGAAGAGTGGGCCAAAGGCATGGCCAATCGTGCTCGCGAGGCTGGGTGGTCCGAAAGTGCCGATGGCCGAGTCCTTTGTCCGAAGCATGGGACTTCTACGACGCGCTAGAACGGCCGAGGGTCAGGTCTCAAACCTGCCTGATTAGGCAGCAATCTCCGCTGGCATCGGCTGCCTCACTGAGTACTCCCGCCACGGCCCCGAGCGGATGGCGTCGCCCAGGAGTCCTGGCAATATTGCCCGCAGGTCAAAGCGCCGGTTGAAGCGGTACTGGAACTCCGCGAGGTAGCGCTGCGAGTAGTGGCTCAGCTTGAAGCCCTTGAGCAGGCAAGAGGGTCAGGCCTAAACCTGAAGGCAAGACCTGACCCTTGCAATGGCTACAGCCAGGGCTGGAGTTGCGGATCAAGGCAAATGCCCCTGGGGTCTGTCACATTTGCCCTTTCGGTGATCGGCAGTCGGCAGGTCGAGGTCGAGTTTCAATCGGCAAGGTGAAGCTTGCCCCTTGTCGTCCGCTTGGCCTCGCCCCCATCACTGAAGCTGAGCTGCCCCCGTGAATCCGCGTTTTTTATCAGTTATTCGCCCAGCGCCGCGAGCCTCGCCCGCTGCACCGCCTGCCCGATCTCCGGCCCCTTGCGCCCCTCGGCCAGCTCCTGCGCGCTGACGGCCGCCAGGTCCACCGCCTGCACGGCGCGCAGGTCCTTCAGCAGTCCTTCACGCTGCGGGTAGGGCCGGTCTTCCAGCCCCAGCCGGCCGCGGGCATCGCATTCGCAGGCCCAGAGCAGCTGCTCGAAGCGTTCGGGCCGGCGCCAGGCATCGCAGCGTTCCATCAGGCGCAGGCGGGCTTCGGCGCTGAAGGCTTCGCTCTGGTGCACATGGGTATGTTCGCGCGCGACCAGCTCGGCCAGTTCGCGGCAATCGCTGGGCACGCGCCAGCGTTCGCTCAGGCGCCGCACCAGGGGCAGGCCGCGGCCTTCGTGGCCGATGTGGCGGGGCAGCACATCGGCTGGCGTCAGGCCCTTGCCCAGGTCGTGGCAGAGGCAGGCATAGCGCACCGTCAGCGGCGCCTGCTGCAAGGCGCATTGCCGCAGCACCATCAGCACATGGACGCCGGTGTCGACCTCCGGGTGATGGGCGGCGGGCTGGGGCACGCCGAACAAGGCGTCCAGCTCGGGCGCCAGGCGGGCCAGGGCGCCGCAGTCGCGCAGCACCTCGATCATGCGTTCGGGCCGCGCCTCCATCAGGCCTTTGGCGAACTCCTGCCAGACGCGCTCGGCCACCAGGGCATCGACCTCGCCCGCGGCCACCATCTCGCACATCAGGGCCTGCGTCTCCGGCGCCACGCTGAAGCCTTCGAAGCGGGCAGCAAAGCGGGCCAGGCGCAGGATGCGCACCGGGTCCTCGGCAAAGGCCGGCGAGACATGGCGCAGCAGCTTGTCGGCCAGATCGCGCCGGCCGCCGTAGGGGTCGATGATCTGGCCGCCGTCGTCCTGGGCCATGGCGTTGATCGTGAGGTCGCGCCGCGCCAGGTCCTGCTCCAGCGTCACATCGGCCGCCGCATGGAAGGCGAAGCCGTGGTAGCCGGGCGCCGTCTTGCGCTCGGTGCGGGCCAGTGCGTACTCCTCATGGGTCTCGGGATGCAGGAAGACCGGGAAGTCGCGGCCCACGGCGACGAAGCCGGCCTCCCGCATCTGGGCCGGGTCGCCGCCCACCACCAGCCAGTCGCGGTCTTTCACGGGCCAGCCCAGCAGGGCATCGCGCACCGCGCCGCCGACCAGGAAGAAAGCTTGCTTCGTTGTCATGAGGTGCTGCTTGTGTGTTCGAACAAGGGGCCGCCAATCTTCTGTGCGCTCTTCGCGCTGCGAGCCCCGCGGATCGGGGGGGTGTTCAGGGGTGAATGTCGGTACAGTCGCGCTGAGCGCGCCGATTGAGCGCGGCTCAGCGCAGGCGATCATGCCAGTGCAAGCACACCACGGACGGAGTTGAGTATGTTGATGCGCAAGATGATGATGAATCTGAATTCGGTGTTTGCCGCGTCCGTGCTGGCCGTGTGTGCAGGTGGCGCGTCGGCCGCCACGTTGAGCGAAGCGAGTTATTTTGACGGCAGCACCTTTGTCTACGAGTTCGGTGCTCGCCAAATCACGGCTGCGGATGCGGCCGGCTCCTTTTCCTTTTTGCTGAACGCCAGCGATTTCGGGTTCAGCTCCCTGCTGGGCAGTTACGCCGTGTCGGGTGACATCAGCGGCAGCCGTTTCCAGATCTCCGAGGTCAAGATCAACGGCACGGCCTGGGTTTTGGGCGCCAGCGGCAGCAATATCGACCTGGGCTCGCTGAGCTTCCCGGACATCAATTCCGTGGAAGTCACCGTGTCTGGCGCGCGTCTGGGTGCCGGCGCCAACTTTCAGGGTTCGTTGGTGCTGACCCCGGTGCCGGAACCTGAAACCTATGCCCTGCTGCTGGCGGGCCTGGGGGTCGTGGGTTTTGTCGCTCGCCGGCGCAAGGCGGTCTGAGCGGACGAGAAGCCAGTTTCCCCATGAAAAAAGCGCCGTGAGGCGCTTTTTTTGTGGTCGGCCGCGTGCGAGCCTCAGGCTTGGGTTCGGTAGGGCTCATCCTCGGCGATGAAGTCGCGCTCGGCCAGGGCATCGGCCACGAAGGCCTGCACCGCCGGGTGCGCCTCGATGGCCTGCACATAGGCCTGCGCCGCGGCGGTCAGCGGCAGGCCGTAGCGGGTGACGCGCATCACCACCGGGGCGAAGTAGGCGTCGGCCGCGCTGAAGGCGCCGAAGAGAAAGGGCCCGTCGCTGGCGGCCAGGGCCTCGCTCCAGAGCGCGTCCACGCGGGCCAGGTCGGCCTTGAGCTTGGGCTCGGTGGCCAGCAGGCGGGTGCCCACCGCCTGCAAGTCCGCGTCGATATTCATCGGACACAGGCTGCGCAGGGTGCCAAATCCGGCGTGCATCTCGGCACAGAGGCTGCGGGCGCGGGCGCGCTGGCGGGCGCCGCGCGGCCAGATGGCGTGCTCGGGGTGCTGCTCGGCCAGGGTTTCGGTGATGGCCAGGGTGTCCCAGATGACGAAACCATCGTCTTCGACCATCAGCGGCACCTTGCCCACCGGAGTCAGCGCGGCCAGGGCCTGATAAAAGGCCGAGCCGGGGGTGAAATCAAAGCGCAGCTTCACCTCCTCGAAGGGGATGCCGAAGGCCTTGAGCAGCACCCAGGGCCTCATGGACCAGGAGGAGTAGTTCTTGTTGCCGATGTAGAGCTTCATGGGGTGGGTTCTTTCTGGTCGTCGGACGGGCTTGCAAAGAGCGGCCAGCTTAGCGAGCCAGGCCGCTGAAACTGAAAGCCAGGCCGCTGATATTCACGCATGAGCTTGATGCGCTGAACGCATCAATGCATGCCCGCGGCGGGCCTTGGGCTTCGCCTCAGCGCCCCGCCTTCATGCGCCAGGCATCGAGCCGTCCGCAGCCCTGTTGCTCGGGCCGCAGGTAGTCGGGCGCCACGGCCGCCATGGCGCTGGGCGCGATGCCCAGCTCGGCCAGGCCCGGCAGGGCCGGGCCGCTGAGACCGGCCACATTGGGCACGCGCATGGAGCCCAGGTTGTCACGCGACATCAGCGGCTCGCCCGGCATCAGCTCCATCATCAGCGCCTGTGCCCAGGCCAGGGGCGCGGGCAGGGGCAGGATGGGGCGCGGGTGGCCGCTCCAGCGGCCGGCCCGGCGCACGATCTCGGCCAGGCTCAGCACCTCGGGGCCGGCGATCTCGTAGGTCTGGCCGATGGTGGCCGGGTCGGCGATGCAGCGCCGGATGGCCGCCGCCACATCCTCCACCCAGACCGGCTGAAAACGCGCCTCGGCGCCCGCCAGCGGCATCAGCGGGAACAGGGCCTGCAGCTTGGCGAACAGGTTGACGAAGCGATCACCCGCGCCGAACACCACCGAGGGGCGCAGGATGCTGAGGTCCAGATCGGGCGAGGTCTGCAGCACCGCCTCGCCCTCGGCCTTGGAGCGCAGATAACGCGAAGGGCCCTCGGTCTGCCCATCGACCGTGGCGCCCACGCCGAGGGCGCTGATGTGGATCAGGCGGCGCACGCCGGCCGCCCGGCAGGCGGCCGCGATCTGGCGCGGCAGCTGCACATGGTTGCGCTGGAACTGGGCCTCGCTGCCTTGCAGGATGGCGATCAGATTGACCACCACCTCGTGGCCGGCCACCAGGGCTTGCAGGGTCTCGGGCCGGTGCACATCGGCCTGCAGCACGGTCAGCCCGGGCAGGCTCTGGATGGCTTGCAGGCCCGGCGCGTGGCCCAGGCGGCGCGTAGGCACGGTGATGCGGGCGCGGCCGCCCTGGGCCTGCACCAGCTGCTCGCACAGGGCGCGGCCGATGAAACCGCTGCCGCCCAGGATCAGGATGGACGGGCTGCTCGAATCGATGGCGATGCTCATGGCAGGGGCTGCTCCTCGGGAACGATGTCGGTGCCTGCGCTGCGCGGGCCGATGCTGCGCCCCAGGCGGCCCTTGAGGCTGCTGGCCTCGGGGCCCAGGCCCAGCAGCTGGGCGTAGACCGCGCTGTTGGTCAGCACCTTTTTCACATAGTCGCGGGTTTCCAGAAAGGGCACGTTCTCGGCCCAGATGGCCGCCTCCAGCACAGGGCCATCGCGCCAGCGGCGCGGGCGGCCCGGGCCGGCGTTGTAGGCGGCTGCGGCCATGGCGTAGGAGCCGCCGAAGTCATCAAGCACCAGCTTCAGGTAATGGGTGCCGATGCGCAGATTGAAGTCCTGCGTCTTCATCAGCTCGGGGCTGTAGCTGAGGCCGGCCTTCTTGGCCGTCCAGCGCGCCGTGGCCGGCATCACCTGCATCAGGCCCGTGGCGCCGACAGATGAGCGGGCGTCGGCGATGAAGCGCGACTCCTGGCGGATCAGGCCGTAGACAAAGGCCGGGTCCAGGCCGGCCTCGCGGGCTTGACCGAGCAGGGCGTTGCGGAACGGGGTGGGGAAGCGCTGGGCCAGGTCGAACTCCTGGCGGCTGCGGTCGCTGCTGTTGATGCAGCGGTCCCAGAGTTCGCGCTCGCAGGCCAGCTGGGCGGCGGCGCGCAGCTCGCGGTCGTTCAGGCCGCGCAGGGAGAAGTTCCATTCGCGGTTGCCCTCGCTGCGCAAGCCCAGCTGGATCAGCATCAAAGCCCGGCCCAGGCCCGGGTGGGCTTGCGCCTGGTTGCGCTCGGTCGGGCTCAAGGCGCTGGGGGCGGGCGGCAGGGCGGGCTGCAGGCCCAGCTCTTCGGCGGCCAGGCGGCCGTAGTAGTGCAGGGCGGCCTGGGGAGCTTCGGCCATGGTCTGCAACAGCTTGCGCGCTTCGTCCCGCTGCGCTTCGCCGGCGGCGCCCGGCGCGGCCGTGGCCAGCAGGGCGCGTGCGCGCCAGTAGGGCCAGGGCGGCAGGTCGCGCGCTTCGCGCAGCTCGCGGGCCTGGCGGGCCTCACGGGCCTCGCGGCCGTGACGCAGGCCTTCATCGGCGCCGGTCAGCAGATCCAGACCTTGCAGGGCCTGGGTCCAGCGGCCGCTGCGCAGGGCGGCGCGCACGATCCAGGCGCGGGTCTCTTCGCTCCACTCAGGTGCCAGTCGCCCCTGGAGCTTGAGCGCGCGCTCGAAGTGATCGCTGGCCTCGGCTTGCAGCTTGAAGGCCGCTTGGCGACCGATTTGCGCCCAGGCCCAGGCCTGCAGGTCTTGCGGCAGCTCGCGCTGCCAGCGCTTGTTCATGGCCTCGGCCGCAGCGCCCGGGTCGGTGGCCGCCAGCCGCATCAGTCCCAGGGTGGCCAGTTCGGTGTTCTGCCGGGGGCCGCCGCGCGCCTTGCGCGCCATGTAGCGCGCAGGGTTGTCGAGCAACTCTTTCAGGGCCAGCTCCACGGGCTTGCCCAGCAGGCTGGCGGCTTGACGTGCGGCCGGCAGCTTGAGCGATTCAAGCGAGAGTCGCAGCTTGAGCCAGAGGTCGGCCTGGTTGAACTGCTTCTGGTCCAGCCAGGTGCTGGCCAGCAGACCACAGCCTTCGCTGGCCTCGCGTTGCGCGAGCCAGGCGGCGCGGGCCGCTTCGCGCGCCACGGGCCGGCCGTTGAAATGCTCGGCCAGCAGGGCGTAGCAGGCGACCTCGCGGTCGTCGCGCATCTGGTAGGCGGCGTGGTCCTTGGCGAAGTTCTTCCAGTCGCGGCGGCGCCCCAGTTCGAGCAGCCAGTCGTTGCGCAGGCGGTCTTCGACGTAGGAGCCGGGCCAGCGGGCGTAGAAAGCGTCCAGCTCGGGCTGCGCGGCTTCGGCCAGGCGCTGGCCGATCTGCCAGTAGTCGACCCAGGGGGCCAGCGGGTGTTTGAGCTCCTGCGCTGCTGCATTCAAGGCCGAGAGTCGGGCGCGGTTCTTCTGGCGCAAGGTGTCCTGGGCTTCCAGGATCAGCTCCGGGCTGGCGCTGGTACTCACAAGGGCCGGGTTGCTTTGGGCCCGGGCCGGCGCTGCGCCCGAGCCGAAGCCTCCGGCAATCGCACAGGCCGCCAGGGCCAAGGCCCATGGACGCACACGGCCTGCGCGGCGATCGGGGGCATCCCCAGCCTGAGTCCTCACTTCTGCTTCATATACTGCCAAGAACATGGTCCCACTGCTTTCTGCGACTGCGACTGCTTTGTTGTTTCTTCCACATCACACGGATCCAGGCGGGCCCAGTGGGCCGCGCTTGCGCAAGGACTGCGCCTCATGAGCGATACACCGGCTTCGCCTTCATCGTCTGCTTTATCCGCACACACCACACTGTCTCACGAGCGACCGGCCCTGCGCGCGCAATTGTTGGCCCAGCGCAGCGCCTGGTTGGCCACCCCGACCGCTCATGCCGCGAGTGCAGCGCTGGGCTTGCAGCTGCGTGAGCTGCTGCGCCAGCTGGCGCCGCAATGCCTGGGGGTCTATTGGCCGCTGGACGGCGAGTTCAATCCCGGCCCGCATCTGCTGAACCTGGCCGCTATGCTGGAGACCGAAGCCGCCGCCGATGAGGACGACGACGAAGCCTTCGACGATGACGGTCCTGCCGAGCCCCTGCAGTTCGCTCTGCCGTTTGCCTACAAATCGCCGCGCCGCATGGACTACCGCCGCTGGGATGGCCCGCTCGACGGCCCGGCGCCGGCACTGCTGGACGAGTGCGGCATTCCGAGCAGCAAGGGGGCGGTGGTGGTGCCTGATGTGGTGCTGGTGCCTTGCGTGGGCTTCACCCGCGAGGGCTACCGACTGGGCTATGGCGGCGGCTATTACGACCGTTGGTTGGCGGCCCACCCAGGCGTCACCAGCATCGGTCTGGCCTGGAGCTTGGGCGAGGCGTCCTTTGCCGTCGAGCCGCATGACCAGGCCTTGACCCTGGTGCTGACTGAGCGCGAGGTGATTTCGCCTTGAGCCGCTTGTGGGAGTGTGCGAGTTGAAGGGCGCGCTGAGCCGCCGGAGCTGCCTGGGCCGTGCGCTGTCGGCCCTGTCTGCTGCAGTCTTGCCGCCATCCGAGGCCATGGCGGGCGAGGCCGTGCCGAGCTCCATACAGGCTGCGGTTCCGGCCGATGTGATGGTCGACTACGGCCGTTTTCTGAACCGCCGAGACCCGTTGACCCTCAGCGATTTTTCCGGCCCGCACTCGCGCCGCGATGTGGTCGAGGTGGTGCTGCTGCACCAGGCTTTGGCCCTGGGCGGCTGGGCCCAGCCGCTTGAGTTTGTCGACATGCCCTCGGGCGAGCGCCTCTTGCGCGAGATCAGCTCCGGCCGCCTGATTTGCAGCGCCACCACCTACTGGGAGCAGGACATTGCCGGCGCTGGCCCGGGCGTGATGCTGAGCCGCCCCATGGTGCAGATGGGCGAGTTCGAGGCCGGCCTGTACACCGTCGAGAGCAACCGCCAGGCCCTGAGCGCGCGCAGCTTGGCCGATGTGCAGGCCTTGAGCGTGCTGTCCAACCGCAACTGGGTGGTCGACTGGGCGACGCTGGAACAACTGGGCATCCACCGGCGCCAGCACGTCACCAACTGGGAGCTGATGCCGCGCATGGTGGAGGCGGGCCGGGCCGATCTGCTGCTGGCGCCTTTCCAGGCCACGCCCGATCTGTCGCTGACCGTGGGCAAGGTGCGCCTGGTGCCGATCCCGGGCCTCAAGATCAGCCTGCGCGGCACCCGCCACTACCTGCTGGCGCGCGAGCACCCGCAAGGCTTCGGCCTGCGCAGCGCTTTGGACATCGGCCTGCAGCGTCTGCTGCAACAAGGCGTGGTGCGCAAGGCCTACACGCAGTCGGGCTTCTTCAATAGCAAGACGGCGTCCTGGGCCCGGCTCTAGCCGGATTCAGGCCTCGGCGGGCCTGTTGCTTTCTGATTCGCTTGCTGTGTTGGCTGCTGCTTCGGCTGCTTCGGCTGTTGCGTCGGCCTCGCCAATGTCCGCCCGTGTCTGCGCCGCCTGCGCGCTGACCCAGTCGCAGAACTGGCGCACTTCGGTGCGCTCGCGGCTGTGGCGGGATTGCAGCTGCCAGTAGGAGATGGGGCTGCTCATGCGGCCGGCCGGGCCGAAGGGCTCGACCAGATCGCCGCGATGCAGCTGTTCGCTGACCAGGGCCACGCGCGCCAGTGCCACCGCTTGTCCGGCCAGGGCTGCTTGCACTTGCTGGTAGGTGAAGTTGAGGTACATCCAGCGGCGCGGCTGCAGCTCGCCCACGCCATGCGTGCGCAGCCAACGGCGCCAGCCCAGGTATTCGGTGCTGGCGCGCGAGTCGTCTTCTTCGGCCAGGCTGTAGGCGGCCAGATCGGCCGGTCGGCGCAGGGGAGGGGCTTCACCGGCCGCGGCGCGCTCGGCGGCCCAGCGGCCGATGGCCGGGGTCAGCGTCTCGCCGAACAGGCGCTCGGCACCGGGCGGCGTCTGTTCTTTCGAGATGTAACGCAGGGCCACGTCGAACTCGCTGTCGTCGAGATCGATCACCACATCATTGGCCGAGACGCGGATGTCGATGTCCGGATGTTCGCGCTGGAAAGCCTCCAGCCGCGGGATCAGCCAGAGCGAGGCGAAGGAGGCAAAAGTGGTCACATTGACCACACGCCGGCCGCGCGACTGGCGGATCTGGCGCACTGTCTGATCCAGCCGTTCGAGCAAAGGCAGGACCTGCTGGCGCAACACCGCGCCGTCGGCGCTCAGTTCCACGAAACGCGTGCCGCGCAGGAACAAGGTGCAGCCGATCTCGTCCTCCAGCGATCGGATCTGGCGGCTGATGGCCGATTGGGTCAGGTGCAGCTCTTCAGCCGCGGCGCGAAAACTGAGCAGACGGGCCACCGCCTCGAAGGCGCGCAGAGGGCCGATGGACAGCGGCCGCTGCCGGCTGGACAGGGGCAGCCGCGCGGGTTGCGGGTCGGAGGGGTGCTTGCCATTCATGCGCGAATGGTATCAATCGTCTGCGGCAGTCTCATTGGACGCCGCTCCGGGGGAACCCTAGTATTCACTCATGTCCATGAGGGTGTTTGCAAGGTCTGTGTCACCTCGGGACGGGAACAGCGGGAGCAGTAATCATGAGTGAATCGCAAGCATTGTGGCGCCTGGCCGAGGGCGAGGCCCTGAGTTTCAAGATCGGCCCCGGGGCGCGCGAGCTGCGCGTGAGCAGCGGCCGCCTCTGGTTGACCCAGCCTGGCTGCCCCGACGCACCTTCAGAGGATGTCTGGCTGCAGGCCGGTCAATCCTTGGCCCTGGCCTCGGGCAGCCAGGTGGTGATCGAGGCCTGGCCGCAGGCCGACTTCCAACTGCTGGTGCCGCCCTCGGCCTGCCCGGCGCTGCAGGCGCGGCTGGGTGAGCGGCGCGCGGCGGCTCAGGAGCGGAATGCCATGGGCTGCCTGGCGGCAGCCTGAGGCTTGACGTCTGAAACCTGAGGCCGCACTTCAGCGCGGCGCTGCCTTCTTGGCGGCGGCCGGCTTCTTTTTCGCCGCAGGTTTTGGGGCCTTGCTCGCCCGCGCCCGCAACGCGGCCCCCAAGGCCAGGCGCGCCCAGGGCACCATCAGAGCGGGGGACTCCATGGCCTCCTCGGGCGCCACAAAATAGCCCAGGCTCAAGACCTGACCTTCGCGCTCGTACTGGAAGGGCGCGCAGCCGGCGGCTTCGAACTGCGGCCGGCTTTCGGCGTCGGCTTTCAGGTAGAGCTGATCGAAGGCAATCAGGGCGATGAAGATGTCGTCGACATAAATGCCCCAGCCGCCAAACATGCGTCGGCTGCGCAGCGGCCCCAGCGGGGCCAGCAGCTCCAGGCTGTGGTGGAGCAGTTCTTGGGAATCCTTGGACATGGGTCAAATATAGGGGCTGTTCCTGCCTGGGCGCGGCGCGAAGTCCGCTCACAATCGCGGGGCCTTCCGAATTGCCTGCCCGAATGTTCCCAGGGAGTTGTCAGTGGACATGAACGACCGCGCCGCCTTGCGCCACAAGCTGATCCAGGATCGCCTGAACCTGCCCCACCGGCTGGAGCTGGCCGAGCAATTGCAAAGCGTGCTGCGGGTCTGGCTGGTGCGGCGGCGTGAATTGACCATTGGCGCTTACTGGCCGATCAAGGGCGAGTTCGATCCGCTGCCGGCGCTGTACCGCTGGAGCGAGGCGCACCCGGATCGACGCATCGGCCTGCCGGTGGTGGACAAGGAGCACGGCACGCTGCGCTTCCACGTCTGGTATCCCGGCTGCCCGATGGAGGACGATGCCTACGGCATCCCCAAGCCCAAGGACACCGCCACGTTTGAGCCGCAGCTGCTGCTGGTGCCCTGTGTGGGTTTCGGGCCCTTCGGCCTGCGTCTGGGTTATGGCGGTGGTTTCATGGACCGCACTCTGGCCGAGCTGCAGCCGCGGCCGGCCACGGCGGGGGTGGGCTATGCCCATGGCTTTCTGCCCATGCTCAAGGCCGAGCCGCATGATGTGCCGCTGGATGCCGTCTTGACCGAAGAAGGTGTGGTCTGGGACCGCGAAGGCTGAGCATTCTTCAGCCCGCCATGGCCGACAATCCGCAGCCATGAGCACGACGACCTACGCCCAACACCTGGCCCAGCTGCAAACGCAGCTGGAAAGCGCCCTGGCGCGCACCGGCTTTGACGCGCTGCTGATCGCGTCCGGCATCGAGAAGTACGCCTTCCTTGACGACCGGCCCTATCTGTTCCAGCCCAACCCGCATTTCAAGCATTGGTTGCCGCTGACCCAGCATCCCAACAGCTGGCTGCTGCTGCGCCCCGGCCACCAGCCGCGCGTCGTCTACTACCAGCCCGACGATTACTGGCATGTGCCTCCCAGCGCGCCGACTGGTGAGTGGGTGCAGCATGTGGAGCTGATCGTCATCAGCCGCGCCGAAGACGCCGCCGCCCATCTGCAGGTGCCGGGCCGCCTGGCCATCATTGGCGAGGCCGATGCCGCGCTCGAAAGCGTGGTGCCCAACAACCCACAAGACCTGATCCATCTGCTGCACTACCAGCGCGCCTTCAAGACGGCCTACGAGCTGGAGCAGATGCGCGCCGCCTCGCGCCGCGCCGCGCCGGCCCATCTGGCCGCGCGCGATGCCTTCCTGGCCGGCGGCTCGGAGGCTGAGATCCACCGTGCCTATCTGATCGCCGCCGGCCACACCGACCGCGATCTGCCCTACGGCAATATCGTCGCGCTCAATGAACATTGCGCCGTGCTGCACTACCAGTACCAGGACACGCAGCGCCCGGCCCAGAGCCGCAGCTTCCTGATCGATGCGGGCGCGCAAGTGAACGGTTATGCCTCGGACATCACGCGCACCTGGTCGGCCGGTGGTGCCGGCAGCGCCGAGTTCGACGCCTTGCTGGCCGCCATGGAGTCAGCCCAGCTGGCGCTGGTGGACGAGGTCCGCGCCGGGGTGGACTACCGCGACATCCACCTGAGCACCCACCGCCGCATCGCCGCCATCCTGCAAGACCAGGGCCTGGTGCGCATGAGCGTGGAAGCGCAGCTGGCCGAGCGCGTGACCAGCATTTTCTTCCCTCATGGCATCGGCCATTTGCTGGGCCTGCAGGTGCACGATGCGGGCGGCTTCATGGCCGATGAAACCGGTGCCGTTTCGCCCAAGCCAGAAGGCCACCCCTATCTGCGCCTGACCCGCCCCCTGGCGGCCGGCATGGTGGTGACCATCGAACCGGGCCTCTACTTCATCCCGACCCTGCTGCGCCAGCTGCGCGCGAGTGCCTCGGCCTCCAGCGTGGACTGGGCCAAGGTCGAGCGCCTGAGCCGCTTCGGCGGCATCCGCATCGAAGACGATGTGGTCTGCCGTGCGGAAGGCCCGGCCGAGAACCTGACCCGGGATGCGTTCGCGAGTTTGAGCTGAGGTTGATCGGGCGGGTCTCGGCACGAAGCAGCCTTTGGTTTTGCTCGTGAGGCCCTGCAGCCCGTGCCGCCGCCGGACTCATGGTTCCGGGGTCGGCCCTGACGGGCCGACTTCCCTGCGCTGCTCGCGCCTCGGGGCTGGCGCATAACTCACTCCGCTCCCTGCGTTCGCTTCGTTCAGACAGAAGCGCCAAGTCAGAACTTGAAGCGCGCGGGTACGCGCGCGCCCCGAGGCGCTGTGCTGCTCGGCCCTTCACAAATCGCCCGGCAGCGGCGCGGGCTGCAGGGCGCTTGCATCGCGGTCGATGTGCCTCATCAACGGTGGAACACGCCACCTCCGGAGGTGGCTCGGCCCGCCGACGGGCGATTTGTGCGCGGCCGAGCGCGCAGCGGAGCGGCTCATGCGCGCGTACTCGCGCGCTTCAAGCTCTGACTCGGCGCCACTGTTTGACCACAGTGAGCGCAGCGAACGGAGGGAGATTGGCGCCGCTGAGCCGCGAAGCGAGCAGCGAGGGAAGTCGGCTCGCAGAGCCGACCCGCGAACCATGAGCCCGGCGGCGGGACGAGACACCGCAGCGAGAAAGATCAAGACACCGGAGGTCCGCTATGTGCCGTTTCCAGCCGACGAAAAAAGCCGCTGCGCTTTCTTCAAGCTGCAGCGGCATGGCGTCTTGATCTCAGACGCGGCCACCGTTGAGAGTGGCGTTGGAGATGACAGCGTGAATCTGTCTGGGTGGGCGCCGAATTAGAAGCGGAAGCCCAGACCCACGCCGACCAGGGTGGGGTCGACCTTGAACTTGCCGACTTCGGTGCCGCTGGAGTAGACCTTGGTGCCGATCTGGACCTTCTTCACGTCCACGTTCAGGTACAGGTTCTTGCTCAGCTCGATGTCAGCGCCGACCTGGAAGGACAGACCGTAGCTGTTGCGCTTGATGCTGGGATGCAGGGCGGCGTCCACGGCGGAGTCGAACTTCACGGCCGAGAAGTTGGTGTAGTTCACGCCGGCGCCGACGTAGGGGCGGAAGCCGCCGGTCGGGTTGAAGTGGTACTGGGCCGACAGGGTCGGGGGCAGGTGCTTCAGCGAGCCGATGTCGGTGCCCTTGGACTTCAGGGTGTGCTTTTGCGGCACGGTCAGGATCAGTTCCAGGGCGAAGTTCGGGGTCACGAAGTAGCTGAAGTCCACTTCAGGGATGACCTTGTTGTTCACGGTCAGGCCCAGGCCGGTGCTGTCCTTGTTGGCCGAATCCAGGTTCACGGCGCGCACGCGCATCAGCCAGGGGCTTTCTTGGGCGGCGGCGTTGAAGGAAGCGCCAGCCAGGGTGGCGAGAGCCAGGGCGGCGGCGGCGGTGCGAGCAAAAGTCTTGGAGATCATTTTTTTGGCTTCCTAGGTATGGGATCAATCAAATCTGTTCCCGATGGAAGCCATTGAATCGCTGCGCAAGGGGTTAACCCTTGATCTGGCGCAAATGCAAAAAGGCCCTCGCGAGGAGGGCCGTTTGGAATTGATCTGACGCAAGAAACTCAGCCGAGGCCGAGGCGTTTGCACAACGCCAGCGTCAGGGTCGATTGATTGAGCGTATAGAAGTGGATGCTGGGCGCGCCGCCGGCGATCAGGCGCTCGCAGACGCGTGTCATCACCTCCAGGCCGAACTCGCGGATGCTGGCCGCGTCGTCCATATAGCCCTCCATCTTCAGCGCCACCCAGCGCGGGATCTCGATGCCGTCGCGTGCGGCGAACTGCGCGATGCGGGCGTAGTTGTGGAAGGGCATGATGCCCGGCACGATGGGCGCGTCCACGCCCAGCTTGCGCACTTCGTCGACGAAGTGGAAGTAGGCGTCCGGGTTGAAGAAGAACTGCGTGATGGCCGAGTTGGCGCCCGCGCGCATCTTGGCGGCAAAGTGCTGCAGATCCTTGGCCGCGTAGCGCTGCTGCGGGTGGTACTCGGGGTAGGCGGCCACTTCGATCTGCCAGTCCGGGCCCTGAGTTTCGCGGATGAAGGCGACCAGCTCCGAGGCATAACGGAATTCACCGGCGGTGGCCGTGCCGCTGGGCAGATCGCCGCGCAGGGCCACCACGCGGCGGATGTTCTGCGCGCGGTAGGTGGCCAGAATTTCGGCGATGTTCTCGCGCGTGGAGCCCACGCAGGACAGATGCGGTGCGGCCTCATAGCCGGCGGCCGCAATGTCCATCACCGTGCTCAGCGTCTTCTCGCGGGTGGAACCACCGGCGCCGTAGGTGACGCTGAAGTAATGCGGATTCAGCACGCTTAGGTCTTGCACCACGGTCTTGAGTTTCTCGGTGCCCACCGGGGTGTTGGGCGGGAAGAACTCGAAGCTGACGGGCACGCGGGGTGTTGCAGTACTCATGGCTTGTCTTTCGCATGCTCTGGTGCCTGCGCCCAGAGGAAAAATTCCTTGTTGCCGTCACCGCCGGTGATGGCACTCTCAAAATAGCCCAGCACCTGCCAGCCCTGATCTCGGGCGGCCTGGCGGGCCTGGGTTTCCAGCAGCGGGTATTGCTTGGCGTCCTTGACCAGGCCGCCGCGGGCCAAGGCTTTCTTGCCCAGCTCGAACTGTGGCTTCACCAGCAGCAAGACCTGACCCTGCGGTGCCAGCCAAGCCGCCAGATGCGGCAGCGCGCCCAGCATCGAGATAAAGCTGAGGTCGCCAACGATCAGGGCAAAGCCCTCGGGCGGCGCGTGCTGCGCCAGGGTCGAGCCGGCCAGCTCGCGCACATGCAGATGCTCCAACCCCACCACCTGGGGATGCTGGCGCAGCTGTTCATGCAGCTGGCTGTGGCCCACGTCCACGCCCACGACCTTGGCCGCGCCCGCTTTCAGCAGGCAATCGGTGAAGCCGCCGGTGCTCTGGCCCATGTCCAGCACCGTCAGCCCGCGCACATCCAGGCCGCTTTGCTGCAGTGCGCCCTCCAGCTTGAGCCCGCCGCGTGAAACAAAGCGCAGCTCCGCGTCATCGCTGACGCGCAGCTCACAATGCTCCGGCAACTCTTCACCCGCCTTGCGGATGGCCTGCCAGTCCTTGGGCGCCCGCCACTGCGCCGCGCCGGCCGAAATCAGCCGCTGCGCCGCCGAACGAGTCGGCGCCAGGCCTTTGGAAACTAACAGTTGATCAGCGCGCATAGGTGAAAAGGAAACTCGGTCTTGCCAGGGCGTAGCGAGCGGTGCTCAGGCTAGGCGGACGGAGCGCAGGAACCGGAAGGTACTTGGGGTACCTGAGGATTCCGAGCACCGCCCAACGACGCATGAGCGCCGCGCAGTAGCCCTCCGCCGATCAATAGCGGTAGGTGTTGGGCTTGAAGGGGCCGGTCTTGGGCACCCCGATGTACGCCGCCTGCTCATCGCTCAACTCGCTCAGCTGCGCATTCAGCGTGGTCAGCTGCAGGCGGGCCACCTTCTCGTCCAGGTGCTTGGGCAGCACATAGACCTTGCCGATGTCGTAGGCGTCCTTGTGGGCGAACAGCTCGATCTGGGCGATGGTCTGGTTGGCGAAGCTGGACGACATCACATAGCTCGGGTGGCCCGTGCCGCAGCCCAGGTTCACCAGACGGCCCTTGGCCAGCAGGATGATGCGCTTGCCATCGGGGAAGATGACGTGGTCGACCTGCGGCTTGATCTCGTCCCAGCCACACTTGGACAGCGAGGCGACATCGATCTCGTTGTCGAAGTGACCGATATTGCAGACGATGGCGTTGTTCTTCATCGCGGCCATGTGCTCGTAGCGGATCACGTTCTTGTTGCCGGTGGCGCTGACGAAGATATCGGCCTTGTCGGCCGCGTATTCCATGGTCACCACGCGGTAGCCTTCCATGGCGGCTTGCAGGGCGCAGATCGGGTCGATCTCGGTCACCCAGACTTGCGCCGACAGGGCGCGCAGGGCCTGGGCCGAGCCCTTGCCCACGTCACCGTAGCCTGCCACCACGGCGATCTTGCCGGCCACCATCACGTCGGTGGCGCGCTTGATGGCGTCCACCAGCGATTCGCGGCAGCCGTAGAGGTTGTCGAACTTGCTCTTGGTCACCGAGTCATTGACGTTGATGGCGCGGAACAGCAGGCTGCCCTTGGCGGCCATTTCGTTCAGGCGCAGCACGCCGGTGGTGGTCTCTTCGGTCACGCCGATGATCTCGGCGCTCTTGCGGGTGTACCAAGTCGGGTCTTGAGCGATCTTGGCCTTGATGGCGGCGAACAGGATGCGCTCTTCTTCGCTGCCCGGCTTGTCCAGCACCGACAGGTCCTTCTCGGCCTTCTGACCCAGGTGCATCAGCAGCGTGGCATCGCCGCCGTCGTCCAGGATCATGTTCGGGCCTTCGCCTGGCTCGCCCTTGCCGGCGAACTCAAAAATGCGGTGCGTGTAGTCCCAGTAGTCTTCCAGGGTCTCGCCCTTGTAGGCGAACACCGGCGTGCCACGGGCCACCAGGGCGGCGGCAGCATGGTCCTGGGTCGAGAAGATATTGCACGAGGCCCAGCGCACTTCGGCGCCCAGCGCTTGCAGGGTTTCGACCAGCACGCCGGTCTGGATGGTCATGTGCAGCGAGCCGGTGATGCGGGCGCCCTTGAGCGGCTGGGTGGCGGCGTATTCCTTGCGAATGGCCATCAGCGCCGGCATTTCGCTCTCGGCAATCGTCAGTTCCTTGCGACCCCAGGCGGCCAGGGACAGATCGGCAATGTGGTACTGGTCAGCGGCCAGCGAGGTGGTGGTTTGGGCGGTCATGGATCAGCTCCTTCATGCGAAATATGAAGCCGCTGCATTCATTGCCTGGAGGAGGGGGAGGACGAAAAAAACCGGTTCGGTGCTCCGAACCCTGGTTTGATGCATGCAACCGTTCACCCACGCAAGGACGTCAGCGGGTGAGCGCGGTTGCCAATGAACAGGGCCGAGGGGATGACGAGGCCGCTGTGCAAATTTTTCCGAGCCTGGCCTGGGGGTCTGAAGCCAGACCGGCAGGTTGCAACGCTCCTCGGAACGGACGAATTCTAGTCGCAAGCGCCACTTTCGCGCTTGGAACAGGCCAGGTTTTCCCGCCAATCCCGGCCCGAGCTCAGGACTCAGGGGGCATCCACACCCAGGAAGCGGGCCATGGCGGCCAGTTCTTCGTCCAGCGCGGCGCTGAAGCCGGGCTCGCGGGGCGCCCTGCCGGCCACATAGCCCAGCTGTGCCTGCAAGCGCCCCTCGGCGCTGCTGACATTGCCCCAGCCGATCACCTCGCCGCGCCAGAGCAGGGGCAGGGCGTAGTAGCCCAGCTTGCGCTTGGGCGCGGGCGTGTAGGCCTCGAAACGGTAGGCCCAGCCCCAGAATTGTTCAAAGCGCAGGCGGTCCCAGACCACGGGGTCGAAGGGGGCCAGCAGGCGCACGGCCTCGTCCAGCTTCCAGCGCTTGGAGCCGGGGTTCTCGCCCTCGGGCCAGAACCAGGTCTGGCCCTCGACCTGGGCCTGGGGCCAAGTCTTGCGTACCTGGGCCAGCACCTGGCGCAGTTCGCCGCGCAGATGCGGCGCGCCATAGCCTAGCAGGCTGCACAAATGGCCGAGGCTGCGCGAAGGCAGGGGCGCGTACTTGGCCAGCACCAGATCCAGCAAGGCCTGGGCTTTCTCGTGCGGTGTGCGCGGATCGGGCGTGTGGGCCACGGCGCTGTAGATGCGCTGGCCTTGCTCACGCTGCTGCACGCGCAGCAGGCCTCGGTAATGCATGCCGTCCAGCAAATGGGTGGTGGCATTGCTGCTGCCGCCCCAGGCATTGCGGGTGGAGCCCAGATTGAAATGCTGCTGGATCTCGCGCGGGTGGCAGGGGCCCTGCGCTTGCACAAAGGCCTGGATGGCCTCGGCCTGAGCGCGCGTCTTGGCGTCCCAGGCGCGCTTGGCGCTGCGCGGATGCATGAGCTTGAGGTGCTCGCGCGGCAGGAAGCCGTAGTTGACCAGGCAATCCTCTTCCACCGCCAGCCGGGTGTAGCGGCGCTCCAGATCGCCAGCGCGGTAGTCCTTGACGCGGTGCCTCAGGGTCAGGTCTTGCGCGCGCGCCGGAGCGCGGATCGGGTCGGCCTGGACAAAGCCCAGGCGCTGGATGGCCTGGGGCAGGCTGGTGGGCTTGAACAGGCTGCGCGCCACGGCGTAGCGGCGCAGATCGGGCAGGGTCAGGGTGAGGGCGGCGGCGGGCATGGGCTTTGGTGTCAGTTCTGCGCGAGGCGCTCTAGCGCGCGGTCATGGGCGCGCGCCAGCAGCAGCTGGGCCAGCATGGCGCCCAGCCAGGCCAGGGCCATGTCTTTCTGCGTGTCCCAGGGGTCGCCCTGGGCGCCCAGGAATTCATCGGCGCCCTGACCCAGGGCCACCGCGGCGCCCCATTCGATCAGTTCGTAGATGGCGCTGATGGCCAGGCAGCAGGCCGTCACCACGGTGAACAGCCAGCCGCCGCGCTGCAGCCCGGTCTTGCGCAGCAGCAGCTCGCGTGCTGCGATGGCGGGGATGAAGCCTTGCGCCAGATGGCCGAGGCCGTCGTAGGGATTGCGGCCCAGGGCCAGCATCTCGCGCAGCCAGTCACCCAGGGGCACGCGGGCGTAGCTGTAGTGGCCGCCAGCGATCAGGATCAGGGCGTGGACAAAGATCAGGCCCAGCAGCAAGGGCGTGAGCGGGAAGCGCCGCTGCGTGGCCAGCAGCAGCGGCCAGACCAGCAGCACCGGCGCCACCTCCATCCACCAGGTGGCGGCATCGAAGGCACCCAGGCGGCTCCAGGCCAGCACGGCGAGATTGAGCCCGGCCAGCAGGGCCAGCTGTGTGGCGCTGAGCTGCGCCGGCGGGGTGAATGGGGTCGAACGGGACGAGGGTACAGCAGGCATGCCGGCATTGTGGCCGCCGCCCGAGGCGGGGGCGTCAGGTGAAACCTGGGCTGCTGTGCGATCCCCGGCCTGCAATTGCCCTCAACCTTTGCCGCCGGCTGCCGAAAACCGAGAACGCCCGGGCCACTGGGCGGTGTCGGCCTGCGTGCAGGCCAGGATGGCTTTTCCGTGGACGCATCATGACCGAAACCACCCAACTTGAAGCCAAGGTACTGCTGCTGGAGCATGACGCCGCGCAGTACCAGGTGCTGACCGAGTTTTGCCAGTCCGTGGGCCTGATGGCCTTTCCCCGCTCGTCAGCCGATGCCTTGGCCACCCTGGCCCAGAACAAGGACCTCGGCGGGGTGCTGCTGGCAGAAGACCTGCCTTGCGAGGGCGAGGACGGTCTGCACCTGGCGCGCGCCATCCACAAGCTGCGGCCCGAGTTGCCCATCTTTTTGCGCCGCACCACCGACCGGCCGCTCACGCCCGAGGAAGAAAAAGTGGTGCGCCACCGCTGGAACACCGGCGATCTGGATCACCTCAAGGCCGCAGTCGAGTACTCCATCTTCAGCCTGCGCTACCCGACGCGCCTGGTCTACGGCATCGTCGAGCTGACCCGCTCGGCCCTGGCCGCCATGTTCCCCAATGCCCTGGTGGTGTCCGAGTCGCCCTATGTGGTGCACGACCGCATCATCCACGGCGAGGTCTCCACCCTGATCGCCATCGAGAGCACCTGGTGCCGCGGCTACATGATGCTGCAGACCGAGGAAAGCGCGCTGCGCCAGGGCCTGATCCAGGGCTTCAGCTACGCCGGCATCGGAGGCGACCTGAACTTTCGCGAGCTCAACCACATGCTGGGCGAGACCACCAACCTGATCTGGGGTGCGTTCAAGAACCGCTACATCCCGCCCAAGGCCTTTGCCAACCAGCAGACCCAGGTGCCCATCGTCATCAACCACGAGCACAAATACATCTCCTTTGGCTCGCAGGACCCGCAGCTGTGCATCCGCTACCAGCTCTCCGATCCCTTCCGGCCGGGCCTGCCGCCGCTGATGATCGTGCAGCGCTTCATCTTCAATCTGCACTGGTCGCCCGATGAGTTTGCCGAGTTCGACGCCGAGGCGCCCGAGGTCGGCCCCACAGGCGAGCTGGAACTCTTTTGAGCGTTGAGCGCGGCCAAAGCTCTAGCCCAATATTTTACATACTCAATCAATCAATCAAGCCCAGCGTGACCCTCGAGGTTGGCGCGAGGAGGAAACAAGATGGCGAATGTTCTGGTGGTTGACGACTCCAACACCATGCGCGAAATCGTGGCCGGTTACCTGAGCCAGAACGGCTTTCAGGTCGCCGTGGCCACCGATGGGCGCGATGGCCTGCTGCAGCTGCGCAGCGACCCCGGCATCAAGCTCATCGTCAGCGATGTCAACATGCCCAATATGGACGGCCTGACCATGGCCGAGAAGATCCGCAAGGAGCTGGGCAACAAGGATGTGCGCATCATCATGCTCACCACCGAAGACAACCCCGCCATGCGCTCGCGCGGCAAGGATGTCGGCGTGACCGGCTGGATCGTCAAGCCCTTCCGCGGCGATGCGGTGCTGGCGCCGTTCAAGAAGTTCTGCGGCTTGAGCTGAAGCGCGCAGGCCAAGAAAGAAGGCCGCTCCGGGGATGCCGGAGCGGCCTTTTTGTTGGTTCGGTGTTCGCTGGCGTTTACAGCCCACCCGCGGCACGCAGTGCTGCAGCCTTGTGGTCTTCGCTCACATCGCTGCGCGATATGAGCAAAGCCCCAAAGCGGCGGGTTCGCCTTCGGCGTCCTCTGGCCCTTAAAGGCCAGCCGCTGCACGCAGCGCAGCCGCTTTGTCAGTCCGTTGGTCTCTGCTCACGTTGCTGTGCAACATGAGCATCGCCCACGAACCGATGCCTCGCTGGCGCGAGGTGGGCTTACAGCCCAGCTGCAGCACGCAGTGCTGCAGCCTTATCGGTCCGTTCCCACGTGAACTCGGGCTCTTCGCGGCCGAAGTGGCCGTAGGCGGCTGTCTTGGCGTAGATCGGGCGCAGCAGGTCCAGCATCTGGATGATGCCCTTGGGGCGCAGGTCGAAGTGCTCATTGACCAGGGCGGCGATCTTGTCGTCGCTGATCACGCCAGTGCCTTCGGTGTAGACCGTCACATTCATCGGGCGGGCCACGCCGATGGCGTAGGCGACCTGGATCTGGCACTGGCGCGCCAGGCCGGCGGCGACGATGTTCTTGGCCACATAACGGGCGGCATAGGCGGCCGAGCGGTCGACCTTGCTCGGGTCCTTGCCCGAGAACGCGCCGCCGCCGTGCGGGCAGGCGCCGCCGTAGGTGTCGACGATGATCTTGCGGCCGGTCAGGCCGCAATCACCTTGCGGGCCGCCGATGACGAAACGGCCGGTCGGGTTGATCAGGTACTTCGTGTCCTTCAGCCATTCCTTGGGCAGCACCGGCTTGATGATCTCCTCGATCACCGCCTCGATGAACTCGGGCTTCATCTTGGCGCCGTCGCTCATCTCGGGCGCGTGCTGGCTGGACAGCACCACGGTGTCGATGCTGTGCGGCTTGCCGTCCACATAGCGCATGGTCACCTGGCTCTTGGCGTCCGGGCGCAGGAAGGGCAGGCGGCCGTCCTTGCGCATCTGCGCCTGGCGCTCGACCAGACGGTGGGCGTAGTAGATCGGTGCCGGCATCAGCTCGGGCGTCTCGTCGCAGGCGTAGCCGAACATCAAGCCTTGGTCGCCGGCGCCGATGTTCAGGTGGTCGTCGCTGGCGCGGTCCACGCCCTGGGCGATGTCGTTCGACTGCTTGTCGTAGGCCACCAGCACGGCGCAACCCTTGTAGTCGATGCCGTACTCGGTGTTGTCGTAGCCAATGCGCTTGATGGTGTCGCGCGCCACCTGGATGTAATCCACATGGGCGTTGGTGGTGATTTCACCGGCCAGCACCACCAGACCCGTGTTGGTCAGGGTTTCGGCTGCCACTCGCGACAAGGGGTCTTGGGTGAAGATTGCGTCGAGAATCGCGTCAGAGATCTGGTCAGCCACCTTGTCCGGGTGACCTTCAGAAACCGATTCCGAAGTAAAGAGAAAATCGTTCGCCACTTTTACACTCCTTTGATAGTTCGACGGCGTTGCCGGACTGTCTGGTTTGGAGACGCGGCGAACGCTTTAGCAGCATTTGTTGAGCATCGCTGCCCGGCGGGACTTCAATCACATGAATAAAGCCCGCATCGCCCCGCAAGTTGTTCAGTAACTCGGCGATGCGCTGATTATAGAAATATGTTCCTGCTCCTTCGCCTTCTTTCTAAATGTCCCTTGCGTCTGCTCCATGCCGTCGGCGCGATGGCGGGCTGGCTGACCTTCTGGGCCTCGCCGACCTACCGGCGCCGTTACCGCGCCAATGTGGCTCAGGCCGGCCTGGCCTGGTCGGCCGTGAGCGATGGCGTGGCGGCGGCGGGGCGCATGATTGCCGAGCTGCCCTGGCTCTGGCTGCGCCCGCCGGGCACGCCGCTCGGCGAGCGCGTCCGCTGGGACGGCGCCGAGCTGATCGAGCAGGCCTTGCAGGACCGGCGCGGCCTGGTGCTGATGACGCCGCACCTGGCCTGCTTCGAAATCTGCGCCCAGGCCTATGCCGAGCGATTTGCCGAAAGTGCCAATGCCCCCATCACCGTGCTGTTCCGCCCGGCCCGCCAGGCCTGGCTGCGTGAGGTGGTGGACGGCTCGCGTGGCCGCCCGGGCCTGGAGACGGCGCCGGCCAACCTGGCCGGCGTGCGGCAAATGATCCGCGCTCTGCGCCAGGGCCACACCATCGGCCTGCTGCCCGACCAGGTGCCGCCCGAGGGCCTGGGCGTCTGGGCGCCGTTCTTCGGCCATCCGGCCTACACCATGACCCTGGCCAGCCGCCTGCTGCAGCAGACCGGCGCGCGTGCCCTGCTGATTTGGGGCGAGCGTCTAGAGAAAGGCCAGGGTTTCGTGGTGCATGTGCGACCCGGCCCCGAGATCGGCCGTGAATTGACGCCAGAATCGGCCGCCCTTCATATCAATCGATCCATGGAAGAGCTGATTCTCCAAGCGCCCAGCCAGTACCTCTGGGGCTACCACCGCTACAAGCAGCCACGCGGCCTGGACATCGGTGCTGCGCCGACGGCCGTGCCGGCGCCAGCGGCTGGACCTGCAGCCGGTCCTGTCGTTGAGTCGGAGCGCTGAATGCTGTCCATCTGGGGTGCCAAATTCCTGATCGGCCTGCTCTGGCTGCTGCACTTTCTGCCGCTGCCGCTGCTGGCTGCCCTGGGCCGCGGCCTGGGGGCCTTGCTGTGGTGGGCGGCCCGCTCGCGGCGGCGCATCGCCTTGCGCAATATCGAGCTCTGTTTTCCGGAGCTGAGCGCGACCCAGCGCCTGGCCCTGGCGCGCGAGCATTTCGCTTGGATGGGCCGCAGCGTGCTGGAGCGCGGCCTGCTCTGGTTCGCCCCGGCCGAGCGCCTGCAGCGCCTGATGACGATCAAGGGCGACATCCAGCTGGCCCAGCGCGCCGAAACGCCGGTGATGTGGTTGCTGCCGCATTTCGCCGGCCTGGAGTGGGCGGCGCCGGCCCTGATGCTGAACCAGACCTGCCCCGGCGTGGATGTCTACTCGCGCCAGAGCAATCCGGTGTTCGACGCCCAGCTGCTGGCCGGGCGCGCTCGCTTCGGCAAAACGGCGTTTGTGGATCGCCACGACGGCATCCGCCCGGTGCTGCGCCTGATCCGCGAGGGCTATGCCTTTTTGAATGCGCCCGATATGGACTTCGGCGCCAAGGACTCGGCCTTCATCCCCTTTTTCGGTGTGCCCGCCTGCACCCTGCTGGCCCCGGCCAAGATCGCGCGCAGCATGGGCATGACGGTGCAGCCCCTGGTGGTGACCATGAAGCCGGGCGGTCAGGGCTATCTGATCGAGGCCTTCGAGGCGCCGGCCGGCTACCCCAGCGGCGATCTGGAGGCCGATGCGCGCACGCTCAACGCCTGGTTGGAGGCGCGCATTCGCGAGAATCCGGCCCAGTACCTTTGGGTGCACAAGCGTTTCAAGACCCGGCCCGAGGGTGAAGCTTCTCTGTACTGAGCCGGGCGGGCGGAGGCCTGGCCTGATAATGCCGCGATGAACCTGCGCTTCACCAAGATGCAGGGCGCCGGCAATGACTTCTGTGTCATCGACGCGACCCAGCACGCCCTGACCCTCAGCCCCGCGCAACTGCAGCGCTTGGGCGACCGGCGCTTCGGTGTCGGCTGCGACCAGATCCTGGTGATCGAGTCCAGCCGCGCGCCTGGCGTGGATTTTCGCTACCGCATCTTCAACGGCAGCAGCGGTGCCGAGGTCGAGCATTGCGGCAACGGCGCCCGTTGCTTTGTGCGTTATGTGAACGAGAAAGGCCTGTCGGCCAAGCGCAGCATCACGGTCGAGACGGTCAACAAGCGCCTGGAGCTGCATCTGCGCGACGATGGCCGGGTCAGCGTGGACATGGGCGCGCCCATCTTCGAGCTGGCCCGTGTGCCTTTCAATGCCGAGGGCCTGAGCCCGCGGCTGCAAGGAGGTTTCGAGCTCTGGCCGCTGGCGGATCTTGGCGTTGAAGTCGCCGTGCTGTCCATGGGCAACCCGCATGCGGTGATGCTGGTGGACGATGTGGACCAAAGCCCGGTGGCGCAGCTCGGCCCCCAGGTCGAAACCCATGCGCGTTTCCCGCGCAAGGTCAATGTCGGCTTCTTGCAGATCGTTTCGCGCTCGGCGGTGCGCTTGCGCGTGTTCGAACGCGATGCCGGCGAGACCCTGGCCTGCGGCACCGGCGCTTGTGCGGCCGTGGTGGCTGGCATGCGTTTGGGCTTGCTCGATGCGGCCGTCGAGGTGCAGACCCGCGGCGGGGATTTGAAGATTGAATGGGCTGGCGCCGGTGCGTCATCGGCGGCCCTGGACGCGCCGGTCATCATGACCGGGCCGGCGCAAACCGTGTTTGAAGGAGAGATCTCGCTGTGAGCAGCCAAGCCCCCACCGTCACCGAGCAGGACATCGCCGACTTTCTGGCCCGCACCCCCAGCTTTTTCGAGCGCCACGCCGAGTTGCTGGCCAAGGTGCAGCTGAGCCACCCGCATGGTGCGCGCGCCGTGTCCCTGCAAGAGCGCCAGGCCGAAATGCTGCGCGAGAAGATCAAAGGCCTGGAGCAGAAGATCATCGAGATGATCCGCAATGGCCAGGAGAACGTGGCCATTGCCGACCGCCTGCACCGCTGGACCCAGGCCTTGATGCTGACCGTGGCCACGGCCGAGCTGCCGGCCGTGCTGCTGAAAGAGCTGCGCCACCAGTTTCTGATCCCGCAAGCCGGTCTGCGACTCTGGGGTGTGGATGCGGCCTTTGCCGAGCATGAATGCGCGCGCCCGGTCAGCACCGATGTGAAGAGCTTTGCCTCCAGCCTGAGCCAGCCCTACTGCGGCGTCAACTCGGGCTTCGAAGCGGCGGGCTGGTTGCAGGCCGCCGATGGCAGCGAGGGCGGCGCCACCTCCCTGGCCCTGATTCCCTTGCAACACGGCACGCCGGCGCGCAGCTTTGGCCTGCTGGTGCTGGGCTCGCCCGACCCGACCCGCTACACCGCCGAGATGGGCACCGAGTTCCTGACCCGCGTGGGCGATATCGCCAGCGCGGCCCTGGCCCGCTGGCTGCCAGCCGCACCGGCGCCCGCCGCTGATGAGCCCGCAGCGCAGGCCGACTGACGCGGCAGCCTCCGAGCGGCCTGCCGAAGCGGGGCCGCTGGCGCCCTTGCTGCAGGCCTATCTCGACCATGTGCGGGTGCAGCGCCGCCTGTCAGCGCGCACCTTGGTGATCTACACCGATGGCCTGCGCCGCTTGCAGGCTCTGGCCGAGGATGCGGGCATTGATCTGTTGCAACTGAGCAGCGCGCAGGCGAGGCGCTGGGCGGCGCGTCTGCATGCATCCAGCGAGGGACGGGCTGGCTTGGGGCCGCGCAGCATTGCCTTGCTGCTCTCGGTCTGGCGGGGCCTCTACCGCTGGTTGGGCCGGGAAGGGCGCGTGGCCTTCAACCCCTTTGATGGCTTGCGGCCACCCAAATCGGCCAAGCCCCTGCCCAAGGCCTTGGCGGTGGATGATGCCGTGCAACTGGCCAGTTACCGCGACGACAGCGCCGGGCAAGACCCGCGCCTGGAGGCGCGCGACCATGCCCTGGTCGAGCTGCTCTACGGCTGCGGCCTGCGCGTGGGCGAGCTGGAGGGGCTGGATGCCTGCGCTGGCCCGCAGGCGCGCGGCTGGTTGGATCTGGAGTCGGCCGAGGCTCATGTGCTGGGCAAGGGCGCGAAACGCCGCTCCGTGCCCATCGGCCAAGCCGCCTTGCAGGCCGTGCGGGCCTGGTTGGCCTTGCGGCCGCAGCTGGCTGCGGCGCAGGAGCCGGCGCTGTTTGTCGGCCCGCGCGGTGCTCGCCTCGGTGCCTCGCAGATCCGGCTTCGGCTCAAGGCGCGTGCGCTGGCAGCGGGCATGCCCACCCATGTGCATCCGCACATGCTGCGCCACTCTTTTGCCAGCCATGTGCTGCAGTCCAGTGGCGATTTGCGCGCGGTGCAGGAGCTGCTGGGTCATGCCCACATCACCACCACGCAGATTTACACCCAGCTGGATTTCCAGCATCTGGCGCGGGTCTACGACAGCGCCCACCCGCGCGCCAAGAAGCAGGCCGCGCCGTCCGACAAGCCCTAGTTCACCGTCTTTCTTTTCCGTTTCTCAACCATGTCCACAACTTTTGCCTGGATCGGCGCCGGCGCTCTGCTGGCTTTCAATGCGGCTGCACAGACCACCCAGCCGAATGGCGAGGCACCGGTGCTGGCTCGCATCAGCGAAACCCGCCCGGCAGCCATCGAGGCCAACTGGACACCGCTGCGCCTGCCCACCGGCAAGCGCATCGCCCTGCTGGGCGGCAGCTATCTGATGGCCATCGATGAAGACTGGGGTTTTGGCCCCAGCGTCTACGGTGCCGCCAAAGGCAATTACGGCGGCGTGTTCACGGTCGGCCTGACCGCGCAGCGACGCTGGCGCCTGGGCCAGAACACCCATCTGGCGGCCAGTCTGTACGCCGGCGCGGGTGGTGGCCTGAGCTCGTCCGAGGTGCGTTTTGGCGGTGGCCTGATGCTGCGGCCCGAGCTGTCCTTGCGCACCGAAGCGGGGGCCTGGTATTCGGGCGTGGCACTCAGCCATGTGAGCTTCCCCAGTGGCAATGTGAAGGGCAGCAGCATCGGCTTTGTGCTCGGCCGTGCCGCCAGCTTCAGCAGCTTTGCACCCACCGATGCCGGACGCTTCGGCCGCTCCACCCAGCGCACTGGCCTGGGCTTTGACGAGATCACCGTGCAAGGCGGCCTCTACAAGCCGCGTGCCGGCACGCGCAACCGCAGTGGTGTGGCCAGCACGGCCCGCATGGGCAAGGCCGGCGCCGATCTGCGCCACTACATCGCCGAGGGCAGTTGGTGGGGTGTGGAAGCGTCGGGCGCGGCCCAGGGCGGCGCTGATGGTTATATGGAAGTGCTGGCCAATGCGGGCCAGGACTGGGCCATTGGCCACCCCTCGCTGCGCCTGGGCGGCCAACTGGCCGTGGGTCTGGGGGGTGGCGGCAATATCGACACCGGCAGCGGCTGGCTCTTGCGCGCCGGCCCCAGCTTGCGTTGGCAAACCCCTTGGGGCCCCAGCGTTCGCCTGGACGCCGGCCTGGCCCGCGCCACCGCCGGCAACTTCAAGTCCGGCTTTGTGCGCCTGGGCCTGAGCCTGCCGCTGGACCGCCCGCCCAGCTTCAATGCCTGGGGCATGGAGGAGAGCAAGCCCGGCGTGGTGCGTACCCAGCAGCTGTTCACCAGCGTTCAACACCTGGGCAAGGTCCGCTTCAAGGATGGCCGCCAGGAGTCCATCACCCAGCTGGGCCTCATGATGACGCGCGAGCTGACGCCCCATGTCTACGGCATCGGCCAGGCCGGCAGTGCGGCCTGGGGCTCGGCTGGCGCCTATTCCTATGGTTTGGTGGGTCTGGGCGTGCAAGCGCGGCCCTGGGCGGCCCAGCCGCGCTGGAGCGTGGGCGCCGAGCTGATGGCCGGCGCGGCCGGCGGCGGCGGGGTGGCCGTGGCCGGCGGCGCCGTGGCGCAGGGCGAGGCCTGGACCCAGCTGAATCTGGGCCAGGAAGAGCGCCTGCGCCTGCGCGTGGGCCTGGGCCAGTGGCGCAGCCTGCGTGGCGACAAGCAAAGCACCAGCCTGCTCAATGTCTCGATCGGCTATGCCTTTGGCAGCCTGACGCGCTGAGCCGCGGCATCCACACTTCCAAAGAAGAAAGCGAAGCGATGAAGAAAATCGTCATCCGTGCCGGCAAGGAGCGCTCGCTGCAGCGCCGTCACCCTTGGGTGTTTGAGAGTTCGATCGCACGCGGCAGCGCCGATGCGGGCGAGACCGTGCGGGTCGAGTCGGCCGAGGGCGCCTTCCTGTGCTGGGCGGCGTTCAGCCCGCAATCTCAGATTCGCCTGCGTGCCTGGAGCTTTGACGAAGGCCAGCGCATTGACGCTGCCTTCTTCCGCCAGCGTCTGGACCGTGCCCTGGCGGTGCGCACACGCCTGCCGATTGCCTCGGATGCGCTGCGCCTGGTTCACGGCGAGGCCGATGGCCTGCCGGGCCTGATCGTCGACCGCTATGGCGACACTCTGGTGGCCCAGTTCCTGTCCAGCGGCGCCGAGCGCTGGAAGGCGGTCATCGCCGACCACCTCTTGGCCGCCACCGGCCTGAGCCGCCTGTTCGAGCGATCGGATGCGCAGGTGCGCGAGTTGGAGGGCTTGCCCCAGGTGACCGGCTGGCTGCGTGGCGAGGGCGCCACGGAAGTGACGATCAGCGAACACCAGTGGCGCCTGAGTCTGGACGTGGCCGAGGGCCACAAGACCGGCTACTACCTGGACCAGCGCGACAACCGCAAGAAGTTCGCCGACACCGTGCGCCAGTACGGCTGCCAGTCTGTGCTGAACTGCTACAGCTACACCGGCGGCTTTTCGGTGGCGGCGCTGGCGGGCGGGGCGCAGGAGGTGGTCAGCGTGGACTCCTCGGCGCCGGCCCTGGCCCGCGCCACGGCCCATGTGGCGCTGAACGGCTTTGCGCCTGAGCTGCACCGGGCGCTGGATGCCGATGTCAACGCCACCTTGCGCGGTTTTCTGAAAGAAGGCCGGCAGTTTGACGCCATCGTGCTGGACCCGCCCAAGTTCGCGCCCACGGCTGCCCACGCCGAGCGCGCCGCCCGCGCCTACAAGGACATCAACCGCCTCGGTCTGCGCCTGCTCAAGCCGGGTGGCGTGCTCTTCACCTTCTCCTGCTCGGGTGGCATCAGCCCGGATCTCTTCCACAAGATCGTGGCCGGTGCGGGCCTGGATGCCGAGGCCGATGGCTTCATCCTCGATCGCGTCGGCGCGACGCCCGACCATCCGCAGACCATCTGCTTCCCCGAGGGCGAGTACCTCAAAGGCTTGCTGATCCTGAAAAGCTGAGGCCTGCGCGGCTGCTCTTTGTGCGCTTCGCAGGGCGGCGGCGCGCTTCCTGGTGGTTTCCCTTAGTGGAAATTCCTGCCCCGGCTGAAGGGGGTGAAGGGCTGGGAAGCCGTGCCATATTCACGACCTGGGTTTGTTTGAAACCAACCCGAAACCATCCACCCGCCGCGGCCAGAAGCCGAAGAGCACAAACAGGGTGGACAGATCGTCGCAAGACAGAAGCACAGCATCGAGAGGGACTCAGCGTGGCAAAGAACAAAGCAACTCTTCACTGGATCGCGGCGGCCGCCTTGTTGGCCATGGCCGGCGGCGCACAGGCACTGGGCAATCAGCAGGCGCCGAACCAGAGCCTGCCCAGCAGCGTGGGCGGCCTGGGCAATCTGGACCCGCTGACCGGCAACACCAGCTCGCCCTCGAACTGGCGCTTCGCCCCCGGCCAGAGCATTGCCGGCGTGGCCGGCCTGCTGGACGGCGTGGCCCGTCTGAGCTTCACCACCAGCGGCGGCGGCAGCTATGGCTGCTCCGGCTCGCTGCTGGCCGGTGGCCAGTATGTGCTGACCGCGGCGCATTGCGCCGATGACTTCACCTCGATGAAGGTGCAGTTCGGCTGGTTCAATGGCACGGCCACCGTGACCCGCAACGTCGCCGTCGGCGACGCCATCCTGCACCCGGCCTGGCAGGGCTTCAACAACTCGGCCGACAACGGCTCGGACATCGCCATCCTGAAGCTGGATGCGGCCGTGACCACCATCCATGGCTACAAGCTGAGCACCACCAACGATGTCGGCAAGACCCACATCATGGCCGGCTACGGCACGACCCAGAACGCCAACGTCAACTCCGGCACCAACTGGAACGATGGCGCATACGGCCACTACGCCTTCAACACCTTTGACGTCGACAGCAAGACCTTCAACAAGGCCGTGGGTGACACCCTGGGCGCGGGCTGGGGCTACAACCCCGACTACTACCGCCATGGCGTGACCTATATGGTCGATTTCGATCGTGGCACCGCAGCCAACAACACCCTGCAACGCATCGCCGACGCCACCGGCAACCAGTTCAGCAGCGATCTGGGCCAAGGCGGCGTTGAAGGCCTGATCGCCGGTGGCGATTCGGGTGGCGGCGACTTTGTCTGGAACGGCTCCGAGTGGGTGCTGTCCGGCGTGCATTCCTGGGGCTGGCAAGGCAATGCCACGAATGGTTTTGGTGCCTGCGACTTCCTGGGTCTGAGCGGTTGCGACAACGCCATGAACAACAGCGCCAGCTATGGCGATCTGTCCGGTTCCACTGCGGTGTTCTCGCATGGCCAATGGATTGCTTCGGTCACCGCCGTGCCCGAGCCGCAAACCTACGCGCTGATGGCTCTGGGCCTGCTGGCTGTGGGCGCCGCTGCACGCCGTCGCAAGGCTTGAGCATGGGCCGCCTCGAAGCCCGGGCCGCGGCCTGGGTTTCGGGCCTCAAACAAGCGACCTTCGGGTCGCTTTTTTCATGCGCTTGTCATGGAGGCGCAGAGGGCAATCCGGGTTTGTCCCGGCCCGTGATCCGGGGGGCATGGCGCCTTGGGCTCATGGCATATTCACGGCGCGGTCACACGGGCTCGCGCTTCCGAACAGGAGGCGAGGTGCGGGCCTTGGGCGACGAGGGCTCATGGCCTGTGCTCACCCTTCCGCGCATCAACACAAAGACACAGTCTTCGAGGAGAACTTTTTTATGAACCACCCCTCCACACGCCTGCAGCGCGGCCTGATCGCCGCCGCTGTGGCCTTGACGGCCAGCGCATCGGCCATGGCGCAAACCTCTGCCAGCGATTACTTCGTCGGCAAAGAGGCTCTGGTGGTCTCCACCGGCAACCCGGCTTCCTGGGTCCTGCAACCCGGCGCTGACAGCGGTGCGCTCGATGGCGTGGCCCGCTTGCTCTATTCCAATGACCAAGGCGGCTGGATCTGCTCGGGATCCCTGCTGGCTGGCGGCCAGTATGTGTTGACCGCTGCACACTGCGCCGACAACTTCAACTCGATGACGGTGGACTTCAAGCAAGGCGCCGTGACTCGCAATGTGGTCCAGGCTTGGGTGCACAGCGGTTGGACTGGTGCCCTGGGCACCGGCGCTGACATCGCCATCGTCAAGCTGGACCAGGCCGTCACCGACATCAACGGCTTCGCCCTGAGCACCAGCAACGATCTGAAGAAAGACTTCCTGCTGGCAGGCTATGGCCTGACCGGTACCGGTGCCACCGGTAACAGCGGCGGCTTCGACTGGGGCAAGGCGCACTACGGCTACAACACCATCGACGTGGCAGATCAGGGTGCATTCGGTGTCGAGTACATCAGCGACTTTGACAACGGCAGCAACGCCAAGAACGCCATCGCGCGCCTGGGTGCCGCCTGGGGTACGGGCTGGACCAGCAGCACCGGTTTGGGTGCAGGCCTGGAGGCTCAAATCTCCGGCGGTGACTCCGGCGGCGGCGATTTCGTCTGGGATGCCGACAACAACCGCTGGCTGCTGGCTGGCGTGCATTCCTGGGGCTGGGGTGCCTGCAATGCTGCGCTCGGCGTGGAAGACTGTGATGCCCTGGCTGGCACCAACTCCAGCTTCGGCGACCTGGCTGCGTCCACGGCCGTGTTCTCGCATGCCGAATGGATCGGTTCCATCACGGCCGTGCCCGAGCCGCAGACCTATGCCTTGATGGCCCTGGGCCTGCTGGCCGTGGGCGCCAGCGTGCGCCGCCGCAAGGCCTGATCACTGCACGACACAGGCGACAGGAAAGGCGACCTTCGGGTCGCCTTTTTTCTGGGCGCCTGGCTTTGGTGAGGTGACGGGCTTCAGAGCTTGGGCAGGGCAATGCGTGGCTCGAATTTGCCGCGCCGCACGCTGAAAAAGGCCTTGACGTTGCGCACATTGGCATCCTGCGTGAACAGGCGCAGCACCAGGGCCTGGTAGGCCGCCATATCGGGCACCTGCAGGATCAGCACAAAGTCCGGCCCCGGCGAGACCTGATAGCACTGCTGCACCGCCGCTTCACCCAGCACACGGGCTTCAAAGGCCTGCAGGTGCTCGGCGCCCTGGCGGTCCAGCGTGATCTCGACGATGGCGCTCAGGCCGGCGCCCAGCTTCTCGGCCGAGAGCAGGGCGACGCGGCGCTCGATGATGCCGCTGTCCAGCAGGCGCTTGACCCGGCGCAGGCAGGTGGCTGGCGAGACATGGGCTTGCTGCGCCAGGTCCTGGTTGGACAGCGAGGCGTCTTGTTGCAGCAGTTCCAGGATGCGCAAATCGGTGGCATCCAGGCTCAGCGTCTCGATCGAATCGTTCATTTCAATTCATTCCGTGAAATATGTTGTCGCACAACATGATGGGTGATTGATTATTTCAATCTGATTGAAAAATTGAAAGCAATGATTTCATGCCTGTGCCTACGATGCGCTCCATTGCAACCTCATGCAGCGTGCTCAGGTCCTCAGCGACGGAGCGCCGCAACATCTTCAGGAGACCAGAGTCATGTGTGGAATCGTCGGTGCCGTCAGCCAGCGCAATATCGTCCCCATCCTGATCGAGGGCCTCAAGCGCCTCGAGTACCGCGGCTATGACTCCTGCGGCGTCGCCGTGCACCAGGACGGCGGGCTCAAGCGCGCCCGCAGCACCTCGCGCGTGGCCGAGCTGACCGGCCTGGCCGCCGAGGACGGCATCGCCTCCGGCACCGGCATTGCCCACACCCGCTGGGCCACCCACGGCGCCCCCGCCGTGCACAACGCCCACCCGCATTTTTCGCATGGCCCCAGCGCCGGTTCCGACAGCGTCGGCCGCATTGCCTTGGTGCACAACGGCATCATCGAGAACCACGACGAACTGCGCGCCGAGCTCAAGACCCGCGGCTATGTCTTCACCAGCCAGACCGACACTGAAGTCATCGCCCACCTGATCGACCACCTCTACCAAGGTGATCTGCTGGAGGCTGTGCAGCAAGCCCTGCCGCGCCTCAAGGGCGCTTACGCCGTGGCCGTGTTCTGCCGCGATGAGCCGCACCGTGTGGTGGCTGCGCGCGAGGGTTCACCCCTGGTGCTGGGCGTGGGCATGGAGGCCGCCGATGGCGAACACTTCGTCGCCTCTGACGCCATGGCTCTGGCCGGTGTGACCGACCAGATCGTCTACCTGGAAGAGGGTGATGTGGTGGACCTGCAGCTGGGCCGTTTCTGGATCAGCCGCCTCAACGTTGAAACCGGCCGTTATGAAGCGCAGCAGCGCGAGGTGCGCACGGTGCACGCCCACAGCGGCGCGGCCGAGCTGGGCCCCTATCGCCACTACATGCAGAAGGAAATCTTCGAGCAGCCCACGGCAATCGCCAACACGCTCGAGTCCATCACCAGCATCAGCCCCGAGCTCTTCGGTGACGGTGCCTACGGCATCTTCAAGGAGGTCGATTCGGTGCTGATCCTGGCCTGCGGCACCAGCTACTACTCGGGCTCCACCGCCAAGTACTGGCTGGAGTCGATCGCCAAGATCCCCACCAGCGTGGAGATCGCCAGCGAGTACCGCTACCGCGACAGCGTGCCCAACCCGCGCACCCTGGTGGTGACCATCAGCCAGAGCGGTGAAACCGCCGACACCCTGGCCGCCCTCAAGCATGCCCGCGCCCAGGGCATGAAGCACACGCTGACCGTCTGCAATGTCTCCACCAGCGCCATGGTGCGCGAGTGCGAGCTGGCCTACATCACCCGCGCCGGCGCCGAGATCGGCGTGGCCTCGACCAAGGCCTTCACCACCCAGCTGGTGGGTCTGTTCCTGCTGACCCTGGCCCTGGCCCAGACCCGCGGTCACTTGAGCGAAGCGCAGGAAGCCGAGCATGTGAAGGCTCTGCGCCACCTGCCCGTGGCGGTGCAAGCCGTGCTGGCGCTGGAGCCCCAGGTCATCGCCTGGAGCGAAGAATTCGCCCGCAAGGAAAACGCGCTCTTCCTCGGCCGCGGCCTGCATTACCCGATCGCCCTGGAAGGCGCCCTGAAGCTCAAGGAAATCAGCTACATCCACGCCGAGGCCTACCCCGCCGGTGAACTCAAGCACGGCCCCCTGGCCCTGGTCACCGCCGAGATGCCCGTCGTCACCGTGGCGCCCAACGACACCTTGCTCGAAAAGCTCAAGAGCAATATGCAGGAAGTCCGCGCCCGCGGCGGCCAGCTCTACGTCTTCGCCGACGGCGACACGCAGATCGAAAGCGAGCCGGGTCTGCACGTGATCCGCATGCCCGAACACTACGGCGCCCTGAGCCCCATCCTGCACGTGATCCCGCTGCAGCTGCTGGCTTACCACACGGCTTGCGCACGTGGAACGGACGTAGACAAGCCTCGTAACCTGGCGAAGTCGGTCACTGTGGAATAAACGTTAGGTATTGTTGACTCCAACAAACAAAGTCCGTCGAGATCGACGCTCGTAAGTCGTTGATCTGTCTACATTGGCGTCGAGCTGGAAAGTCCGTCGGAAGTCCTGCAATCAGAGGCTCGAGAAACGTCGATCCAAATTAAGTCCGTCGAAGCGAAATTTGTGGCCGATTTGACCCGGATCAGGCTCGGAAAAAACTACTCTTTAGGGTCCTTGGAGCCACTATGAAAGGCCACGCCGCAGCGGTTGCTGACGGTCGCGGCCGGAGCCCGCGTGGCGGCAATGTGCCCAAAGCAGAAGTTCCAGATCCACCGCGATGGAACGCACCGCAGCGGTTGCGGTCCTAAGCCTTGCCGAACTCGACGCCCGCAAGCGGTCGTTCAACGTGCGAGGTCAGCGGGCGGCGCAGCCGTCCGCTGCAATGGCCAGTTAAAGGTCTGGGTCGCACCACAACTCGGTAGCTTGACGAAGCCTCTGGGACAATCATTCATTGACGGTCCAATAGCCTTTCTGCCCGATCGCTGCGTCGCGAGGCAGATCTGGAAGACTGGGAGGAAGCGTATCAACATCGGATGCAGCACAACGGAAGTAGAAGTAGTTGTGCCATTCGGGCGAAGGAGCGTCCAGCGGCAAATCCAACGGAACGCCTTGCAGTACGAAGCGTTCACTGTCGCAATGATCTGCGATGAAGCCCGGAACTTCGTCAAACCCGTCGGCCTCCTCCAGCCTTTCAGGATCGAGGAACCGATTCAACTCAGCCGCAATGTCGGCGAGTGCACACCTTCCGGAATTTGAGCACTTCATTGCGGAACAGGTCGTGGTCGCTGCACATACTCTCCGGCTTTGGGTCCATCCGAACCTCGTTTAGTTTGCGGGCAACTACTATGGATGGGGTTGAAATCTTGCGGCATCCACTCATAAAATGCTCGCATGCCCTGTATTCATGCGGGCGCGTGTATTTTTATGACCGACCACTTGGTAGGGATTTTATTAACAGGCAGAATTTTAACTTGTTATCGAGGCGTAATGCCAGATTTCATGAGTGACTCTGCAAAATCTTTTGTTGCTCTAACTTGGACGGACACGAAGTCATTTGCATTTTCATCGTAGTAGATGTGCTCTACCCGATACTCGTAGTTGGATGCTGACGGATCGAGACGGCGCCACCTCCGCCAAAGTCCATTTGGGGTTGCCTCAATCCGTACTAGAGGGAGGTCTACCCCATCAAGATGCACGAGAAGATCTACGTACGGAGATCCGCCTTTTGATTTTGTAACGGTTGTCGCAGTGAAAGCTAGTTTGCTTGGGGGGCGACCTAGATGCGGAAGCTCAATAATATTAGAAGCCGTCCGATCATTAAGTGAAACCACCTCAAGTACGGAGAGATTCACCAGGGTCGCTTGGAGTTGTAGTTTTGCTTCCAAGTCGTTGGCCCTATTTGTCTGCTCTACAGTTTTCTGCCTAAGCGATTCGACTCGAGACTCGGCGGCGGATGCAGCAACATCCGCAGCTTTGATTGCTCCATCCGCACGAGCAAGCCTATCCGTCGACTTAACTGCATAATTGAGAAGCTTGTCGGAAGCCGCTAGCATCTGGCTCTCCGTTTTCACGGTGAGACTTTCGAGCCGCACCTCAGTTTCGCTGCGCATCTTTTCTGCGCGCGCTGAAATGTCATCAAGCTGCTTGCTTCTGTCCTGAATCTCTAGGTGCTTCTGATGGAGATTCTGCTGCGTGTTGGCTAGCGCAGTGGTTTGCAATTTCAAATCATCTGCCGTCTTGGCGATACTTCCCTTTACATCCCACCCCAAGTAGCCGAGCATCAGCGCTACTGCAGCAAATGACGGGAGAAATCTGGTGATCAAGAACTGCTGGAAAACTTCTTTCGCCTTTCTCTCAAGGGCAAACTCAACCACCTTTCCCTCCAGGAGTTTTGTGGCGTCTGAACTTTCAAGGTAGGCATTGACGCTGGCCGCAAGTACGTGGTACTCGGGTGAGTCAGGCGTGATCTTGTCCATCTGATACTCCAAGTGTTTGAAGCCTCGGGCTGTGCCCTAGTGCGGCCAACGAACAGCGTTTATCCGCTGCGCGGGCGAGGTTGGAGCAATTCTTGGCGCAGCGGCGGCGGGCAAACCTGTCGGACTGAACCGCCCAGCCGAGGGTGTGCCAGGCGGGAGCGACATGGGGAATAAGTTTCAAATCCCCAACTGGGTCAGTACGGATTCACTTGGGTGAGCGAGCCGCCCCTGCCCCTTTCGACCGCGACAGTCGCGCAGCCGGAAAGAGCCGTCAGGCCAGCAAGAAGCAGCGCAGCGACAAGCTGTCTCATCATCACCTCCCGAAAATGTCCGGCGATTTTGCTGACGGTCCGGGAGCGGCGCACTCACAGTATTGAGGATGACGCCGATGTCTTTCGATACTTCTCGCTAGTGAAGCGGACATTGCCAACGCGATGGCATGTTGCCGACCACGATGTCGAATTTGCCCTTCAGCTCCGGCAGCTCGCGCAGGCTCCCGAGTTCATCGTCGACTGAAGCTGGATGCAGATGGTCCCCCAAGCGCCGTTGCAATCGCCGGGTCAGTCGGTGGTTGGCAGAACTCCCGCAATGGGGTCAATCTGTGGCTGGCGCACACACTGGTGTCCACCTAATTGGTTTGGTGGAGACCATCCTGGCCATAGTTGACGGCCCGTTCAAGATGAGTTGGCCGGACGCATACATCGCTTCTTCAGTGCAGCCACAAAAGTGGCCGTCGGGGAGCCCGCCGTCGGGCAGCGCAAGGTGCTCGACCCAAAAGGCCAGAGCCAACGAGGCTGCGACGCGAACTCCGAACGGCGCTGGCTACATGCTCATCAAGCATGCCAGCCCCTCTGTAGGGCTAGCTCCTTCAATGTCTCATGCCACCGGAGGAGAACAACGGCGATGTCCGAGATCGTCTGCGGGTAGGCCTCCTCCCCCTTGGCCTCCGGCAACAGGAACTGCGCCCGCCTCTCGGATTTCCACCTGGCCAGTGCCTTCGCGAGCTCCAGGAAACGGCCCGCCCTCACCGTCTCGAATATGATTTCGCCTGCGCCTGCGGATCGCGACGGCAGGAATTCCAGCCGTTCCAGGTACTCCCGCAGGCCGGGTTCGCCCCCCGACAAAGCCGTTGCCAGCGCATGCTCGAACAACAGGTTCCAGTCGCTGTGATCAAACACCATCAGATAGCGGATGCAGGGGATGAACTCTCCGCTCTCGCGCACGGCCGTGGTCAGCAGGCGACTGCGTTTCCGCCATAGCCTGTCGCGCTCATCCAGGTCGTCGGGCGGACGCGTCCCTAGCACGTCCTTGAGCACTGTGGTCAACTGCGGGTCGCGTAATCCGTGACTCCGCACCCTCGGCAGGAACCTGGACAGCTGCACCCACTTCGCGACAAGTTCGCGCTCTGCCCGCGGGCTGGACAGGATCGCCCACCGGAGGATGTGCCGTGAAGCGTTCCAGCGCCGGTCAGAGACCTGGGCGATGTCACCGCCCTGCATCTCCCGGAGCTCCTTCAGCGTCATGCAGACGTTCTTCTGCAGACGGCCGATCAGCAGGAACGACGTGGCTTCCGTGCACACGACGGCATCCCAGTTCTGCAGGTAGTCGGTCGCTTCGGAGATCTCAGCGGCCGAGTCCCCCGACTTCGCGGCGATGTGGATTGCCAGCCGGACCAGATCGGCGCGCGCATTGCGGCCGGCGCCGCGAGACGTCGGCAGCTCGAGCAGCGCACGCGAGATCAGCGCACGGCAGTCCTTCCATCGCCCCGCCCGGAAGAGTAGCCGGGCGGCGACACCGACCAGCGCCGGCGCCTTGGCCCCGTGCTCGAAGTCCGGTCCGAGTGCCGCGCGGATGGTTTCCACCGCCAGCATCGGCTGGTCGCTGAGCAGGAACTGGTTGCAGAACCCAGTCGCCCATGCCACCGCCATGCCGCGCGGCAGGCGTTGCACCTCCTCCGGCAGCAGGCCCTCGCGATTGCGCACCTTAAGGAATAGTTCAGCATCAGAGCCTGCGGGAAATTCCTCCGGGTCGATCCGCGCGTCCGTGACCCGCCCCACGGTCCAGAGCCTGTCCAGGGCCTCGAATGACTCGCCTCGCCACAAGCCGTGATAGACCGCTTCGGCCCCCGCCGCAGGGTCGCCTTCCGCGGCCTTTTCGCTGAAATAGTCGAACGCGAGGCGATGAAGAAGATCGAACTGCGGTCGATCGCGGAGCCTGATCAGCGGCAGCATCTCGTTGCGCACGTCCTGCCGGTGCCTCAGGGCCGTGAGGTCGCGTTCCACCAGGGAGACTTCCCTGGAGAAGGCGTCGAAGATGTCCTGGGCCTGCCTCTCGTCGATGGCCGACGGATCGAAATCGGGAATAGCCGGGTTCGGTGCGGGCGTGCCCGGTCCCATGACACGGACGATGACCTCAGGCGTGATACGGCGTACCACTAGCCCCGGGTCGGCCAGTGCGCGGACACGATCATCCCGCACATGGTTGAGGATCCGGCGGATCAGAATGCCGTTGATCATGCATGTCGCCGCGTCCCCTGTTTCACCGGAAGCCAGCTCCGCCATGATGGAGCGCGCGATCTCGTTACCGCTTTCAGGGCAATCCGGCGTCAGCAGGCCGGCGGCCATGCGGATTCGCAGCGGATGCACGCGCAGCTTCTCCAGCGTGAGACCCTTGCGCCGGGTGGCCAGCATTTCGGCCAGCTCGATGGCGACTTTCGGACTCATCGGCTTGGAGGCCCGTTCGGCCAGGCGGCCGAGCAGAGTCGCCGCGCCATGGACGTCTATCCCCTTTAGCTCTTCCTGGTCCACCTCGCCCGCGAAGCCGTCGAGGCGACGGCGTCCGGAGATCACCAGCCGCAACCTGGGCCAGTCGGCGGTGACGAAGGGCCGCAGGAAGCGCTCGATGTGGACCACCTGGTTGGCGTCGTACTGCACGATCTCGAAGGTGTCGAGCACGAGCAGCACGGGGCGTTGCCATTCGAATGTGCTTTCCAGGCTGTCCAGCAGCGTGTCGACCTGCTGGTGGAACGCGTCGACGAGTTCCTGCAGCAGCCGGCCCGAATCGGGCCCCTGGGCGACGCTCTCCGACTGCAGCGCCAAGGCCCGGTCGCGCAGTTCGCTCAGCCCTGCTTCCAGTGCCTCGAACTGCGCCGAGACCTGCTGGCAGATCTCGGCGAACATCCCGAAGTGATCCTTCGGGCTGATGCTCGGCCGATCGAAGTCGAGGTACGCGACCGGATACTTCCGGTCCCCGGCGTTCATGTGCTCAAGCATGAAGCGCGACAGCAGCGTCGTCTTGCCGACGCCTCCCGTCCCCCAGAGCACCAGCGGCTTGCGCCCCGTCAGCACCCGCTTGAGATGCCCGAAGGTGCGGGTCACCGTATCGATCAGCGACTTCGCCGAGACGGCGCCGACGAAGGCCCGCAGCCGCTCGAGTTCGTCGTCGCGCCCCACCACGTCGCGCTCGTAGTCCTTGCCGCAGACGCGCTCGAACTGTTCGATCATCCGGCGCTTGCGGATCAGTCCGTCCAACTGGTTTAAGGGCATCGGCGGTGTTACCGCCTCCACGCCGCTGAGCACCGATGCGGCGACCCGCAACGCCTCCAGGCGCGGGAGCGCCATCGATTCGTCGACCAGCGTCTGTCCCGAAAGCGTCAGGCGCAAGGCCTCGCTGACCGGGTCCGCGAAGCGCGTGGCGGTGCGCGCCACCGCCGCCGTGAGCTCGGTCGACCCCGAAGCCAGCTGCAGCACCTCGGTGCGCGCGTCGCGCCTCAGTTCCCATTCAGTGCCTGTGGCTGTAATCGACGGTTCGGAGAGCTGCAGGACCGTCTCTTCCGCGTCGGGACGACCGATCCTGATCGACAGGCCCTGGGCCAGCTGCGAGGGAAGGAAGGATGAGACGACGGCGGCATCGAGTAGCAGGGGCCAGGCCGGACTGTCGTCCAGGCGTTCGTTCCTTTCCGGTACGTGAGGCTTCGAGCTTGCACCCTGCATGGCGCGCATGGCCCAGGCCGGCAACGACGACAGGTCTTCCTCCTCGCTCGGTGGGGTGCTCATGGCGTGTGCGCGCTTTCGAGGAAGTCGACGACCTTCGCGGCCAGAGCCTTGCGGGCCGACTGTGGTGCGGCCGCACGACTGTTGTCCTTGAGAGTGGTGACCGCAATGGCTCGCAGGAAGTTCTCGGGCAGTGCGGCTTCCAACTGATCGATCGATTGCCATGCGTTCTGCATGCATTCCCTGAACCCATCGGGCAGATCGGCGTCGCCGCGTAGATCTTCCTTCAGATGATCCATGCCAGCGGCGGGCAAGGGTGCCGTGCTCAGGAACAGCCAGCGCAACTGGGGAATTTCGACGACCTGGCCGGCATCGCGCACGCCGACCAGCGCCGTGACCAGCTCGCGCAGGCCATCCGTCCAGAAGACGGTATCGTTAGGAGGCACTGCCACGTCGATGATCACCCATGCCGGAAAGTTGCCGGGCTGAGCCTTTGCATGCCGAACCAGCTGTCTGGCCACCCAGGCCGGTAGGTCGAGTCCCAGCCAACGCTCGCGAGTCTCCGTCGAGGTCTGCTGCGGCCGGGGATCTTTCGGATCGGAAGCCACGCCGAGCTGTTCTACCAGGGCCCGGGCGAATTCTTCCGGTGCCAGCTTCTGCATGTTGCCGGGGCCAAAGCGCACGACCTGCGCCTGATTGCCCAGCATCCGTTGCAACAACGCGATCGTGAAACGCACGAAGGTGCCGTAGTCGCCGATGACCGACATCACCCGCTTCCCGTCCCCGGTCATCATCTCCTCAATGTATTCGCGGAATACGCGCCTGCCGATGATGGGGCGCGGCTCGCGGGTGTTGTCGTTCAGCGACCACACCGTCGTCGCCTGCTTGTCGGGATCCGGAGGGTCTTGCCAAGCCGCACAACCCCGAAGATCGGCTGCGATGGTATCGATCCGGACGCCCTGGTTCACGCGGTCTTCCGGCCTGGGCGCGGGCGGCCCGGGCGGCGAATCGACCGCGGCGTTGTGCAGGGCGAGGAGCTCGCCGTTCGCATCCACTGCCGCTCCGCCGGACGATCCCTGCGCGGTGCTGACGCGATACCAGGCGCGTGTCGAGGACGCGTCCAACTGCTCAAGGTAACCGACGTCCAGCTGTTGAGCCATGCCGGCCGGGTGCTGGAAAACGACGACGCGCTTCTTGCTCACGTAGTCGCATTCCTCCTTGGGCAGCTGCAACCAGCCCCGGATCCATCCCCCGCCGACGCGGCTCGGCCGGTTGCCGATGTCGCGCTCGAGCCGCACGACCACATAGTCATGCTGCAAGCCGACAGCCTCGGCGGCGGCAGTCCCCTCTCCCGGGCGCGTCCGCCGTGCATGGACGAGCCACTGCGCGGCGGCACGCACGACTACGACCCTGCCTGAACGACCCCCAGCGGTGCCGCTCAGTTGCGGGGGCGGTTCGTGCTGGTAGTCGAATACGAACTGGAGTTCGCTCCCTACCGCGTCCTGGATGAAGGTGTCCGCAGCGCCGTTTGGGCGCAGGCATTCCGGGATGACGTGGTAATTTGTCAGGACCAGGTCGGGGCCAATGAGGAAGCCCGTCCCCCGCAGTTCATTCTTCACGGCTACAGCGCAGACCACGCTGCTGACGCGCGGCAACATTCGCTGGAAAGTCGCCGAGTTGAAGAAGGGTTCGTAGTCCGTCAGCAAGGCCTGCAGTTGCGGGGAGTCCAGTCTGCGTCCTTCCAGGATCTCTCGCAGCCCGACGACCAGATAGGGGTTTTGCTTGGCTTCACGCTTGAGCAGCGCCAGCGCTTCTTCCAGCTTGTCAGCGTCGACCAGCCGGGTCACCAGCTTGCTTGATAAGGCCGCCATGTCGCCAACGCTGTCGCCTTCCACCCGCAGCAGGTCGATATCCAGCGACGCGCTCGCGAGCCACGACAGGCTGCCGGGCGACAGAGTGCGCACGAAGAGTTGCACCAGGTCTTCTATTTGGTAGGGGCTAGGCTTTGCCATGCTGCTTGACGATGCCGTTCTTCAGGATGTTTCCCATGACATGGGCGGTCAGTCGCGCCACAGCCACCGCCGCATTCGCGTCCCCGATGATGCCCTCCGGATCCGAAGACCGCCCACCCCGGTGCGTGCCTAGCACCTGGTGGGTGTAAAGGTCGAAGATCGGGGACCCCGAGTTGCCACGCAAGGTCGAACAGTCGTGTTCGAAGTTCGTCGCGCCGTCGCGCAAGGCTGTGGTCCGGCCGGGCGAGCAACGCTTGCGGCCGTCGGCGTCTCCGAAGACGGACAGCACCTCGGTGCCCGCCAGGCGTTGTAGCGGGTGACCGACTGCGTACACCGGCTGCCCTTCGAAGGTCGGTGTCGGACCGTCCGAGTAGGCGCCCAGCAAGGTCTCGTCGTCGGACACCGCCAGCGCATTCGGCAGCGTCCCGCCGTTCGACGCCAGCCTCAGCACCGCCATGTCGATCGCGGGCTCTGGCGCACAGGCCTGCAGCGCGTTCGCGGCAAAGCGCAGAGGCGTGGCGGGCTCGTCGGTCGCACCGAAGTCAGCGACGCAGGTCCAGCGTGGATCGAGGGACCAGTCCGCCACCGGCAACGCGGCGTCGGGAACAAGCAGTCTGACCACGTGCCGGTTTGTCACGATAAGGTCGGCACCCAAACGCCATCCGGTGCCGATGTGCTCCTCCCTGCCGTTCGCGAAGACCCGGTACAGCTTTGCCACCGAAGCGGCTGCCTTGTCGACCTGCTTGCGATGCGTGCCGAGCCAGGCGGTCCAGAGCTCGTTACCCCTGCTGGCGTTTTCCGGAGACTGCACCTTGCCCAGCGGCATGCGTAGGGCCGGACGGCCGATCACCTGGACGATGACCTCGAGCGCGTCGTGCATGAACTCTCGTGCCGCGGCGTCGCCCTGCGTCGCCGAACAGTTGAGGCCACGGTCCGCGGCGTCGAGGACGGTCTGGGCGGCGGCCTCCAGGCTGATTGGGTCGGCCGGATGCAAGCGCGCCAGATGAAGGACCACGCCTTGCTTCAGCTGGGCGCGGTCGATCTGTTCGCCCCCTCCGATCGACTGCAAGGCTCCGCCCGCCGACAGAAGTTGCCGCGTGGTCGCCAGGAGCGCGTCGAAGCTGCCCATGCCCGCCCTAGCGTTCGAGGTACTCAGCCAGGCTCATTCGTACGAAACCCGGCGGCGGCTCGTCCCCTTCGGCCAGACGCGGCGCCGCTTCCGGTTGCAGGACTTCGAACTTCAAGGCGTTCGCACGCTGCCAGTCGGCCTCGAACACCTCCAGGAAATAGGCGGCGACCTCGCGGTCGTCGAAGATCAGGCTGGCATCGCGGTTAAGCGTGACGCCGTCGGAGCTCCAGTTGTGGCTACCGATCAGCACCCGATGGCCGTCGACCACGATGCCCTTGGTATGGGTATTTGCCAAGCGCCTTACGCAACGCTCGACATCGAGGCCGTTGAGTTGCAGCGCCCGCATGTCGTCGAGGAAACCGTCGCCGCCACTGCGAAGGATGATGCGGCAGTCATCCAGGACCCGGGACTTGCGCGTGATCGCATCGACCAGGACCTTCAGGTTGCCTGACGTTACCCCGGCGAAGCTGATGTACTGGTTCTGGAAGACGAGCTGTTCCTCGGCCGATTCGATCAACGCCAGCACCGCCTCTGTGAACACTTTCCCCTGGCGGTCCGGCGTCAGCAGGGGTTTCACCCGCACCCGGCGCAGTCCGATCTCCAGCGGCTCGAAGACCCGCTGGGCCGCGGCCTCCAACACCATGGCCTCTTCGAGGACGGCGGGAACGTCGACCATGACCGGGTCCTCGACGGCTTCCAGCGTCCCGCCGAGCTCGTCGCGGCAGACCCGCAGGTCCTCGAGGATGTGGTTGCGGAACAGGTCGGCCAGCTTCCGGTTGCTCAGGCTGACGTGCCATTCCCGGTTGCCGGCGCGCGAGGTGGCGCGCGGATCGTTCAGGTCGGCGTCGGCGATCAGCGGCTGGCTGGCGCGTTTCCAGTTGCCGCTAGAGAGCCAGACATCCTGCTCGTCGCGCACGCTGACCTTGATGTGGTACGAGTTGGCAACGAGTCCCCGGCCGCCGGTCGGGACGTAGATGTTCTCGAAGTTGTCGGGATGACGGAGTTCCCAGTCCGCGAAGGTTTTGCTGCGGTCGAAGTCACCTGCGGCGATCTTGCCGCTGGCGGGGTTGCGTGTCTGCCGCGCGGCCACCAGCTTCAGGTCGATTCCCTCATCGAGCTTCCCGCCAACCGCGCCGGCGATGTGCGCCGCATGGAATTCGTAGATCGACGACACGAGCCGCTCGCGTGTCCCCGCCAGGAAGGCCGCCAACTGCGTCCAGCTGCGTTCCGGCCCCACGTGCAGGGTCACCGTCATGTCCTCGTTCAGCCACTTGAAGCGGAACGCTTCGCCGCGCCGGTCGGCATCGTTGTACGCGATCGACGAAGCGGCGGCTTCGACCGCCATCGTTCCCGGCGCCCGGCCGCGTTGGTCCAGCACCGAGGCCGGTTCGACGACGACCTCGAATCCCTGGAAGCTTCTCGGCGCCACGGCCTCGATCGGTAGGATGCGCGCTGGATGGGCTGAGACGATCAGACCGGTCGACGCCAGACGTCCATGGGCGACGAGGGCTCCCGCGCGCACCGCATGAACGCCGGGCACTTCGCCGAGCATGCGCTCTAGGGATCGGGCCGCCTGATCGGCGTCGGACGATGAGGGGGCGCCGGGCGCCCCGATCGCGCCGCGGGCCTCCAGGAAATCGACCGGGCCGACGCAGACGTCGATCTGCAAGGGAATGGTCAGCGACAGCTTGCGCACGCCGGAGCCGGCGGGGGGGCTCCCACCAGGTGACGGCGACGGCGCCTCTGAGGCCGACCTCGGAGCGGGGGAGGTTGGCTGTGGGCACGCGGACCCTGAAGGCCGGACCTCGCGCCAGGGCGCCCGGTGCAGGTAACGCCGGATCTCCGATGCGGGCACGGCGTAGTTCTCTACCCGGTACAGGCCCGCAAAATGCAGCGCGACCGCATGGCCGCTTCCCATGTTCATGACCACCGCCCCGGAGTTGCCTCCCAGCGTCGAGCAATCGTGGGTGGCCCAGCCGCGGCTCTTCGGCCCCATCAGGCCCGGCGCGATGCGCTTGATATCGTAGGTTCCGCCGAAGACGCGGTCCATCCAGGACTGGTCCGGAATGATGTAGGCCGGCGCACGTGCGGGATAGCCGATCACCACGACGGCATCGCCGTCTTGGGCGTCCTGGTCCGCCAGGATCAGGTGCCTGCCCTCGGTCTGTCCGTTGGCCGCCCCCACTTCGAGGAAGGCGATGTCCGCCTTCTTCTCGTCGGGTTCGATCCACAGCACGCGCCTAATCGCCGCGACTGCGGACTCGGGAACGGCGTGCTCGCGCCGGTAGTCGACCGTGGCGACGAGCCTCTCGCCGAACCGCCCTGGCTTGAAGACGAAACCCTCGCCGCCGGCCTTGGCCATCAGTTCCGCCACGTGGCGGTTGGTCACCACGATCCCGGGGGCCACCAGCCATCCAGTGCCGAGGAAAGGCAGGTTGCCTGCATAGTTGGCGACATCGATGCGTCCGATCTGTGGCAACCAGGGTTCGATGGTCGGCGCGGCCGCCTGCAGTTCATCGAGGATGCTGCGGGCTTCGACATCCACTTGCGTGCCGCTGAACTGGATGGCGTCGTGCTGGACCATCAGCGCCGGGCGGCCTTCGCGGACCAGGGTCTCGAGAACGAGGTCGTCAAAGACATCGTCGCCGCCCGTGCTTTCCAGCGCGATGCCGCCTTCAACAGCCAGCGTCGAAGAAGCATGGCGTTCCCGGACCAGGCGCCTCCCTTTGGCCATCAGCTGCGCATGCAGCTTAGGATCGCGCTGCGCCAGCTTGTTGAACCATCGTGCATGGCGGTTGACACGTTGAGCTGCGTCGTCATCAATCATGTCGGCCTCGCGGACTTTGGTTACGAGTTGGACTCGCATGCGATTTCATCAGCCACCACTCAGATGGTGAACTTGAGGTCGATGATCGCGCCTTCCCCTATCACCTCGGGTCCCCACTCGTCTTCGATGTGCCCCGTCCCGTCCTCGCGTGCCGCACGCACCTTTACGGTGACCTTGTCGCCCGTTTTCATGGCATAGCCGCCCCAGGCGGGAAATCGTCCACGGTCGCGCAAGAAGTAGCGCAGCTTGGCGCGCGTCGAATTGTCGAGGCTGGCGACGACAGGCACGCCCGTTCCAGAGTCCACGCCAATGCAGACCGTGACTGGCCCCTTGATCAACTCCGAGCGAACGATGCGAACGGAGATCCAACCTTTGCCCGTAGGCGGCTTCGGCGTGGTGTTTTCAGGTGTGCGCAACTGGCGGAACCCGAGCGACACCATTAGGTGGTTAACTGCAGCGCTGCCACCCGCGAGCACCATTGCTGTCAGGATCTTTCCGCTCCAGTCGAGCGCGGGGACCTGCGGCGAGATCAGCTTCGCCAGCCCTGTCACGACGTCGAGCTTGAACTGAAAAACCAGGAACAGCGACGCAGCCAACGAGACGACAGGCCGCACAGCGCGGGCATTGAGGGTCTCGACGAAGGGTCGCCAGTTGAAAAGTATGGCCAGCGCCGACTCGAGGACGGTCGCCACGGCGAGCAGGAGAAACAGGGCCTTGAAGGCCTCGGGATAGACCTCGTCGCTGAAGCCAGTCGTGTTGTTACGTCCCTTCGGAACAACCTCGATAGTCAACTTCCTTTCGCCGCTGCCGGTCGCACAGGTCAGCTTTTCGCTAACTGCGGTCGCAGCTTCGGCGGCTTTGTAGAAGACATGGACCGGCTCTTCCTTGGAGGGATCGCCCGTCATCCGCAACGTTCCGTACTTGGGCCCTTCCTTAATTGTGGCTTTCGCCCCAGTGCAAATTTCCTTCTCCTCGCCCGCGGACGTGGAGATCGTGGTGTCTGCTGCACTTCGGTCGTCGGCACCTGCCGCAGTGAGCGGCAGGGCTAGAACGAAAACCCACAGTGCAAAGGACATTCGCATCATGTTCATAGCTCTACTCCCTCAGGGCCGGAAGCGACGTTGCAATCGCCGGGTTGGCCGGTGCTCGGCAGAACCCCCGCAAAGGGGTCAATCTGTGGCTGGCACACACACTCCCTGAGCAGGCTCCGCGACAGCGTGTAGTTCCAAGCCTCGTCCATCTGTCGGGGCTCTTTCTTTTCCTGGCCCAGGGCACTAGCTCCGCTCAAGGCAGCGCTGGCCCGGGACGTTCAGGTCATGCGACCAGCAGCGGGATGGGCGCCTCAGCACCTAGCTTCTCTGCCACCATCAGGAATCCAGGCGGCAGGATGTCCGTTAGTTCCGCCATGGCCAGTACGAAAGTACCGAAGGGCCAGCTCAAGTCTTCGCCAAATCCACTCAAAGTCTGGCTGGCCACGGCAACCGCTTCCAGTGCGTCACGAATGTCGCGCAACGGTCGTTCGACGCGGTCTCGCACGGCAGTTGGCAGTTCCGATGGCGGCCCGTCGAGGATGGCCTGCCGGAGCCCAGAAGCGGCTCCATGAAGGGTGGCCGCTGCACGAAGCACGCCGGCGAAGCGATGGAATACGGTGAACTGCAGGTTTGTATCCGTGATCCCGGCAGAGTTCTTGACGCCGGGGTAGTGCAAGCGGGTCGCGTAGGAGATGTCAGGTTCTCTGGGATTCACGTGTCGCAACTCGAATTCACCGAGGTAGGCGACCATGCGTCCGACGTCTGTGTCGCCTTTGAAGACCTCGTCAGCCTTCTCTCGCAGCGCCTGGGACGGCGATGTGTGGTTGAACCCCTTCTTGCCCGCGTAAACCTGGTCCAGGCACTGAAGGCCTCGACGCAGGAAGGCTCGCAGAACAAAATCGCGCGGCCGATCCTCGAACTTCTTCCAGTCGGCTGGATTCAGCTTGACCGGCACCGCGATGGTGAGGTCGCGCCAGAACGCCTCTTTCTTCTCCTGCGCGTTTGGCGCCCCGAGCAGCAGGCCGATGTCGCGCGGCGGGCGGATGCCCACAAGCGCCGCATAGCTGTCGACCAGGTCTTGCACGCCGTCCTGGTCGATCTTCTTGCCACGCGCCGTAAACGCGCCGTCCAGCTTCACCTCCAGGCGCTTGATGCCGTCTGCCGCGTTCAGGTTGGCGCTCACGGCCAAAGCTGCCGTGCGCTCAAGCCAGGGGTTCAACGTGCGCGAGTCAACGCTGGCGATCGCCTTGGCCGCAATCAGTCGTCCCCACAGGTCGGCCTTGAACTCCATGTCCAGCAGGCTCACCCGCTTGTCGGTGAAGTCGGATCCGAACACCGAGAGCACAGCCGATTGGTTCTCGACCTCCTTGGCCGTGCTGGTCAGCCAGCCAGAATCGAGTTCGAACGAATGCCCCGCCTGCGCGGCGTCGACAAGGTCTCCGAGCAGCGCAATGCGTCCGCTGCACAGCGAGTGATACAGGTTCTGCGCGGCGACCTGGTCTCCCATGCCGCTGAACCACCCAGCAACTGCAATGCCGCGGGACTTGCTGCGCTGGATCTGCTCGGCCAATGTGAGCCCGAGCTTGGCCTTCTTCGCGTCAGACAGGGCAGCCAGCAGTCGCTTTCTGGCCTTGCCATAGGCAGTCAGCGCACTGACGACGGACTCTGGCACCGCCCCGTTGAGCCGCTTCAGCTCCTTGTCGATCTTGTCGCCCAGCGCGCCAAGTGGCTTGAGGATGAGATCCAGCGCGTCGCCAGTCTTGCCAGTGATGGCTGCCGTCACCTTGTCGACTTCAGCCTTCCATTGCGCCGTCGCTTCGGTCAGCGCAGATTTCGCAGCATCCTTCAAGGTCGTCTTGAGGCCGGCAGTGAGCTGCGTGTCGCCGAGCAAGCGATCCAGCCAACTGCTGACCAATGCATCCGCGTCTGCGGCGTTGCCAGCGATGACATCGAGCGAGCCGTCTAGCGCATCGGTCAGCGGCTTGGTGAGCTTTTCAACCCAGTCGGCCTTGGCGGCCGCAGCATCAGCCTGGCCTAGTGCGATGAGTGCCAGCTTGTTGACGTCAGCATCGGAAAGCTTCGCGTTGACGATGTCCACGATCTTCTTGCCAAGCGCGGTGCCCGGCTTCGTCAGGACATCCAGCGCCGCCGGGTTGATCTCAGGCCAGGCCGCGCGAAGTGCACGTTCCGCACTTGCAGCCAATGCGCTTAGGTCCAGCGAAGCAGCCAGCGTCAGCGTGAAAGCGTCGGACCGCGCGTCGAGCACTTCCAGCTCGACCTTTAAGCCCCAGGTCTCATGTCGACGCTCCGGCCGTACGTGGAAGCTGACCTCAGCCGATTTTGCGAACTTCACGCTGGCATCCACGCTGATGCTCAGCCCGATCTCTGCCCGGTCCCCGTTGAGACCGTAGGTCCAGCCGCTCCACCCCTGCTTCGCGCCAACGCTCAGCTGCGCTTGGAGCTTACCGTTGAGATCCAGCCGCAATCCCCAGAAGTCCGGTTCGGGCGCGAGCGACATCAGTCCGGCGTAGTCATTGGGCAGCAGCCAATACCGTCGCGATCCCGCCAATGCGTCGATGAGCAGCTTGGTCGTATCGTCGCCGAAGTACCAGTGCAGCTTCGCGTCAGCGGCTGCAGAGAATGCAGCAGTAGCCTGTCCCCAGGTGCTAATGGCCTGGTTTCCCTTCATGCCCGCGCTCAGCGCCAGGTCGGCTCCGACGGAGAGTGCGATGCGCTCCTTGCCCGGCTCAATCTTCAGCTTGTCCAATAGCGCCTCGTCGATCACGTCAACCGTGATGGCGGCTGTTCCTCCTGCCGTAGCACTCCAGTCCCAGCCGAACTGTGAGGTCTTCGAAGTGGCGGTTTTGTCCAGGAGCGGTAACGAGACTTCCGGCTCCGGCTCCTGCGGCAATTGGCCCAGCGGCGTCAGCAGCAGTTGCCACTGCTGCTTGACACCCAAGGCCTTCAATGCCGCAGGCAAGTCCGTCGTTGCGGTCCACGCCTTGAGCTTCTTCACCAAGTCTTCGTCGAGCTGTAGTCCGGACATGGAACTCACCAGTGTTGAGGGCGCCGAAGGGTAGCCAGAGGAGCTCTCTGAGCCATCATCAAGTTAGTGGAGAACAGACGCGCACTGGGTGGCTGGCAAGGCTGTCCGTGCTGTTCCTTTACGGATCGCATGCTCGTGGGTGAGCTTGTCGATGACAACCTGCTTGAACGCGGCCTCAGCGCGCGACACGCGGGGCGTCGCACAGCTGCTTGGCATTGAGCGTATCGAGGTCGTCGGGAATCACGAGTGGTGATGATGGCCATCAAGCGCGGGCCTGGGCAGAACCCTCAAGGCCTGAACGTCGAACGCGTCGCTGGGAGCCAGACGCCAGCAATTGCAGCAACACCTCAGCCCCGCATCCTTCGACTTGAGGAAAAACCACGTGGGACATGTACGCATTTGCCGGTGCTGCGAGGGAACTGACCATCGGATGCATCCGCCAACGCTAGTGGATGGCTGCGCATACCGCGCACACCTAGCGCCCAAGGGAGACCGTCATGCCGTTGAGCAGCGCTCTGAAGAAGGGGTCGCAAGACCCGTACGTGAAGACCATCCAGCAGCACTTACTGGCTCTGGGATACGTCCTCCCCCGCTTCGGCGCCGACGGTGCCCTCGGTGACGAGACGCTCCGAGCGTATGGCGAGTTCCTAGTACTCGAGAAGATGCAGGCTCCGACTGATGAACAGCCAAAGAGCATCTCCGTTGCGGGAGCCGCGGCCGTGGAGCGCGCCTTCGCCGCGCTTGCAGCGGTCGCTCCAGTTGGCAAGTTTTTCGACGAGCGCAACAAGCATCCGCATGACGGGCGCTCGAAGTCGCAGCCCAACATGAAGTGGAAAGATGTGAAGGCAATCGTCCTCCATCAGACCGCGTCGCAGTTGGGCGAAAAGCCGGAGCGGTGGCACAGCGTGCCAATTCACTTTGGCATTTCGCGTCTTGGAAAAACCATCCAGCTCTACGACCTCACCGAGGTCTGCAACCACGCTGGCGCTTTCAACCGTTGGACCATCGGCATCGAGATTGACGGTTGGTTCTCCGGCATCGACGGTCAACCCAATACGCTCTGGCAGCCCAAGCCACCCGCTCCGAAACGAACGCCGATGACCCTGCCCGCAGCGCAAATGGATGCCGCAAGAGCCTGCGTCAAACTCATCATCGACACGGTTGCTGCCAACGGCGGCAAGATTACGCACATCCACCCGCACCGCCAGTCGAGCAAGGACCGTCAGTCCGACCCTGGCTCGTTGATATGGCAACAGGTCGGTATCTGGGCCCAAGACGAATTTGGGCTGTCAGACGGTGGGAAGACATACAGCATCGATACCGGCCGCCCGATTCCCCAAGCGTGGGACCCCAGGTACACCGGCAACAAATACTGACCAGCGCTCGGGGCGCCTTGCGGATGGCCTGGACGGTTGGGCGAATCCTGCCGGTCTCAGCAATGATCCGGTGAATTGAGGAGTGACCCCAGTCGAAAAGCTTCTCAATCTCGTGCAGCATCCAACCTGCTCTCCAACGCTCCCAGATCAGCGCCTTCTGGCTATCCGAGTAGTTGATCCGCGGTCGCTGTGTCAATGACTTGACGTTTCGGGGCTGCATCGTGTCGCCGGCGACTGGTCGGCTTGGCGTCTGACATGGTGTCTGAATCGCCCCGGGTTTTGAGGAGGCTCCAACTCTGGAGAATGGAGCCATGAAGAAGTCCCCGAAGTTTTCGCCCGAGGTGCGTGAGCGTGCCGTGCGCATGGTGCTGGAGCACCGAGCAGAACATCCGTCGCAGTGGGCGGCCATCGAATCCATCGCCGACAAGATCGGCTGCGTGCCGCAGACCTTGCACACCTGGGTCAAGCAGCACGAGGTCGATGCCGGCCAGCGAGACGGTGTCTCGACTGCGGAGGCTCAGCGCATCAAGGAACTGGAACGAGAGGTGCGCGAGCTGCGCAAGGCCAACGAGATTCTGAAGCTGGCCAGCGCGTTTTTCGCCCAGGCGGAGCTCGACCGCCGCATCAAGTCCTGAAGGCGTTCATCGACCAGCACCGCCAGCAGCTTGGGGTCGAGCCGATCTGCCGCGTCCTGCAGATTGCCCCATCGGCTTACTGGCGCCACGTCGCTTGTCAGCGCAGCCCGGCCTTGCGCTCTTTGCGAGCCCAGCGCGATGTGCAACTGCTACCGCAGGTGCAGCGCGTCTGGCAGGCCAACCATCAGGTCTACGGCGCCGAGAAGGTCTGGCGCCAGCTCAACCGCGAAGGCGTCGCCGTGGCGCGCTGCACCGTCGAGCGGCTGATGCGCCAGCTCGGGCTGCAGGGTGTGCGCCGAGGCAAGGCCGTGCGCACCACCATTCCCGATCCCAAGGCGCCATGCCCGTTGGACCGCGTCAATCGGCAGTTCCGGGCCGAGCGGCCGAACCAGCTGTGGGTCTCGGACTTCACCTATGTCTCAACCTGGCAGGGCTGGGTGTATGTAGCGTTCGTCATCGACGTGTTCAGCCGGCGCATCGTGGGTTGGCGTCAGAGCAGTTCGATGCACACCGAGTTCGTACTCGACGCATTGGAGCAGGCGCTGTACGACCGCAAGCCGTCCGATGGCCTGGTGCATCACTCCGACCGTGGGTCGCAATACGTGTCTATCCGCTACAGCGAGCGGTTGGCCGAGGCCGGAATCGAGCCCTCAGTGGGTTCCAAGGGCGACAGCTACGACAACGCACTGGCCGAGACCATCAACGGGCTGTACAAGGCCGAGGTCATTCACCGGCGCGGGCCTTGGAAGACCAAGCAGGCGGTGGAACTGGCAACACTGGAATGGGTCGCCTGGTTCAACCATCACCGGCTGATGGGGCCGCTGGGCCATGTGCCGCCTGCTGAGTTCGAAGCCAATTACCATCGTCACCGCGCTGGTCAGGCCGCGACCGCCTGACTTAAACCAACAGGCCTCCTCGGAACCCGGGGCGATTCAGTCAGCAACCGATCTATTGGCCGGCATTGATCCCACAATGCAAAAAACGTCCGACGAACTTTCTTTTTATCCGACGGACTTTGTTTGTTGGCGTCATTGTTTTCTTGGAAAGAAGCAAAGCCTGTCACTGCTGAAGCAAGTCAGTCGGGGCTGAAGAAGAGGCCGAAAGGCCTCTTCTTCGTTTTGGGCTGGTGATTGATTGAGTGAGTGAATGAATGAGTGTGTGTGCGAGCCTGCGAAAAAGGCATCAGGTGCTGTGGAGCGCAGCGCGTGCACCTGCTCGCTTGCTTGCCAACCATTCGGTGGGCGCCAGACCCGTCTTGAGGACGAAAGCCCGGGTCAGCGCAGAGGCACTGCCGTAGCCCACCTCGTCTGCGATGTTCTTGACCTGGCGGCCCTTGCCGAGGAGGCTCTGTGCCAGGCCAATGCGCCAGCTCGCGAGGTAGTCGCCCGGTGATTGCCCGATGATCTGAGTGAACTGCGCTGCAAAGCGTGCGCGCGACATGCCAGCCACGATGGCCAGCTGCTCCAGCGTCCAGGGTCTTGCCGCGTCGGTGTGAATGGCGTGCAAGGCCCGGGCCAGGCGAGGATCGGCCAAGCCGCCGAGTACGCCGGCTTTCAAGTGCCCTTGCTTCAGCACCTCCCTCAGCAGATGGATGAGCACCAGCTCGCTCAAGCGGTCGACGGCGGCCGCTCGCCCCTGGCGTTCGGCGAAGGCTTCGTCAAACAGCAGCTGCAGGCTCATTTGCAAGCCAGGGTGGTCCTCCAAGGGCACGGCCAACATGGCGGGCAGCTCTGCCATCAGCTGCTGACCCAGCGCCGCACCGCAGACCACCGATGCGCAGATCAGATCGGGCCCGTCGACCTCGGGCGCGCGCAGACGGTGCGGCGTGGCGCGCGGAAAGAAGAGGGCTGCCGGAGCACTCACGGTTTGTACCGAGCCGTCGGGCAGCAGGACATCGAGCTGCCCCTTTCGCATCACATGCAAATGGCCCACACCCTGTCCGTCATCGAAGTTCGCGACGCCGCAGAGTTGCCCTGAGAAGAACACACGCGTTCTCAGCTCGAAGCGTGTCAACAAGGTATCGATTTCGTCTGACATGGAGGCCTGCATCTGTGCCGGGGAGATGCCGCATCATCGACGGCATGAGCCATCGGCACCAAGCGCATCCATCGCAAGAGCTCATTGCATGGGGCGGAACAATCGCTTGGACAGCATGGCGTCGACGGACAGTGCTCCGGCACCCCGGGCCAGGATCAAGGCCTGCAGGCACAACCAGCTGAGGTGCGTGGGCCACGCGTCCGGGTAGACCAGAAACTGGATCACCAGGGTCATGACGAGCAGACCCATGGATGCATAGCGTGTGGCCAGACCCAGGATCAACAGGATCGGCAGCGCATGTTCGGCCAGCGCGGCCAGCAAAGCAGCCTGCCCAGGTTCCACCCAAGGCAGCTGGTACTCCTCCGCGAACAAGGCCACGGCCGAGTCACTCAGGGTGAACCATCCGTCGACCTTGGTTCGCCCGGAGCGCCAGAAGATGCCCGCGAGCGCCAGGCGAGCTGCCAGCAGGAGGACGGTGTCAGAGAAGAGGCGTCCGGCCCCGTGAATCAGGGCTTGGTGCGCATGCGAGAGCGTGGGAAGGCGGGCGTTCACGATGGGTTCCTTGTGGGGGGATGCTCGGTGACATGAAAGTTGCGGGTGGGGGCGGCGAGGCGCAGCCGCTTGATTCCGTCAGGGTCAGGGGTGCCTAGGGCATCAGCAGGGCGCCCTTGTCCAGCAAGGGGCTCAGCGCCGCCTGCAGATCGAAGGGACGGTCTGGCGATGCCTTGCTGCTGGCATGGGCCGCGGCTTCGGCAAGGCATTGCCCGGAGGCCAGCGCTTCCAGCAGATGCAAGCTCGCCAGCGGAACCTCGTGCACCCAGACATGGTCCTCAGGCCGGGTCACCAGCACGCCGGTGAGCTCCTGGGGCTTGATTTCGATCTCGGTGCGCCCGGCGCGTGCCTCGCGCCAGAGCTCGACCAGTGCATATCCAGGCGCAGGCTTCCAATGGGTCGACGGTGCCACCTTCAGTTGCAGGCCTGGCAAGGCATCGGCTGGAAGCGTGGCCAAGCGAGTCGCGGTCAGCGGGAGGTGGTCGCCTGCTGCATGGGCGCGCATGCACATCCAGTCGACCCAGGCCAGATCGCTGGTGTAACGGGCCAGTTGAGCGTGCTCCAGCGCGGCCAAGAACTCGGGGAAGCCATCGCCGTACAGAAACAAGCGGCCTTCTTGAGGCGGGTGGGCACGCGCGAATGCGGTCGCCGCCGGCCAGAACCAGGGGCCGCCCAACCATTGGGCGACGCTGAGGAAGTTGGCTTCCAGGGCCTCGATGGCCGCGCGCAAACCGGTGTTGGCATACACCGCGGTGGCCGCTGGCGCCGGGGCCAGCCCGGCTTCGACGTCGGTTCCGGCCAGCAAATGCCAGCCGTCGATGCTGGTCAAGAACTGGGTGTAAAAGCTCGAAGGGCTAGGGAAGCTCTGCATAAATCGGGGCGACACCGTGGAGTGCGGATCGGGATGGGCTGCAAGGCGCAGCTGGAAGCCAATAGCCGTAGCTATTGGCGAGAGGTGCAAGGCGGCAGACCGCCCGAGGCCGCGCTGGCAGGGGCCGGCCTGATGGATGCAGAGCTTCCCTAGTCATGGGCGAAGCTCCAGGCTGGAGTGGCGGCCTGCACCCGCTCGCGCTCTTGCCAGAGCACCGAGAACTCAGGCACGTCTGCGTCCCACTCCAGCAGCGTGGGGCGCGGACCGATGCGTTGGCACAAGGCGGCGTACAGAGCCAGCACCTCCTCAGAAACGGGGCGATCGTGGGCATCGATCAGCAACCGGGGGCCGAGTTCGGGATCCTCGCTGTGCCCCGCGAGGTGGATCTCGCTGATGGCCTCGATGTCAATCTCCGCCAGCCAGTCGCTGGCGTGCTGCTGGATGTTGACGGCGCTGACGTGGAGGTTGTTGACATCGACCAGCAAGCTGCAGGCCGTGCGTCGCACCACCTCGTTCAGGAACTGCGCTTCGCTGAACTCGTGGCCCTCCAGGCTCAGGTAGTGACTGGGGTTCTCCAGCGCCAGGCGCATGCCTGTCAGCTGCTGCACCTGGTCGACATGGGCGACGACCCGTTCCAGCAAGGCGCGGGTGCGCGGTGCCGGCAGCAAATCAGGCACATAGCGTGTTCCGAGGCGAGACCAGGCCAGGTGCTCAGACAGCCGGACCGGTTTGATCCGGTCGATCAGATGTCGAAGGCGGCGCAGGTGCTGCAGATCCAAGGGCTCCGGCCCGGCCAGTGAAAGCGAAACACCGTGGAGCGCCACCGGGTGGCGCTCGGCCAGCGCTGCCAGCATGCGCGGGCGCGGCCCGCCGTCGGCCATGTAGTTCTCGGGGTGGACCTCGAACCACAGGCCTTGGGCTTGCGCCTGCATGGCTTGCTGAAAATGCTGAGGCTTGAAGCTCAGCCCGATACTTGGCTGCACGATGGCGCTCTCTCTTGCGGCGAAACAGGGGCTAGATCGGGGTGACCCGCGTGATTCGCGTGATCGCCGTGATCGGCGTGAGCGATCCCTGGCCTTTCGGGGTCTTGGTGGTGACGCAGGTACCGACGGGCACCTTCTTCCAGGCATTGCCTTGATAGTCCACCTTGGAGGTCCCGGCGCAACTGGTGCCAGGGCCAGCGGCGCAGTCGTTCTGCCCGGCCAGTGAGATGCCGTAACACTTTTCCATGGCAGGCTTGCTGCTTGGCTTGTTCTCTGCGGCCTGGGCTGCGCCCTGCACAGCCGCAGCCAAAGCCAGGGCTGTGATCACATGTCGTCGAGTGCTCATGATGTGTAGGGAGTCGGTTGGGGAGAGGGAAGGAAGGACGCGCCGGGCTCAAGTCAGCGCGCCCCGCTTCAGGATCAAGCCAGGGACTTGGGGGTCTTGGCCTTGATCGAGGGCCAGTTCGCATCGGCCTTCTTGTTGTTGCCCGGGACGTCTTCCAGCCACTTCTTTTGAACGTCCTTGTTGACGTTCAAGTGCAGCTTGCCGTCCACCAGCTTCCAGGCTGCCGGGTCGCCGTCCAGCTTCTTCTCCAGGGCCACACCCATGGCGCAGAAGCCGCCGTAGGCCGGTTCGTACTTGTCCGGGTTGGCATTGAAGGCATCGCGGTTGGCGGCGCTGGCGAACAGATAGGTCACGCCCTTGTGTTTGGCGGAGAACTCAGCCTTGCCCGCCGTCGGCGCGCCCACGGTGTGATAGGCCACGGGGTCATGGCCACGCAGGCCAACACCCTTGCTGTCGATATTCACGACAGCGGCAGAGTTCTCGTCATAGGCGAAGGCCGCAGACGGGGCGAGGCCGGCCGTCAGTGCGGCAGCGGCGGCGATGGAAATCAGGGAAACACGGAAATAGCTCTTGGACATGATGTGCCTTTCTTGGGCGGATCGGTTGGTGGTTTTGAATGACTCGGCTCAGGCCAACCCCTGAGTACAAGCTGAAGTGCTGAAGTTGCTCGGCGTGCAACGATGAAAGTCGCCGCGACTTCGGGTGTCACAGCAGCTGGGGCAGGGCTTCTTGCGTTTGCATGTCCTGGCCCGACTGCATGGACTGAACTTTAGGAATCGAAGCGCTTGCTGAGGTGACTGCGCGTCTCGTTCGCTGTCCCATTCGTCTCGGGCGGCCGAAAAGGCGTTCACTGCGCCTTGCGCGGCGCAGGAGGTGAACGGGTTTCGCCTGGGGCCAGGCCGCACATCCGTGGCCATCGCCGTGATCTCCCATCCCATCTCATCTCATTCCACCTATCCGAGGCTGCCGAAGCAAGCCCAGCAGGCCTGCAGCAGGGCGGCCATTCTTCCGCGCGCCGTAACAGCCCATTGCCGTGCAAGTGATTTCTGAAGTGAGGCTCGATCCCTAGAGTTCAGTCCCAGGCCTGCAGCACACCGCAGGACCTGAATCACTCTGAATCCAACCCACCAAGGAACCCCATGAAAGCAGCCATCATCATCTTGTCCGACCCGAAGAACGGCGGCGAAGACGCGCTCGGTCGCATGTTCAACGGCCTGGCCGCCGCCTATGACTTCAAGCAGCGCGGCACGGACGTGTCCATCTACTTCCAAGGCGCAGGCACCCGCTGGCCCGGTGTGATCAGCCAGGCCGACCATCCCGTGCATGCCCTGTTCAAGGCGGTGGAAACCGAGATCGCTGGCGTGTCCTGCGGTTGTGCCGATGTGTTCGGCTCGCGTGAAGAGGCGGTGAAGAGCGGCTTTGACCTGATCACCGACAACAGCGTGCCCGGCACCTCCGGCCTGCCCAGCCTGGGCAAGCTGGTGGCCGACGGCTTCACCGTCTTCACGTTCTAAAGCAAGACAAAGGGAGACGACCATGGCCTATGCATTCCATGAAGGCGAGCGTGCCGTGCAAGCACGCGCCGGAGAGTCTGCGATCGCAGTGCGCAATGCCGGTGTGATCACCGACACAGTGATCGCCGGCGCCCGCCCCTTCATCGAAAAGCAAGTCATGGTCGCCACCGCGACCCGTACGGATCGCGGCCAGGTCTGGGCTTCGCTGCTCTTCGGGCCACCTGGCTTTCTGCGCAGCCCCGAAGGGCGCCGCATCGAGATCGCGTCGGCGCGCGCGCAGCGCCAGGCCGACGACCCCTTCTGGCAGGAGCTGGACCTCGGCTCGCAGGCCGGCCTCTTGTTCATTGAGCTCTCGACCCGGCGCCGCTACCGCGTGAACGGCCATGTCGAGCATGTCGATGGGCAGCACGTACGTGTGGCCATCGATGAGGCCTACCCCAATTGCCCCAAGTACATCCAGCGACGCCATCCGCAAGGCGTCGTTGATGAAGCATCTCCTGCGCAGCCCGCGAGCGTGCAACGCGGCCAGGCCCTCGATGAAGCCAGTGCTGCACTGCTCGATGCGGCAGACACGCTCTTCATCGCCAGCGGCGCACCGGGCGGCTCGCTCGATGCCTCGCACCGTGGCGGCCCCGCTGGCTTCATTGAGCGCCTCAGCGCACGTCGCTTGCGCGTGCCCGACTATGCCGGCAACAGCATGTTCAACACCCTGGGCAATCTCGCTCTGGATCCGGCCTGCGGACTGGTGATTCCGGACTTCGCCAATGGCCGCCTCCTGCATCTGACGGGCCGCGCCGAGCTGCTCTGGGATCAGGCAGATCCGAAGGGCCTCACCGGGGGCACCGGTCGCTTTTGGGAGTTCGAGATCGAGGCCTGGTTGCTGCGCGAGCACGCCATGGCTCTGAGCTGGGAATTCCTGGACGCTTCGCCTTTCAACCCCAAGGTCACTGCATGAAACTGATCGTCCACCAATTGCAGCGTCACGGCACGGACGTGCTTGAAATCCGCCTGCGTCATCCGCAGGGTCAGGTCTTGCCTCCGTGGTCCGCTGGCGCACATCTTCGGCTGCAACTGCCGATTTCCGACGGCCAGTGGCTGGAGCGTCATTACTCCCTCATCGGCACGGAGGGCGCCGCCGAGGAGTACCGCATTGCGGTGCTGCTCGACCCGGCCTCGCGCGGCGGCTCGCGCTGGATCCATGAACAACTGGCGGCAGGGCAAGCCCTCGATGTGGACGGCCCTTTCGACAGCTTTCCCTTGCAAGCCGAGCAGGGCCGGACCGTGCTGGTGGCCGGCGGCATTGGCATCACGCCCATGCATGCCATGGCCCACGCCTTGAATGCAGCCGGCCAGCCCTTTGAGCTGCACTATCTGGCGCGCAGCGAGGACCGGCTGGTGCTGCTCGACGAGCTGCGGGCGCTGTCCCACGCGCAACTTCATCTGCATGTGGGTGCGAACCCGCCGGCGTTGGAGGCGCTGCTGGGTACTTTCAGCGCCGGCGCCAGCCTGCACGCCTGCGGTCCGGTGCCTCTGCTGAATGCGCTGCGTGAACGCGCTGCAGAGTTGGGCTGGCCGGGCGCTGCCTTGCACTTCGAGAGCTTTGGCGTCCGATCGCAGCCAGGCGACCGGCCGATTCGCGTGCATCTGGCGCAAAGCGGCATCGCAGTCGAGGTTCAGCCGGGCACCAGCATCCTCGATGCCTTGATTGCCGCCGACGCCTTCGTGGCCTACGACTGCAAGCGCGGTGAGTGCGGGCAATGCCACAGCCGCGTGCTGGAGGGCAGCCCGCTGCACCGTGACGTCTGCCTGAGCCCCGCGCAACGCGCCGAGGGCCTGTGCACCTGCGTGGGCTGGGCCAGCAGTGAAAGCCTGACCCTGGATCTTTGACCCGATCGCAGGGGCAGACAGGCCATCAGAGGCAGATCACCAGCTTGCCGAAATGCTGCCCGGAGGCCAGGTGCGTGTAGGCCGCAGGGCTGTCCTCGAAGTCAAACACGCGATCAATCACGGGGCGGATGCGGTGCTGCGCCATGAACTGGTTCAGGCGCCGGAGCTGGGCCACCGAGCCCACGCAGATGCCGTCGATGCGGGCGTTCTTGAACTGCAGCGACTGGATGTCGGGGCGCGCATTGAAGCCGCTCAGCACGCCGATCTGTGCGATGCGCCCACCCGAGGCCACGGCACGGATGGAGCGGTCATAGGTGTCCGGGCCGCCAAGCTCGAGGATGTGGTCCGCGCCCAGCCCCTCGGTCAAGCTCAGAACTTGCTGGTCCCAGTCCGGCGTTTCGCCGTAGTGGATGGTGGCCCAGGCGCCCAGTTGACGGGCACGTTCCAGCTTGGCATGCGAGGAAGAGGTGACGATCACCCGAGCCCCCACGGCTGCAGCCAGTTGCAGCCCGAACAGCGCCACACCACCGGTGCCTTGCACCAGCACCGTCTCGCCGGCTTGGACCTGGCCGCGCTCAAACATGGCGTGCCAGGCGGTCAAGCCAGCACAGGGCAGGGTGGCGGCTTCTTCATCGCTGAGGTGCGCAGCGGGTGCCACCAGCGACTGAGCCGACACCAGCAGCTTCTGGCTCAAGACCCCGTCGGTGTTGCCGCCGCCCAGGGCTTGTTGCAGATGGGAAGGGTCGAAGCGGCCATCCACCCAGGCCGGGAAGAAGTTGGGGCTGGCGCGATCGCCCACCTGCCATCCCCGCACGCCGTCGCCCACGGCCAGCACCGTCCCGACGGCATCAGACAGAGGCACAAGGCCATCGCGCGCCGCCCCGCTGGCAGCGCCTTGCAAAGTGAGCAGGTCGCGGTAGTTCAGGCTCGCCGCGCTCACCTGCAGAAGCACCTGGCCGGCAGCGGGCTCGTGAGGGGCTGCGCCGGTATGCGCCTGCAGCTGCGCTTTGGCGTCCTTGATGCGAATCTGGAATTGCTGATTCATGATTTCCTTGTTGTGTAGTGATCGATACAGAAATGGTACTTTCAAAAGCGGGTCGAGGTGTTCCGCGTGGCGAAAGACTGAATTTCTCGCGCCTGGAATCTCCGCGCATTCATTTGTGTAGGGATCAATACAATTCATCCATGCCTAAGCCGAGATCAGCCACCACCTCTACCCATGACTCAGAGGGCAGCCGCCTGCCTGGGCGCCCGCGCGGCTTTGATCGTGCCTCGGCCCTGGACTTGGCGCTGGATCTGTTCTGGCGGCATGGCTACGAGGGCGTGTCCACGGCCACGCTGGCGAGCGCGATGGGCATCGCGCCGCCCAGCCTGTATGCAGCCTTTGGCAACAAAGAATCGCTCTATCGAGAATGCCTGGATCTCTATGCGCAACGCCACGGCGCATTTCTCGGTGACGCCTTGTTGTCCGATCTGCCGGCGCGTGCTTGCATGGAGCAGGCCTTGCGGGCGGCCTGCCGCCAGTACACCGACCCCAGTCATGCGGCGGGTTGCATGGTGTCGGCCGCCGGCCTGCAGGGGGCGCCCGCCCATGCAGCCCAGCATGCACAGACCGAAGCCATGCGCTTGCAGGCCAGGCAGGCCATCGAGCAAAGGCTCAAGCGCGCTCGCACCGAGGGTGAGTTGGCCGCAGGCACCGACTGCGCGGCCCTGGCCGGCTACTTTGCGCTGGTGATCCAGGGCTTGGCGATCCAGGCGCGCGATGGCGCCAGCACCAGCAGCTTGCTGCGCATGGTGGACGTGGCCATGGCGGCCTGGCCGGCAGAGGCGAGCACAGGGGTTCGTGGCGGCTAGGGCGAGCCGCTCGCTGTCTTGCGTGCGCCCGAGTTGCGGCCGCCTAAGAAAAAAAGGGCGCCCCAGCTGGGGCGCCCTGTGGCGAGAGCTCGTCTGAAATCAGGCCCGGGTGTTCACAGGCCCAGATCACTCAGCGAGGGATGATCATCCGGGCGGCGGCCTTGGGGCCAGTGGAACTTGCGCTCTTCGGGCTTGATGGGCAGGTCATTGATGCTGGCATGGCGCACCGCCATATAGCCCAAGGCGTCGAATTCCCAGTTCTCGTTGCCGTAGGCGCGGTACCACTGGCCCGAGTCGTCGCGCCATTCGTAGGCGAAGCGCACGGCGATGCGGTTCTCGCTGACGGCCCACAGTTCCTTGATCAGGCGGTACTCCTGCTCCTTGGCCCATTTGCGTTCCAGAAAGGCCTGGATGGCCTCACGACCCTGGAAGATCTCTGCCCGGTTGCGCCATCGGCTGTTGGCCGTGTAGGCCTGGGTCACGCGCTTGGCATCGCGCGTGTTCCATGCGTCTTCTGCCGCGCGGACCTTTTGAATCGCCGTCTCACGGCTGAACGGAGGCAATGGGGGGCGCGGGGCGTCGGGGGATGTTGTGCTCATGGTGTTCGCAAAGCTGGGGTGGAGAAATCCGGCGGCGGCGCTTGCGGCGCCAGCCACAAGCAAGTCCCGCCGGGTGAGATCGGGGCTAAGGGTGTTGTTCATTCTTTGGGGCTGGGGCGCCACAGGCCCGGCATGTCCACATGGCCGGGCAGGGCCTGCATGCGAGACAGCCAAGCCACCAGATGGCGGTGAGGTGAGAGATCTAAGCCGCCCTCGGGTGCGAGTGCGATATAGGGGTAGACGGCCAGGTCGGCGATGCTGGGCTGATCGCCCTGCACCAGCCAGGGCTGATCGCGCAACTGCGCATCCAGCAGCTTGAGCAAGGCCTGGCTGCGCTGCGTGGTGGCCTCCAGATCGATGGGGCGGCCGAACTTGCGGTGCATGCGCAGCAGGGCCGGCCCATGCGCCACCTCATTGGCGGCCGTGGACAGCCAGGCCTGAATGGCCGCCAAGCGGGCCGGGTCCGCCGGCCACCAGGCCGGGCCGCCGTAGCGAGCCGCGAGATAGACCAGGATGGCCTGGCTGTCACGTACCACCACCTCGCCGTCCACCAGCACCGGCACTTGGCCGAAGGGGTTCATGGCGAGGAACTCGGGCTGCTTGTGCGCGCCGCCGCTGGGTACTTCTGCCTCATGGGGCAGCCCCAACAGGGACAGCATGAGGCGCACCTTGTGTGCATTGCCGGACAGTGGGAAGTGATACAGCTTCATGAGCTTCCTCAGTTGCTAGGGACGGGGTGGAGGGCTCGCTGAACCGCGGGCCGACTTGCGATGCGTTGGAGCCAGTCCTGTACCGCAGGGTAGTGATCAAGTTGAACGCCGGCATAGTCGGCCACGCGCAGCCAGCCGAAGTGGGCAATATCGGCCACCGAAAAGCTCTCGCCGGCCAGCCAGCGGGCTTCTTGCAGCCGTGTCTCCAGCACGGCCGTCAGGCGGCGCGATTCCGCCTGATAACGGTCAATGCCCACGGTGATGCGCTCGGGCTGGCGCATGAACCATCCTGCTTGCCCGAACATGGGGCCGACGCCGCCGACCTGGAAGAACAAATACTCCAGCGCCCGAATGCGCTCCCTTGGATCGGAAGGCATCAAGCCGCCAAACTTGTCGGCCAGGTAGAGCAGGATGGCGCCGGACTCGAACACCGACACCGGCTCGCCGCCCGGCCCATCGGGGTCGACGATGACGGGGATGCGGCCATTGGGATTGAGCGCCAGAAAGTCCGGGCGCTTTTGCTCTTCACGGCCCAGATTGACGGGCACGAGGCGATAGGGAACGCCCAACTCTTCGAGTGCGATGGGGATCTTCACGCCATTGGGCGTGGGGGCGTAGTAGACGGCTATCATGGTTGACGGTGTTTTGGAGGTGATCAATGGGTGGCACTCAAGCGCCCGGTCCGCAGTCCAGGCAACGTTCCACGGGCGGTGGGCCCATGCGCAAGTCGCGCTGCAACAAGCGCAGCGCGGTGCGCAGGCCTTCTTCGATGACCGGGTGGTAGAAGGGGCTGTCCAGCATCTGCTGCACGGTGTCACCGCGCTGCACCGACCAGGCGAGCAGATGGGCGAGATGCTCGGCGCGTGGCCCTAGCATCTCTGCGCCCAGCAAGCGCCCGCTGCCCACTTCGGCGTAGATATGCAGCGCGCCGCGGTTGACGCCCATCACGCGGCTGCGGCCCTGGTCGGCAAAGGACACCTGGCCGGCGAGAAACGGCGTGCCCGCCGCCTGCAATTCGGCGTGGCTGCGCCCGGCGATGGCCATTTGCGGATCGCTGAACACGATGGCCAAGGGCGCACGGCGTGGCCGCACGCGCACATCGGGCCAGCGGCCGGCGTTGTCGCCCGCAATGCGGCCTTCGTCGGCGGCCTCATGCAGCAGCTCCCGCTCACCATTGGCATCGCCAGCGATGAAGACCGGGCTGTTGCCGACCTGCCCGGTGTGGGGGTCGAAGGGCAAGCGCCCATCGGCTTGCAGGGGCAGGCCGCTGTGCTCCAGCCCCAGGCCTGCCAGTAGCGGATGGCGCCCTGCGGCCGCCAGGGCGAAGTCAAAGCGCTCCACACGCCCGTCCAGTTCCAGCAGGACCTCATCGCCCTCGCGCCGCAGATGGGGGGTGGCTTGGTTCAGGGACAGCGCCAGTTCGCTGCTGAACAACTCGCGTGCCAAGGCCTGCAGCGCCGGGTCGGTCAGCGGGCCCACGCGCTGGCTGCGGCCGAGCACGCGCACCCGAACACCCAGGCGATGCAAGGCCTGGGCCAGCTCCAGCGCAATCACGCCAGTGCCCAGCACCAGCACCGCTTGGGGCAGGGTCCGCCAATCGAACAGTTCATCGTTGCGGATCAGCCGGTCACCCAGTGCTGCTGACCAGGCCGGCTCGATATGAGGCTCGGAGCCGGTGGCGATGACGATGCGCGCTGCATGCACCCGATGCAGTTCGCCGTCATGGCCTTTCACTTCTAGCGTCTGGGGTGCGGTGAAGCGCGCCCAGCCCTGCAGGCGGTGTTCCGGTGCCCAGGCCTGTACGGCTTCGGTGACAAAGCCCACAAAGCGATCGCGCTCGCTGCGCACCCGGGCCATCACGGCGGCGCCATCGATACGAGCAGGCCTGTCGATGTACACGCCAAAGCGCCCGGCTTCGGCCACGGCGTGGGCCGCCTCGGCGGCTGCGATCAGCAGCTTGCTGGGCATGCAGCCCACACGGGCGCAGGTGGTGCCGTAGGGGCCGCCTTCGATGGCGAGCACTCGGGGGCTATGTGCCAGGGCCGCACGGTAGGCGGACATGCCGGCCGTACCGCTGCCGATGATGGCGACGTCAACATGGTGCTCACGCATGCAGCATTCCTTCGGAGGGCGAGGGTGTCAGCCAAGCGCCAGCCGCTCGGCAAGGCCTCCACTGTGCGCAGTTGTCGCCCTCAGGAGAAGCCCCATTGCAGCGAAGTCACTGCTACGCAGAGCGGAACAATGGCTGGCTTGAGGCTGCCGCCGTGCAATCCGTGCGCCAAAGACTTGCCGGCATTGTTCCGGTGACGGAAACACTGTCGTCAGCTCCGCGTGGATTCACAGACCGGCCGAGTTCGCGCACAGTGGCAGGCCTCACCATGCCAGCCGCCAGGGCTGTCTCACCCCTACTGCTGCTGAAGGACCCCTCATGAGCCGAGCCTATTCCGACCTCGCATTCACGCCGACCGTGCGGGCCATGCAAACCCGCATGGGCAGCCGCTCCGCCTACGAAGCCCTGGATCACACCGAGGATCGCCGCGACGCACTCACTGAGCGTGAGGCTGAGTTCATCCATGCCCGCGACGGCTTCTATCAAGCCACGGTGGGAGAAACCGGCTGGCCCTATGTGCAGTTCCGCGGTGGGCCTGCTGGCTTTCTCCAGGTGCTGGACGCCAAGACCCTGGGCTATGCCGACTTCCGCGGCAATGTGCAGTACATCAGCGTCGGCAATCTGCAGGGCAATGACCGCGTTTCCATCATCCTGATGGACTACGCCCATCAACGCCGGCTGAAGATCCTGGGGCGCGTGAGGCTGGTGACGGCCGCTGAAGACCCGGCCCTGCTGGCCCGGCTGGCCCTGCCGCAGTATGAGGCGCGTGTGGAGCGCGCCATGCTGATCACCGTCGAAGCCTACGACTGGAACTGCCCCAAGCACATCACACCCCGTTTCACCGAGGCCGAGGTGAATGCAGCGGTGGAGCCGCTGCGCGCCGAGCTGCTGCAAGCCCGCGAGGAATTGAAGCGCTTGCGCGAGGCGGCCTCTGCATCAGGCGCCGAACCGGCGCGCGGAGCCGAGCCTCTGGCTTGAACCCTCAGCGGCGGGGCCGTTTTCAGTCCAGCGCCTTGCTGGCGCGCAGACGCTCGATCGCCAGATCCAGGAAAGCGCGCGCCTTCTGAGAGGCATGGCGGCCCTCGCGGTGCACCAGATGCACGGGCAGAGGCGCCGTTTCAAACTCGCTCAGCACAATCTGCAGCCGCCCCGCTTGCACATGCTCGGCCACCTGGTAAGACATCAGCCGGGTGAGACCAAAGCCGGCCACGGCAGCCGCCACGGCAGAGTCATTGGTGGTGGTGCTCATGCGCGGCTGCAGCTTGACGAGCTTGGGCGCGCCGTTTTCCACCAAGCGCCACTCTGGCGTGGGGGTGACGCCGCTGGCCGACACGATGGTGTGTGCTGTCAAGTCGTCCGGGGTTTGCGGGGCACCATGGCGCTTCAGATAGCTGGGCGCCGCACAGATCACGCGGCGGACCCGTCCCACCCGGATCGCTTGCAAAGAAGAGTCGGGCAGCTCCCCGATGCGAACCCCGATGTCCACGCCCTCGTCGACCATATTCACCACCCGGTCGAGGAACCAGCAGGACGCTGTCACCTCCGGGTAACGCTGCAAATACTCGGTCACGATGGGGGTGACGAACAGCGCCCCAAACAGCACCGGTGCGGTCAGCGTCAGGCGGCCGCGTGGCGCGGCGTGCAAGCCGCTCACCGATTCATCCGCCTCGGCCAACTCCGCCAGGATGCGGCGGCAGTCCTCCACATAACGAGCCCCCGCCTCGGTCACACGCACCACGCGGGTCGTCCGTGTCAGCAGGCGCACGCCCAAATGAGCTTCCAGCTCGCTGATGGCGCGGGTCACAGCGGGCGGCGAGATGTTGAGCTTGCGCGCAGCGCCCGCGAACCCGTTCGCATCGACCACCGCGACGAAGACATTGATCAGGTGCAATCGGTCCACTGTTTCTCCTCGCGCAATGGTGTCTTGAATTTCTGGGTGATTCTAAATGTCGAGCGATTCAAGGACAGTTCACCCATTCGCTGAAACCACAGCGAATCGATCCCCAACCCTGTCACCCCAAGCCACTCAGAACCGGAGTTAGACCATGTCCCGTCTCAGCATTCCCCGCCTTGAAACCTCGCTCGACGCCGCCAAACCACTGCTGGCCGCCGTGCAGCAGCAACTGGGTGTGGTGCCCAATCTGATGAAGCTCCTGGGACACAGCCCTGCCGCATTGGAAGGGTATCTGTCCTTGAACTCGGCCCTGGCCAAAGGCAAGCTGAGCGTGCAACTGCGCGAACGCATTGCCCTCGCGATCGCCGAATTCAATGCCTGCGACTACTGCCTGTCCGCGCACAGCTACCTCGGCACCCACGTCGCCAAGATCAGTGCTGCAGAAATCAGTGCCGCCCGCGATGGGCACTCGGAGGATGCACGCAGCGCTGCGGCTCTGCGCTTTGCCCTCCAAGTGGCCGAGCAACGGGGCCGCGTCACGGACGCTGACCTGGCCGCCTTGCGCGCCGCTGATTTCGATGAGGCCAGCGTGCTGGAGATCGTGCTCCATGTGGCCTTGAACGTCTTGACCAACTATGTCAACAACGTCGCGGCCACGGACATCGACTTCCCTGTGGTCCAAGCCAAGTCAGAGCAAGGGCGCTGAGGCGAGCCGATTGTGGCGACGGACGGCTGGCTGGCCGCCGAGCCCGCAAGCCGTGCCTGAGTCACTCCGGGCCGGCAATCGCGTCCGCCCAGTCGAGCACCAAGGCCTCGATCTGGGCGCGGTCCAGACCCGGCTCCAACTCCTGCGCGCTTGCACGCTCCCCGGTGGGAACGGCCCGCAAGTCTTGGTCGGCGTGGGTCCACACAAAGCGCGCTGAGCAGGCCGGGCAGCCCAGGTGATCACCGGCACGCACCGCGCGTGTGCGGACCAGCGTCGGCCCGCATGCCGGGCAATGTTGCAGAGGGATGCCCTCGTCACTGTGGCCGACGATGGCGTCGAAGGCAGCGTCGCGCCCCATGCGAACAAACAGGGCTCCGAGGGACGGGTCGAACTGTCTGCCGAGTTCGGACTCGATGATGTTGAGTGCCTTGAAGATGGGCATGCCTGCACGGTAGGGCCGCGTGCTCGTCATGGCGTCGAACGCGTCGCAGATGCCGACCAGGCGGGCATCCAGAGGTATCTCGGCGCCCACCAAACCCATGGGGTAGCCCAGACCATTGGGCATTTCATGATGGTGGTGGACCACGCCGACGACCAATTCCGCCAAGGGGTGGCCGGACAAGATGCGCGCCCCGACCCGAGGATGCGTCTTGATCGTTTCGAACTCCGCTTCAGTGAGCCTGCCCGGCTTGCGCAAGATGGCGTCAGGAATTCCAACCTTGCCCAGATCGTGCAGAAAGCCGGCCATGGCGATGCGGCTGGCTTCGCGCGGTGCGCAGCCGGACTCGAGGGCCAGGGCATGCGCCATGCGTGCCACCCGCCAGAGGTGCCCGCCTGTGTAGGGGTCTCGCGCTTCGACCACCCAGGCTGAAACCAAGAGGCTGGCCAGCAGCGCCTGCCGTTGAGCCGCCAACTCCTGGCGGAGGCCACCCAGTTCATCCTGTTTCGCTTCCGAACGGGTCATTGCGTACTCCTCCCGGTGGTGAGCCGGGCATGCTGGCATGGTATCTCCAAGGCTTCGCGAACGGAGGAGTCCTTCGAGCCCGAGTTCAACGATGGCGACGGGCAAGGCGAGCTCTTGTTCGCCGGTGAGCCCGGTATGGCGCCCGTCATAATCGTGAGCCCGTTACCCTTCGTGTTTGAGTCGCCTCTCCTACTTCATGGACAAAACTCTGCTGCAGCAGCAGGTGCTGGATCGGCTGACCGAAGACCTGCTGCAAGTGGAGCAGGCGGCGCGGGCAGCGCATGAGACGGCGACTCACGAAGAGAACATCGCCGAGAACAAGTACGACACCCTGGGTCTGGAGGCCGCCTATCTGGCCACCGGCCAAGCTCGACGCGCCGAAGCCATCCGTCAGGCGATGCTCAGCTGGCGCCGGTTCCGCCCGCAGCCCTACGACGCCGGCAAAGGTGTCCAACTCGGCGCCTTGGTCTGCCTGGTCGATGTCGAGGACGCGCGGCAGCAACGGCTGCTCTTTCTCGGCCCGGCAGGCGGCAGCATGACCTTGCTTTGTGGCGAGCAAAGGGTTCAGGTCATCAGCAGCGACGCGCCCCTGTGCAAGGCGGTGCTGGGCAAGTTCGAAGGCGATGAGGTCTCTCTCCAGATCGCTGCGCTTCGCCAGCACTTTGAGCTGCTGTGGGTGCAATGAACCGCAAGCCGGCTCAGGCCGAGCTCTGCAACCGCAGCGCCCCTCCCTCGTTCGGTTCAGATCGGGAGCCCCTCGCCCAAGGCCGGCAGGCCGTGAAAGAGGACAATCGCGCCCTCGACAGCCCCTGGTCGGATGGACATCCTGCCTCCATCGCCAGTTGGCGCCGTCAGGCCGCCCCATGACCGACGTCTCATCCCCCTACACGACCCTGCCGCTGTGGCCCAAGGCCTATGCGGCCAGCGGTGCCAGCGCCACGCTGAAGCTCCTCAACGAGGACTTCACCGTGACCGAACTGCCGCTGCAGCTGCCCTCGGGGGCGGGCGAGCACATCTGGCTGGACGTCGAGAAGAATGGGGCCAACACCGCCTTCGTCGCGCAGCAGCTGGCCGCGGCCGCAGGTGTGCAGGAATGGGATGTGGGCTATGCCGGGCTCAAGGACCGCTACGCCATCACCCGCCAGTGGTTCAGCATCTATCTGCCCAAGGGTGAGACCCCTGACCTGACCCAGCTCCAGCACCCCGAGTTCAAGGTGCTGAGCCAGAGCCGCCATGTGAAGAAACTGCGCCCCGGTGATCTTCAGGGCAACCGCTTCCGCATCGTGCTGCGAGATATGGTGGGCGATCGTGCCGCCATCGAAGCCAATCTGCAGGCTGTGGCCTCTCAGGGTGTGCCCAATTACTTCGGCGCGCAGCGCTTCGGCCATGAGGGCGGCAATGTCGAGCAGGGGCGGGCCATGCTGGCGCGCGAGATCCGCGTGCGCAATCCGAAGAAGAAAGGCATCTACCTGTCGGCGGTGCGCTCTTTTGTCTTCAATGAAGTGCTGGCCCTGCGCATCCAGCAAGGGATTTGGGGTCAGACCTTGCCTGGCGATGTGTTGGACGCCGCGGGCCGGCCGACCGGGCCGCTCTGGGGCCGGGGCCGCGTGAGCAGCAGCGAACAAGCACAGGCACTGGAGAACGGCGTGGCCGCCCGTCATGCCGCGCTGTGCGAGGGCATGGAGCATGCGGGTTTGGATCAAGAGCGCCGCGCCCTGGTGGCGAGCCCGGGTGAGCTGTCATGGGATTGGCCGCAGGCCGATCAGCTGGTGCTCAGCTTCAGCTTGCCCGCTGGAAACTATGCCACCTCGGTGCTGAACGAGATCCTCCACACCACGGAGCCCGAACGGCACACCGAGGGCGAGCCGTCTGCGGCGGTTGAGTGAGCGTCGTGCCGCCGCAGCCATGGCCGGCATGGGCGGCTGATAGTGCTCAGCATTCGGGTAGTCTTGCTGCTTCAACCTCATCGGAGAACTGACATGGCTTACGTCGATGGATTCGTGGCTTCCGTTCCCACCGCCCGGCGGGCTGACTTTCTGGCGCATTCGCAGCAAATGGGCCAGATCTTCAAGGAATACGGCGCGACCGCTGTTGTCGATTGCTGGGGCGACGATGTGCCGCAGGGCAAGCTGACTTCGTTCCCGATGGCCGTGCAGTGCCAGCCCGAGGAGACGGTCGTGTTTTCCTGGATCACCTGGCCCTCGCGCGAGCTCCGCAATGCCGCCTGGGACAAGGTCATGGCCGATCCACGCATGGCCGCCGCGGGCGAGCCACCCTTCGACGGCAAGCGCATGATTTTTGGCGGGTTTGAGGTGATCTCGGAGTCCTGAGGCGCGGCCTCCTCGCTGGCGCCAGCGCGAGGCCGGGTTCGGGGTCGCTTGCCGCTCAGGCGGCGGCCGCCTCGGCTGCCGTTTCTTCCCAGCCCGGATAGGGGTCGGGCAGCTCACGCCACGCGGCCATGCCTTTTCGGGTTTCGGTGAAGTTGAGCAGGCAGCGGTCCAGTGCGGCGCTCAGGGCCTGGCGGTCGAGTTGCTGGCCGATGATGACGAGCTCTTGCTTGCGGTCGCCGTAGGGCTCGGTCCAGTGGGCGAGGATGGCTTGGCGCGTGGCTTCGTCTTCCGGCCAGCGGCTTCGGGGCGCAGCGGCCCACCAGCGGCCGACGGGCTGCACATCGCACATGCGGCCAGCGCCCGAGACGCAAGCCACCCAGTCCGGTCGGCTCGCCAGCCAGACATAGCCCTTGTAGCGCAGCACGCCGGGCAGGGGCGTGGCGAGCAAGTCATGCAGGCGCTGGGGGTGGAAGGGTTTGTCCGCGCGGTAGACGAAGCTTTCGATGCCGTAGGTGTCGGCCTCCGAGTCGTGGTGGCCCTCCAGCTCCTGGGCCCAGCGCGGCATGGCTGCGGCCTTGTCGAGGTCGAAGAGGCCGGTGCCCAGCACTTCGTCCAGGTCCACCGCGCCGTGGCGCGCGTCGATGATTTCCGCCTCGGCGTTCAGGGCCTTGATCAGCGCATGCACCTGATCGAGTTGCTCCAGGCTGACCTGATCGGTCTTGCTGACGACGATGACGTTGGCGAACTCGATCTGCTCCACCAGCAGGTGGACCAGACGGCGTTGGTCCTCCTCGCCCGCAGCTTGGCCGCGGTCGGCCAGGAACTCGGCGCTGCTGTAGTCGCGCAGGATGTTGAGGGCATCCACCACGGTCACCATGGTGTCGATGTAGGCCACATCGTTGAGGCTTTCCCCCGCCTCGCTGGTGAAGTCGAAGGTGGCGGCAATCGGCATGGGCTCCGAGATGCCGGTGGATTCGATCAGGAGGTGATCGAAGCGGCCCTCGGCGGCCAGGCGCCGGACCTCCTGCAGCAGATCGTCGCGCAGGGTGCAGCAGATGCAGCCATTGCTCATCTCCACCATCTTTTCCTCGGTGCGGGACAGGCCCACGCCGGCGGCCCTGGCGCTGTCGCGGACCAGGGCTGCGTCGACATTGACTTCGCTCATGTCGTTGACGATCACGGCCACGCGCTTGCCTTCTCGGTTGCGCAGGATGTGGTTGAGCAAGGTCGTTTTGCCGGCGCCGAGAAAGCCGGACAGCACGGTGGTGGGCAGGCGCTTGGGGGCGGAGTGAGACATGCAGATCACCTTTGCGGGTCGTGTGGAATGGCGTGAGCGTGGCTGCCGCTCAGTGCAGCCAATGGCCCACCACGGGAACGCAGGCCAGGCCGGCGCTCAACATCGCGGTCTGGGCCAGGAAGCCGTCTTGCCGGTGACGGCGGTGCAGGGCCGGCAGCAGATCGGCCACGGCGATGTAGAGAAAGCTTGCCGCAGCCACGGCCAGCACATAGGGCAGGGCGGCCTGGGCGCTTTCCAAGGCCAGCCAGCCCAGCACACCGCCCACGAGCGAAGCCAGGCTGGACAGGCCATTGGCCAGCAAGGCCCGCCGCTTGCTCCAGCCGGCCGACAGCAGCAGGGCAAAGTCGCCCAGCTCTTGCGGCACTTCATGCAAGGCCACGGCCAGGCAGGTGCTCAGGCCCAGCCAAGGGTCAGCGAGGAAGGCGGCGGCCATCAAGACCCCGTCGACCAGGTTGTGCAAGCCATCGCCCAGCAGCACCACCCATGGGGTGCCGGTACGGGCCGAACCCGGCTCGCCCGCATGGGCGTGGCGCCACAAGGCCAGGCGCTCCAGCAAGTAGAAGCCGATCAAGCCGGCCAGCAGCGTGGCCAGCACAGCCTCGCTGTGGCCGGGCGCCAGGCTCAAGGCCTCGGGCAGGATGTCCAGCAGGGCCGCGGCCAGCATGGTGCCGGCAGCAAAGGCAATCAGGCGATGCAGATGCCGAGCTTGCAGCCGAAAGGCCAGGATGGCGGCCAGCAGCAGGCTGAGGAGCCCGCCCGCAAAGCAGGCGGCGAGGATGGCGGCAAGGCTTGACATGGGGTGGCGAGAGCTGGCTGCGGTGAGAGAGTGACGGGCGGAGTTGAAGGGCGCCGAGGGGGCGTCCATGGGGCTTGAGTGCGCTCGCTTCCGAGGGCCGTGGCGCCTCCTCAGGCCTCGGCCTTTCCATGCCTGGCATGAATTTGATTTTGCAAATGATAATTCATTCGCAATAATGGCGCCATGCCACGTCCACGTTTCTGCCCGCCCTCAAGCCGCCCCTCCACCTGCCGCCACGCGTGTGTACGCACGCTCGCTAGGCGCGCGGTCGGTCGCCTTTCCTGAGCCTTCTCGCTTGAGACCCCGCCATGCCCTGGCCGGGCTTGCCGAATTGGGGCTGTGTACCAGAGCTGGCCTTTTCTTTCCTCCTCCTGTTCTTTCTTCTCCCCACCCTCTTCGTGAGCCTCTTCCCCATGCCGACCCACTTCCGCCCGGCGCCTGGCGCCCGTCTTCCCTTGCTGCTGGCGCTGGCCAGCTGCTTCGCGGCCAGCGCCCGCGCCCAAACGCCTGCGCCCGAACGTGCGCCGGCTGAAGCCGCCCAGCCTGCGCCGACCGCTCCGGATGCCAAGAGCGCCCAGCTGCCCGCGGTCAACGTGGTCGGCCGCGCCGAATCGGGCACCTACCATGCGGCCGATGCCGCCGGCGCCAAGACCGAGCTCGCCCTGCGCGAGCTGCCGCAATCGGTGCGCATCGTCACCCGTCAGGCCATGGACGACCTCGGTGCCACCAAGCTCGACGATGTGCTGGATTACGTGGGTGGCGTCTCGCGCCAGAACAGCTTTGGCGGCCTGTGGGACAACATTGCCATTCGCGGCCTGCCGGGCAACGAGAACACCGGCATGGCCACCTTGTTGAACGGGTTCTCATCGAACCGCGGCTTCAATGCCCCGCGCGATCTGGCCGGTGTCGAGCGCATCGAGTTCCTCAAGGGCACGGCCGCTGCGCTCTACGGCAGCAGCGAGCCGGGCGGCACCTTGAACATCGTCTCCAAGCGCCCGCTCTGGCAGGCGGCCCATGCGGTGGAAGCCTATCTGGGCAGCTATGGCCTCAAGCGTGGCGCTCTGGACAGCACCGGCCCCTGGGGTGAGAACTTCGCCTACCGCCTCAATGTGGCGGTGGAAGACCGCAGCAGCTTCCGCGACCATGTCAGCGCCCGGCGCGAAGTGCTCGCCCCGGCCTTCACCTGGAAGCTGGGCCCTGCCACCCAGCTTGACTATGTCGGTGAAGCCCTGCGCCACGCGACACCCCTGGACCGTGGTGTGGTCGCTGTCAACAACCGCCTGGGTGCGGTGCCGCGCAGCCGCTTCCTCGGCGAGCCTGCCGATGGGCAGGTGACCGTGCGCAACCAGACCCACCAGCTCATCCTCTCGCACGAATGGAGCAGCAACTGGCGCAGCCGTCTGGGCCTGTCCTACCGCGAGACCGGGGTGAATGGCTATTCCACCGAGCCCACGGCGCTGCGCCCCGATAACGTCACGCTGACGCGGCAACGGCGCCATCGCGACTACGACTCCAACGATGCCGCCGTGCAGGCGGAGCTGCAAGGCCTGGTCAAGCTGGGCGCGGTCGAGCATGAGCTGCTGATCGGTCTGGAGAGCTTCCGCTTCCGCATGGATTCGGTGATGCGGCGCGTCAATCCCAGCGCCGGCAAGCCCTATGCCATTGACATTCAACAGCCGGCCTACGGCCAGGCGCTGCCCGAGCCGGGCCCCAACACCAGCACCCTGGAGCATCAGCGCAACACGGCCGTCTATCTGCAGGACGCCATCAAGCTGGCCCCCGCCTGGCGTCTGGTGGCCGGCCTGCGTTTCGATGACTACCGCCAGACCCTGGCCAATCGCCTGAACAGCACCACGGCACGCCAGCAGCCGAGCTCCCGCTCGCCCCGCATCGGCCTGTCCTGGCTGCCCTCGCCGCAATGGACGTTGTATGCCAATGCCGGCCGCTCCTTCCGCCCCAATGTAGGCGCCGATGTCGCAGCCCAAGGTTTCAAGCCCGAGACCGGCCGCGCCCTGGAGCTCGGCAGCAAATGGGAAAGCGCGGACCGCCGCATCGGTGCGACCGCTGCGCTCTTCGACATCCGCAAGCGCCAGGTGCTGACCGCCGACCCGGCACATGCCGGCTTCTCGATCGCTGCCGGCGAGATCCGCAGCCGAGGCCTAGAGTTCGACCTGGCCGGACAGCTCAGCGCGCATTGGCGCATCAACGCCAGCCTGGTGCTCAACGACGTGGAGGTCAGCCAGGACAACACCCTGGAGCGCGGCGGACGCCTGCTCAATGTGCCCAAGGTCAATGGCAGTGTGCTGGCCGTGTACGAGGCCAGCCTCTCGCAGGGCCAGCGCTACAGCATCGGCGGCGGGCTCACCCACATGGGCGCCCGCTTGGGCCAGGCCCGCACCCAGGCCGAGGCCAATGCGGGCACGCCCGCCTTCGAGCTGCCGGCCTACACCACGGCCAAGCTGGTGGCCTACTGGCGCGCCAGCCCGACGCTGCGCTGGACGCTCGATGTCGACAACCTCTTCGACACCACTTACTACACCAGCTCCTACAGCCGCTTGTGGGTGACGCCGGGCACGGCCCGCAGCTTCACCCTGGGCCTGCAGGCCAAGTTCTGACGCGAGGCCCGCCATCATGAGCGAAACCCTGAACCCAGATCCACCCGCCGCTGCTGCAGTGCCCCCTGCGCTGGAGGCCCGCGCGGTGGTGGCGGGCTACCGCGAGCGCACCATCTTGCGAGGCCTGGACCTGACCGTGCAGCCAGGCGAGATCTACGCCCTGCTGGGCGCCAACGGAGCCGGCAAGACCACCACCCTGAGCCTGTTCCTGGGCTTTGTGCGGCCGGCCAGCGGCCAGCTGCGCGTCCAGGGCATCGACCCGGTGAACGAGCCCAGCCGCGCGCGCCGCCAGATCGCCTACATCCCCGAGAACGTGGCGCTGTACGAGCACCTCAGCGCCCGCGAGAACCTTGCCTACCTGCTGCATCTGGCCGGCCAGCCGGCCAGCGCGCAGGCCATCGATGAGGCCTTGTCCGCGGCCGGGCTGGATGCCGCGGCCCATGGCCAGCGCGTCGCCGGCTTCTCCAAGGGCATGCGGCAGAAAGTCTCGATCGCACTGGCCCTGGCGCGCCATGTGCCCGTTCTGCTGCTGGACGAGCCCAGCTCCGGGCTGGACCCACAGGCCAGCAGCGAGCTCAGCCGCCTGCTGCGGATGCTGCGCGGGCAGGGTGTGGCCATGCTGATGGTGACGCACGATCTGCTCGGCGCCGCCGATGTGGCGGACCGCATCGGCTTCATCGAGGCCGGCCGGCTGATCGAAGAGGTGGCCGCCACGGGCGAAGAGCGCTTTGACGTGCGCGCGCTGCACCGTCGCTACGCCAGTGCGGGGGCCTCATGAGGGCGGCCGTGTTCAGAATTGCCGTCGAGGAATGGCGTTTGCTGCGCCGCGATCGCGTCGCCGCGCTGGGCCTGGCTTTGTTGCTGCTGCTGAGTGCCGTGGCCTGCTTCACCGCCTGGGAGCAGCGCAGCAGCGCGGCGGCCGCACGGGCCCGTTACCAGGCTCAGGTCGATCATGAGTTCGAATCCCAGCCTGAGCGTCACCCCCACCGCATGGTGCACTACGGCCACTTTGTGTTCCGGCCCCTGAGCCCGCTGGCGGCCCTGGATGCTGGTGTGGATGCCTACACCGGGCACACCCTCTACCTGGAGGGCCACCGCCAGAACAGCGCCAACTTTGGCGACGTGCGGCAGTCCTCGCTGCTCCTGCGCTTTGGCCAGCTGACGCCGGCCTTTGTGCTGCAAGTGCTGGCGCCGCTGCTGCTGATTTTCCTGGGCCATGGCGCGCTGGCGCGCGAGCGCGAATCCGGCACCTTGCGCTTGCTGCTGGCCCAGGGCATACGCCCCTGGCAGCTGGTGGCCGGCAAGGTCCTGGCGCTCAGCGGCGTGGCCGCGCTGGCCCTGTTGCCCGCCTGGCTGGCTTTGCTGTGGATGGCGGCGGCCACGTCGGCTCCGGGCATCTTGCTGCTGACGCTGGCACTCGGCTATGGCCTGTGGCTTCTGCTCTGGGCCCTGGGCATCGTCGCGCTGTCGGCCTGCCTGGCCCGCGCCCGTGACGCCCTGGTGGCCTTGCTGGCCGTCTGGTCCCTCGGCGTGGTTTTGCTGCCGCGCTGGGCGCCCGAGCTGGCGTCTGCTTCGCTGGCCCTGCCCACCCGCTTTGAGACCGACATCGCGGTGGCGCGCGAGCTGGCGGCGCTGGGCGACAGCCACAACCCCGATGACCCCTACTTCGCCGAGTTTCGCAAGCAGGTTCTGGCCCGCTACGGCGTGGCGCGCGTGGAAGACCTGCCGTTCAACTACAAAGGCTTGGTGGGCATGGAGGGCGAGCGCCTGAGCAGCGCGCTGTTTGCACGTTATGCCCACGCCAGCTTCGAGCGCCAGGCCGCGCAGCTGCAGCAGCTCGACCGCTTTGCCTGGCTGAGCCCGGTGCTCGCACTGCGTCGACTGTCCATGGCCGCGGCGGGCACCGATCTGCAAAGCTACCGCCGCTTTGTCGAGCAGGCTGAAGCCCATCGCTACCAGCTGGTGCAGTCGCTCAACCGCTTGCAGGCCGAGAAGTTGAAGTTCGCCAGCGACCGCTCCAGCCGCGACAACCGCATCAGCGCCACGCATTGGCAGGGCATGGCCGACTTCCAATACGAGCCGGCGCCACCGGCCGAGGCCTTGCAGCGCGCGGCACCGGCCGCCGTGGTGCTGCTGAGCTGGCTCGCCGCCTTGATGGGCGCTCTGGCCTTGGCGACGCATCATTTGGGGAGACGCACGCGATGAGCGCGATGGCATGGATGAGACCGGCCGCAAAGCCGAAGGAGCCGAGACCCGCAGACGCCTGGCGGCATGAGCTGCGCTTGCTGCTGCGCTCGCGCCTCGTGTGCGTGGCGCTGGCGCTGCTGTTTCTGCTGGCCTCGCTGGCGGTGTGGTCGGGCCTGCGTGAGGTGGCCCGCCAGCAGCAGACCATCGCCCGCCTGGCCGATCTGCAGCAGCAAGACCTGGCGGCCCAGGCGCTCAAGCATGGGCGCAGCGGTGATGCCGGTTCGGCCGCGTACTACACCTTCCACAGCAGCTGGGACCCGCCGTCACCCGCGGCCTTCTTGGCGCTGGGTTTGCGCGATGCCGTGCCCTATGTGCTGCGCATCCGCGCTCTGGCCCTTCAGGCCCAGCTGCACGAGGGTGAGAGCTTCAACCCCGAGCTGGCGCTGGCCGGGCGTTTCGACTTCGCCTTTGTGCTGGTCTATCTGGCGCCGCTGTTCCTGATTGCGCTGCTCTACGAGCTGGTCTCGGGCGAGCGTCGCGCCGGCCGGCTCGACACCTTGCTGGCCCTGCCCGGCGGCGGCCGCGGCCTGTGGCTGCGCCGTGCAGGCCTGCGCGTGGGCTTGGTCTTCGCCTGTCTGGTGCTGCCGGTGCTGGCCGGCGCGGCATGCAGCGCCATGCCTCTGCCTGCCCTGGCCAGTGTGCTTCTCTGCACCGCGGCCTACCTGGCATTCTGGAGCGGCCTGTCGCTGTGCCTGGCCGCGGGCGGCCGCAGCTCGGCCGCCCAGGCGCTGTCGCTGATGGGCTGCTGGGCGCTTCTGACCCTCGTTCTGCCGACGCTGGCTCAGGCCGTGCTGGCGCGGGCTGTGCCCGTGCATCAGGGGGTGGACTTGATGCTGGCGCAGCGTCAGGCCGTGCATGGCGCCTGGGATCTGCCGCGCGAGGCCACCCTGGCGCAGTTCTTCCGCAGCCACCCCGAGTGGCGGCAGACGGCGCCCTTGCCGGCGGGCTTCCATTGGAAGTGGTACTACGCCTTCCAGCAGCTGGGCGACGAGCGTGTGGCGCCCCAAGTGGCGGACTACCGCCAGGGCCTGATCGCGCGGCAGGCCTGGACCGAGCGCCTGGGATGGCTCTTGCCCGGCGTGGGGGTTCAGGCTGCGCTGCACCGTCAGGCCGAGACCGACCTGCGCGCCCAGTTGGCCTATCAGGACGCGGTGGCTGAGTTCCATGCCCGGCTGCGCGCCTTCTACTACCCCTTCCTGTTTCAGGAGCGGCGCTTCACACCCGAGGACTTTGTGGCGCAGCCGGTGTTCCGGTCGCGGCCTGCGGCCTCGTCGTGGCCGGCCGGCTCTCTGCTGGGCCTGGGCTTGATCGCCGGCCTCGCCTTGGTTTTGGCGCTGCGGGCCTTGGGCCGGGTGCGCCCAAACCGGACTTGATCCGGGCGTGTTCAGTGCGCTTTCGGGGTGCCATGGCTGCGGATCTGCAGATGCATGGCCCGCACCGTGTCGGCCGCGCAGAGCCAGGCCTGAGCTTCGCTGAAACCCAGGGCCAGCAGCTCGCCTTCAGGCGTCTCGCGCGCCGGTGCGCGGCAGGAGGCATGCACCTCGTGCACCCCGGTCGCGGCCAGCAAGCCGGCCACGTTGTCGGGCCGAATGCCGCTGCCGGCGAGGATGCGGATGCGGCCCTGGCTTTGGCGGACCAGGGCCGCCAGCTGCGCGGCGCCCGCCGGGGCGGTGGGGGCGCCGCCCGAGGTCAGCACGCGCTGGAAGCCCAGTGCGATGGCCGCCTCCAGCGCCGCGCCGGGTTCGCGCACCAGGTCGAAGGCGCGGTGCAGGGTCAGCTGCAGGCGGCCTGCTGCCGCGCGGATCAGGCGCTCCAGCAGGGCGAGGTCCAGTTGGCGTTCGGGCGTGAGTGCGCCAATGGCCACGCCGGCCAGGCCCAGCTCGGCCGCGCGGGCGATGTCGTGCTGCATCACGCGCGCCTCGGCCTCGCTGTAGACGAAACCACCGCTGCGCGGGCGGATCAGGGCGATCACCGGCAGGCTGCGTCGGGCGGCTTCGGCCATCAAGCCGGCCGAGGGCGTGAGCCCGCCGCAGCCCAGGCTGCTGCAGAGCTCGATGCGATCGGCGCCGCCTTGCTGTGCGGCATCCAGGCCGGCGATGTCATCCACGCAGACTTCCAGCACACAGCTCATGGGCGCACTTCCGGGTGACTGGCCTCGGGCTCGAAGGCCAAGGCGGCGCCGATCAGGCCGGCCTGGTCGTTCAAGACACTGGGTCGCAGCAGGGGCAGGTCTTCCGCGTCGCGCCGCAGGATCTGCTGGCGCACGGCGGCATCGAGTGCTGCGATAAGGGGTGTACAACGGCTCAGCCCGCCGCAAACCGGCACGACGCTGGCGCCTGTGACATTGAGCACCAGGGCCAACGGACTCGAGAGCAGTTCGATCCAGGCGGCGACCGTGGCGCTGGCCGCGGGCTCCCCGGCTTGCCAGTCGATCAGCAGCTGATGGCTGTTGCGGGGCGCGTCGGCGTTCAGCGCCAGATGCATGCGTTCCAGGCCGCGCGCGCCGCCCACGGTGTCGAGGCAGCCGATTTGCCCGCAGCCGCAGGCCCAGCGTGGCAGCTGCACGGGCTGGCCGTGGCTGTTCCACAGCGTGGTCTCGCGCAGGATGGGCCCATGGCCCCATTCGCCGCACAGGCCGCCCGCGCCCCGCACCAGCTGCCCGCGCACCACCAGGCCACCGCCAACGCCGGTGCCCAGCACGGCGCCGAACACCACCTCATGCCCGGCGCCCACGCCCACCCGGGCTTCGGCCAGGGCGGCGCAATCGGCGTCGTTGTGGGCCTGCACCGGCAGGCCCAGCCGGGCCGTCAGCTCCCGCGCCAAGGCATGGCCGCGCAGCGCGGGCAGGTTGGCGGCCTGGACCTCGCCGCTCGCCGGCGAGACCACGCCGGCGATGGCGATGGACAGGGCGCTGTGCGGGCCGGCGTGCAGCAACACGGCCGCGTGCAATGCATCGCAGAAAGCCGACCAGTCCTGCGCCGGTGTGGCCCTCTGCTGCAGCAGCTCGCAGTGGCTGCCGCCGAGGTGGCGGGCGATGCGAATGTGCGAACCGCCGATATCGGCCACCAGCAGCTCGTGCGGCGGCATGGCGTGGATCGAGCTGGGCGCAGCAGCATCAGAAGAGGCGGCGGAGGGGAAAGAGGAAAAGGGCTTCAGGCTCATGGATCAGGGCTGTTGCACAGCGGTGCCCGCCGCTTCTGCGGCGCAGAGGAAGAGGGGGCCTGGCGCGCAGTCTAGGACCCGCTGCGCGGCCGCGTCCAGGCCGAATCGCCCCATTTCATGCGCTGTCGCAAGACCGCCTCGTTTCGTTTACTAAACAAAACTAAACTGAATCCAAACTGTGAAAGTTTGTTGAAGGCGCCTGTCATCCTTTGTATAAATTTCCCTGGGTGGAATGCACTGCCCAGCGAGAAGTCAGCGGTTTTTGCGTCGTTTAGTAAATCTACAGGGTTCTCCCGAAACTGCGCCGGGCGCGCCCTGAAAAACGAACAGCAGCTGCCGATTCCAGGCCCCGGTCTGGCGCGCTGGGCCTTGCGTCGAACCAGGAGTTGGAGTGCTTGCCGCGTTCGCCCCATCGGGCGCAGCGGCAGCCGAACTTTTCGCCTTGTGAAGCGGGGCGTGCCGTCTGGTTCTCAGGCGATGTGGACCTCGCTTCCGCCATACAAAGCCCGCCACAAGGGCACGATCAGGAGACGACAGATCATGACAAGCAAGAACACGCACGAATCTCGACAGCGTCGCTGGGCCTTCACGGCGAAGACGCCGATTGCCTCGGCCGCGGCCCTGGCTTTGCTGGCCCTGGCCGGCGGTGCGCAGGCGCAAAGCGCCGCGGCCGACAAGCCCGCCGACAAAAAGGCCGAGACCAAGGCCGAGCCCGCCCAGATGGACACGGTGGTCATCACCGGCTACCGCAGCTCGATCGAGAAGAGCCTCGACCAGAAGCGCAATGCCAATGCCATCGTCGAGGTGGTCAATGCTGAAGACGTGGGCAAGTTCCCCGACAAGAACGTGGCCGACGCGCTGCAGCGCGTGCCCGGCGTGGTGGTGGACCGCAGCGGCGGCGAAGGCAAGAACGTCAGCGTGCGTGGCCTCTCGTCCGAGCTGACCCTGACCCAGCTGAACGGCAACTACATCGCCACGGCCGAGTCCAACGGCGACCCGACCCGTTCCTTCAACTACATGCTGATGCCGGCCAATATGCTGTCCAGCGCCGAGCTGTTCAAGTCGCCGGAAGCGCGGCTGGACGAAGGCGGCGTCGGCGGCACGGTGATCCTGCACACCCGCCGCCCGCTGGACATGAAGTCCAACAGCGGCTTCTTCACTGCCGAGGGCACCTGGGCTGACACCACGCACAAGACCGACGGCCAGTTCTCCGGCCAGTACGCCTGGCACGACGAGGCCAAGCGCTTCGGCGTGCTGGTGGGCGTGACGCAGCAAAAGCGCACGACCCGCACCATGGGCGCCAGCACCGAAAACTGGCAGTGGTACGGCGACAACTACAAGACCCACCCCGCCACCGATGTCAACGGCAAGCCCTCGGGCATGAGCAGTTACTGGTGGGGCCAGTCGGGCTTCTACGACCAGAGCGGCAAGTACTACCAGAACTTCATGATGCCGACCTCGGTCAACCTCAACGTGAAGAGCGAAGAGCGCGAGCGCCAAGGCGGCCAGCTGACTCTGCAGGCCAAGCCCATCGACCGGCTGACCCTGACCGGCAATTACTTCCGCTTCAACCTGTCGCAGAACTCGCAGACCAACATCCTCAAGGTGCCCGAGTGGAACCTGGCCCGCTACGACGGTGATGGCAACTGGCCGAGTGGCCGCCTGCTGGACAGCTTGACCTTTGATCCCAGCGGCACCATCGTGACCGGTGCGCAGTACAGCGCCCGACCCGGCAAGACCTATTACTGCAGCGAGGCCGCCGCGGCGGCGGGCGGCCAGAAGCCCGGCGGCTGGGGCCCGGACGATTGCACCGTGCCCACGCCGCAGATCACCGGCAGCTACAACCGCGAGAAGGCCTTGTCGCAAACCGCCGACATCGCCGCCGAGTGGAAGGGCGACAGCATCGACGCCAGCTTCAAGCTGGGCCGCACCTGGGCCAAGGGCGGGCCGGACATGCAGTTCACCATGCCCATCAAGCCGCGCCTGCAGAACGCCAACGGCAGCTGGACGATGGGCAACACCGCCAGCGCCTGGAGCCTGGTCGGCACACCGACCATGACTTTCGCGCCCGAGCTGATGGCCAATCTGCAGAAGGGCATTGGCGAGATTGACCTGGGCTCCACCTCCTCGTCCTGGACCAAGAACGGCACCGAGCAGAAGTACGCCCAGGCCGACTTCACCTGGCGCCAAGACAGCGAGTGGCTCGACTCCCTGCAGTTCGGCCTCAAGTTCCGCGATGGCGGCACGCGCCGCAGCACCGGCAACAACTACTGGGTCTGCCAGGGCGCCGATCCGGCCAACTACGACAAGCGCTTCCAGAACGGCTGTGATGCCACCGCCTCCAAGTTCCAGTCCTCCTTCCTGTACGGCGATTCGCTCAGCCATCTGGCCGGCGGCCTCAATGCCAGCGCCTTCCCGGCGATTGACTACCCGGCCTATATCGCGCACCTGAACAAGACCTACGGTGCGATGCAGACCCGCCAGGAAGACAACTTCGTCTACAACGTCGGCGAGAAGATTTCGGCGGCCTACCTGCAAGCCAATATCAGCACCGACCGCCTGCGCGGCAATATCGGCCTGCGTTTCGTTCGCACCAAGCAGCACGCCGATTCGACCGACCAGGTCGACTACTACAAGGACTACTTCTTCGACGGCCCGGATGGCAACCCCGCGCCCTGCCTGCCCGGCAATCTGCCGGCAGCCGGTGCACCGGCAGGCTCGGGCTGCGTCAGCGGCTTCACCAAGCTGCCGGACAGCAACAGCAACCCGGCCACCGGCCATGTCTCCTCCTTCGTGGTCAGCTCGCTGGACCGCAGTTACACCGATGTGCTGCCCAGCCTCAATCTGGCCTATGACCTGAGCCGAAACCTGCTGCTGCGCGCTGCGGCGTCCAAGGTGGTGGCCCGCCCGAGCTATGGCGACATCGCCACGCCCGGCGGCCTCAAGTCCTACAGCCAGGAGTACGTCAATGACCGTCGCCTGATCGGTGGCGCCGACAAGGTGGGCTGGTTTGGCCAGGGCAGCAACAAGAGCCTGGAGCCCTATAAGGCCACGCAGGTCGACCTGGGCTTGGAGTGGTACTTCCACCGCGGCTCGGTGCTGGGTGCCGGCTTGTTCCGCAAGAACGTCAGCAACTTCTCGGTGCCCGTGGTGCGCGATATGGTGATGGACGTGGGCGGCACCAGCGTCACCGTGCAGAACTACGCCACCAGCGCCGGCGGCCGCGACGCCGTCTCGCAAGGCATCGAGCTGTACGGCCAGCACACCCTGGACTTCGGCCTGGGCTTCCAGTTCAACTACACCTACAACAAGACCAACCAGGCCGAGATCACCCTGGCCGATGGCAAGGTGATCGGCAAGTCGCCCCTGGTCGGCAGCGCCAAGAACCAAGGCAATCTGACGGTGTTCTACGGCAACGACCAGTACCTGCTGCGCGCCTCCTACAACCGCCGCGGTGTGGTGGTCGGTGGCCTGGTCAATGGCTTGAATGTCTACTCGGACCCCTACAGCCAGATCGACCTGAACGCCGCCTACAACGTCAGCAAGGCGCTGAGCCTCACGGCCTCGGTGCTCAACCTGACCAAGCAGGAAGCCCGCTCGCACCTGGGCAATGACACGCAGGATCGTTTCTACGGCAACAGCTACGCTGGGCGCGTTGCCTATGTGGGCTTGACCTACAAGTACTGACGCACCGGCCGATTGCACGATGTTCCTCGACCCCTCGCGCTGACCTCGTGAGGGGATCTCCGGTCGGCATGGGCTGCAACCCAGGCCGACCTTTTTCTTTGTGGGCCCGAGCGTGAGCCGCGCTCGGGCCCGGCAGAAGGGTTCTCCAGCATGAGTGAGAGCAGCAGTCTCGACAAGGACGGCAGCAGCCGCAGCCCATCCCCGACCCACGGCCCCATCCGCCGCGTGGTGGTGGTCGGGGGCGGCAGCGCCGGCTGGATGGCCGCCGCCACCCTGGCCACCTACCTGGGCCGGCAGGCCTCGGTGCGTCTGATCGAATCCGAAGAGATCGGCATCGTCGGCGTGGGCGAGGCCAGCGTGCCGCACATCCGCATGTTCAATGGCCAGATGCTGGGCATCGACGAGGCGGAGTTCGTTCGCCGCACCCAGGGCACCGTCAAGCTCGGCATCGAGTTCCGCGACTGGGCCCGCATCGGCGACCGCTACACCCATGGCTTCGGCGTCATCGGTCGCTCGCGCGGGCCGCTGCCGTTCCACCAGTTCTGGCTCAAGCTGTTCCTGGCCGGCCGCGCCGGGCCGATTGGCGACTACTCCCTGCAAACCGTGATGGCGCCGCAGGGCAAGTTCATCCCCGGCGACCCCTCGGCGGCGCCGGATTCGCCGCTGGCGGACATCGCCTACGCCTACCATTTCGACGCCAGCCTCTACGCCCGTTTTCTGCGCGAGATCTCCGAGCGCCGCGGCGTGCAGCGCATCGAAGGCAAGATCGTGCGCGCCCTGCAGCGCACTGACGACGGCTTCATCGAAGCCGTGCAGCTGGAAAGCGGCGAGCGCGTCGAGGGCGACCTCTTCATCGACTGCTCGGGCTTTCGCGGCTTGCTGATCGAAGAGACCCTCAAGACCGGCTACACCGACTGGTCGCATTGGCTGCCTTGCGACCGCGCCCTGGCTGTGCCTTGTGAAGGTGTGAGTCCCATAACGCCATATACCCGCGCCACCGCCAACACCGCTGGCTGGCAATGGCGCATCCCGCTGCAGCACCGCATCGGCAATGGCTATGTCTTCTCCAGCCAGCACCTCAGCGAGGACCAGGCCGCCGCCACCCTGATGGCCAATCTCGACGGCAAGCCCCTGGTCGACCCGCGCCTGCTGCGCTTCACCACCGGCATGCGCAAGCAGGTCTGGAACAAGAACGTGATCGCCCTGGGCCTGGCCAGCGGATTCCTGGAACCGCTGGAATCCACCAGCATCTACCTCGTGCAATCGGGCCTCAGCCGTTTGCTGAGCCTGTTCCCGGGGCGTGAGTTCAACCCGCAGTTGGCCGAGCGCTTCAACCGCGAGACTGCGTTCGAGTACGAGCGTGTGCGCGACTTCCTGATCCTGCACTACCACGCGACCGAGCGCGACGATTCCGATTTCTGGAGCGACTGCCGCACCATGTCCGTGCCCGACAGCCTGAGCGAGGCCATGGACCTGTTCCGTGCCGACGGCCGCTACTTCCGCCACGGCGAGGATTTCTTCGCCCTGCCCAGTTGGGTGCAAGTGATGCTGGGTCAGCGCATCCTGCCGCGCAGCTACCACCCCATCGTCGACGACATGCCCGAAGACCGCCTGCTCGCTTTCGTGGAAGGAACCCGCCACATCCTGAGCGACGCCGTGGCCGCCATGCCCACCCACCAGCAGTGGATTGAGCGTTACTGGAGGGCCGCATGAAGTTTCAGAACTTGCTTGGTCGCGCAGCCTGTTTCTTGTCCATGCTCTCGCTGGCCATGCCTGCCTCCGCCGCCGAGCTTCTGCCCCTGACCCAAGCCTGGCAGTTCCGCCTCAGCCCCGCCAGTAGCCAGGCCGCCGCCCATGCCGAAGCCACCGCCTGGCGCCCGGCCCAGGTGCCCGGCACGGTGCACACCGACCTGCTGGCCGCCCAACTGATCCCCGACCCTTTTGTGGCCGCACCCGAGGCAGCCCTGCAATGGATAGGCCTGGCCGATTGGGAGTACCGCACGCGCTTTGATGTGCCGCGCGCTCAGCGGGCGCAGGCACGCCAGGAGCTGGTCTTCGAAGGCCTGGACACGTTTGCCGAGGTGCGGCTCAACGGCCAGCCCTTGCTCAAGGCCGACAACGCCTTCCGTCGCTGGCGCGTGCCGGTTCAAAAAGGCCTGCTGCGCGCGCAGGGCAATGAGCTGAGCATCGTCTTCCGCTCGCCGATCAACAAGCTCCTGCCCCAGGTGCAGGCCATGCCGGTCAAGCTGGCCGGCAACTACCCCTCGCCCTACGGCGACGAGCCGCCCGATGCCATGACGGGAAATTTCGTCCGCAAGCCGGGCTACCACTACGGCTGGGACTGGGGCCCGCGCTACGTCACCGCCGGTATCAGCCAGCCGGTGACCCTGCGGAGCTGGAGCGGCCTGCGCATCGAATCGCTGCAGCTGCTGCAGGATGAGGTCACGGCCGAGCGTGCCCGCTTGCGCGCCCTCGCCACGCTGGAGCTGGCGCGCGCCGGGCACTATCAGCTGCGCCTCTGGCAGACCGCCCCTGATGGCCGCCGCCAGCTGGCCGCCGAGCAACGGGGCCATGCCACGGAAGCCGGCCTGCAGAAAATCGAGCTGCCCCTGCAGGTCGAGCAGCCGCGGCGCTGGTTCCCGAACGGCTATGGCGAGCAGGCCCTGTACCGCTACGAGCTGGAGCTCTTGCAAGCCGGCCGGCGCGTCGATGCGTTGAGCCAGCGCACCGGCCTGCGCAGCGTGGCCTTGAAGCGCGAGCCCGACGCGCAAGGCCGAGGCTTCCACTTCGAGGTCAATGGCATCCCCGTCTTCGCCAAGGGCGCCAATTCCATTCCATTCGATATGTTCCAGCCGCGCGTCAACGCTGCGCAGCTGCGCCGGGTGATGGTTTCGGCGCGCGAGGCGAACATGAACATGATCCGCAGCTGGGGCGGCGGCTACTACGAGAGCGAGGCCTTCTTCGACCTGGCCGACGAGCTGGGCCTGATGATCTGGCAGGACTTCATGTTCGGCGGCGGCATGCAGCCGGCCTACGACCCGGCCTTCCGCGCCAATGTGGTGGTCGAGGCGCGCGAGCAGGTGCAGCGCCTGCGCCACCACCCCAGCCTGGTACTCTGGTGCGGCAACAACGAGCAGGAGATCGCCTGGAAATATTGGGGCCATGGCCGCGATATGAAGGCCGCCGACCCGGCCCTGGCCGAGCGCGTCTGGCAGGGCTATGTGCAGCTCTTCGGCCGCGATCTGCGCCAGGTGGTGGCGGAGGAGGGCGGTGGCATCGCCTACTGGTCCAGCTCGCCCGGTGACGACCTGGCCGAGGTGGCCAACACGCCCGCCAGTGGCGATATGCACTACTGGGAGGTTTGGGGCAACCCGGCCCATCCGGTCAGCAAGTACCTGGAGATCACACCGCGCTTCATGTCCGAGTACGGCCTGCAGGCCTGGCCGGTGCAGGCCACGGTGGATGCGTTTGCGCCGCGCAGCGAGCAGGGCATCAGCGCGCCGCTGATCACCGCGCACCAGAAGTTCATGGCTGGCAAAGGCAATGAGCGCTTGCTGAAATACATCCGCGAGGAGTTCGGCGAGCCGCGCGACTTTGGCGATTTCATCTACCGCAGCCAGCTGATGCAGGCCGAGGGCATCCAGCTCGCCGCCCTGCACCACCGCGCCAGCCGGCCTTTCACCATGGGCTCGCTGTACTGGCAGCTCAACGATGTCTGGCCCGGCGCAGCCTGGTCCAGCATCGACCATTTCGGCCGCTGGAAGGCCTTGCACTTCCAGGCCCGGCGCTTCTTCGCGCCGGTAGCGGTGGCGGCGCTCCGCGAGGCCTCGGGCCAGACCCGGCTGCACGTGATCAACGATCGCGCCGAGGCCCGCCGCGGCGAGCTGCGCCTGCGCGTGATGACGCTGCAAGGCCGCACCCTGCGCGAGGAGCGCCAGGCGCTGACCTTGGCGCCGCTCTCGTCCCAGCTGCTCACGCGTTATGCCGATGCCGATTTGCTCGGCGATGCCGACCCGGCCTCTGCCGCGGCCGTGTTCGAGCTGCAGATCGAGGGCGAACCGCCTTCGCGCAGCGTGGTGTATTTCAAGCCCGCCAAAGACCTGGCTTGGCCACAAGCCTCAGCCGTGCAGGCCCAGGTCGAGCGCGTGGGCGGCGAGCTGCAGCTGCATGTGCAAGCGCGCAGTCTGGCGCGCGGCGTCTGGATTGAGTTCGAGGGCTTGGACGTGGATGTGGCTGACAACGCCTTGACCCTGCTGCCCGGCGAGTCGCTGCGCCTCAAGCTCAAGCTCAGCGGAAACGGCAAAGCCACCGTGGAAGACCTGCAGCGCGCCCTGCGCCTGCGTGTGCTGGGGAGTGCGGCGCTGTGATGATCATATGGAGCCCTCTGTGCGCTGCGGCATTGCTGTTCGCTGTGTTCGCACCGCTGCCGGCCGAAGCGGCCCCGCGCAGCCTCGGCCCGGTCACGCAGTCCAGCCCGCGCGAGGACGGCGTGGACCTGCGCCTGGCGCGTGGCGCCCGGGCCCGCATCAGCTTCGTCACGCCCGAGGTGCTGCGCGTGCGCATCAGCCCCAGCGGCGCGCCTTTCGAGCCCGACACGGCCAGCTACGCGCTGACTGAATCGCCGCCGCAGGCCAAGGCAGTGCTGCGCCGCATCGGCCCGCAATTGCTGGAGCTGCGCTCGGCCAGCGGCACGCGGGTGCAGATCCGCCGTGCCCCTGAGCTGCAGCTGAGCGTGTTCGACAGCGCCGGCCGCCTGATCAGCGCCGATGACCCGGCTCGGCCCATCGTGTTCGATCCGCAAGAGGGCAGTGTCGAAGCCACCAAGCGCCGCGACGACTACGAGCTCTACTACGGCTTTGGCGAGAAAGCCCTGCCGCTCTCGCGCCACCAGCAGCATCTGGTGATGTGGAACGCCGACGTGCCCGATTACGCGCCCGGCCACGACCCGTCCTACCAGGCCATTCCTTTCTTCATCGCCCTGCACCAGGGCCTGAGCCACGGCGTCTTCCTCAACAACAGCAGCCGCAGCTGGTTCGACATGGGCAAGACCGAGCCGCAGCGCTGGCGCTTCGGTGCGGCGCGTGGCGAGCTGGATTACTTCGTCTTCACCGGCGGCCCGGAGCGCAGCCCGGCCCGGGTGCTGCAGGACTACACCGCGCTCACCGGCCGCGGCCCGCTGCCTCCCCTCTGGGCCCTGGGCTATCAGCAGTCGCGCTGGTCGTACAAGACGCAGGATGAAGTTCTGCGCGTGGCGCGGGAGTTCCGCCAGCGCCAGATCCCGGCCGATGTGCTCTACCTCGACATCGACCACATGGACGGCTTCCGCGTCTTCACTTGGAACCCGAGCACCTTCCCGCAGCCGCGCGAGATGCTGGGCCAGCTGCATGCGCAGGGCTTCCGCGCCGTCACCATCGTCGACCCCGGCATCAAGCGCGACGAAGGCTTTGCCATCTACCGCAGCGGCCGCGAGGCCGGCGTGTTCATGCGTGGCGCCGATGGCCAAGAGCTGCATGCCAAGGTTTGGCCCGGCATCTGTGCCTTCCCGGATTTCACCTCGCCGGCCGCGCGCGACTGGTTCGGCCAGCTCTACGCCGCGCCGCTGGAGCTGGGCGTCGATGGCTTCTGGAACGATATGAACGAGCCGGGCGTGTTCGCGCCCGATGGCTTCAACCAGCCGGAAATCTCGCTCGGCCCGCAAAAGACCCTGCCGCTGGACGCTCGCCATGCCGGCGACGGCCGGCCCGGTGATCATGCGCGTTATCACAATGTCTACGGCCTGCAGATGGCCCGCGCCAGCTTCGAGGGCCTGCGCCGCCTGCGCCCCGAGCAGCGGCCCATGGTGCTGACGCGGGCCGGTGCCGCCGGTGTGCAGCGCTATGCGGCGGTCTGGACGGGCGACAACTCGCCCAGCTGGACGCATCTGGCGCTCACCATTCCCATGCTGAGCAATCTGTCCATCTCGGGCGTGCCGTTTGTGGGCGCCGATGTTGGCGGCTTCATGGGCAGCCCCAGCGCCGAGCTGCACAGCCGCTGGCTGCAGGCGGCCGTGCTCACGCCCTTCTTCCGCACGCATTCCAACGATGTCTCGGCGCCGCGCGAGCCCTGGGCTTTTGGCCCCGAGTTCGAGCGCATCAACCGCGCCACCATCGAGCTGCGCTACCGCCTGCTGCCCTACCTCTACAGCCTCTTTGAGGAGAACGAGCGCAGCGGCCTGCCGCCGCTGCGGCCGCTGTGGTTCAACTTCCCGCGCGATGTGCGCGCCAGCCTGGTGGATGACCAGTTCCTGCTCGGCCGCGACCTGCTGGTGGCGCCGGTGCTGCGCGAGGGCGAGCGCCAGCGCCGCGTCTACTTCCCCGCCGGCGAAGCCTGGCTGGACTGGTGGACCGGCCGCCGCTTCGAAGGCGGCAGCGAGGCCACCGTGGCCGCGCCACTGGACCGCCTGCCCCTGTTCATCCGCGTGGGCGCCGCCGTGCCCACGCAAGCGCTGCTGCAGCACACGGGCGAGATGCGCGCCGCGCCGCTGGCCCTGACCGTGGCCTGGGGCCGCAGCGGCCGCAGCGAGGTGTTTCAAGATGCCGGTGAGGGCTATGGCTATCGCCGGGGGGCGGCACGCCGCATCGGCATCCGCCAGGATGGCCAGGGGCTGACGCTGGAGCTTGATCTGCCCCCGAACGCTGGATTTCAGCGGCTGGCGCGGCTGGAGATTCTGGGCCTGGATCGTGCATCGCCCTGGCGTTTCGACGGCCAGCCGCTGCCTGCTCAGAAGGACGAGACCGGCCGGCTGCGCCTGGAGCTGCCCGCCGCGGCAGATGAGGGCCTGCACCAGCTGCGGCTGGCACACTGAGGCCAACGGCCGAATGCCGAGAGCAACACGACGACAAGATTGAGGACGACGATGCGAGCCATACGCCCGATGTTCAACAAAGCCCACCTGGCCGGCGTTCTGCTGGCGACCCTGGCCGCCCTGGCGCCCAGCCTCGCCCTGGCCGCGCCCACCGAGGGCTGGAAGCTGCGCTACCAGCGCAGCTACAACGGCAAGCCGGTCGAGGGCCAGGACCCGATCTGGGTGTTCGCCGCCAAGGGCGAGGCCTTGATCAGCTCCGAGGCCATCCTGGCCGGCAAGGCCGGCTTTCCCTTCGAGCAGCAGTTCATCAAGCCCGCCGCGCAAGAGCTGCTGCAGCTGGCCCGCCTGAGCCCAGGGGAGGGCATCGCCACCCTGGACCGCGAATCGCTGCCCAAGCAAAGCTACGAGTTCAGCGAAGAGACGCGCACCATCCTCGGCTACCGCTGCAAAAAGGCCAAGACGGTGGTGAACTCCAACACCATCGAGCTCTGGTACACGACCGAGCTGCCCGCGGCCGGCGCGCCCACCGTGCTGGGCCACCAGCTGGGCCTGGTGCTGGAGCTGGTGCGCAACGGCAACTTCGTCATCAGCGCCACGCAGATCGAGCCTTTCCAGGGGTTGGATCTGGCCGAGATGGCCCAGGGTGGAAAGCTTGAGGCCGCGCCCCTGCTCGACGGCCTCAGCTACAAAGACCGCGTCTGGCGCAGCCGCTTCACGACCATTCCGGTGTTCCAGGACCAGATCGTCAACTTCTCGGGCGAGGACCGCGAGCCGCGCGAGGGCGTGACCCGTTACGCAAACGGCACCGTGGTGCTCAAGACCGTGCAGCTGCCCGAGATCGCGCCGGGCAGCCAGGTGTTTGTGGACCTGCTGGCCCGCTCCAATGGCGATGCGTATGACCGCACCGGCTCGGTCTTTGTGATCCCGCTGGGCACGAAGGAGGTAGAGAAGGGAAAGAAGGCCACGCGCAACTTCCTCGATGGCCTGCAGCGCGGCGTAGCCGCCTTGCCGGCCTATCAGAACGGCAATGGCCGGACCTACCGCGGCGTCGTCGCCACCGAGGACTACGCGCCCTTGATCGAGCTGATGCGCTTCTTCACGCCTTTTGGCGTCAAGCACTACAACCACCTGCAGCTCAAGGGCAAGACCTGGCACGAGGCCGCGCCCTACCGCATGGACATCACCGATCTGGCCCAGCGCCTCTCGGGCCAGCAACTGGCCCTCGGCGTGTTCATCGGCAACTACGACAAGGGCGGCCACAAGCTGGACCTCAACCTCACCATCCACCCCAGCGACGCCGCCACCGCCATGTTCTCCAAGCCGGTGAGCCCGAGCACGGGTGCCGCGTCTTCTTCGGCTTCTTCTTCATCAGCTCCACGCCTGATCCCGCTGTTCAACACCACCAATGTGATGGAGATGGCCGAGCAGGACTACGCCACCATGTTCGACAAGCCCAAGGGCCTGGAGGTGGATTTCACCCTCGACCGCCCGCTCAAAAACGCCCGCCTGCGCTACATCAGCACCGGCCACGGCGGCTGGACCAATGGCGACGAATTCGTGCCCAAGAAAAACACCATCCTGTTGAATGGCAAAGAGGTGTTCTCCTTCGTGCCCTGGCGCCAGGACTGCGGCGCTTTTCGCCTCTTCAACCCCGCCTCCGGCAACTTCAACGACGGCCTTTCGTCCTCCGACATCAGCCGCTCCAACTGGTGTCCCGGCACCGCCACCAACCCGATCTACATCGACCTCGGTCACATGAAAGCCGGACGGCACCGCATGACGGTGCGGATTCCCCAGGGGCCGCGCGAGGGGACCAGCTTCAGTTCGTGGAATGTGTCGGGGGTGTTGGTGGGGGAGTGAGGCAGCCGAAGGTCAGCGCTGTTCGCTGATCTGTGTGATCTGGGGTCAGGTGTTGCCTCGAAATGCAAGGCCTGGCTCCGATGACTTGCGATCTAGCTAGCCCTGGCAAGCAGTCGCGCCCATCGGGTGCGCTTTCGCGGTATGTGATTCACCCAGGAATTCACCAAGGTCAGACCGCCGCCATCGCCCCTATCATCGGCGGCGATGGACACGCCGGCTCCCTCCCATTGCCCCAACTGCGGCAGCGCGCTGTCTCTCCCCAAGCCGCGTTATTGCGGCGAATGCGGTCAGGAAACGACCTTGCAGCCGCCCTCCGTCCCCGTGTTTGTTCGGGAGTTCACCGGCCAGTACCTGTCGACGCAAGGGGCCTTGCTGCGCAGCTTGCTCACCCTCCTGAGACCGGGTGAGCTGACGCAGGAGTACCTGCGCGGGCGCCGTCGCCACTATGTCTTGCCCTTGCGCTTGTACATGGCCACCAGCATGGCAGCACTCCTCTCGATCTGGTTGATCAGCGTGCTGCTGCCCTTGCCCGAAAGCCATCGCCATGCCCGGACATATGACCCTCAATTTGCGCGGCACAACAACCTGGACCGACGCGAAGCCACCTACCTGACCTATGGTTTGATCGTGCAGGTGGGGCAACGTGCTGGCGAGTTTGTCTGCAGGGGCCTGCCAGCATCGCGTTGCCAGGATCTGCGCCATCAGTGGGAGCAAGATCCTCAGTCCCTCGCCCGCGAGCAAGCCCTGCGCACCACCCAGCTGAGCAAGCAGGCACACCTGCTGTTCTTGCTGCTGGTGCCATTTCTCGCCCTGGGCACCTACTTGGCCTACTTCAGCCGCAAGCTCAGCTATGGCACCCACCTGGTGGCTTCGCTGCATGTGCATGCGGCTGGCGCCTTTATTTCACTGACCTGGTCCCTGATCTTCCACATCACCGCCGCCTCGAGCAACGTCATCATGGCGGGCTCATTGCTGAGCAGCCTGCTGTACCTGACGCTGTCCTGCCAGCGCTGGCTAGGGGGGCGCAGGTGGGCCACGCTGATACGGGTCCTGCTGACCATGGTCATCTGGCAGATCAGCTACTTTGCCCTGTACTTGCTGTGGCTGGACGCCCTGTGGTGGCGCCCCATGTCCTGAGGCCAGGGCGGCCCCTCAGTCCGGTGCCTGCCGGGTCATGTCCATGGTCCAGTTCTGCACCCTGCTGCGCCCCAGGAGCGGAGGGTCACAGGAGCTGAGAACAGAGCTGAGCGAGCGGAGGGCCAAGCGAGCTGAGGGCCAGGGCCCCATGCCTGATCCGGTGCCGCACACCATCAGGGGCGGCGGCCGCAGGCGGTCGGTGAGATCACTTGCATGCTGGCAAGGCTCAGGCTGTGCGGCGATTGCAGCGCGTCCATGCTCAGCTCGAACATCATCAGCCCGGCAAAACTCTGGTCGCGGGCGAACTCGGCCTTGGCTTTCACCAGCGCCGGGGTTTCAAAGTAGGTGTGGCCCAGTTGGCCCTTGGCGAGCGGCGCGAGATCGGCGCCCATGCGGCTGAGGATGTCGCGATAGGGCTGGTCGCGCACCTCCTGCGTGCGGCCCTGGATGAACTCCTTGCCGTAGAAGGGCAGGCCCAGCAGGATCTTCTCGCGCTGGAAGCCGCGCTTCAGCAGATCCTGGGTGGCGGCCTCGAAGGTCTCCAGATCGGCGTGGTGCCCGACCGCCGAGCCCGACCAGGCGCCGGTGAAGTCGTAGGACATCAGCGCCACATAGCTCACATGCTTTTGCAGCTCACTCAGGTACTGCGGGCCGATCCAGGGCCCGGCAAACACCGATGCGCTCAGGTCCACCGAGGCCGGCAAGGCGGCGCGCAGCTCGGCCAGCAGCTGCACCAGCATGGCGCTCTCCACCGGGTCATTGCCACCCTGGCCCAGCTGGTGCTGGCGGGTCCAATGCTCCCAGTCGATGTCAATGCCGTCGAGCTGCTGTGTGTCAACAAAGCGCCGGACCTGTTCGACAAACTTCTGCCGCTTGCCCGCATCGCGGCCCAGGGCCTGAAAGGCGTCGCCCACACCGTTCGCGCCACCGATCGAGACCCACAGCTTGCGCCCGTGCTTGCGCGTTTCGGCCCGCAAGCCTGGCAAGAGCTCGTCCAGCTCCTGGGTGCGCAAACCACCGTCTGCTGTTGGCAAGGCGAACACCAGGGCCAGATGCGTGAAGCGCTCCCAGGGTATGGCAGTCAGCGGCAAGGCCAGGGCCTTCCAGCTCGGGTAGACCGCGACCACCGGCCGGCAGGCTGCGGCTGGTGCGGCCGGCGCAGGCCCTGCTGCAGCGCGGGCCGAGGAGCCGGCTGCGAGGATCACGCATGCAGCCGCAAGCCCAAGGCTGCCGCTCAGCCTTGCGATGAAAGACAGCAGCCCGTCGGGTCTATGCAAGTGGTGCGTCATTTGAGTGCCTTCACTGGTTTGCGCTGCGAAAGGGTCGAGCGGAACCGTGCATGGGCCGGTGGGTGCCTTCAGGGCCGGTGGATTGCTCAACTCGCGCAATGTAGCGAGGCACCTGCTTTGCAGCGCCGGGAGGTGCGACAGACTGCATGCAGATGTGGATGGGCCGTTGATGGCATGGACGGGTTGCGCTGAAGCACTGGCCGGCAAGACCTGACCCTCGCCGCTCTTCAACCCGCCCGAACCCGGTACTCACCCGGTGTCATCCCGAAACGCGCTCGGAAGGTGCGGCTCAGATGGGGCTGGTCGAAGAAGCCGCAGTCCAGCGCCACCTCGCTGAGGCTGAGGCGGCTGTGCGCCAGCAGCTTGGCGGCGCGCTGCAGGCGGTGCTGGCGCGCGAAGTCGCCGGGTGAGCAGCGGAAGTGGCTGCAGAAGGCCCGCGCCAGATAGACGGGGTGCAGGCTCAGCTCCTGCGCCAGTTTGCACAGCCCATGTGTTGCCTACGGTTTATTGGCTTCGACAAGCCCAAGGCCCTGGAGCTGAGCTTCACCTCGACCGCCCGTTCAAGAACGCCCGCCTGCGCTACATCAGCACCGGCCACGGCGGCTGGACCAATGGCGACGAATTCGTGCCCAAGAAAAACACCATCCTGTTGAATGGCAAAGAGGTGTTCTCCTTCGTGCCCTGGCGCCAGGACTGCGGCGCTTTTCGCCTCTTCAACCCCGCCTCCGGCAACTTCAACGACGGCCTTTCGTCCTCCGACATCAGCCGCTCCAACTGGTGCCCCGGCACCGCCACCAACCCGATCTACATCGACCTCGGTCACTTGAAAGCCGGACAGCACCGCATGACGGTGCGGATTCCGCAGGGGCCGCGCGAGGGGACCAGCTTCAGTTCGTGGAATGTGTCGGGGGTGTTGGTGGGGGAGTGAAGCGAATCATGGCCTCGGCCCGTTGTACGCCTCTGACCGGCTGGGGTCAGGTGTTGCCTTGAAATTTAACGCCTGACCCTCACGCCTGACCCTCACGCCTGTGTGCGTGCAAACCTAAATGCGACGCGGTGGAAGACCAATGCCGTATGAAGCAATCGCGCTACCTAGCCGTTTCCAGTCTGAATCATTGGGGGACGGCAAATAGTGACTGGCGCGGTTGCTAGATCGGTTATCTGCAAGCCATTGTCCTACGTCAGAGAGCATTGAATTCCCGTAGCCTGAATGAAGGCGGAGTTTGCATTGTGGAATATCCGGTGCGCCACAGCTCGACTCGCAGCACACCAAGTCAGCTGCTGATGCTTTTAACGCTGATCGCCAGTAAATTTGACAATTCGTTGAGTGTTTGCGGAGCTCGTAGCCGCAAATGCCTCGTTTTAGATTTAAGTATTTGGTAGAGGTTTTGGTTCTTTGTTCAATTTTTGCGAGCTCCTCGGATGGCCGTGGATTGAGGGAAGGGCGAACCTTGTCAATTAGCTTCCAGGGTATTGAGTTTTCAATGGTCCTTCCCTCAGTAACTTGAACTGCAAAAATTCCGGGGCCTTGATAGGCCGCGCATGGGCTAGCAGTCGCCCCCAACGTGTCATGAGGCGATTGCCTGTCGGAATCCACTACGCATATGCATATTTGTTTACGTATTCTTGTTACCTCTTCAAGCACGCGATGAGTATTACCTCCTCCTCCAGGACTACTGGATAAGCGAATTCTGAACGCATGTAGACGGCGATCGGTAAGACTATCTACGCCTGCTTCCCTAAGCACGCTGATATCATTTAAGTCTTCGCATACGATCTGTGTGTCATGAAGTGGGTTTGCAGCGAACCAAGTAAATGGAACCTTCCAAACCTTACCAGCAAGCGCGGGTTCAAGACCTTCGGTTACGAGTTCTATGTAGCTCTCGACTAGATTTGGTAGTGCGCCATACTCGGAGTATTTATTGCGAATCCTTTTGGCTGTCGCACGATCTTCTGCCGAATAGCTGCTGTTTCCCTCAATTTGGCGGCATAGCGAGGCCTCCATTATTAATACGTGTAGACCATCGGCATGGCTTGACAGAAGTCGTGCTATTGCGATGTGTAGAGCAGGTATTGGCGCCGCCGAAGATAGTAAGTCGGCAATCTCTGAGTTTACTTTTATCAGCATTTCTGGCCGGCCTAGTAGTCAAAAAAGCCGATAGGCCAATTCTGCAGAACGCCATGCTCATCGAAAGAGGCCACTTCTATTCTTGTCCCTCCGGACGTTTCACGTGAAGGCTCAAAGACTAGAACTTGGACGTCCTCGGCGCTCAATAGTCCTTCATCAATCAGCTCCCCCAATCTATTTATTAAGTTTGGGCTATGCGTTTCTGCCATGATCTTCACATTTTGGCCATGCCTGCCTCCCTCATCTGGTTCTGTAGGTGCTATGCAAGAGGCAAACACGTCAGCCAACTTGGCTTGGTAAGCGGGGTGTAAATGTAGTTCTGGTTGTTCAATGACGACAATTCCGCCGTACTTGACTCGACTATTAATAATGGCTCTGTTTCTTTGGTTGATTACGCGAATATCGTGCTTTCGACTAGCAACCCAAAGTTGAATGGCGACTGGCACTAGTTGAGAGTATCCGAGTCCCACGTCTGCCATATTTCTGCTTTCGTTCCCTGCTTCTGTTTCTATATTCAAGGAAGAGTGCCCGCCAGCAGTTTTAACTAAAAGTTTAAAGCCAAAGGTTGAGCTTAGCCATTCATTAAGCGAGTCTCGCTCGCGCTGAGTAAGTCCCTGAAGGAAGAAAGTTGTATTTAGGCCCTTTGGATCAAGCTCTTCAATTGATACTTCTTCTCTTCTGTAGTAGCGCTGAGCAGTTGCGCGCAGCGGCTCGAGATAACTGACGCCATTGCAGAATCCGAGCATGCTTTCATCCAGTTCGCTCAGAAGCTCATCGAGCTTTAGAATAGTTAAAGCGCGTTGGAGCTTTTTAAGAGGCTGGGATACTCCTTTTAGAGAGAGTAGATGCATGCTTGTGCTCCAGGTATCTGGCGCTGACCTCAGGCCTGAGCAGTGCTGAAGTAGTTTATCGAGGGGCGCTAGCGGCAATCGAAATGCAATCTCGTCCTTTCGCTCGTCCAGAGTATTTCCGTGAACGAACTCGGAAACTGCAATTCGCGCTTCGCGCTGACCGAGTTTCAGACGTCGCTGCGGTTGGAAAAGTGTTGAGTCTCTAACCGGGGCAGTACCGGCAGATTCTCGAATAAATAAGTTCATTTGAGGGAGAATAGCTCCCTGTGTAAATATCAGTCTAGTGTCTTGGAGAGGGGTAGCCGGTACTCCGTCTACAACAATTGTGGATTCTCGACTTGATATTTGTATGTCAACCTTTACTCCGAATACATTTAGATGGAGTGCTCTTAATACGGTTCTGGAGTCATCCCCGTCGGAGACAAGGGTCAGTCGAACATCAATTGGTCCTAGTTCATCCTGCGAGATCGAGGCCTCTCTGGCGCCGCGCATTCGGGCTCCATAGAACGGGGTTGACGACGAAAAACGGAGCAGTAATTCAATTTCCGGTTCATTCGCGAATGACGACAACGCCTCGTCAAATGATCCGAAATCAACGAGACGACCAAACCAAAGCAGTGGAGCTTGCTTGCGTCGCTCAGCACTCTGTTTGAGTAGCGGAAGAATTCGTGCAAATGAACTTTTCCCTGCACTATTTTTTCCGACCAGCACCGTCAGAGGTTTCAGTGGTATGAGACCTGTGTCCTCGAGGGATCGCAGATTTCGTACGCCGTAAGCTGTGAGTCTTAGCATGTTGGCCGATATTGATTGGTGGAATGTTCGATAGTACCTCGCATGGTATTTGTAGTCAGCCTAGCTAACGCGGCATGTGTTGAGCAAAGGCGGTAAGTGAGCAGGGCTCGGGGCACGGCTCGCGGCTCGGGGTCAGGCCTTTTAGTCTCAAGGCAAGACCTGACCCTCGCCGTTCTTCAACTCGCCCGAATCCGGTACTCACCCGGCGTCACCCCGAATCGTGCCCGGAAGCTCCGGCTCAGATGGGGCTGGTCGAAGAAGCCGCAGTCCTGGGCCACCTCGCTGAGGCTGAGGCGGCTGTGGGCCAGCAGGTTTGCAGCGCGCTGCAGGCGGTGCTGGCGCGCGAAGTCGCCGGGTGAACAGCGGAAGTGGCTGCGGAAGGCGCGGGCCAAGTAGACGGGGTGCCGGCCCAGTTCCTGCGCCAGCTTGCACAGGCCGTGGTTGCCGACGGTGTACTGGCTGTCATCCCGCAAGGCATCGCGGCATTGCAGCAGCCAGGGTGACGGGCGACCGTGCTGGCGTTCCAGGTCGCCGGCCACCGCTGCGGTCAGCTCGGCCGCCAGGCTGTCGAGGTCCAGTGCTTCACTGTCGGGGCTTTGAGTCAGGCGGAGCGCCCGGGCCAGCAGCTGCCGCGCCACCGGGCCCGGCAAGGCCACGGGTTCGGGCGGCAAGACCATGGCCTCGCTGAGCGAGCCCCAGAGGCCAAAGCCCAGGTCCAGCGAGATGAAGCGTGCCTCGGCCAGTGGCTGCGAGGCGGCAAAGCAATCGGCGTGCACGGTGCCTGGCGGGTTGAACACCAGCAGGGGGTCGCCTTCGCCTGCGCCTTCGTCAGCCGCCCCGCGCGCCGTGCTGGCATAGCGGCCGCGCGCCACCAGCACGAACTGGGGCTCGATGTGGCAATGCTCGGGAACCTCATGCGCGGCCAGCGAGGGCACGCAGTGGCTGAGCGCCAGGTCGTGGGCGTGCAGGGCGTTCAAACGGTGGCCGATGGGTTGGGGCAAAGGCATGCGGGACAGTATGTCAGTGGCACTTACCTGGCCCAAAAGCCATGGGCCTGCCCTGCTAGCAAGCGAACAAGAAAACAAAAGAACAAGCACCCGCTCAGGTTGCTTGCGTACAAGCCAGCAGCTCAGGGCCTTTGCTAGGCTGGGCCCCAAGTTCAACGCCCTGGAGCCCTGTGTGAAGCGACCCGTCCATCTTGTCGTCCTGTCCTGCTCTTTGCTGTTCTTGTTGGTGTTCAGCGCGGAAGGCGCCTCCGCGCTGACGCCACCGCTGCAAGCGGCCGATGCCGCAGTGCGGGCCGGCCAGTTCCAGGCGATCACCAGCATCGTGATCGCCCGCAAGGATCAGCTGGTCTTCGAGGCCTACTACGACCCGGAGGGGCGCGAGGCGCTGCGCAACACGCGCTCGGCCACCAAGTCGGTGGCGGGCATGTTGCTGGGCCTGGCGATTGCCGATGGTCATGTGGCCAGCGTCAAGGCCAGCGTGCTGGAGCATCTGCCGCGCCAGGCCGAACACGGGCGCCGCGAGCCCCGCAAGGCGGCCATCAGCTTCGAGGACCTGATCACCATGAGCGGGCCGCTGGAGTGCAATGACTGGAACGAATGGTCGCGCGGCAATGAAGAGCGCATGTACCTGGTCGAAGACTGGGTGGGCTTCTTCTGGGAGCTGCCGATGCGCGGCTTTCCGGCCTGGGCCACCGCGCCCAAGGATTCGCCGCACGGCCGCGCCTTTAGCTACTGCACGGCAGGGGTCAGCACCGTGGGCGCGGCCTTGAGCGCGGCGGTGCGCGAGCCCCTGGCGCAGTACGCGCAGCGCCGCCTGTTCGAGCCGCTGGGCATCACGGCGGCCCAATGGCAATTCATGGCGGCCGTGCCGCAGCAGCAACCAGCCGGGCCGCCGATCCCGCAAGCCGGTGGCGGGCTGGGCTTGCGCAGCCTCGATTTGCTCAAGCTCGGCCAGCTCTACCGCGATGGTGGCCGTTGGCAAGGCCGGCAGCTGATGCCCGCCGCCTGGGTGGCGGCCTCGCTGAGCCCGCAGGCGCGCATGGAGGATGGCACGGACTACGGCTACCTGTTCTGGGGCCATCAGTTCCAGGTGGGTGAGCGCCGCATCCGCAGCTGGGCCATGAACGGCGCCGGCGGCAACACGGTGCAGATCATTCCCGAACTGGACGCCGTGATCGTGATCACCAGCAGCAACTACCAGGTGCGTAACGCCCCGAAGCTGACCATGGATTTGCTGGCCAAGCACTTGCTACCGGCCTTGCTGGCGAACTGATTGAGGGATCGGGGGGGGGCTTTGAACCGCCAAGGCCTGGCGTGCCAGCGCGAGAGGGTCAGGTCTTGCTCATGCCAGGGCTTGAGGCGGGAGGTCTGACGCTGGGCCAGGCGCGGTGACGCCGAGCCTGCGAGCCTGATCCCGGAGGGGGCTTCGGCCGGCCTTCACACCTTGGCGAGAAAAGCCGCCGCATCACCCGCTTCGCAGGGCCAGTCGGCGAAGACCCCGACCAGATTGCATTCCACGCAGTGGCAGCCGATGTAGTACCAGCGTACCTTGTGCGTGCCCTCGACCACGGAGACGCCGGACATCAGCTCGAACACCTCGTTTTCGCACACGCACTCGTGCGTTTCGGGTTCTGATCCTTCCAGGTGGTCCGCGCTGTCGCCCATCAGGTGCTCCTCGCCGCAGTCGGTGCAGGTGCGGATGGCCACGCCGGCTTCTTCATCGCTCTGCAGCGCGAAGGTGCGGCAGCCGCAGCTGCTGCATTTGGAGGCGGCGAAGCGGGTGGCCTCGTGGCGATTCGCGACGCTGTAGCTGCGCAGCTCGGCCTGGGTGTCGCCCGAGGTCGTGCCGTACCAGAACTCGCCTTTTTTCGTCAGTGCCATGGATGCGGCTCCATTCTTCGTTCGTTCATTTACTCATTCATTCATTTATTCAGGATGGGCTGAGCGGCGGGCCTGACGCCCCGTTCGCCCTGATCCGCCGGATTCTGCCTGGAGGCCCGGCGAATCGGCATCCAGGGCTCCCGGGGCGAGTGGTCGCCTGGCGGCGTGTCGCGGGATGATGAACAGAAAACCTGAAGGCGCGGTCCGCAGCCTGGCCTTCTTGCTCACGACGCAAGCCCTGCGCCGACGCCACCCCGCCGCGTCCAAATTCGCCTGTCGAGATCGAGTGCTTCGCGCTTGTTTAGTAAACCGCGCTAAAAACACCTGTCTTCCGTCGCTTTGGTTGACGCTCAAAAAAGCCCTGGATATAAACATCACCCATGAACAAAGCCGGGTGAAGTGCCTTCGCCCGCGCCTTGCAAGCGCACGATGATGCGTTTATTAAACCCAAGACCGAGAACACCGGAGACACCGTGTTGCTGCTGAAGAAGATTTCAGAACCGCCGCTGCTGGGCTTGTTGCGCGTTCGCGCAGCGCCGATCGGCGCGCCGTCTTGCCTGCTCCGGCAACCCGGAGTGCCGGCATGAGCGGAAACGGCAGCGGGGTCACCATCCGCGACATTGCCGAGGCCACGGGCTTGTCGATCGGCACCGTGTCGCGGGCGCTGAAGAACCAGGCCGGCATGACCGAGGTGACGCGCAACAAGGTGCGCGAGGCGGCGCAGCGGCTCGGTTATGACCTCTCGCAGCTGAAGAAGGGGCGCATCCGGCGCATCGCCTTTTTGCTGCACAGCCAGCACAACACGCTGGCGTCCAGCCCTTTCTTCTCGCCGGTGCTGCATGGCGCCGAGGCGGCCTGCCGGCGCGAGGGGATTGCGCTGTCCTTCATCGTCGTGGGCCCGGCGGAGCCGGTGCTGGAGCAGGTGCGGGTGCATGCGCCCGATGCCATTCTGTGCGCCGGCTTCTTCGAGCCCGAGGTGCTGAGCGCGCTGATGCTGACGGGCAAGCCCATGGTGCTGGTGGACATGAACCGGCGCGGCATGTCCTCGATCAACCCGGACAATGTGCTGGGCGGCTACCTGGCCACGCGGCACCTGCTGCGCAATGGCAAGCGGCGCATCGCCATGCTCTCGGGCTCACCCGCGCACTACAGCATCCAGCAGCGCATCCGTGGGTTCCGCCGGGCGCTGTTCGAGGCCAAGGTGCATGCCGACCCCGAGCTCGAAGTCATCGTGCCCACCATGGGCGAGGGCGACGAGGGCGTGATGGAGGCCATGCGCAGCCTGCTGGCCCTGCCCAAGCGGCCCGACGCCGTGTTTTGCTACAACGACAGCACCGCCCTGGTGGCGATGAAGACCTGCGTCAACGAAGGCTTGAAGATCCCCTACGACATCATGGTTGTCGGCTTCGACGACATCAGCAGCGCGGCCGTGGCCGTGCCGCCGCTGAGCACGGTGCATGTGGACAAGGAGGCGCTGGGTGCCTCGGGCGTGGAGCTCTTGCTGCGCCTCAAACCCGATGAGCCCCCCACCGAACTGGTTCTGCCGGTCGAGATGATCGTGCGTGAAAGCAGCAGTGACGATTGATTCATTCATGGACCCATTCCCAAGCATGCAAGGCATGGCCATGAAGCGATCGACACCCGCCTCACGCCTCTAACTTTTCAATTCACCACCATGTCCAATCTCCCCGACTTTCGCTCTCGGGCGGTGCTGCTCGCCCATGCGCAGCACAGCATGAGCTTCTACCACCCGCGCTGCATCGACTGGAGCGGTGGCATGTACCACTTCTTCAAGGACGATGGCCGGGTCTACGACGCCGAGCAGCGCCATCTGGTCAGCAGCACGCGCTTTGTGTTCACCTACGCCATGGCCTACCGCCATTTCGGCCAGCCCGAGTACCTGGACGGCCTGCGCCATGCGCTGAAGTTCCTGCGCGAGGCGCACCGCGACACCGAGTTTGGCGGCTACAGCTGGCAGCTGCGCTGCCACCCTGGTGGTCGTGAAGTGCTGGACGGCACCCAGCATGCCTACGGTCAGGCCTTTGTGCTGCTGGCCTACTCGCATGCGCTGATGGCCGGGCTGGACGAGGCGCGGCCCTGGGTGGCCGAGACTTTCGAGCTGATGGAGCGCAGCTTCTGGGAGCCCGAGGCCGGCCTCTACGCCGACGAAGCCAGCCGCGACTGGCGCGAGCGCGGCAGCTACCGCGGCCAGAACGCGAACATGCATGCCTGCGAAGCGCTGCTGGCCGCCTACCGTGCCACGGGCGAAACGCGTTATCTGGAGCGCGCCTACACCGTGGCCTTCAACATCACCCAGCGCCAGGCCGAGCGCTGCGGCGGCCTGATCTGGGAACACTACGACAGCAACTGGCAGCCCGACTGGCAGTTCAATATCGAGGACCCGGCCAATCTGTTCCGCCCCTGGGGCTACCAGCCCGGCCATTTCACCGAGTGGGCAAAGCTGCTGCTGCAGCTGGAGTCGCTGGGCGGCGCCCTGGAGCGCGACCTGAGCTGGGCCCTGCCCACGGCCGAGCGCCTGTTCAAGGTGGCGGTGGAGAAGGGCTGGCATGCCGAGCATGGCGGCCTGTGCTATTCCATCTCGCCCGAGCTGAACATCTGCGACGCGGACAAGTACTTCTGGGTGCAGGCCGAGAGTGCGGCCGCCGCCGCCATGCTGGCCCAGCGCACCAAGCACCCCTTCTACTGGGACTGGTACGAGCGCCTCTGGGCCTACAGCTGGACGCATTTTGTCGACCACGAGCATGGCGCCTGGTGGCGCATTCTCGATGCGCAGAACCGCAAGTACAGCGACGAGAAGAGCCCAGCCGGCAAGGTGGACTATCACACCATGGGTGCCTGCTATGACATCGTGGCGGTGCTGGATGCTGCGGATGCGGCCGGGGAGCGAGGCCATGCATGACGCACCGCTGATGCTCTGCGCCGGCGAGGCGCTGACCGACATGATCCACCAGGGTGGGGCGCAGTGGCTGGCCCGCGTGGGCGGCTCCACCTGGAATGTGGCGCGTGCGCTGGCGGCGCTGGGCGAGCGCACGGCTTTTGCCGGGGCCGTCAGCGCCGACCGCTTTGGCGATGAGCTCTGGGCCGCCAGCGAGGCCGTGGGCCTGGACCTGCGCCTGATGCAGCGCGCGCCGCGCTCGCCCCTGCTGGCCATGGTGGAGCAGGGCGAGCCGCCGCGCTACTTCTTCATCGGCGACGACAGCGCGGACCTCTATTTCGACCCCACGGCCCTGCCCGAGGGCTGGTCGCGCAAGCTGCGCTGGGCGCACTTCGGCGGCATCAGCCTGGCGCGCGAGCCGCTGGCCGGCCGCCTGGTTGCCCTGGCCGAGCATTTGAAAGAGCAGGGCGTGGCCATCAGCTACGACCCGAATTACCGCAAGGTGATGGACGAACGCTACACGCCGACGCTCCATCGCATGGCCGCCGTTGCCGACCTGATCAAGGTCTCGGACGACGACTTGCGCGGTTTGTTCCCAGGGCTGGAACTGGATGCAGCGCTGCAGCGCCTGCGCGCGCTCAACCCCAGTGCGCTGTGCCTGCTGACCCGCGGCGGCCACGGTGCCAGCCTCTACCGTGGCGAGGAGCGCGTGGACGCCACAGCACCGGCCGTGGCGGTGGTGGACACGGTGGGCGCGGGCGATGCCAGCGCCGCCGGTCTGCTCTACAGCCTCAGCCGCCACCCCGATCGCCCTTTGCAAGCCCATCTGCATGCGGCCCTGGCCGCCGGCTCCGCCGCCTGCCTGCAGTCGGGCGCCACCCCACCGACACCGCTGGCCATGGGCCAGTTGTTCGATCAGCTTCAAGAACAGCACGCGAAAGACAAGGTTCCCTCATGAGTCACCATTTCTTGCCCTTGATTTCTTTGTCCTCGATTTCTTTGCCCTCGATTTCCTCGTCCTGGGTTCCGGCTCCGGCGCGCCGCGCGCTCAGCGGCCTGTGCCTGGCTGCCGTGGCCACCCTGGCCACCTCGGCCCAGGCCGCGCCGCTGCCCGCGCTCAAGCCCGTCAGCGAGGCCGAATCGGCCCAACTGGCCCAGCGCGTCAAGGAAGAAACCCGCCACGCCTGGCGCGGCTACAAGCAGTACGCCTGGGGCCAGGACGCCCTAAAGCCCCTGAGCAAGAGCAGCCACAACTGGTACAAGAGCTCGCTGCTGATGACCCCGGTCGATGCGCTCAGCACCTTGCTGGTGATGGGCCTGAAGGAAGAGTCCGACGAGGCGCGCGAGCTGATCGCCAGCCAGCTGAACTTCGACCAGGACCTCTCGGTGCAGAACTTCGAGATCACCATCCGCCTGCTCGGCGGCCTGGTGTCCGCCTACCAGCTCAGCGGCGATGCCCGATTGCTGGCCAAGGCGGAAGACCTGGGCAAGCGCTTGCTGCCGGTGTTCGAGTCGCCCACCGGCCTGCCCTACACCCATGTCAATCTGCGCAGCGGCAAGGTCAGCGGCACGATCAGCAACCCGGCCGAGACCGGCACGCTGATCATCGAGTTCGGCATGCTGAGCAAGCTGACGGGCCAGCCGATCTATTTTGAGAAAGCCAAGCGCGCCCTGGTGGAAACCTACCGCCGCGCCTCACCGGACGGCGTGGTCGGCTCGGCCATCAACGTCGAGACCGGTCGCTGGGAGCGCACCGATGCCCACATCGGCGGCGGCATCGATTCCTACTACGAGTACCTGTACAAATGCTGGCGCCTGTTTGGTGACAACGAGTGCAAGGCCATGTGGGACCACAGCATTGCCGGCGTCAACAAGGTGCTGGGCGACGAGACCAAGACGGGCTTCTGGTACGGCCACGCCGACATGAACACCGGCCGCCGCACCAAGACCCAGTACGGCGCGCTGGATGCCTTCATGCCGGCCCTGCTGGCCATCGGGGGTGATCTCAAGCGCGCCCGCAAGCTGCAGGAATCGAACCTGCGCATGTGGCGCCTGCACGGCATCGAGCCCGAGTCCATGGACTACAAGACCATGAAGGTGCTGTCGCCCGAGTACGCGCTGCGGCCCGAGATCGTCGAGTCGGCCTACTACCTGCACCAGCTCACCGGCGACAACCGTTACCGCGCCATGGGCCGCGAGTTCTTCGAGGACTTCGTGCGCCACTGCCGCACGGAAGCAGGCTATGCGGCACTCAAGGATGTGCGGACCAAGGTGCAAGAAGACTCGATGGAGAGCTTCCTCTTCGCCGAGACCTTCAAGTACTTCTACCTTCTGTTCTCGCCGAAATCGGCGCTGGACTTTGACGCCGTGACCTTCAACACCGAAGCCCACCCGATGCGCCTGTCGGCGCCGGTGCAGGCTCCGGCGGCCGCGCGCTGATCGCGCACCCAGGAGCGCAAACAGATGGCCACCTTCCACCCCCTCAGAACCCGCGGCCTTGCGACGCTGGGCTTGCTGGCCGGTTTCTACCTGCTGCCAGCGACCGTGCCGCAGGCCGAGGCGGCCCCGCTCAGCGCGGGCAGCATGCCGGTCAACACCTTCATCGGCACCCAGGACGACGGCAACACCTTCCCCGGTGCATCCGCGCCCTTCGGCATGATCCAGGTCAGCCCGACCGGCGAGCATTACGCCGGCTGGCGCTACAACGACACCCGCATCCGCGGCTTCGGCCATTCCTATCTGTCCGGCGCGGGCTGCTGGGAGCAGGGCGGCCAGCTCTCGGTGCTGCCGGTCACGGGGCGCATCGCCCCGGGCGGTGATTTCGACACGGCCAAGGTCGGCAGCTTTGACCACAAGCGCTACGCGGCCGAGTACACACATGCGGGCGAAGTGGGCCAGGCCGGTTACTACAAGGTGCAGCTGACCAGCTACGGCGGCATCACCGCCGAAGCCACGGCCCTGACCCGCGCGGCGGCCGAGCGCTACCGCTTTGCCGCGGGCGCGCCCACCGGCCATGTGCTGGTCAATCTGGGCCAGGCCAACGAGAAGCACTCGGTGGTCGGCAGCGAGCTGCGCGTGGGGGACGACCAGCGCAGCATCGAAGGCAAGATCACGACCAAGAGTTTTTGCGGCGGCGCTCAGTACACCACCTGGTTCCGCATGGTTTTCGACCGACCTTTTGTGGCCCATGGCATCTGGGACGGCGCCGGCGCCTGGCCCGGCGCCAAGGGGCCCAGCCACCAAGGCGAAGCGCGGCCGCACGGCGCCTGGCTGAGCTTTGATCTGCAAGGCGGCAAGTCGGCGGTGACGGCGGTCAGCGCCATCTCGCATGTCGATGCCGAAGGCGCCCGCATCAATCTGCGCGCCGAAGGCCTGGCCCCGGGCGGCGAACCGCTGAGCTTCGACGCCATGCGCGCCAAGGCCGAGGCCAACTGGCAGCGTGAGCTGAGCAGTGTGCGCATCGAAGGCGGCAGCGTGGACGACCGCACCGTGTTCTACACCGCGCTCTACCACTCGCTCTTGCAGCCCCTGACCGGCAGCGATGCCGACGGGCGCTACCGCGGCTATGACGATGCGATCCACACCGCCAAGCATCAAGGCAAGGAGTGGACTTACTACGAGTTCTTCTCGCTCTGGGACACCTACCGCACGCAGAACCAGCTCCTGGCCCTGTTGCGCCCGGAGCGCGCGCGCGACATCGCCTACTCGGTGCTGAAGATCCGTGAGCAGGGCGGCTGGCTGCCGCGCTGGGGCTATGCCAATTTCGAGACCAACATCATGACGGGCGACCCGGTGACGCCTTTCCTGGTGGACCTGTGGCGCCTCGGTGCGCTCAAGGGCCGCGAGCGCGAGGCTTACGCTGCCCTGCGCGAGAACGCCTTTGGCGTGCCGCCGCACCGCATCCGCGCACAGGGGCGGGCGGGCAACCCCAGCTATCTGAAGCAGGGCTTCGTCCAGTACGACCGCGGCTTTGTCTCCAAGGGCATGGATGTGGACCCGCACCACGGCGCCTCGTCGACGCTGGAATACGCGCTGGCCGACGGCGCCCTGGCCGAGATGGCCCAGGCCCTGGGCCACAAGCAGGATGCCCAGGTGCTGGCCCAGCGCGCCCTGAACTGGCGCCGCATCTGGGACGAGCGCGTGCTGGATACGCCCACCGGCCAGCGCGGCTTTCCGCGCCCGCGCCGTGCGGACGGCAGCTGGTTCACCGAGCTGAACGGCGGCTATGACCCGCGCTCCGAGCGCGGCTTCCACGAGGGCACGGCCTGGCAGTACCAATGGCTGGTGCCGCAGGACATCCCCGGTCTGGTGTCGGCCATGGGCGGCCCGGCGGGGGCGGCGCAGCGTCTGGACCACTTCTTTGACTACGAGGCCCTGCTCGCCGACCCGGCGGCCGCGGTGCGCAAGTCCTGGGTGGTGGGGCCGTACAGCTATTACAGCCAGTTCCGCTACAACCCGAACAACGAGCCCGATCTGCATGCGCCCTGGGTCTACACCCTGATCGGCCAGCCCTGGAAGACGGCCACCGTGCTGCGCGCCGCCGAGACCTTGTTCGGCAATGCGCCCAACGGGGTGACCGGCAATGACGATCTGGGCACCATGTCGGCCTGGTATCTGTTCAGCGCCCTGGGGCTTTACCCCGACATGCCGGGCAGCGGCCGCTTCCTGCTGCATGCGCCGCGCTTCGCCCGTGCGGAGATCGACCTTGGCAGCAGCGGCCGCAGCCTGCGCATCGAAGCGCCGGAGGCGAAACCGGGCGAGCGCCGCTTTGTCGAGGCCGTCACATGGGCGGGTGGCGCACACCATCCGGTATGGCTCTCATGGGAAGCCCTGCAGTCGGGTGCTACCCTGAGCTTCAAGCTGAGCCCGCAGCCCGACCCACAAGGTTGGGGCACGCGCGCCCGCGATTTGCCGAAAGCGCCAGCAGGGCTCAAGCCCTGAGCCCCAGCTCCGAGCCTGGCGCTCGGAGCCCGCAGCGATCCACACCACAAGCCACACCCGACAAGACCCACAACAGGAGACAGATTCAATGGCAAACATGGCACACCACACCGCGCCTCAGGCGGCGGACATCCAGGGAGGCAGCGGCGCCGAGCCCGGGCAGCACACCAGCGCCTTGGTCATCGTCACCCTGCTGTTTTTCATGTGGGGCCTGATCACCTCGCTCAACGACGTGCTCATCCCCCACCTCAAGGCCATCTACACCTTGAGCTATGTGCAGGCCATGCTGGTGCAGTTCTGCTTCTTCGGCGCCTACTTCATCGTCTCGCTGCCAGCAGGTGCGCTGATCCGCCGCATCGGTTACCAAAAGGGCGCGGTCGCCGGCCTTTTGATCGCGGCCTGCGGCTGCGCGCTGTTCTACCCGGCGGCGTCCAGCGGTTACGGCCTGTTCCTGTTTGCCTTCTTCGTGCTGGCCTCGGGCATCACCGTGCTGCAGGTGGCGGCCAACCCCTACGTCACCGTGCTCGGCCCGGCCCGCACGGCGTCCAGCCGCCTGACCTTGACGCAGGCCTTCAACTCGCTCGGCACCACCATCGGCCCAGCGGTCGGCGGTCTGCTGATCCTGTCGGCCGTGGGCACGGCGGCCGATGCGGCCACGGTGCGCGGCCCCTACCTGGGTCTGGCAGCGGCCCTGGCCTTGCTGGCCGTGCTGTTCTGGGCCGCCAAGCTGCCGCAGATCAGCGACAGCGAAACCGTCAGCACCGGCGCGGAAGACAAGGCTTCGGCCTGGTCGCACCGCCACTTGGTGCTGGGTGCCATCGGCATCTTTCTGTACGTGGGCGCCGAGGTCAGCATCGGCAGCTTCCTGGTCAACTTCCTCGGTGAATCGCACATCGCCGGCCTCTCGCATGGCGACGCTGCGCATTACGTCAGCGTCTACTGGGGCGGCGCCATGATCGGCCGTTTCATCGGCTTTGCGGTGATGCGCACGGTCAGCCCGGGCAAGACCCTGGCTTTCAACTCGCTGGCGGCCATCGCCCTGGTGTTGGCGGCCGTGTTCGGCAAGGGCAGTGTGGCCATGTGGGCCATCCTGGCCGTGGGCCTGTGCAACTCCATCATGTTCCCCACCATCTTCAGCATGGCGCTGAACGGCCTGGGCAAGCACACCGGCCAGGGCTCGGGCATCCTCTGCATGGCCATCGTCGGCGGTGCCCTGGTGCCGTTTGCGCAGGGCGCCATGGCCGATGCCATGGGCGTGCAGACCTCCTTCCTGCTGCCCGCCGCCTGCTACGCCTTCATCCTCTACTTCGGCGCCAAGTACGCGTCCATGTACGCGGCCAAGTGAAGCGTACGCACTGAGCCGGCCGGGGCGAGTGAACATCGCCCCGAGCTGGAGCAAAAAAGAAGAGGCCGCCGCGCGGGGCACCGCGTCGGCGGCTTTCTTTTTTGCGCGGCGTGACTGCATGACTTTCGACCCACCAGGCGCGGCACGGACGACCTTGGTGGCCTGACCGACTGTCCCCGAGATTTGCCGCTTGACCCGCGGATTTGCGAGCTCTGTCTCGTGCCGGCTGACGCGCCCCGGCGGTCTGCGTAACTTGATGCTCCCCCGGTGCGCTGCCTGGCTGTCGTTCGGCCGCGCGGGGGGGCGTCGTCCAGGAGTACGCATCATGTTGTTGAAGTTACCCACCCTCCGTGCCGCTCTCGGCGCGCTCATGCTCTCTGCAGTCAGCTTGTGCGGGGCGCCCAGCGCCCGAGCCTCGGCACTGACGCCCGAGCAGGCGGCGCAGAGCGGCCGCCCGTCGGTCTGCCCGGCAGTGCAGGAGCAGCTGGCTGAGCTGCTGGCCAGCAGCCAGCAACGCATCGGCCGCGAGGCGGATTTGAGCGCCGAGTTTGAAGTCGATGCCCAGGGCCGCGCGCGTGCGCTCTCGGTCCAGGGACCTCGGCGTTATCACAGCCCCGTGCGCATCGCTGTTTCCAGCCTCGATTGCAAGGGCGGTCGACCGCAGCGCTATGCCCTGAATCTGCGCTTTTCGGACAGCTTCAGCGCCAAAGCCGACAAGCGCTGAACCCGGCGCAGCGCTTCACCAGGGCACGGCCTCGAAGCGCGCCACCAGAAAGTCCAGCAAGGCCCGCAGCGCCGGCGAGAGGTGGCGGCGCGAGGGGTAGAGCGCGTAAATGCCCATCTCGGGGGGCGACCAGTCCGGCAGCACCTCGCGCAGCCGGCCGCTGGCCAGGTGCGGGTTGGCCAGATAGCGCGGCTGCAAGGCCAGGCCGCCGCCGGCCAGGGCGGCCTGCAGCAGCGAGGTGGCTTCGTTGGCGCTGAAATGGCTGCGTAGCGTCACGGCGCTGCGTTCCTCGCCGCGGCTGAGCAGCCAGGTGCTGCGGCCGAAATTGGCGTAGCTCAGGCACAGGTGGCGCTCCAGATCGGCGGGCTGCTGCGGTTCGCCCTGGCGGGCCAGGTAGTCGGGCGAGGCCACCAGCACCGAGGCGCAGGGCGCCAGGCGCCGGCCGATCAGGGCCGGGTCGGGCTCGGCGCTGATGCGGATGGCCAGGTCGATGCGCGCCTCGACCAGATTGAGTGCGCCCTCGCTGGCATTGAGATCGATCTTGAGCAGGGGGTGCAGACGCAGAAAGTCCACCACCGCCGCCGCCAGCTGGGCGTAGGCAAAAGACATGCTGCAGGTCAGGCGCAGCTGGCCGCGCAGCTGGCCGCCGCGGCCGTCCGGCCCGTCGCCGAGGCCGCTGGTTTCCTCTTCCACATCCTGCTGCAGGGCCAGCATCTGCTGGCTGCGGCGCAGGCAGTGTTCGCCCGCATCGGTCAGGGTCAGGCTGCGCGTGGTGCGCTGCAGCAGGCGCGCTTCCAGCCACTCTTCCAGCGCCGCCACATGGCGGGTGACCATGGCGCGCGACATCTCCAGCCGCTCGGCTGCGGCGCTGAAGCTGCCGGTGTTCACCACCTCCACAAACACCTGCATGGCGCGCAGTCGATCCATGATTTGCTCGAAACGTGAAACAGTGATGTGAAGTTTATGTGGTTTATCTGATCGTTTTGCGAAATTAAAGTTCGTTTCATCGCGTAGAGGCCCGGGCCCAACCCGGTCCTCGCCGCTTTCGCTGAACCTCAGAACCCCGCGGCCCCGGCCGCCACCGATTGGAGAACCCACCATGAACTTCCGCAGCACCGTTTTGGCCACCGCCACCGCCCTGAGCCTGGGCGCCACCGCTTCGCTGGCCCAGGCCGCCGATGTCAGCCCGGCCAGCACCCCGGCCTCCGCCCCGGCTCTGAGCCTCAAGGTCTACAACGCCGACAGCCGCAGCTTCAACGTCAACTCGACCCTGATCTACGGCGAGAAAGAGGCCATGGTCATCGACGCCGGCTTCACCCGCGCCGACGCCCTGCGCATTGCCGCCCAGGTGCTGGACAGCGGCCGCAGCCTGCGCACCATCTACGTCAGCCAGGCCGACCCGGACTACTACTTCGGCGTCGAGACCCTGAAGCAGATCTTTCCGCAGGCCGAGGTGCTGAGCACGCCCGCCGTGCTGGCCAAGCTGGCGCCCAAGATGGCCGGCAAGCTGGCGTTCTGGGGCCCCAAGATGGGCGCCAATGCGCCGAGCCAACCGGTGCTGCCGCGTGCTATCGAGGGCAACACCTTGACCTTGGACGGCCAGTCCATCGAGATCCGCGGCACACAAGGCCTGCTGGCGCACCGCCCCTACGCCTGGATCCCATCCATCAAGGCCATCGTTGGCAATATCGCCGTGGTCGGCCAGATGCATGTCTGGACGGCCGACACCCAAAGCGCCGCTGAGCGCGCCGCCTGGGTGGCCCAGCTGGACGAGATGGCCGCCCTGAAGCCGGCCCAGGTGGTGCCCGGTCATATGTCGGCCGGCACCCCGCTGGATGCCAGCGCCATCCGCTTCACCAAGGACTATCTGCTCAGCTTCGAGAAGAACCTGGCCGCCCACACCCAGAGCGCCGATCTGATCGCGGCCATGAAGAAGGCTTACCCCAACCTCAGCGAGGGCGCGCTGTCCCTGGACATCGGCGCCAAGGTCAACACCGGTGAAATGAAATGGTGAGCCGCGGCGCAGCCTCGGGCCTGAGCCTGCGCTATCTGTTCGACCCCCTGTGCGGCTGGTGCTACGGCGCCGCGCCCTTGATCGATCGCCTGGCGGTGCATTTGCAGGGCGTGCCGGGCACCGGCCTGAGCCTGGCGCCCACGGGCTTGTTCAGCGGCAGCGGGGCGCGCCGCATGGACGCCGGCTTTGCCGACTACGCCTGGGCCAACGATGTGCGCATCGCGCAGCTCACCGGCCAGCGCTTCAGCGAGCGCTACCGCCGCGAGGTGCTGGGCCAGATCGGCGCCAGCTTCGATGCCGGCCCGGCCTACCTGGCCCTGAGCGCCGTGGCCCTGACGGCGCCCGAGCGCGAGCTGGAGGCCCTGCGCCACATCCAGCAGGCCCGCTATATCGAAGGCCTGGACATCACGGCGCGGCCGCCCCTGGTCGAACTGCTGCAGGCACACGGTCTGCATGCCGCGGCCGAGCGGCTGCAGGCGGCCGATGCCGATCTGTTGGCGCTGGAGGCGCAGCGCCGCGAGCAGAGCCAAGCCTTGATGCGCGATCTGGGCTTGCACGGCGTGCCGGCCCTGGTGTGCGAAACGCCGGCGGGCCGTCGCGTGATCCGCGGCCAGGCGCTGTACGGTGAGTTCTCGGAGCTGCTGGCCGAGCTGGGGCTGGCTCAGGCCTGACGGACTTGCGCCGGGGAACGGGGTCAGGGAAAACGGGGTCAGTGCCAGCCGCGCGCCAGCTGCCCGAGGCGCGGCCGGCGCGGCAGCTCGGAGCTGCGGTGCCGGTAGGGGTTGCGCTCGTGGGCGTGGCGCTGGCGCTCGCTGAGCCGGCTCAGGGCGACCCGCCCTTCCCAGCCGCATTGCCGGTCGCGGCAGCGGTAGCGCCAGGATGGCACCAGCCAGCTCCAGATCCGGTCCAGGGTGCGGCGGCTGACACGGTGCACGCCGCTGTTGCAGCAAGGGCAGCGCCAGGCTTCGTTTTCGCAGGGAGCGAACTGGGTGTCTGAGCTGAACGAGAGCTTCATGGGGCTGCTTTCATGGGCGGTGTGTCTGCGCGAGGGGAGGGCCGTGCCTGGGGCCATGCCCGTGCTGACGATGGAGGCCACGATAGTCCGCGCGGCTCATGCGGTCTGTGCGTTTCGTCACAGATGCCATGCGGCCTTTTCCCACGCGCCACCGGGCGTCACGACGCTTTGCCGCGGCTTTTGACCCCGGTCACAAGTCCGCTCTGGCTTTGGCGTATCGTGCCGGCATGAAGGAAAAGTCACGCAGCGAGGCGCCGGGCCCTTTTCGCGGCAATAAGGCCAGCCTGCCGTCCAAGCCCTGCCTGGCCTGCGGTCGGGCTATGAGCTGGCGCCGCAGCTGGGCCAAGAACTGGGCCGAGGTCAAGTACTGTTCCGAGCGCTGCCGACGCAGCCCCGCGAAATCGGGCTGAGTCACCCGGTCACCCCGAGCGAAAGGCGCATTCACCATGTCCCGCTTGTTCCAGAAGCTCCCAGGTTTTCACAAGGCCGCGCCGGGCCTGGAGCAGCGCATCTGGCGCCGCCTGCCGGCCCTGCTGTTCTGGGGCACGGCGCTACCGCTGCTGGCCCTGGGTGCTTTGTGGCTGGCCAGCTGGTCCTCGGTCGATGCGCCGGCCGGCCCGGCCGAGCGTGCGCTGGGCCTGTGGATGTACGGCCTGCTGGGCTGGCTGTTGCTGCACTGGAGCTTGTGGATTGCTGTGGCCACTGGATGCTTTGTGGTGCGGGTGATGAAGGGGCCGGCCTATGTGGCCGATGCCTACCCCTTGCCGGATGCCGCGGCCATGGCTTCGGTCGACGCGCCACCCAAGGACTGACGCCCGGGCGGCGAGAATGCCGCCCATGCAAGCGCTTCTCCACGCCATCGCCCAGATGGCTTCTCTGCCCAGCGAGGCCCAACGCCTCTTCCATGGCCGCGGCGGCCTGTTTCCCGGATGCGAGCAATGGTCGCTCGATGCCTTTCCGCCCGTCTTTGTGCTGACCAGCTTCGCGCCGGCCGGTGCGGACCAGCTGGCCGCCGTGCATGAGGCCCTGGCCCGACGCCTGGCCGAGATCGCGCCCGGGCAGGCGCTGAACTGGGTCTACCAATGCCGGGCAGAGGGCCAGCTGGAAACCCGGCTGATGGCCGGCCAGGTGCCCGAGCCCCATGTGGTCAGCGAAGGCGGCCTGCGCTACCTGGTCCATGTGCTCAAGGGCCAGAACCACGGCCTGTTTCTGGACATGGCCGAGGGCCGGCGCTGGTTGGCTGAGCAGGTGGCGGCACAGCCTCAGCCCGAGCGCCTCAAGGTGCTCAATCTGTTTGCCTACACCTGCGCCTTCTCGGTGGTGGCCCTGCGTGCCGGGGCCGGCCAGGTGATCAATGTGGACATGAGCGACGGTGCCCTGGCCACCGGCCGGCGCAACCATGTGCTCAACGGCCTCAGCAGCGGCGCCAGCTTTCTGGCCCACGACATCTTCAACTCCTGGGGCAAGATCGGCCGTGCCGGCCCGTATCCGCTGATCATCTTGGACCCGCCCAGCTACCAAAAAGGCAGCTTTGTCGCCACCAAGGACTACGCCCGCCTGATGCGCCGCCTGCCTGATCTGCTCACGCCTGGGGGCCAGGTCTTGCTCTGTCTGAACACGCCCAAGCTGGGCATGGCTTTTTTGCAGGATCAGATGGCCGAGCTGGCGCCGGACCTGCGCTTTCTGCGCCGGCTTGAGAATCCCCCCGCTTTTGCCGATATCTCGGGCGAGCGGGCGCTCAAGGTGCTGGTCTACCAGGCGCCGGCCTGACACCTGCCGCTGCTACCATCGCCGCGCCCATCCTGACCGAACCGGCCCGTCTCCCGGGTTCCTTGATCTTGCCAGCCTTGCTTTCCTGTCCGCGCCGGCTTCGGCCCGCGCTTCTTGTGGCCTCGCCCTGCGAGCCCCTGTGTTGTGTGGGCGCCTGCGCCCCAAGCCGCCTCGGGGGGCGTGGCGCGCTGGCGCCGTGCCTGACGGTATGAAGGGCAAAGACAGCCTGCAGGGCGAAACGCCCAGCCTGGCCGCGCGCCTGACTGCGATCAAGCGCACGTTTCTGGAGCGCCTGTGGGGCGGCCTGCTGGTGATCGCCGGCATCGGCATGCCGTTGTCGGTGATGCGCAGCCTGGGCACGGGTTGGTTGCCGGTCTACTGGCTGCACATCCTGCTCGGTGCCTGCGTGCTGGCCGTGTATTGCTGGCGCAAACGGCTGTCTGAAACCACCTTGTCGGGCCTGTTCATCGGCCTGTGCTGGGTGGTGGGGGTGTCGGGGGTGTTCAGCTTCGGCATTGCCGCATCCAGCATCTTCTGGCTGGTGCTGAGCTGCCTGATCGCCGGCATCGTTCACTCGGTGCGCATCACCTTGATGCTGGCTTTCAGCTTGGTGTTGGTGCTGTCGGTGGCGGGTGCCGGCCATGTCGGCGGCTGGTTGCAAGCGTCCATCAATCTGGAGCGCTACCAAACCCTGCCATCGGCCTGGCTGAGCTTGATCTTCGTCAGCCTGGTGTTCGTCTACTTCATCATCCGCGCGGTCGGGGCGCAGAACGCCGCCTTGCTCGACCTGCTGGGCGAGCTGGAGACGCAGCGCCAGGTGATCGAGCGCAGCGCCACGCACGACCAGCTGACCGGCCTGCCCTCGATGCGCCTGGTCGAAGACCGCATCGGCGTGGCCATGCACCAGGCCCGCCGCAGCGGCGGCAAACTGGCCGTGCTGTTCGTCGACCTGGATGGCTTCAAGGCCATCAACGACAACCACGGCCACCCGGTCGGCGACCAGGTGCTGCGCGAAGTGGCGCAGCGCATGCGTGGCTGCCTGCGGGCCCAGGACACGGTGGCGCGCATCGGCGGCGATGAGTTCCTGGTCATCCTGCCGGCCATGAGCGAGCTGGGCGCAGCGGCCAAGGTGGCGCAGAGCCTGATCGCGGCCGTCTCCCAGCCCTGCCCGATCGAAGGCCGGGTGCTGCAGGTGGGCGCCAGCGTGGGCATTGCCGGTTTCCCCGACGATGCCGACAGCGGCGCCGAGCTGCGCCGCAAGGCCGATGCCGCCATGTACCGCGCCAAACGGGAAGGCAAGGGGCGCTATCGGTTTTTCTCGCAAGGCTAGCCGCCGGTCTACACGGATTGCACACGACGTGAATCCTCGGCACCACAGCCCGGCTTTTCCTTGGGATTGGATCCTCGCCTGCTCGTATAGTTGAACGAGCCTCAGCCCAACTTGCTTGAGAGGATGCCCTGCATGCCCCTGCTCCGCGCCCTTGCGAATGGCTCCCGCTCCGCTGTGCCCCTTGTTCCGAAGGCGGAGCGGCGCCAGAGTCTGCGATGGGCCGGCGCTGCGGTGTTGGCTGGAAGCTTGGGCCTGCCTTTGAGCGCCTGCCGCGCGCCGCAGCCGCCGCTGCGGGTGGGCAGCATCGTCTTCCCAGGCTATGAGCTCTTGTTTCTGGCACGCGAGATGGGGCTGCTGGATGAGCACCTGCTGCGTCTGGTGGAGCTGCGCTCCAACACCGAAATCTTGCGCGCCCTGGCCACGGGTCAGTTGGAGGCCGCCGCACTGACCCTCGATGAGCTGCTCACGGCACGCGCCGATGGTGTCGATCTGCGTGTGGCTCTCGTGCTGGATCAGTCGGCCGGGGTTGATGTGCTCATGGTCCGGCCCGGCGTGGATCAGCTCAGCGCTTTGAAGGGTCTGCGCATCGGCGTGGAAGACAGCGCCACGGGGGCGGTGATGCTGGGCGCTGTACTGGATGCCGCGCGGCTGCGCATCGACCAGGTGCACAAGGTGAGCATGACGCTGGGCCGCAGTGTTGATGTGTACCTCAGCGGTGCGGTCGATGCGGTGATCAGTGCCGAACCCTGGGCCACGCGCCTGGAGCAGCAGGGGGCCTTGCGCCTGTTTGACAGCAGTGCCATTCCCGGGCGCATCATCGATGTCCTGGCAGCGAAGGGCGCTGTGTTTGAGCAGAACGGTCAGGCCTTGCGCCGCTTGATCGACGCGCATTTCGCGGCGCTGGCGTTTTTTCGCTCGGAATCGGCGCAGGCCTTTCCCCTGCTGGCGCCCCGGCTGCAGTTGCCTCCAGACCAGGTGCACAGTGCCTTTCGCGGCATGTTGTTTCCCGACTTGCTTGAGAACCGCCGACTACTCAGCGCGGGCGGCTTGGTGCAGCAGGCGGGGCGCGGTCTGATGACGGTGATGTTGCAGCAGGGCTTGCTGGCCAAACCACTCGACCTGCAGTCCTTGGTGGATCTGCGAGGCTTGCCGGCGTCATGACCCGGCTCAGCAGCTCTTTGCGTATCACGCTGCCGCTGGCGGTGCTGGCGGTCTTGGTGCTGGCGCTGGTGCTGGCCTTCGCCGACGCGGTCTCGCGCGGGCGCGAAGCCGCGCTGGAGCGGGCTCGGCAGGATGCCATCCAGCGGGCCGCGGCTTTGGCCCGTGCGGCTGAACAAGACTGGATCGATCGACCCGACCATGTGGCCTCCGATCTGTCGGTGGAGTCGGCAGAGCCGCGCATCGCGCAGTTGGCTCTGGTCGATGCCTCCGGCATGGTTCGCCTGGCTCATCGTCTGGCTTGGCAAGACCGGCCAGCCAGCCAAACCTTGCCCGGCTTTGACGTCGTTCGCTTTCAGCGCGTGGTGGACAGCCGTCGGCCTGATCTGGCGGTGTCGGCGGATGGTTTGCGGGTGTCGGTCATGCAGCCCTTTGCTTCGGGGCGTGACGCGAACCAGTTGCGCGATCTCGGCCGTGGCGTGATCTGGCTGGAGTATCAGCTCAGCCATGAGTACGCCCACATGAAGTACCAGGCCATGCGGCGCTTCTGGCCGCAGCTGGGCGTGTCGGTCGGCTTGATGCTGCTGTTGGCCTGGCTCTTGCACCGACGTGTGATTCAGCCTTTGGCGCGCCTGGAAGAGGCGGCATTGCAGTTTTCGGAGAGTGGTGACATCAAACAGCCAGTGCCGGAAGTTGGCTCGCGCGAGGTCATGCGTCTGGCTCAGAGTTTCAACACCATGACCGAGCGCATCCGCGAGGCGCGACAGGAACTGGAAGACGGTCGTGCTCGCCTTGCAGCCATCTTCAACACGGCCATGGATGCCATCATCACAGTGGACGCCGAGCATCGCATCACCTTGTGCAATGCGGCTGCTGCACGGCTGTTTCGCTGCGAGGAGCATGAGCTGATCGGTCTCGCGATTGATGAGCTCTTGCCAGAGCGGTTCCGTGCGGGCCACGGCGCGCAGATGGATGCCTTTGCCATCAGTGGCCAGAGTGCGCGAGCGATGGGTCGATTGACGGTGGTCTACGGCCGGCGATTCGATGGCCAGGAGTTCCCGGCGGACGCTTCGATCTCTCACATGAGCGTCAAGGGCGAGCGGCTGTTCACGGTCATCTTGCGTGATGTCACCGAGCGGCAGCGTGCCGAAGATGAGATTCGCGCGTTCAACACCGAGCTGGAAGGCCTGGTCGCGCAGCGCACGGCCCGGTTGCAAGAGACTGCAGCCGCGCTGGAGGCCGAGCAGAGCCGGCTGCGCCTGGCATCGCAAGAGCTGGAGGCTATTTTCGAAACCGCCTCGGTCGGCATCGTGCTGGTCAGCGAGCGCCGCATGCTTCGCTGCAACCGGCGTTTTGAGGAGGTCTTCGCATGGGAGCCGGGCGAACTGATCGGTCAGTCCACACGCGCGCTCTATGCCAGCGAGGACGATTTTGAACACAGTGGTCGCGAGGTCTATCAGGCCCTGGCCGCGGACAGCTTGCATCACTACGAGATACAGATGGTGCGCAAGGACGGGCAGCTGTTCTGGGCTCGCATCGCCGGCAAGCGCTTCAGTCTGGGTGATGGCCGTGAGGGCGTGCTGGCCATCTTCGAAGATGTCAGCGCCGAACATGCCAGTGCCGAGGCCCTGCGTCAGGCCAAGGAGCAAGCCGAGTTGGCCAACAGCGCCAAGAGCACTTTCCTGGCCAATATGAGCCACGAAATCCGCACGCCGATGAATGCCATCATCGGCATGACCCATCTGGTGCTCAAGACCGAGCTGGACAGCAAGCAGCGAGACTATCTGGGCAAGATCCAGTTGTCGTCCCATCACTTGCTGGGCATCCTCAATGACATCCTCGATTACTCCAAGATCGAGGCCAACAAGCTCAACCTGGAGCGCATCGAGTTCCAGCTCAGCGCGGTGCTCAGCAACTTTGCCAACCTGATCGCCGAGAAGGCGGCGAACAAGGGGCTGGAGCTGATCTTCGATGTCGCCCGCGACGTGCCCGATCAGCTGGTCGGCGACCCCTTGCGCCTGGGTCAGGTGCTGATCAATTACGGCAACAACGCCGTCAAGTTCACGGCGCGGGGCGAGGTGGCCGTGCAGGTGCGCAAGTTGCGCGAGAGCAGTGATGAGGTGTTGCTGAGGTTCGAGGTTCGCGACACCGGAATTGGCATGACCCCGGCGCAGATCGGAGGCTTGTTCCAGAGCTTCCAGCAGGCCGACAGTTCGATCAGTCGGCAGTTCGGAGGTACCGGTCTGGGCCTGGCCATCGTGCGCAAGCTGGTAGACATGATGGGCGGCGAGGTCGGCGTTGAGAGTGAACCCGGCCAGGGCTCAACTTTCTGGTTCACCACGGTGCTGGGCAAGGGCCAGCAAGCCTTGCCGCTGGAGGCCTCGCCCGTCGATCTGCAGGGGCGGCGCGTTCTGGTGGTGGATGACAACGACAGTGCCCGCACGGTGCTTCGAGAGGTCTTGGATGGTTTTGGTCTGCAGGTGGACGCCGTAGCCAGCGGTGGCGAGGCCTTGGCGGCAGTGGCGGCGGCCGAAGACCAGGCGCAGCCGTACGAAGTGGTCATGCTGGACTGGCAGATGCCCGGGCTCGATGGCCTGGAGACCGGGCGCCGCATGCGGGCCGAGCAGCGCGGCAGGGCGCCGCATCTGATGCTGGTCACCGGCTTTGGCCGCGAGGAGGTGTTGCAGCAGGCGCGCAAGGAGCGCTTCGATGCCGTGATCGTCAAGCCCATCAATGCATCGGTGCTGCTCGACAACCTGATGTTGCTGCTCAGTGGTGGCGAGCGCAAATCGGTCGAGCGCAGTGCGGGCTGGAGCGAAAGCCCGGCGGCAGCCCGCCTGGCTGAGCTGCGCGGCGCGCGGGTGCTGCTGGTGGATGACAACGAAATCAATCTTCAGATTGCTGCCGAGCTGTTGCGCGAGGCTGGCCTGGAGGTCGATTGCTGCGACGATGGTGAGCAGGCCTTGCAGGCGCTTCAAGCCCAGACCTATGCACTGGTGTTGATGGACATGAACATGCCGCGCCTGGATGGGCCCGAGGCCACGCGGGCGCTGCGCGCCATGCCAGGCCTGGCCGATCTGCCCGTGGTGGCGATGACGGCCAACGTCATGGCTGCGGACCGTCAGACCTGCCTCGACGCGGGCATGAATGATTTTCTGGCCAAGCCGGTCGAGCCGGATCTGCTGTACCAAATGGTGGCCCGCTGGATTCAGCCGGCCGGGCGCGGAACCGCCCAATTGCAGCCCCATGACGCGCTGCCGCAGCAGCGGCTGGCAGAGCCGGATCCGCTTGATCTGCAGGCCTTGCGCGCCGTGCATGGCTTGCAGGCCGCCTTGGGCTTGAGCCGCACGGGTCAGAAGCTGGCGCTGTACCAATCGCTGCTGGCGAAGTTTGTGCAAGGGCAGGGCAAGGCGCCGGCCGAGATCCGGCGGCAGCTGCAGGCCGCCGACGGCCAGGCGGCGCGCATGCTGGCCCACACCCTCAAGGGCGTGGCCGGCAACTTGGGCGCGGTCGACGTACAGCAGCGTGCCGAGCTGTTGGAGCATGCGCTGCGCCAACGCGAGGAGGTGGACCTGTCCCGTGACGTTGAGCTGCAAGCCCTGTTGCTCGCTCTGGAGAAGGGCATGGAGCAACTCCTGGAGGGTTTGCAGGCGGCCATGCCCAATCTGCGGGCGAGCGCCAGTGCGCCTGTGACGCAGAGCACCGACGGGCCGGGCCTGAGCCAAGGCCAGTTGCATGAGCTGCGGGCCCACGGCCCCGTGTTGCTGCAACAGTTGCAGGATGGTGACCCAGAGGCGCTGGCCTTGCTGGCCGAATACGACACTTTGTGGCAGGCGGCTCTAGGCGCTGGCTTCGAGGTTTTCGCGCGCGAATTGCGGCAGTTCAACTTCGATCGGGTGGCGCCCATCTTGCAAGCGCTGTTGCAGCGGTATGGCCTGCTTGGTGGCAGAGCGGGTGCCCCCGCTGCTTGAAGCAAGACTGCAGGTCGCAAGTCGGATCAGGAAGGGCTCTCAGCGTGATCAGCATTCCCACCCTCCCCAAAGCCACGATCCTGGTTGTGGACGACACGCCTGACAACCTGGAGCTGATGTTCGGTCTGCTCAAGGACGAGTACCGCGTGACCGTGGCCAACAGTGGCGAGCGCTGCCTGCATCTGACCCAGGGCGCGCAACTGCCAGATCTGATCCTGCTCGATGTGATGATGCCCGGTATGGACGGCTACGAGGTCTGCCGTCGCCTCAAGGCCGAACCACGTTCGGCCGCCATTCCGGTGATCTTCCTGACTGCCAAGACCGAGGTGGATGACGAGACCCAGGGCCTGTCGCTGGGCGCAGTGGACTACATCACCAAGCCCATCAGCCCGCCCATCGTCCGCGCTCGCATCCGCACGCACCTGGCGCTCAAGGCGGCCACTGATTTTTTACGCAACCAGAGCGACTATTTGGCCGCCGAGGTGTCGCGCCGCACCCAGGAGATCGAGGCTCTGCAGGACGTCGTGGTGCTGGCGATGGCCTCGCTCGGCGAAACGCGTGACAACGAAACCGGCAACCACCTTCGCCGCACCCAGCACTATGTGCAATGCCTGGCGCGGCAACTGCAGACCCACCCGCGCTTTACCGCGCTGTTGACGCCGGAGAACATCCATCTGCTGTTCAAGTCGGCACCCATGCACGACATCGGCAAGGTCGGCATTCCGGACCGCATCCTGCTCAAGCCGGGCAAGCTCGACGAGGCCGAGTTCGAGATCATGAAGACCCACACCACCCTGGGTTTCGAAGCGATCGCCCGGGCTGAACAGGGACTGGGCCATGAGGCACCGTTTCTGCGCTTCGCCAAGGAGATTGCGCTTTCGCATCAGGAGAAATGGGACGGCAGCGGCTATCCCCAGGGCCTGAGCGGCGAGGCCATTCCCACCTCGGCCCGGCTGATGGCCCTGGCCGATGTCTACGACGCCTTGATCAGCCGCCGCGTCTACAAGCCAGCCTTCAGCCACGAGACCGCACTGAGCATCATTGCCGAGGGCCGCGGCCGCCATTTCGACCCCGATGTGGTGGACGCCTTCATGGCGGTGCAGGAGGAATTCCGCCATATCGCTGCGCGTTATGCGGACCCGGCGGCCGAGGAGGTGGGCTGAGGCGCAGCCAAGGCCTCGCGGGCCGGCTTACACTGGGCGCATGAACACCGTTTTCTGGCGCACCGTTGTCGCCGCACTGCTGGCCCTGGCCTTGCCCTTGCAAGCGCTGGCGGGCCTGAGCCAGTGCGGCATGGCGGCCTTGCCCATGACGGTGGCGGTGGTCACGGAAGCCCCGTCCATGAAGGCCGCATCGGAGGCCGTGCCTCCCTGTCACGAGATGGCACCGGCCGAAGAGGCCGGGGTTCATGAGGGCGCCTCTGCGGACGCGAACTCAGGCTCGGACACCGGCTGCAGCGCCTGCGCGGCGTCCGCCTGCTGCCACGCGCCGGCCCTCTTGCCCAGCCTGCCCAGCTTGCGCCTGCCGGCCCCGGCCTCGGTGCCCGTGAGCGCGCCCGCGGCGGCACGTGAGCGCATGCTGACCGGCGGCCTCGACCGCCCGCCCCGGCTCGCCTGAATCTGTTTCGGCCGCTGCCGCCCGCCTGACGCTGTGCCTGGATGCCACGTCGAAGGCCCGGCAGCACTGTTCGTTTCGATTCGATTCACGCTGCGAGACCTGTCGCATGAAACCCTTTTTGTTTGCCCCGCTGGCCGGCTTGCTGCTGGCCGCGTTCTCGCCCGCACAGCCCGCCCTGGCTGCAGATCGTGCTGCAGATCGTGCTGCCGATCTGCTGGCGCCCTTGAACCCGCAGGCCGCCGTGCCGCCGGTGGTCTACCGCCCCGTGCTGCCGCCGGCGCGCGCGCTCGACGAGCCCAGCGCCGGTGACTGGCCCGCCCTCAACGAACAGGTGCGCCGCGTCGGCGGCTGGCGTGCCTATGCCCGGCAGGGCTTGCCGCCCGCGGCATCCGTGGCCCCGCCAGCAGCCGCCAGCGCCGCAGCTTCGTCGGGAGGCCGACCATGAGGCCCCCTCACTTCTCTCGTAGCCTGCTGCTGGCCGCGGCCGCCGCCCTGAGCGGCTGCGCAAGCCTGGATCCCGAGGCCGCCTACGCCCCTTTGCGCGAGCTGGCCCAGCAGCAGAGCGGCCAGCCCTTGCAGCTCACCCGCGCCGCGGCCGACCAGGCCCGTGTCGATGCCCAGGTCGAGACCTTGCTGGCCGCGCCGCTGACCATGGACGCTGCCGTGCAGCTCGCCTTGCTCAACAACCGCGGCCTGCAAGCCAGCTTGCAGGAGCTGGGCTTGGGCGAGGCCGAGCGCGCACAGGCCGGGCGCCTGGCCAATCCGGGCTTCAGCATCGCCCGCCTGCGCCGCGGCGATGAGCGTGAACGTGAGCTCGGCCTGGGCCTGAACCTGGGCCAGCTGCTGGCGCTGCCGCAGGTGCGCGAGATCGAGGCCCGGCGCTTGCGTGCCCTGCAGCAGCGCACCGGCCTGGCCCTGTTGGCGCTGGCGGCCGACACCCGGCGCGCCTGGGTGAGCGCGGTGGCGGCCGAGCAGGCCCTGCGCTACCAGCGCGATGTGCTGGAGGCTGCCGAGGCCGGCGCCGAGCTGGGCCGGCGCATGGTCGGTGCCGGCAACTGGAACCGCCTGCAGCTGGCGCGTGAGCAGGGCTTTGCCGCTGAGGCTGCTTTGGCCCTGGCCCGGGCCGAGCAGCAGCGCCTGCAGCAGCGCGAGCGCCTGGCCCGCTTGCTGGGCCTGTGGGGCGAGCCGCTGGCGCGCCTGCGTCTGCCCACGCAACTGCCCGATCTGCCGGATGGCTTGCCCGAACGGGCCGGGCTGGAGCAGCAGGCGCTGGCCCAGCGCCTCGATGTGCAGGCCGCGCGTGCCCAGACCGAGGCCACGGCGCGCAGCCTGGGCCTGAGCCGCATCAGCCACTTCATCAATGCGCTGGAATTGGGCGTCATGCGCAACAGCAGCAACGAAGCGCCGCTGCAAACCGGCACGGAGCTGCACTTCGAGATCCCGCTCTTCGACTGGGGTGAGGCCCGCCAGGCGCATGCCGAAGCGCTCTACTTGCAAAGCGTGCACCAGGCGGCGCAGACCGCCATCCAGGCCCGCTCCGAAGTGCGCGAAGCCGAGCTGCTCTGGCGCAGCAGCTACGACATCGCGCGCCACCACCGCGACGAGCTGCTGCCGATCGCGCGCCGCATCTCGGAGGAAAACCTGCTGCGCTACAACGGCATGTTCATCAGCGTCTTCGAGCTGCTGGCCGACGCGCGGGCGCAGATTGCGGCCGTCAATGCCGCGCTGGCGGCCCAGCGTGATTTCTGGCTGGCCCAGGCAGCCCTGGATCAGGCCTTGCTGGGTCCCAGCTCGGCCGTGGCCGTGGGCGAAAGCCCTGTGTCCAGCGGCCTCGCGCCTGCTGCGCACTGAGCCTGCCTCGTCCATCCTTACTGAAAATTCCAACGGAGTCCCGACCATGGTGTCTCGACGCGATTTGTTTGTCCGCAGCGCCGGTGCCCTGGGCGCGGCGGTCACGGCCACGGCGGTCAGCCGTGTGGCCATGGCCGCCTTGCCCGAGCCTGTGCTGCAAACCTCGGCCACGACGGCCCCGCCCTTGCTGCCGCCCAATGGCCGGCCTTATCAGCCGGTGCTCACCCTCAATGGCTGGACCTTGCCCTGGCGCATGAACCAGGGCGTGAAGGAGTTTCATCTGGTGGCCGAGCCGGTGCTGCGCGAGCTGGCGCCTGGCATGAAAGCGCACCTCTGGGGCTACAACGGCCAGTCGCCAGGCCCGACCATCGAGGTGGTGGAAGGCGACCGCGTGCGCATCTTCGTCACCAACCGCCTGCCCGAGCACACCAGCGTGCACTGGCATGGCCAGCGCCTGCCCAATGGCATGGACGGCGTCTCGGGCCTGACCCAACCGGCCATCCAGCCGGGCAAGACCTTTGTCTACGAGTTTGAGGCGCGCCGGCCCGGCACCTTCATGTACCACCCCCATGCCGACGAGATGACGCAGATGGCCATGGGCATGATGGGTTTGTGGATCACCCATCCGCGCGGCCGCCACCCGCAGATCGACACGGTGGACCGCGACTTCTGCTTTTTGCTCAATGCCTTCGACATCGAGCCCGGCGCTGCCACGCCGAGGCCCAGCACCATGCTGGACTTCAACCTCTGGTGCTGGAACAGCCGGGTCTTCCCCGGCATCGATTCGCTCCATGTGCGCCAGGGCGACCGGGTGCGCATCCGCGTCGGCAACCTGACCATGACCAACCATCCCATTCATTTGCATGGCCATGAGTTCAGCGTCACCGGCACCGATGGTGGCCCGGTGCCGCGCAGCGCGCGCTGGCCCGAGGTGACCACCGACATCGCCGTCGGCCAGATGCGCCAGATCGAGTTCCTGGCCGATGAGCCGGGTGATTGGGCTTTTCATTGCCACAAGAGCCACCACACCATGAATGCCATGGGCCATGGCCTGCCCAATCTGATCGGCGTGGACCACAGCGGCTTGGCGCAGAAGATCCGGCGCCTGGTGCCCGAGTACATGGTCATGGGCGAGCGCGGCATGGCCGATATGGCCGAGATGGAAATGCCCCTGCCCGACAACACCTTGCCCATGATGACGGGGCAGGGGCCGTTTGGCGGTGTCGAGATGGGCGGCATGTTCTCCATCCTCAAGGTGCGCAAGGACCAGAAGCCGGGCGACTACAGCGACCCCGGCTGGTACGCCCAGCCCAAGGGCAGTCGTGCTTTCGAGTGGAGCGGCGCGCCTCTGCCCACACCGGCCCGCTTTGCCGCCGAGGGCGGCCAGTCCATGCCGCGCCAGCAGGCGGCGCCCGCCGCGAGCAATGGCCCGACCGAGCTGCGCGCGCGCAAGCCCCAGGGCGGTGGCCACGGCGGGCACAGCGGGCACAGCGGGCATTGAGCCCGACACCGGCCAAAAGAACGCATCACAACCCTTATTTCGAGACGCCTCATGAAATTCAATCCCTCGCGCGCTGCGCGCCACGCCTTCCCGGCCGCAGCCTTGCTGGCCTTCTCCTTCACCGCCCCGGCGGCCCTGGCCATGGACCATGCGGCCCATGCACCGGCTGCCTCCGTCCCCGCGGCCCCGGCGCCCTGGACCCTGGGCGAGCTGCGCAAGATCGACGCCGCCGGCGGCAAGATCACGCTCAAGCATGAAGAGATCGCCCATCTCGACATGCCGCCCATGACCATGGGGTTTCGTCTGCGCTCGCCGAGCTTGCTGGAGGGCCGCAAGGTCGGCGAACGGGTGCGCTTTCGGGTCGAGATGCAGTCCGGCGGCCTGGTGGTGACGGCGCTGGAGCTGGCGCCCTGAGCCCGCCGAGCCTTGCGCGCGCGCGGGCGCAGATCGCTCAGCGTTTGAAAAAGCTGCGCATTTCTGCCTTCCGGCCCGCGCGCGACTGCGGCTAGAATGGGACTCGACGCGCTGGAAACAGGGTGTCACCGCCGATTTACCAACTACTTGCGGGCGGGCTAACAAATACGGCTAAAGCGTTGCGGCTCCGAGATGCCCCGGGCCGGCAACTGCCGGTGTCAGGGCTCTCGGAGTTTTTCATTCATCATGCAAGGTCTCGCTTCTTTCGACCGTTGGCTGACCCGCCGCGCCGCCGGCCACCTCAGCGCCGCGCGCACAACGCAGCCCAGCCTGCGCCATCTGGTGCCTGTCACCAGCCCCGCGCCTCAGCCCGCCACCCTTTCGTTCACCGCCCAGCCGGCGCCGGCCGCACAGCAACAGCAGCAGCACTTGCTCAGCCCCACGGGCGAGCACCTGGCCACGCTGCCGCGCGGCGCCAGCGCGGCGCAGGTCCTGCGTGCGGCCCTGGGCATCAAGGCCGGTGACTGGATTGGCGTGCTGGCCGATGAAGGCCGCAGCCGCGGCCTGCAACAAGCCTGGCGCCTGGCCCTGCTGCGCCAGCAGGGCGGGGCTGTGCAATGGCTGAGCGAGCCCCTGTGGGCCCGCCCGGGCCAGCGCCCGGCGCAGCTCCAGCAAGCGGCCCAGCGCCTGGCGCTGCAAGCGCTCTGGCAGCAAGGTTTTCGCCTGCGCGACGCGGCGTTTGCCCTCGACCTGCACTGATCCATCGGGGCGGCACAAGCCCCCAGCTTGAAGTCCGCCACAGGCTGGCTGGCGCGCTGTTGCCGGCCCACAATCGCCGGGCCGAGATGTCTCGGCCTTTGGAGATCGGGCCATCATGCGTGCATTTCGGAACGACAGCAGGACTTGGACGATGGCCCAGCGCGGCGCGCTCGTCGCCGCATTCACCGCCGCCCTTGCCGTGCCAGGCTGGACGCAAGCCGCCGTCGATTGCGGCATGTCGCCTGCGTTTGAGCAGAAGGACGGCAATGCCAAGGGCGGCCGCACCGCCGTCTGGGCCGATGCGCAGAACCAGGCGCTGATGTTCATCGACGGCCTCAACGTCAACACCGACGGCACCCGCCGCAGCTACAGCGTCAGCGATTTCTGGGGAGAGCGGGTGGCGCTCAACAACCTCTGCAATGCCATGAGCGACGCCTGCGCCGGCCTGGACAAGGCCGGCCTGCAAGCGCGCCGCGAGCTGGTGCAGCAGGCCGCGGCCCAGGGCTGGCCGGCCGAGATGTGGAAGCGCAGCAAGCTATCGGCCGACATCATCCCGCTCCGGAATGGCAAGCCCTGCCCCGAGGTCGATGGCTTTCTGGTCTCGGCCACGGCCTTGCGCAAGCCGGGTGTCAGCGATGCCTGTGACCTCACGGCTTACGCCGATGCATTGGTGACGCCGGCCCTGGTGCTGCCCAAGGGCCCGAAGCGCGGCCAGCCATCCGAGTTCGCGCAGCGCGGTGCCCGCATCGGCGATCTGGTGGTGGCGCTGCGGCGCGATGCCATGAGCCCGGTGTTTGCCGTGGTCGGTGATTCCGGTCCTTCGGACCAGCTGGGCGAGGGCTCGGTGGCGCTGAACGGCAAGCTGCTCGGCAAGACCGAGCCGCCGCTCAACTACCAGGAGCTGCGTGGCAAGGGCGCGTTCAAGGGCAAGGCCTGGACCGTGCCGCCCACCGTGGTGCTGATCTTCCCGGGCAGCCGCAATGCGGCCGATCCCTGGCTGACGCCCGAGCGCATCGATGCCGCGGCACGCGAGCGCTTCGAGGCCTGGGGCGGACTGGCGCGCGCCCAGGCCTGCGCAGCGGCCTACCCGCGCTGAGGGGCGTGCGGCGGGCGCAAGGGCAACGCTGTTCGGTGCTTGGGGGGCAGTCCGCGTGCCTGGAATGCCGGTATGCGTTCGCCTTCGGCTCTGGCCCGCTGCTTCTTCTCCTGGTTTCCCTGGATGGCTGCCCTGCTGAAGATGACGCGCTGCCCACCGAGCCCGTTCCTGCCGCCGGCCGCCATGGCCGAGCCAGCCAGCCAGCCTGGCTGAGACTGGCCCTGATCCTCATGAAAACGCCGGCCAGCGTCACCGTGATTGACTGCGAGGCCATCGAGATCCGCGGCGCCAGCAGTACCCAGGAGGTGCTCAAAACGTCTTCTTTGCCCGCCCGGTGGACCGTTGGATCGTCGAGCGCGTGGAGGCCACCGGCGGCCCGTCCAGTTTTCGGAATGGCTCGGGCGCCGTGGGCGGCATGCTCAACGGCATCACCAAGATGGCCGACCGCAGCGGTGACATCAGCCGCCTCTACCTGGCCCAGACCGCTGTCAGCCTGCAGCGCGATCTCAAGGCCCTGGGGCCGAGGGTCAGGTGCTTCTGAACGGGGCGTAGCCATGAAACGCTTCCTCTATCTGCTGCACCGCTGGGCCGGCATTGCGCTCTGCCTGGTGATGGCGCTGTGAATCCTGTCCGGCATGCTCATGCTCTCCGTCGGCTACCCCAAGCTGACGCCGGCCGAGCAGATGCAAGGTCTGCCGGCGCTGGACGGGCAGGCCTGCTGCGTGCCGGTGGCGCAGGCTTTGCAGGCCTCGGGCCTGGAGGACGCCAGCCAGTGGCGCCTGTGCAGTGCAGCGGGCCAGCCGCGCTACATCTTCAGCGATGCGCGCAGCGCTTGGCGCATTGCGAGCGTCAGTGCGGATCAGGCGCTCGCGGCTGCGCGCCACTTTGCGCAGGATGCGCCGGCCGAGCTGCTGGCGCGGGTGGAGGACGACGCCTGGACCCACTCCAAGGCAATGGACCCGCACCGCCCCCTCTACCGCGTGGCGGTGGCCGACGAGGCGCAGCGCTGGTTGTACGCCAGCGGCGCCACCGGCGAGGTGGTGCGTGACGCCAGCTTCACCGAGCGCAGCTGGGGCTGGCTGGGCGCCTGGCTGCATTGGCTCACCATCTTCTGTGGCGGGCGTGTGCGCTGGCGTTTCCGGGGCCGCTACAAGAGTGGCTCGCGCTCGCCCGATCGCAAGGGTTTCGCCCGCTGGCACCACATCCTGGGTCTGGGCGGCGGCGTGTTGGCCCTGACCAGGGTGCTCAGCGGCTTGTTCTCCATGAACCCCTCGAAGATGTTCGAGGCGCCTGGCGCGAAGCCCGACCGAGCCCCCTATGCCGGGGACCCGCTGCGGGCTGAAAAGGCGGGCGACGTCGGCGCGCTGCTGCGCCGCCAGCTTTGTGGTGGAACCGAACGGCAAGCGCCGGTTGTCCATGAGCGAAGAGCGCTGCGCGAGGCCGCGGCCCGCCTGCTGCCCCAGGCCCGCATCGTCGAGCAGGAGTGGCTGCAGCGCTACGACGCTTACGACTACAGCCTGGCCGGCCTGGGCCTGAGTCTCAGCGGTGTGGTGCTGGGCTGGCGACGGCTGCGCCGGCATGAGCCCGGGCGTAGCCGCCTGGCGTCTGGCCGATCAGGCGCCGAAATGCCGCGCTGAAATGCGCCTGGTCGAAGAAGCCCAGATCCTGCGCCAGCGCCGCCCAGGCGACCGGCTCGCCGGCCTGCACGCGGGCCACCGCCTCGTGCATGCGGTAGCGCTGGATCACCCATTTCGGCCCGACACCGACGTACTCTGAGAACAGGCGCTGCAGCGAGCGCAGGCTCATCTGCCAGCGAGCAGCCAGGGCCTCTACGCTGTGCAGGCTGAGATCCACGGCCACGCTGTCGACGATGCGGCCGGCCAGCAGCGCCTGCGCGTCGGGCGCGGGCAGGCGGGCCCGCAGAAAGTCCAGGACATGTGTGGCCGCGTCTTCCATCGCCTCCATCTCCAAGGCCGCATTCAGCGCTTGGGACTCAGGCCCGAACAGCTCCTGCAGTGGCCGCGAGCGATCACTCAAGGCCGATACCGGGCCGCCCAGCCAGGGGCGGAAGGCGCCGGGCCTGAACTTGATGCCCAAGGCCAACGAACGCCCCGCCAATTCACGCGACCAGCGCCGGCTGTGCACGCCCCAGACCGCCGCGGCACCGGGCTCCAGCACCAGATGAATATTGGGGTGGGGCAGGGTCTCTTGCAGCTGCGGCGGCAGACCTTCAAGTTTCCAGCGCACGCGCCAGACATGCTCGATCCAATCGGCCAGGTCTTCGGGCGGCGCCAGGCGCTGGTGTTCGAACTCGCCGACCGGTACGCGGTGCAGCACGCCGCGCGGCGGGGTGCGCAAGGTGGGCAGTGCCGCGTGTCGTGTTTTTCCAATCTTGTCTTGGGACATGGCGGGTTCAATGGCGGCCGGATGGATTCGCACCGAATCAGCTTGAAAGAAAGTTCATCTTGCCATGAGGCCTCTGCACCTCTTCACCTCTATCCTCTGGGCTGCCGCGCTGGCTACAGGCAGCAGCCTGTTGCTTGCGCAAACCCAGCCAACCAAACCCGCAATTCAAACGGAGCGCGCCATGAGCGACCGCAGCAATTTCAGCCATCAAGTCAGCGGCCCCTTCGAAGTGAAGCTCGCGCCTCAGGAGATGAGCGCTGTGGCCGCCAGCAGCGGCCTGGGGCGTATGTCGCTGGACAAGCGTTTCCACGGTGCGCTGGAGGGCAGCAGCACCGGCGAGATGATTGCTTTCCGCAGCGCCGTCAGCGGATCGGCTGGCTATGTGGCCATGGAGCGGGTTCAGGGCACGCTGGACGGCCGCGCTGGCAGCTTTGTGCTGCAACACAGCTCCACCCTGGACCGCGGCGCACCGACCCAAAGCATCACCGTGGTGCCCGATTCGGGCACCGAGGCTTTGACGGGCCTGAGGGGCCGCATGGTCATCGACATCGCCCCGGGCGGCGCACACAGCTATCGTTTTGAGTACAGCCTGCCGGAGGCGGGCGTGAGTCCCTGATTCGGCGGGGATGTCGGTTCTCGGCATATTCTGTTGAAAAAGTCGCTGATCGGCTCGAAGGCGACGTTGCGGAAGGGAAGGCGAAGGCGCTCAACTCACCTTTTCTTCGTCTGAACCAGGTCTTTCGACCCGGTTTTGAGGTTAATCGATGGGGTTTCGCCTCAAGCGGGCGTAGCTGTGCCTTGAGTTGGTGGACCTTGCGGCACCCGCATCGCCAAACGACGCAGGTTTTGTACTGCCGCAGCCATCGTGAACTCGTCCATCGCGCCACTAAGTCCTCGCAGGCGCAAGCGATCCAGCCGCAGGATTCGCTTCAGGTGGGCAAACAGCATTTCCACCTTCTTGCGTTGGCAACGTGAGCGCTCGTACTGTTCGGTGGTGGCAATCTTGCGCCCTACGTCCCGTGCGGCTTCGTGAACGCTGCGAACGATCTTGCGCATAGGGGTGGTGGGGCAGCAGCGCTGCTTCTCGGGGCAGTTGGCGCAATCTTGTTGGCTCGCACGGTAAATCACAGTGTCGGCCTTGGTGATGTGACTGCGCTCAATCTTGAAGACGCGCCACTGGCTGCGCAGCGGGCGACCTTGTGGGCAGGTGTATTCCTTGGCCTGCTCGTCCCAAGTGAACTCGTTGCTTGAGAGCGTGCCGTCATCGCGCTGCGTGCGATCCCAGACGGGCACATGGGGTTCGATGCCCTTTTCGTCCACCATCCAACTCAGCATGGGCGCCGTGCCGTAGGCCGTGTCGCCGATCAACCGCTCGGGCTTGAGGCCGAACTGCTCCTGCACTCGATCAACCATCAGTTTGGTCGACTCGACCTCGGCGGTGCGGTGGGCCGGCGTGGCCTGGACATCCATGATCACGCCATGCTCGGCATCGATGAGGTAATTCGTCGAGTAGGCGAAGAACGCGGGGCCGCCCGTCGCCGCCGTCCAACTTGCTTGTGGGTCGGTCAGCGAAATCTTCTTGGGTAGGACCTTGCCAAGGGCTTCGGCATCTAATCCTTCCAGGTACTCGCGCACGGCGCGTGTGCTCAGTGCTGGATCTTTCCAGTCAACCGACTCGGTGCCAGCCACACCACGCTGGCTGCTGGCATCGGCCTCCACGATGCTGGCATCTACTGCAAAGCCCTCAGCCTTGACGAGGCCGGCTGCCATACAGCGACGCACGACCTCATCGAACAACCAACGGAACACGCCGCTGTCACGGAAGCGCCCATGGCGATTCTTCGAGAAAGTGGAGTGATCGGGTACGGCGTCTTCCAGGCTCAGTCGGCAGAACCAACGGTAGGCCAAGTTCAAGTGCAACTCCTCGCACAGGCGGCGCTCGGAGCGGATGCCATAGCAGTACCCGACGACCAACATGCGCAGCATCAACTCAGGGTCGATGGACGGGCGGCCGATCTGGCTGTAATGCTCGGCCAGGTGCTCACGCAGGCCAGCGAAGTCAAGGCAGCGATCAATGCCGCGCAGCAGATGATTCTGGGGAATGTGGTCTTCGAGGTTGAACGAATAGAACAACCGATCTTGCCCGCTCGCTTGTCGTCCCATCATCTCGACGCCCTCCAAGATTCGACCGGCTAACACTCAAATTGTACGGTGCACAAGCGGGTCGAGGTAGGGACTTTTTCAACAGAATAGGCACATTGCGGACTTCCGCTGTCTTGATTGATCTTTCTCGCTGCGGTGGCTCGCCCCGCCGCCAGGCTCATGGTTCGCGGGTCGGCTCTTTGAGCTGACTCCCCTCGGTGCTCTCTGCGCGGCTCAGCGGCGCCAAACTCCCTCCGTTCGCTGCGTTCACTGTGGTCAAACAGTGGCGCCGAGTCAGCACTTGAAGCGCGCGAGTACGCGCGCCTGAGCCGCTTCGCTGCGCCCTCGGCCGCGCACAAATCGCCCGTCGGCGGGCCGAGCCACCTCCGGAGATGGCGTGTTCCACCGTGGATGAGGCAGATCGATCGCGATGCAAGCGCCCTGCAGCCCGTGCCGCTGCCGGGCGAATTGTGCTGGGCCGAGCAGCGCAGCGCCTCGGGGCGCGCACGTACTCGTGCGCTTCAAGTTCTGACTTGGCGCTTCTGTCTGAACGAAGCGAACGCAGGGAGCGGAGTGAGTTATGCGCCAGCCCCGAGGTGCGAGCAGCGCAGGGAAGTCGGCCCGCCAGGGCCGACCCCGGAACCATGAGCCCGGTGGCGGCACGGGCTGCAGGGCCTCACGAGCAAAACCAAAGGCTGCTTCGTGCCGCAAGCCGCCATCGCCGCCAATGCGAGATTCAGCGCTTGATGCGGCTGATCTTGGTGCCTTCGATGCTGAGGCTTGCCATCAGGCCTTGCTGGTCGGTGATGAAGGCGTAGGCGTCGTCTTTCAGGGTGGAGGTGCTGAGGTTCTTGGCCACACCTTCGTTGACCAGCACCAGGCTGGGGCCGACACCGAACTCCCAGCCCTTGGATTTGGCCAGGTAGCGCACCGCCTTGTCGCTCATCAGGAAGACGACGTAGGCGTAGGACTCGGCGCCGGCTTGCCAGCCCCAGGAGGCGGACACCGAGTTGTAGTACTCGCTGACGGCGCCCTGTTTCATGAGCACCCCTTCGCCGTAGCTGCCGCCGAAGACCAAGCCGGCCTTGACGATCTTGGGGAAGACCAGCACGGCGCGCGCCTTTTTGGAGATGGTTTCCGCCACCGGATTGCTCTTGTAGAGCGCGGCGAGGGCTTGTTGGGCATCTTTGTTCAGATCTTCGGCGCTGGCCGCTGAGGCGGACAGGGGCGACAGCCCGCCCAGCACGCTGAGGCTGGCGGTGAGCATTGCCGCGCTGATGCGCAGGAAGGGGCGGCGGGTGGAGGTGGATTGCGTATGGATCATGGCAGGCCTTGAGTTGGCGGCGGCGCGGCAGGGGCACCGACACGGTGCTTGTAGATTGCCTGGCTTGCGCGGTCTGTTCGCTGACGAACGCACAATCGAGGGTTTCGGTCCGAGGCGCTCGTCGTGTTGGGCCGGTTCTGTGCCCTGCCAGTCTTCTTGCGCCCCGAATGAGTCCTTTTGCCCTCGCCCTGGTGCTTGCCGCCGCCATCTGCCACGCCAGCTGGAATCTGATCGCCAAGCGCAGCGGTGGGGGCGGCAACGAGTTCGTGCTGATGAGCTCCATCCTGGTTGGCCTGGTTTGGGCGCCGGTGGTGGCATGGACTGGCGTCGAGGGTGTGGCGACCTGGGGTTGGCTGGAGTGGACGGTTCTGGCCGTCAGCGCTGCCGTGCATGTGCTGTATTTCCGTTGCCTGCTCCATGGCTACTCGGTGGCCGACCTGACCGTGGTCTACCCGCTGGCACGCGGCAGCGGGCCCTTGCTGAGCTCGGTGGCCGCAGTCTTCGTGCTGGGTGAGAGTCTGAGTTGGCTGGGCGCCGCGGGCGCCTTGGCGGTGGTCTCCGGGGTGTTTCTGATCGCCGGCGGCCCGGCGCTCCTGCGCCAGCTGCTGGGGCGAGGCGAGGCCGGGGCCTTGAGCGAGTCGCGCGCCTTTGTGCGCCAGCGCCTGCATCGCGGCCTGTTCTGGGGCGCGCTGACCGGGGTGTTCATTGCCACCTACACCGTGATCGATGGGTACGCGGTCAAGGTGCTGCTGATCTCGCCCATCCTGGTCGACTACGTCGGCAATGTCTTGCGCATCCCGGTGATGGGGCCGTTCGCGCTGCGCGATCCGGCCCGCTTCAAAGCGGTCTGGCGGACGCAGTGGAAGCCCGCCCTGGCCATTGCCGTGTTGGGGCCGATGAGCTACATCATGGTGCTCTACGCCATGCAGCTGGCGCCGCTCAGTCATGTGGCGCCGGCGCGCGAGGTGTCCATGCTGTTCGCCGCCCTGGCCGGCGGCAGCCTGCTGGGCGAGGGCGACCGTGGGCTGCGCCTGCTGGGTGCCGCAGCCATTGCGCTGGGCGTGGCGGGCCTGGCGCTGGGGTGAAGGGCACGACAGGAGACGGCAAGGTGAACCTTGCTCTCCATGCGACAAACTGACGCGGGCTACCGCAACAAACTCAAGGCCAGCGCGCCGAACCGGGGGGAAAATCATGATGGAAGCGATTCTTCGTTTGCTGGACAGGCTCCTGGGCTTGTCGAAACCGGTCATTCCGGAACCTCCGCCGATGCCGGCAAACATGACGCCGGAGCGACAGGCGAGGTTGAGCGATCTCTACCTGGAGCTGGGTTCCGAGATGCGAGCCCTACGGGCCACCGAGGCGTCCATGGCGGGCTTGTTTTTCACCGTGGTCGGTTTGCTGTTCGCGGGCGGTATCAGCTTGCTGGGCAGCGAGAAACTCAGCTGGGGCGTCAAGCTGTGGGGCATCGTCGGATCTTCGCTTTTCTTGCTTCTGTTCTGGTTCGCCCTGCATGCTCGGATCTTGCATGACCATGTGTCCTACAGCCATTTGATGAGTCGTCGCAGCTTCCTTGATGCGCAGTGGTTTTGGCCCGAGATGCCGGGGCGGCCGCCTCATCTCAAGGGCGGGCATGGCGGCCCGGGGTATCGAAAGACGCAGGCCCTCATCGCCTTGTCCGCCTTGTCGGTGCTGACCCTGCTCTTTGCCATGCTGATCGCGGCCTACAGCGCGGGCGCTGAAGCGAAAGACAACGGCCCGACACGGGATGGCGCCGCGCCACCCGGGGCAGCTGCGAGTGCCAGCGCCTCCGCGCGCCCTGCCAGTGAGGCTCCGGCGCAGCCCTCGGCCTCCGCCGCATCGCGCCCAAGCTCAGCGCCTGGCCAACCTGTTCGCGGCAGCTAGCCAGCGCCCAGGTCGTCGCGAGGCGCATTCGCCCGTTCTGTCGCTGCCCCTGTTTCAGGGGGCGGTGTTCGCACGCGACGGTGCTACAGTGGATCGAACTGCAGGGATCCACCCCCTCTGAGCCGCCGGGACAGGCAGCCAGGACGAGACAAACAGCCAAGACTGCGTGTCCGGCGCCTGCCGCCGGTCTGCGTGCTGCAGCGATGGACCCCGCCGACTTTCCCCTGTCCCGCCGCCGCCTCTGCGCCTGGGCTCCCTGCCTGCCTGTCAGCGCCTGCGCCAGCTGGGCTGCGACCAGCCACGCCGCCAGCGCGGCCGAGCCTGCGCCCTTGCGCTGGGTGGCCGGTGACCTGCCACCGTTTGCCTGGCAGAGCAGCGAAGGCCCGCAAGGTTATGCCTACGAGCTGGCTCAGTTGATGGCCGAACGCCTCGGCAGGCGCGATGCCGTGCAGTTCTTCCCCTGGGCGCGAGCGGTGCGCATGACCGAGGCGGGCGAGGCCTTGGGCGTGTTTCCGCTGGCGCGCACGCCGGACCGCGAGCACAAGTTCCGCTGGCTGATCCTGCTGATGCATGTCAGCTATGCCTTGGTGGGCCGGGCCGGTGGCGGCGCGCTGAGCCTGGAGGCTCTGCGCAGCCGGCGCGTCGGCGTGCTGCGCGGCTCGCCCATCATCAAGAATCTGCAGGCCGAGCGCTTCAGCCAGATCATCGAGGCCAAGGACTACAAGGATTTGCTGCGCATGCTGCGCGGCGACATGCTGGATGCGATTTATGCCGGTGCGCCCATGCTCAATGCTGCCATCGAGTTGAATGGTTATGCGCGCAGCGCGTTCCGGACCCTCGCCCATCTGGGTGAGGCCGACCTCTACATGGGCTGCTCTCTACATGTCAGCGAGGTCGAGACTGATCGCTGGTTGCACGCCTACCAGCAGCTGGTGGCCGACGGCAGCGTTGCCCGGCTGCAGCAGCGTTATTTCAGATAGGGGTCTGCGCCCAGCCCTGTTCGGGCGGCTTTGCGTTATGGTCCGGGAATCGCTGGCCGCAGGCGCAGCGTTTTTGACGCCGGTCGCTCCGCTCGTGAACTGTCTCGCTTCATCCCGCTTTCGTCGCCGTTCGGCGGCGCTGAGTCTGCTGCTCTTGCTGGCCATGAGTTCAGCCTGGAGCGCGGGCTGCCGCCATGCCCTGCGCGTCACCCGTGCGAGTTGGCCGCCCTACTTGGTCAACCATGAGGACGGTCAGCACAGCGGCATGGATTTCGAAATCCTGCAAGCTTTGATGAACGAAAGCGGTTGTCGTCTGCAGTGGGTGGATCCGCTGCCGCGGCGGCGGCGCATCCTGCAGCTGCAAGAGGGCGAGATCGACCTGATCCTGGCCGCCACGCCCAAGAATCCGCCCGCCGCCGGCGTGCGATACACCCGCGTCTACCGCGAGGAAGTGCTGGGTGTGCTGGCCTTGCGCAGCCTGCAGGGGCGCGAATTGCCCGCGCCTGCCGCCCGCCTGAGCAGCTTCGAGGATGTGCTGCGCACGCGCACGCCGCTGCTGGTGCTCAACGCCGGGCGCCTGGGGCCGGACTTCGAGCCCTGGCGCGCACCGCTGCGCGAGGCCGGCCTGTTGGAGCTGTTCGAGACCCATGGCAAGGGCGTGGCCATGCTGCAGCGCCAGCGCGCACCCCTGATCCTGGGCGATGTGGCGTCCTTGCTGGATCTGGCCCGCAAGCAAAACATGGTGCTGCAGCTCATGCCATTTGGCACGGTGCGCGGGCCGGTGGCCTTCATGCTGAGCGAGAAAAGCGTCAGCGAGGCCGATGCGCAACTGCTGGATCAGGCGCTGGGCCGGCTGGAGGCGCGTGGTGTGCTGCGCGAGATCCGGCGCCGCTACGGCCTGGATTGAGCGGAAGGCTCGCCAGGCCGCGCGCTGAGCGGCCGGGTTCAGGGCGCAGCGTTCTGCACCGGCAGGCCTTCGGCCTCCCATTCGGGCAGGCCGCCGCGCAACCAGTGCACCTTCTTGAAGCCTTTTTGCTGGGCCACGCGCGCGGCCTTGTAAGACTTCCAGCATTCCGCGCCGTTGCAGGCAAAGATCACAGCGCGGTTGACGTCGAGCTTGTCCACCTTGGCCAGCGCGCTGAAATCGTCCTGGGCCGCATTGAAGGCGATGTCCTTCAGGCTCTTCTCGACGTAGGGCACCCAGATGGCGCCGGGGATGCGGCGGGCCTGGAATTCTTTCTCGGTGCGGGTGTCGATCAGCAGGGCGCCCTGGCCTTGCAGCTTCTGCGCTTCGCGCGCGCTGACACGGGTCACGCCAGGCAGGCTGGTGGGCGTGAACAGGCCCAGCTCGGAGACGCGCTTGTACTCGCCGCTGTCGGGTTTGAACTTGGTGGGTGGCAGGCCCACAGCCGCAGGTGGCGCGTTGAAGAAGCTGCTCAGACGGCTGCGCACGTCTGCCGGCAGGTCTTTTTTGATCACCACGCTCAGGCCGGCCGGGACGCCCTCGGTCTTGGCCAGCACGCGGCCGATTTGCGGGTTCTGCGCCGACCATTCATTCCAGTCGCTGGCCGTCACCACGGTGGCATCGGCCGCGCCCAGCATCAGGGCGGTCAGGCCGGCTTGCGGAAAGCGCTCATGGGCCACCTTCATGTCCTGCATGGACAGGCCGCCCTGGTTGAGCAGGCCGCGCGCCATATAGGTGTAGATCGAATCCTGCTGCGGCAGATAGATGCGGCGGGTCTTGAGCCCCGGGATGTCGGGCACTTCCTTGCGCACCACCAGCAAGAAAGGCTCGGATGCCTGGGTGGCACCCATCAACTCGTAGCCGCGGTGCAGGGCCGAGGCGGCCACCTGAGCCGGGCCGATGAAGATGTCGAAGCCCGCGCTGCGGGTGGCGCGCATGACATCGGCCATGTCTTCGCTGGCGGTGGCGGCCACCGCTTGAGAGGCCGCTCGGCTGAGGGCGGCGTCGAGGGCGCTGTAGTGGATGCTGTAGCTGGCTTTCTTGGCGGTGGGTTCAACCGCGACCACGGCGCTCAAGCCGGCCTGGGCCGTGCCGCAGGCCCAGAGGCCCATCACCATGGCGGCGCGCCACATATTTGCAAGTGGTTTCATCGTCAACATCGGGCGGTTTTCTTGATAACAGGCTGGTCCGGCGTCTCAGTCCGGTTGCAGCCGCCAGAAGTCGTCGCCCCTCCCGATGGCGATGACTGGGACTCGGGCATCTTGCCCAAAGCCTGAAGTGTGCCCGTATTTCATGTCGTCACAGAGTCGAATGCAGAATGGGCGCGCGTCGCCCTCTAGGGCTATATCCTGAGCGGCGGCATGGCCGCCAGCCCCCAGAATGGCGCGCTTGCAAGAAAGATGCACCGGTTTCGAGCTTGCATTTCAGAGTCTGTTCTTTAGCCCAAACTTCCCTTCAAACACGCACCCCGGGAGACGATTGCATGAGCACGAAGAAGAACCCCTCCGCCCTCCTCCATGCCCGCCGCCAATGGCTGACTGGCACGGCTTCGGCCCTTGGCGCCGTCGGCCTGGGCAGTTGGATGGGCCCGGCCGCGGCCCAGACTGCTGCGGCTGCACCCGCCGCAGCGGCCGCCGCCAAACCGCTGCCGGCCTACGCCGCCTGGAAGAACGCCGCCCAGCTGATCCAGCACAGCAGCAGCACCCTGGAGACCCGCCGTTCGGCCTTCGGCACCAGTGTGATCACCCCGGCCTCGCAGCTTTACGTTCGCAACAACCTGCCCGCGCCCGACGCCGCCATCCTGGACGACCGCGATGCCTGGACCCTGTCGGTCGAGGGCGTCAAGAATCCGCGCAGCCTGCGTCTGGCCGAGCTCAAGACCCTGGGCCTGGAAACCGTGGCCACCGTCATCCAATGCTCGGGCAATGGCCGCGGCTTCTTCCCCAGCAAGCCCAGCGGCACGCCTTGGACCGTGGGCGCGGCCGGCTGCGTGTTGTGGAGCGGCGTGCCGCTGCGCAATGTGGTGACGGCGCTCGGCGGTCTGGCCGACGGCATGCTCTACATCACCGGCACCGGCGGTGAAAAGTTGCCCGAGGGCGTGGACCCGGGCTCGGTCATCGTCGAGCGCTCGGTGCCCATCAAGGCCCTGGAAGACGCGCTGCTGGCCTGGGAGATGAACGGCGAACCGCTGAGCCTGGCTCACGGCGGCCCGCTGCGCCTGATCGTGCCGGGCTACCAAGGCGTGAACAACATCAAGTACGTCAAGAGCCTGGCCTTCACCGCTCAGGAGTCCAAGGCTCGCATCATGTCGCACGGCTACCGCATGACGCCCGCCGGCGCCAAGGCCGCGCCGGACCAGCCCTCGGTGCTGGAGATGGGCGTCAAGTCCTGGATCAACGGCCCGCTGCCCGAGACCGGCCCGGTGAAGGAAGGCCTGGTGCAGATCCACGGCGTGGCCTTTGGCGGCACGCAGGCGATCAAGGGCGTCGAGGTCTCGGTGGACGGCGGCAAGAACTGGTACCCCGCCCGCCTGGTCGGCCCCGATCTGGGCCGCTTTGCCTGGCGCCAGTTCGTGCTGTCGGTACGCCTGCCTGCGGGCAGCTACACCCTGGCCAGCCGCGCCACCGACGCTCAGGGCCAGGTGCAGGCCGAGCTGCGCGAGGAGAACCTCAGCGGCTACAACAACAACAGCTGGCGCGACCATGCCGTCACCATCACGGTGGTTTGAGTTGCGCGTCTGGCTTGGCTTGATCGGCGGCCTGGCCGCCATGCCGCTCGCGCTGGCGGCTGACGAGCCGCAGCAGCTGGCGCGAGGCAAGGCCTTGTTCACCCAGACCCAGCCGGCCTGTGCCGTCTGCCACACGCTGGCGGCGGCCGGCTCGGAAGGTCAGGTCGGGCCGGTGCTGGACGAGCTCAAGCCAGACGCCGAGCGGGTGCGCAAGGTCTTGCGCGCGGGCCTGGGCGCCATGCCCAGCTTTGCAGACAAGCTCAGCGCGGCCGACATCGAGGCTTTGGCGGTGTTCGTGGCCCGCTCGACCGGCGGCGCTGTGCAACCACCCAAAGCTGCCCCATGAAGCGCAGGGCCGCCGCCGTGATGCGGCAGTGCCTGATTCGCAGCTTGTGGGCGGTCGGCGGCCTGCTGCTGGCGGCTTCCGCTTCGGCCTGGCCGGACCAGATCTTTCTGGTGCGACATGCCGAGCGGGCGGGCGAGCCCGCGGCCGACCCGGGCTTGAGCGCCGCCGGCCAGGTGCGGGCCCAGTCCTTGGCTGAGGCGCTGGTCGCCGCTGGGGTGCGGGAGATCGTCACCAGCCAGTTCCGTCGCACCCGTGAGACGGCGGCGCCGCTGGCGCAGCGGCTGCAGATTGAAGCCCGACCGGTGCCTGCCCGGCGCGGGGAAGGCGCCGCACATATCCAGGAGATCGTGGCGCTGGCCCGTGCTCAGTCCGGCGGGGCGCTCTTGATCGTCGGTCACAGCAACACGGTGCCGGCCTTGATCGCGGCCCTGGGAGGGCCGCAGGTGGCAGAGCTGTGTGAAAGCAGCTATCAGCACCTCTTCGTCTTGCGGCCCGCTGTTGCCGCAGGCGTTCAGGCTTCACTGGCGCAGCTGCGCTACGGCGAACCGAGCCCGGCCGCGCAAGCGGGCTGTCTTTGAGAGCGGGTCAGGCGCTCACTTGCCGACCGAGGGCGTGCGCGGCAGACGCGGCGCCTTGATGCTGGGGCGGCCAGCGGCAGTCGGGTAGGCGGCCATCACGCGGGTCGGATCCACGGTGTTCAGATAGGCGGCGTACTGGCGTTCGGTGCAGTCCAGGGTCTGGCCGGCGACATGCTCACCCTTGTATTGCCCCTTGTGATAGACAAACACGTACTCGTCGGTGTCCGACTTGGCGGCGGCGTCACGGGCCGCGTAGCCCGCGCTGTACTTCTGCGCGCATTCGCTGCGCAGTGCCAGGCCTTCGGGGCTGTCTTGCGGCGCGGCGGCGGCGTGCGAGAGGGCGCTGAGGCTGATCAGGCTGAGGGCGAGCAGGGTGGTTTTCATGGAGATTCCTTGCAATGGGCGGGTGCAAAACTGGTGCCGCTGCAATGCACAGCGAGAGTCCAGGCGATGCACGCAGCTTAGTCCTCGCCCGCCCGGCGCGCCAGCCCATGTCTGCGGGCCAGGTTTTCCCGATTTCGTGACATCGCTCACGAAGTGCGGCTGCCGCGCACTGCGGGCAGGCCCCAGGTGGCGCCCGGGCGCGCCGCGCTACATTTCAGCCTGCCCCGCCGAGCCTTGCCGGGCGCGAACGTCTGCCCGCCCCGCTTTCAATGCTCCGATTTCCCGCCTTAGCCACCGTGAATGCCCCGGCCCGAAGCGCTGGTGTTTCGGCCATGGCTGCGTGGCTTCAGCAGCCGCGTCAGCCGCCCACACGCATGCAGCAATGCCTGACCCTGGCCCTGCTGCTGCACGTGTTGCTGGTGCTGGTCTTCGGCAACACCCAAGGTGGCACGGCGCCGGCGGGTGAGGGCGTCTGGGGGCGCATCAATGTGACCTTGCGTGGTCCCCGCCTGGAAGCGGGTTCGGGCGAGGCCGGCACCGGGGTGCCGCAGCAGACGGGCCCGGTGGGTCTGGCGCGACAGACTCGACACGGGGGCAGCGTGCGGCCCGAAGTGCCACGCGAGACGGGGCCGGGGGCGGCGCGACTGGGCGATTGGAACCCCACGCCGGCCGCGCAGGAAATGGAGCAAACCGGGCAGGACCAGGCTCGGCCGGTGGAGGGCCCCAAGCCTGCTCCCGAGCTCACGCCGGCCGCCGCTCCCATGCCAAAGTCCGTGCCCGCGCCCGATCCAGCCCCGGCGCTGGAGCGCCTGCCCGAGCCGATGGCCTTGCCTTCACCGGACCCCACACCGCTGCCCGAGCCCTTGGCGGCGCGGGCGCTGAATCGATTGCGGGAAGCAGCGCCGCCCGTGAACCGGGCACGCGCCGAGCTCATTCCCTTGCAGTCCAGTGCCGAAGCCGCCCCCCTAGCGAGCTTGCCGGCCCAGGCGCCCGTGGCCTTCGTCCCGCCGGTGCAAACGCGCAGCCTGCCGGCGGCCAGCAGCCGCCTGAGTCGAGCCACGGCGCAAGATCTGAGCCCCACCCAACCCCTGCCGGCCCCGGCACAAACGGTGCAGCCCTTGCCGGCCTTCGAACCGGTGACGGCGCCGGTTCGCACGCGCCAACTGCCCCCGCCGAACCCGGCTGCGTTGACAGCTCCCACCCGATCCGAGGCCCTGCCTTTGCCGCCGCAGCGGGCGCCGGTGGAAGCGGCCGCAGCGCTGCCTCAGCTGCCAGCGCTGCCTGTTAACAACCCTCAGATAGGCGGTGTGCCCAACACGGCGATCAGTGACGCCAAGGCCGAGCCCGCGGCCGCCCAGGTGCAGAGCAGCCCCAGCCCCAGCGCTCAGGCTGCCGACAGCAGCGCGGCCCGCAGCCCGGAGGCCGGGGCGCAGACTCAAGCCAAGCCCAGTGCCAGCCCGAACAACCCGGTCCACGCGCCCCCGGCGTCATCGAATGGCAGCAATGCCCAGCCTGGCAGTCCCGCCACGGCCACGCCCGCGTCATCGAGTCGCCCCGGTCAAGGCGCACCCGATGCCGGCGCGCAACTGGGGCACGATGTGGCGACGCCGGCCTCCACACCGCCCGATGCACCGCGCCTCAATCTCAATCTGCCGCGCGATATGCGCGGCGGCGCACTGCCCTCGCGCAGCAGCTCGGGCTTGCTGAACATGGTGCCGCCGCCGCCCGAGCGCAAATCCAAGCTGGAAGAAAGCATGGAGGCCGCCGGCAAGAAGGATTGCCGCAAGGCCTATGGCGAGCAGATGGGGCTGCTGGCCGTGATCCCGCTGGCCGCCGACGCGGTGCGCAAGAACGGCTGCAAGTGGTGAGCGGGAGCTGGATGCGCGCAGGCGGGCCCGCGGCCTGCTGCGGGCTTTCAGTCCTTGGGCTGGAACAAGGCCATGATGCAGGCCACCAACTGGGCCGGCCCGAAGGGCTTGGCCATGAATTCATCGGCCCCGACCTCATCCAGCTGCTGCCGCACCTGATCGCGCGGCTTGGCGCTGACCAGCAGCACCTTGGGCGGCAGGCCGTGGTCCAGGGTCAGCTGTTTGATACGGCGGCAGGCCTCCAGCCCGTCGAACTCGCCCGGCATCATGATGTCCATCAGCACCAGATCGGGTTTGATGATGGCCGCCTGTTCGACCGCGGTGACGCCATTGGTGGCCTCGTGGATCTCGAAGCTCTGGGCCAGGTCCAGGGTGGCGTGCAGCAGGGCCCGGATGTCGGGGTTGTCGTCAACGATCAGGATCTTTTTCATTGAGAGCAGTCCGGTGGGGCCGGAAGCGGCGGCGCCAAGCGCATGGCTGGACGGTAACTCAAGTGCGTGCGCCTCGGCAATGCAGATCTATCGGCCTGTGGCATATCAGGGAGTGCCGGCCCGTGGTTTGGGCTGGCGCAGGGCGGCCGCTTGCTGCTGGATGGCTGTGCGTTCCTCTGCGCTCAACCGCGTTGCATTGCGCACCTGCATGACCATGCGCGGGTTGGCGGCCAGCAGGGCTTCGTGGCGGATCAGAAAATCCCAGTACAAGGTGGTGAAGGGGCAGGCGCGCTCGCCGAGGCGCTCGGCCGGGTCATACGGGCAGCGCCTGCAGTAGCTACCACTGCTCATGCGCTGGATGTATTTGCCGCTGGCGATATAGGGCTTGCTGGCCAGCAGGCCGCCGTCGATGAACTGGCTCATGCCCAGGGTGTTGGGCAGTTCCACCCACTCCACGGCGTCGACATACACGGCCAGGTACCAGGCATGGATCTGCGCAGGCGCCACGCCGTAGAGCAGGGAGAACAGGCCGGTCACCATCAGGCGCTGGATGTGGTGGGCGTAGCCATGGTCCAGGGTCTGGCGCAGGGCGGCGCTGAGGCAGACCATCTCGGTCTCGCCGGTCCAGTACCAGGCGGGCAGGTCCTGCTTGGCCTGCAGGCTGTTGTGCTCCAGATAGCCCGGCATCTGCGTCCAGTAGACGCCGCGCACATACTCGCGCCAGCCCAGGATCTGGCGGATGAAACCCTCCACGCAGGCCAGCGGCGCGCGCCCGGCGCGGTACTCGGCCTCGGCCGCAGCCACCACCTCCCGCGGGTTCAGCAGCTTGAGGTTGAGCGCAGCGGCCAGATGGGAGTGGTAGAGCCAGGGCTCCTCGGGCCACATGGCGTCCTGGTAGCGGCCGAACAAGGGCAGGCGCTCGCTGAGGAACTCGCCCAGCGCCTGCAAGGCCTGTTCGCGCGTGACCGGCCATGCAAAGCTGTCCAGCTGGCCCGGGTGATCGGGCAGTTGGCGCTGGACCAGGGCGATCACCTCGCGGGTCAGTGCATCGGGGGGGAACTGGCTGCGGGCCGGCAGAAAGCCGGGGCCGGCGGCACCGAAGGCCTCACGGTTCTCGGCATCGAAGTTCCACTGCCCGCCCAGCGGGCGGCGGCCATCGGGCTCCATCAGCACACCGTGCTTCTGGCGTAGCTCGCGGTAGAAGTACTCCAGGCGCAAGCTGCCGCGGCTTTGCGCGTGGGCGGCGAACTCACGCACGGTGCTGAAGAAATGCCGATCGTCGCGCAGCTCCAGCGGCAGGTCGGCCTCGGCGGCCACGGCGCGCAGGGCCTGCAGCACGCGCCAGTCGCCCGGCGCCGTCATGATCAGGCGCTGCGGCTGCAGCCGGGCGATGGCGGCGCGCAGTTCGCCGGCCAGGCTGCCCTGGTTGTCGGGGTCGTCGAGCCAGCGGTAGTGCAAGGGGCGGCCCAGGCGGCGCAGGGCCAGGGCGAAATGGCGCATGGCCGCCAGAAACATCACCGTGCGCGGCTTGGAGGACCAGACATGGGTCGACTCCTCTTGCACCTCGGCCATCCAGACGGCGTCTTGCGTCGGGTCGAAGCCATCAAAGGCCGATGCGTCGCTGTTGAGCTGATCCCCCAGCACCAGAACCAGATGGCGCAGAGTTGCAGTCATGAGAGTCCGCCGGAATAAACCGTCATGTGCATGGTGTCCAAGAGGTGCATGCCCGCAGCATACGCGCGGAAGATGTGCGCCGGGCAGAAAAAAGCCGGCGCTTGGTGCGCCGGCTTCTGCTTCGGGACGAAACGCCGATCAGCCAGCCTGGATGCGCTGCGCCAGATGGGCCAGGGCTTCTTCCACCTGGTCCACCAGCACCAGGCAGAGTTCGCCCGGCTGCAGGCGCGCCAGGGCGGCGTCGATGGCGATGAACTCGCCGCGGATCTCCTCGATGTAGCGGGTGCGGCTGGCGCCTTCCAGACCCTGGCGCAGCAGGGCCAGCACCTCGCCGTCCTCGCGGCCGCGCTGACAGGCGTCCTGGAACAGGATCACCTCGTCAAAGGCGGCGCCCAGGATGACGGTCTGCTCGCGGATGTCTTCGTCGCGCCGGTCACCGGCACCGCTGATCACGACCGAGCGCTTGCTGGCCGGCAGGGCTTCGACCGCAGCCACCAGGGCGCGCATGGCGTCGGCGTTGTGGCCGTAATCGGCAATCACGGTGGCGCCGCGGTAGTCCATCACATTGAAGCGGCCGGGCGCGTTGTCGGCGTCATTGGCGAAGCTGGCCACGCCGCGGCGGATGGTGTCCCAGTCCAGGCCCACGCCCCAGGCAGCGGCCACCGAGGCCATGGCGTTCTCGACCTGGAAGCCGATCGCGCCGCCGCGGGTGATGGGGATGTCGCGCAGCGGGATGTTCTCGCGCCAGCTGCCCTGGGCGGCCACCAGCTGGTCGCCGTCCACGTAGACGCAGCGTTTGCCTTGTGCACGGTGGGTGGCCATCAGCGGGTGGTGGCGGTCGGCGGCGAAGAAGATGATCTGGCCCGGGCAGGTGCCGGCCATGTTGGCGACGATGGGGTCGGCGGCATTCAGCACGGCATAACCGTTCGGCGCCACGTTCTGCACGATCACGCGTTTGACCAGGGCCAGCTCTTCCACGGTGTTGAGGAAGTTCATGCCAAGGTGATCGCCGGCGCCGAGGTTGGTGACGACGGCCACCTGGCAGCGGTCAAAGCCCAGGCCTTCGCGCAGCACGCCGCCACGCGCGGTCTCGAACACGGCCGCTTCCACATCGGGGTGCATCAGCACATTGCGGGCGCTCTTGGGGCCGGAGCAATCGCCGCTGTCGATCTGGCGGCCATCGACGTAGACGCCGTCGGTGTTGGTCATGCCGACCTTGAGGCCGCAGGTGGCGAACAGATGGGCGATCAGGCGCGAGGTGGTGGTCTTGCCATTGGTGCCGGTGACGGCGACCACGGGGATGCGGCCGTCCTCGCTCTTGTGGCCATGGCCGTAGAGGTGGGCAATGATGGCCTCGCCGACATTGCGACCTTTGCCGTAGGAGGGCGAGAGGTGCATGCGCAGGCCCGGCGCGGCGTTCACTTCGACGATGCCGCCGTTGATCTCTTCCAGTGGGCGCAGCACGCTCTCGGCCACCACGTCGACGCCGCAGACATGCAGGCCCACGACCTGCGCCGCGGCGATGGCGCGCGCCGCCACGTCCGGGTGCACGTCATCGGTCACATCGGTGGCGGTGCCGCCGGTGGACAGATTGGCGTTGTTGCGCAGGATGACGCGCTGGCCTTTTTCCGGCACCGAGTCGGGGGTCAGGTTTTGCTGGGTCAGGCGAGCCACGGCGATGTCGTCGAAGCGGATCTTGGTCAGCGAGGTCGCGTGGCCGTCGCCGCGCTTGGGGTCGGCATTGACCTTGTCGACCAGCTGCTTGACGGTCAGCACACCGTCACCGATGACATGCGGCGGGTCGCGGCGGGCGGCGGCGACCAGCTTGTCGCCCACCACCAGCAGGCGGTAGTCGCTGCCAGGAAGGAACTTCTCGACCATGACCTGGCCGATTTCATCGGCGGCCTTGTAGGCAATCTCCATGTGCTCGCGGGTGACCACATTGACGGTCACGCCCTTGCCCTGGTTGCCGTCCTGCGGCTTGACGACCACGGGCAGGCCGATCTCCAGCGCGGCGTCCCAGGCGTCGTCGATGGAGCTGACCGGGCGGCCGGTGGGCACCGGCACGCCGGCCGATTGCAGCAGGCGCTTGCAGAGGTCTTTGTCCTGCGCGATCGATTCGCTGACGGCGCTGGTGGCGTCCACTTCAGCGGCCCAGATGCGGCGCTGTTTGGCGCCCCAGCCGAACTGCACCAGGCTGCCCTGGGTCAGGCGACGGTAGGGCACACCGCGGGCCACGGCGGCGTTGACGATGGAGCCGGTCGAGGGGCCGAGGCGCACATCCTCGTCCAGGTCGCGCAGGGCTTTGAGGGTGGCGTCGGCATCGAAGCTGCCGCCATCACGTGCGGCTTCCACCAGCTTGCAGGCGGCTTCGAAGGCCATGCGGCCGACGTCTTCCTCGCTGTACTCCACCACCACCTGGTAGCTGCCGGGCTCGGAGGTGATGTGGGTGTGGCTGAAGGTCACCGGGCAGCCGGCCTGGGCCTGCAGGGCCAGGGTGGCCTGTTCCAGCACATGGGCCAGGGTGATGGGCGTGCGCTGGGCGCTGGCGGGGCGCAGGGCACCGATGCTGGGGAAGAGGGCGCGCAGCCGGGCTTCAAATTCGGGCATGTCGGCGATCGACTGCTCGGCCGGCGTGCAGTGCACGACCGCTTCGATGGCCGTGTGGCGGCTCCACATATTGGGGCCGCGCAGCGCGCGTGTGCGGGAAACTTCCATGGTGCGTGTTCCAGAGCTTGGAAAGGTATGGGGAGCGTCGCGCAGGCCGAGATCAGGCCTGCAGTTCGAGAACAAAGGTGTCGAGGCCGGCCGAAATCAGCTCGGGCGGGATGCCCAGCGCCCAGGCCGTGGCCACGGCGGCCAGCACGGTGGCGGCATCGACCTCGGCGCCGGCGCCGGCCGGGCTGGCGGCAAAGCGGCGCAGCAGGGCGTCGACATTGGCGCCCACGGTTTCCGAGTGGCCTTGGGCCAGCACCGCGGCGCCACCTTGCAGGAAGACGGCACGGCCGCCTTGCTCGCGGTGGGCCTTCAGGCTCTCAGCCGCGCCGTCCAGGGCGTAGAGCACGACCTCGCCGTCGCTGAGCTCGGCCATGTCCAGCAGGCGGGCGACATCGGCATTGAGCACCGCGGCGCCTTCCGACAGCACCACGTCCACCTGGGTGCGCAGCACCTTGTAGAGCTGGTCTTCGCTGTGCACATCGAATTCGGCCAGGCCTTCGATGCCACCCATATCGGTGACCACACCGACCTGGCAGCGGTCATAGGCCAGGCCGTCGCGCAGCACATTGGCGGCGCTGTTCTCGATCACCACGGCGTCGACGCCGCGGTTCATCAGCAGGCGGTGGGCCGCGTCCCAGCGGTTGGAGGGGCGACGCTCGACCCGGCGCGTGCCCAGGAACAGGCCGTCGCGGCAGGCCAGGCCGACATGGCGGCCGTTCAGGTGCAGCAGCCAGGCGACCAGGCGGCTGATGGTGTGGGTGCCGCGCGAGCCGGCCACGCCGACCACCGGGATTCGGCCGGTTTCGTCCTCGGCGAACAGGTGGTCGATGATGGCCTGGCCGACTGGCTGCGGGCTGCCCGCGGCCGGCTTCAGGTGCATCAGCAGGCCCGGGCCGGCATTGACCTCGACGATGGCGCCACCGGTCTCGGCCATGGGCTTGGAGATGTCTTCGCTGACCAGGTCGACGCCGGCGATGTCCAGGCCGACCACGCGGGCGGCCAGGGCCACGGCATGGGCCACATCAGGGTGGACCTCGGCCGTGCAGTCGATGGCGACATTGCCGTTGCGCTGGATCAGCACCTGGCGGCCGGCAGCCGGCACCGACTCGGGGGCCAGACCTTGCCTTTGCAGATCGAGAATCACCACCGGGTCTTCGCCCAGGGTGATGCGGTTGAGCGGGAAGTCTTCGGTGAGGCCGCGGCGCGGGTCGGTGTTGATCTGGCTGTCGACCAGCTGGCGCACGGTTTGCTGGCCGTCGCCAGTGATCCAAGCGGCCTCACCGCGCGCGGCGGCCACCACCCGGCCGCCGACGACCAGGATGCGGTGCTCGTTGCCGCGGATGTAGCGCTCGACCAGCACCTCGGAGCCTTCTTCGTCGGCCACCTTGAAGGCGGCTTCGACATCGGCTTGGGTCTGCAGGTCCAGGGTCACGCCGCGGCCATGGTTGCCGTCGCTGGGCTTGACGACCACGGGCAGGCCCAGGTCCTGGGCCACTTCCCAGGCCTCGGCCGGGGTCTTGACTGCCTGGCCCTCGGGCACGGGCACGCCCACGGCCTTGAGCAGGTTCTTGGTCAGGTCCTTGTCACTGGCGATGCCTTCGGCGATCGCGCTGGTCATGTCGGTCTCGGCCGTCCAGATGCGGCGCTGGCGGGCGCCGTGGCCCAGCTGCACCAGATTGCCTTCGTTCAGGCGGATGTGCGGGATGCGGCGGTCGGTGGCGGCGGCGACGATGGCGGCCGTCGAGGGGCCGAGGTAGGAGTCATCCAGCTCGTCACGGATGCGCGCGACGGCGGCGTTGACGTCGAAGGGCTCGTCGTTGATGGTGGCCATCAGCAAGGCATGGCCTTCGGCCAGGGCGCTGCGAGCGACTTTTTCGTCCCGGGCGCGGAACACCATGCGGTAGACGCCGCGCTGGCTGGTCGAGCGGGTCTGGCCAAACCCGGTGGGCATGCCGGCCAGATTGAGCAGCTCGATGACGATGTGCTCCAGGATGTGGCCGCACCAGGTGCCTTCTTCCAGGCGTTGCAAGAAGCCGCCGCGCTCGCCCACGCCGCAGTGGTGCTCGACCAGGGCCGGCAGGGCGGCCGTCAGGCGCGGGGTGAAGCCCTCCAGCAGATTGCTGGGGAACTCCTCCAGCTCACCCAGATCGAGCCAGACTTCCAGCACCGGGCGGTAGGTCCACATATTCGGGCCACGCAGGTAGTTGATGCGCAGCAGCTGGATGTCGTCTTTGCGGGTCTTGCTCATGGATGGCGGGCCGGGTCAGGGCCGAATGCTTTTGTCGGGGCAGATATGCAGCAGTGTGCGGCAGGCCGCAATTGTGCGCTCAGCGGGCGGCGGTCAGCCGGAAGCGGGGCTGGCGCGTTTCCTCGGGGCAACGCCCGGGTGCGGCCATAGTCTGGCTGCTTGAGTGAGAGAGAATCCAGCTTTGGCCCGGGGCTTCTTCCGCATTTTTCCCCGGGCACAGCCCCGGGCTCCAACAACAATGCACGATCACGCTCACCCCGATTCCTCTTCTCAGCCCGCGCTGCAGCACCCGGAGTGGGCCGCCATGCTCGCGCGACTGCGTCCCGGAGAGAACGTCAAAGCCCAGCTGGAGGTTGACCTGGACGCCCGCATGCACTTTGCGCGCGGTCTGCTGGTCCTGACTTCCGAGCGGCTGCTGGCTTACGACCCGGCGCAGCGGAGCTGGGCGGAGTGGGCGCTGCGCCCCGATCTGGCCATGCGCATCCACGACCATGCTGGCGTCGGCAGCCTGGACCTGGTGGACGCCAGCGGCCGGCTGGCCCAGTGGCGCTTCACCCTGCAGATCAATCTGCAGGCACAGCGCTGGCAGGAGGCGTTTGAGAAGCGCGACGAGCCGCCCAAGACCGAGGTCGAGGAGCTGGAGTTCTGCCCCAGCTGCCAGGCGCCGCTGCCGCCCGAGAGCGAAGAATGCCCCACCTGCGCCCGCGAGCTGCACACACCGCCCAGCACCTGGGTGCTCTTGCGCCTGAGCCGCTTCGCCAAGCCCTACCAAGGCCAGCTGCTGGCGGGTTTCCTGCTGATGCTGGGCTCCACGGCCGCCACCCTGGTCGGGCCGTATCTGTACCAGCCGCTGATGGACGAGGTGCTGATCCCCTTCCAGCAAGGCCACAAGATCGACCCCTGGCTGGTGGCCTTCTACCTGAGCGGCCTGTTCGGCGCCGGCCTGGTGTCCTGGCTGCTGGGCTGGGCCAAGACCTACATCCTGGCCCTGGTCTCCGAGCGCATCGCTGCCGATCTGCGCACCGCCACGTTTGAGCATCTGCTGAGCCTGTCGCTCGAGTACTTCGGCAACAAGCGCACCGGCGACCTGATGAGCCGCATCGGCTCTGAAACTGATCGCATCAGCGTCTTCCTGTCCTTGCACGCGCTGGACTTCATCACCGACGTGCTCATGCTGGTGATGATCACGGTGATGATGGTGTCCATCAGCCCGGCATTGGCGGTGGCGACCTTGCTGCCCTTGCCCTTCATCGCCTGGATGATCCACCTGGTGCGCGACCGCCTGCGCACCGGCTTCGAGAAGATCGACCGGGTCTGGGGCGAGGTCACCAGCGTGCTGGCCGACACCATCCCTGGCATCCGCGTGGTCAAGGCCTTTGCCCAGGAAAAGCGCGAGGCCGCCCGCTTCAAGGAGGCCAACCAGAACAACCTCAAGGTCAATGACCGGCTCAACAAGACCTGGAGCCTGTTCGGCCCCACGGTGTCCCTGCTGACCGAAATGGGCTTGCTGGTGGTCTGGGCCTTCGGCATTTACCTGGTGGCCGGAGGCAGCATCACCGTTGGTGTGCTGACCTCCTTCCTGGCCTATATCGGCCGCTTCTACGGCCGCATGGACTCCATGAGTCGCATCGTCTCGGTGACGCAGAAAGCGGCGGCCGGCGCCAAGCGCATCTTTGACATCCTGGACCACCAGTCGAATGTGCCGGATCCGGCCAATCCGGTGCCGCTGCAGCGGGTGACGGGCGCGATCCAGATCCAGGACATCGGCTTCCGCTACGGCAACCGCGCCGTCATCCGAGGCCTGAGCCTGGAGATCAAGCCGGGAGAAATGATCGGCCTGGTCGGCCATTCGGGCTCGGGCAAGAGCACCCTGGTCAACCTGATTTGCCGCTTCTACGACGTGACCGAAGGCGGCATCCGCGTCGATGGCGTCGACCTGCGCCGCATCGCCGTGGCCGATTTCCGCCGCCACATCGGCCTGGTGCTGCAGGAGCCCTTCCTGTTCTTCGGCACCATTGCCGAGAACATCGCCTACGGCAAGCCCGACGCGACGCGTGAAGAGATCGTCGCCGCCGCCCGCGCCGCCCATGCGCATGAATTCATCCTCCGCCTGCCCCAGGGCTACGACTCCCTGGTCGGCGAGCGGGGTCAGGGCTTGAGTGGCGGCGAACGTCAGCGCATCTCGATCGCCCGCGCCCTGCTGATCGACCCGCGCATCCTGATCCTGGACGAAGCCACCTCCTCGGTGGACACCGAGACCGAGAAGGAAATCCAGAAGGCCCTGGACAACCTGGTGCAAGGCCGCACCACGATTGCCATCGCTCACCGCCTGTCCACCCTGCGCAAGGCCGACCGCCTGGTGGTGATGGACCGCGGCCAGGTGGTGGAGGTCGGCCCGCATGACGAGCTGATGGAGAAGAAGGGCGCCTACTGGCGGCTGTACGAGGCGCAGGCGCGCCGTGTGGATGGGGCCGACGAGATGTCGGTGATTCCGCCCAATCTGTCCGCCCACACTGCAGGAGCCTGAGCCATGAGCAGCAGCCTCGACAAGACTTTTCAGAAACTCGAACGCGACAGTTTCGGCCGCCTGATCCTGACCGATGCCGCAGGCACGGTGCACGAGGGCGTGGTGCCGGTGCGTGCGCACCCGATCTCGGCGCCCGACGAGGGCCTGTCCCTGGTGGGCGGGGATGGCCACGAGCTCGCCTGGATCGCCCGACTTTCGGCCTTGCCGCCCGCCGAGCGCGAGTTGCTCGAAGCCGAGCTGACCAGCCGCGACTTCATGCCGCGTGTGCTCCGTTTGAAGAGCGTATCCACCTTCTCCACGCCCAGCCAGTGGACGGTAGAAACCGACCGCGGCGAGGCCAGCTTCATCCTGCGCACCGAAGAGGAAATCCGCCGTCTCGGCGAAGGTCGCCTGCTGATCGCCAGCAGTCACGGCCTGCAGTTCCTGGTCCAGGACCGTTTCGCCCTGGACCGTCACTCGCGCAAGCTGCTCGAGCGATTCCTGTGATCGCCTTCAACCCAGCAGATATTGGGCCAGGCCTGTGTAGAGCGGAATGCCGAACAGGATGTTGAAGGGAAACGTCAGCCCCAGCGACATGCCGAAGTAGAGGCCCGGGTTGGCCTCGGGGATGGCATGGCGCAGCACCGCCGGGACGGCGATGTAGGACGCGCTGGCTGCCAGCACCATCAGCAGGCCGGCGTTGCCGGCGCTGAGGCCGCACAGAGCGCTCAGGCCCAGGGCGATGCCGGCATGCCCCAGCGGCGCACCGAGAGCGTAGACGATCAGCAGCGGCGGCTGCTGGCGCAGGCCGCCCATATGGCGAGCGGCCAGCAAGCCCATGTCCAGCAAGAAGAAGGACAGCATGCCCTTGAACAGGTCACCGGCAAAGGGCTTCATGGCTGCCTCGCCGGCCGCACCGGTCATCAGGCCCACCAGCATGGCGCCGATCAGCAGCAGCTGGGCACCGTCGGTCAGGGCCTCGTGCAGCACCTTGGACAGCGGCCCGGGCGAGCTCGCGCCGGCCCCCTGTTTGCGCCTGACCAGATTGGCCAGCAGCACGGCCATGATGATGGCGGGCGACTCCATCAGCGCCATGGCCGCGGCCATATGCCCGCCAAAGGCGATGCCCTGGCTGTCCAGGTGCTGGACGGCAGTGATGAAGGTGACCGCGCTGACCGAGCCGTAGGTCGCCGCAATCGCCGCCGCATCAAAACCCGAAAGCCAGCGGCGCAGCAGCAGATAGCCCATGGCCGGCACCAGCACCGCCAGCAGCAGGGCCAGGCCCAGGCTGATGCTGACCTCTGGTGTCAGGCCCGATCTGGTCAGCGCAAAACCTCCTTTGAGCCCCAGGGCCATCAGCAGATAGAGCGACAGAAAACGCGAGATCTGCGGCGGGATTTCGAGGTTGGACTTGATCGCGCCGGCGAACAGCCCGAAGACGAAAAACAGGATGGCGGGGTCGAGGAAGCTCTGCATGCGTGGGGGCTACTCTTTGCTGTTGTTGCTTTGAAAAACAGGGGGGAACTCGGATCACCCGCCGAACCAGGGGCCCGGCAGGTATTGCCAGACCCAGCCCAAGGCCTGGCTGCCCCAGATCCACCCCATCACTGTCACGGCCAGGCCGAAGGCGGTGGCCAGCCCGGCCATCAACAGCGCGAGCAACAGCACCAGACCGTCGCGTGCGGCCAGGGCCAGGCCCGCCAGCATCAAGGCCAGGGCCGGCAGCACATTGCCGAAAGGAATGGGCAAAACGATCAGCAGCGCCATCAGGCCGACCTTGGCAGCCAGCCATCGGGGCGCCGGCTCATGGCAGGCGGGGGTGAGCCGAGACAGGCGTTCGCGCAGCAAGCCTTGGGCGGCGCCATGGCAGCGCGACAGCAGTTGCAGCACGCGGGCGGCCCAGCGCTGCGGCAAATTGAGAGCAGCCACGCGTGCCGGCAGGGTCAGCGAGGCCGACTCGCCGCGCCATAGCAGGGTGGCCAGGGTCAGCAAGCCCAGGCCCAGCACCGTGCCCACGCCGGGAACCGGCAACAAACAGGGCGCGGCCAGCAGCAAGAGCAGGGACCCTTGAGCGGCAGAGCCCTGCAGGGCTGCCAGCTCCTGCAGGGACAAGCCCGCGCTGGGCACCCGGGCTGCGGCACGCCGCAGGCGCATCGCCGTGCGCCAGGGCGGTGCGCTCACAGCAAGGCCAGACTCAGGCCGGCCAGCGCGCCGCCGCCACCCAAGCCGGCCAGCAGCTTGGCATCGCGCCTGTTGTCCGCGAAGTACTCGTGGGCGGCGGCGTAGAGCACGGCGCTGGCCAGCAGGGCGATGCTGATGGCGATCTCAGTCATGTCTTGGGTCTCTCAGTACAAATCAAGGTGAAAGGGGCGGAGCGGCTGCGCTTGGCTGCTGGCGCGTTGGGCCTCACTCTTGCGAGCTGCCGAAGCCGAACAGGCTCAGCAGCGCGCTGAAGAGGTTGAACAGCGAGACGAAGAGGCTGACCGTGGCCAGCACGTAATTGGTCTCGCCGCCGTTGACGATGCGGCTGGTCTCGAACATCAGCAGGCCGATGGACAGCAGTGCGACCATGCCTGACACGGCCAGGCTCAGCGCCGGCAGCTCGAAGAACACGGCCGCCAGGCCGGCCAGCAAGGCCACGACCATGCCGGCCATCAAAAAGCCGCCCATGAAGGACAGGTCGCGCTTGCTGCCCAGCACCCAGGCCGAGACGGCCAGAAAGCTGGCGCCGGTGCTGGCCAGGGCCAGGGCGACGATCTGCCCGCCGCCCTCCAGCGCCAGGGTGCGGTTCAGCACCGGGCCGAGCGAGTAGCCGAGGAAGCCGGTCAAGGCGAACACCGCCAGCAGCGCCCAGGCGCTGTTCTGCAGCTTGTGCACCGCAAACAGCAGGCCGAAGCTCAGGCCCAGGCTGAGCAGCAGGCCCGGGCCGGGTAGCTGCAGGCTGGCGCTGGTGGCCGCCACGCCGGCGCTGAACAGCAGCGTCATCGCCAGCAAAGCGTAGGTGTTGCGCAGCACCTTGGTGCGCGCGGCCTCCAGACCGCGCGCGTCGGCAGCGCCGGCGCCCTGCGCCACGAGGGGCAGCTCGCGCGGGGCGGTGGACGAGGGGGTGTGGGTGGTTTCCATGGCGTACCTCCTGAAGACAGGCAGTGGTGTAGGAGCCCTGAGCTTAGGCAAAGAATCCATCTTTAAAAAGAAGAGGATTCAATAGGATTGTTCAGAAAAAAACGAAGTAAACGTGAGCTGTGGGCCGAGCTTGAACCTGGGTTCGGTAGCGTCAGTGCGCGGCCTCGCGCTCGAGCGGCAAGGGGTGCTCATGCAGGCCCCAGTGTTCCGCCGCCGCCAGCAGCACCAGGGCCTCGCCGTCGGCGATCAGCTGATCGGCCTCGACCACGGCCACGCACAGATCGAGCAGCTTGCGTCGCAGTGCGGGGTCGTCGACCTCCGCCATCAGTTGCTCAAGGGTCTTGGCATCGAGCCGGCAGACTTCGGCCCAGCTCATGCGCTCCGCCTCCAGGAGGTCTTCGCAGAAGCCGTGCAGCACCTCCTCCAAGCGCTCCCGGCTCAACCCGAGCTGCTCGCAAGCGCCGATGCCGGCGATGGTGTCGATCTCGACGCGTGAGAGGTGGCCGTCTGACAAGGCCGCCAGCGACAGGATGCGGGCGGCTGCTTCGGGGCTGTTGCGGGGGTAGCTGCGCATGGTGAGGGCTCCTTGAGAGGCTTGTGTGTGAGGGGCTGGGAGAGCGTGAGGCTTCGACGGGCGGCAGGCCATGGCCCGGGGCGCGTTCAATCCGCCGACGGTGCGGGCATGTGGCGCTTGCCGCTGCTGCGCGGGTGGCTGCGCTGGCGCTGCCAGGCGCGCACCAGGTTGCGGGCCAGCCTGGCCAGCGCCAGCTCGAAGCTGGCCCGCCAGGAGCTGGCGCTGGCGTGGATCACCAGATGCCCGGCGCCCTGCGCGTTCAAGGACAGGGTGCAGTGTTTGTCAACGCCGCCGCGCGGGCCGTTGGTGTCGCTCAGGCGGATGTGCGCGCTGGCCGGATGCAGATCCACCCGGCGCAAGGCGAAACGCAGGCGCTCAATGACCAGTTCGCGCAGTTGCGCGCCCTCGGGATCTCGGGATTCAAAGTTCACTTGCATGGCAGACCTCCGGTTTGGGGACAAGGAGCTCGCAGACTAGGGCTCGCGTGTTTTCTTAAAAAGCAGACAATGCGGCAGAGTTGTTCACAAAAAACAGAAGTGATCGCATGCCTGTCGGAGCGCGCCCATGAGTCTTGGTTTCAGCTACAAGCATCTGTACTACTTCTGGGTGGTGGCCAAGGAGGGCGGCATGTCGCGCGGCGCCGAGCGCCTGGGCATGGCCGTGCAAACGGTCAGCAGCCAGGTGCGTGAGTTGGAGCGCAGCCTCGGCCACGCCTTGCTCAAACCGGCCGGCCGCGGCGTGGCGCTGACCGAAGCCGGTCAGGCGGCACTGCGCCAGGCCGATGCCATCTTTCAGCTCGGGGAGCAGCTGGAAGACGTGGTGCGCGATGCCGCCAGCGCGCCGGTGCTCCGGCTGGCCGTGGGCATTTCGGACGGTCTGCCCAAGCTGGCCGTGCGCCGGCTTTTGATGCCGGTGACCAGCGCGCCCAATCTGCGCCTCTACTGCCACGAGGATCAGTTCGAGGGCCTGCTCAGCGATCTGGCCCTGCACCGCCTCGATGTGGTGCTGGCCGATCGGCCCGCGCCGCCCAACCCCAGCCTCAAGGTCTACAGCCATTCACTCGGCGCCTCGCCCCTGGCCTGGTATGCGCCCGAGGTCTGGTTCGAGCAGGCGGCGGCCAACTTTCCGGCCTCGCTGTCGCAGGTGCCGGTGCTGCTGCCGATTCACCATGCGGCGGTGCGGCCGCGCATCGACCAATGGTTTGAACGCCACGGCCTGCGCCCGCGCATCGCCGGGGAGTTTGAAGACAGCGCCTTGCTGGCCACCTTTGGCGCCGGTGGTCTGGGCGTGTTCCCGGCCGCCGAGCTGATGCACGAGAAGCTGACCGCCCGCTACGAGCTGCGCCGCGTTGGCCCTTGCGAGGGGGTGGAGGAGCAGTTTTTCGCCATCGCCGCCGACAAAAAGGTCAGCCACCCCCTGGTGCAAAAACTGCTGCCCAGCCGTGCACCGGCCAAGCCTTCCGGCGACTAGAATCTGCATGCGGTTAACGTTTACGTAAACGTCAATCAAGCGATGTCCGAGCTGGCGCTGGTGCCGGTTCGGGGCCCGGCTTACCATGGCCGGCTGCCGTCCGGTCAGGCGCTCTCAAGCGCCGGCTGGGCCAAGCAAAAATGACTCTGACCCCATCGAGAGATCCTGGAGACACCCATGAATTTGCCCGGCCTGAATTTCCAACTTGGTGAAGACATCGACGCGCTGCGTGACGCCGTGCGTGACTTTGCGCAGGCCGAGATCGCGCCGCGTGCCGCCGAGATCGATCACAGCGACCAGTTCCCCATGGACCTGTGGCGCAAGATGGGTGATCTGGGCGTGCTGGGCATCACCGTCGGCGAAGAGTACGGCGGCGCGAACATGGGCTATCTGGCCCACATGATCGCCATGGAAGAAATCAGCCGCGCCAGCGCCTCGGTGGGCCTCTCCTACGGCGCGCACAGCAATCTGTGCGTGAACCAGATCAAGCGCAACGGCAACGAAGCGCAAAAAGCCAAGTACCTGCCCAAGCTGATCACGGGTGAGCACGTGGGGGCACTCGCCATGAGCGAGCCCGGTGCCGGCTCCGACGTGCTGAGCATGAAGCTCAAGGCCGAAGACAAGGGCGGCTACTACCTGCTCAACGGCAGCAAGATGTGGATCACCAACGGCCCCGATGCCGACACCCTGGTCGTCTACGCCAAGAGCGAGCCCGAGCTGGGCGCGCGCGGCGTCACTGCCTTCCTGATCGAAAAAGGCATGCCCGGTTTCAGCATCGCGCAAAAACTCGACAAGCTGGGCATGCGCGGCAGCCACACCGGCGAGCTGGTGTTCCAGAACGTGGAAGTGCCAGCCGAGAACGTGCTGGGCGCCGTCAACGGTGGCGCCAAGGTGCTGATGTCGGGCCTGGACTACGAGCGCGCCGTGCTGACCGGCGGCCCGCTGGGCATCATGCAAAGCGTGATGGACAACGTGATCCCCTACATCCACGACCGCAAGCAGTTCGGCCAAAGCATTGGCGAATTCCAGCTGATCCAGGGCAAGGTCGCGGACATGTACACCGTGCTGCAAGCCGGTCGCTCCTTCGCCTACACCGTGGCCAAGAACCTCGACCTGCTGGGCGCCGAGCATGTGCGCCAGGTCCGCAAGGACTGCGCATCGGTGATTCTGTGGACCGCCGAAAAAGCCACCTGGATGGCCGGTGAAGGCGTGCAGATCTTCGGCGGCAATGGCTACATCAACGAGTACCCGCTGGGTCGCCTCTGGCGCGATGCCAAGCTGTATGAGATCGGCGCCGGCACCTCGGAAATCCGCCGCATGCTGATCGGTCGTGAACTCTTCGCAGAGACCATGTGATGCGTCTGGATGCGCTGCACCTGAACACCCCGCTGCTGCGGGCGGCGCCGGGCTTGTTCCCTCAGGCCGAGGTCTGGCTCAAGATGGATGCGCTGCAGCCCAGCGGCAGCTTCAAGCTGCGCGGCGTGGGGCGGCTGGTGCAGCAGGCGGCGCAGAACGGCGCGCGTGAGATCGTCTGCGCCTCGGGCGGCAACGCGGGTTTGGCGGCGGTCTACGCGGCGCGAGCGCTGGGCTTGCCCGTCACCATCGTGCTGCCGGAAACCAGCAGCGCCGCCGTGGCCGAGATGATCGCCGCACGCGGTGCCCAGGTGCTGCGCCACGGCGCGGTCTGGGACGAGGCGCACCGCTTTGCCACATCCCTGGCCGAGGAGCGCGGCGCCGCCTACGTCCATCCTTTCGACCACCCAATGCTGTTCGAGGGACACGCCAGCCTGATCGACGAAGTGCGGGATCAAGGCCTGGACTTCGACGCCGTGGTCACCGCCGTCGGCGGCGGTGGCTTGTACAGCGGCATCGTCCAGGGCTTGCAGCGCCACGGCCTGCACCAGGTGCCGGTGATTGCGGTGGAGACCGTCGGTGCCGACAGCTTCAGCCAAAGCCTGCAGGCCGGCCAGGCTGTCACCCTGCCGGCCATCACCTCGGTGGCCACCTCGCTGGGTGCGCGCCGTGTGGCCGATGAGGCCTTGCGCCTGGCCCAGGTTCACCCAACGATCAGCCTGACCGTCAGCGACGCCCAGGCCACCGCCGCCTGCGCCCGCTTTGCCGATGCCATGCGTGTGTTGGTCGAGCCCGCTTGCGGTGCCGCCCTGGCCGCGCTGAGCGCCCATCCCGAGGTGTTTGCGCGCTTCCAGCGGCCGCTGGTGGAGGTTTGTGGCGGTGTTGCGGTTTCGGTTGCGCAGCTGACGGCCTGGGGAGCTTGCGCATGAGTCTTGAGCAAGGTCTCGAGACGCCGCCCATCCCCTGCTTGCAAGGGACTCGCGTGCGCCTGCGCGGGCTGCAGCCCGACGATGCACCGGCCCTGCGCGAGCAGGCCGACAACCTGGCCGTCTGGCGCAATCTGCTGGAAGGCTTCCCTCATCCCTACACCCTGGCCGACGCAGAGGCCTGGTGCTCCGGTGCTTGGCGCCAGGGCGGCTGGGTCTGGGGCATTGAACATGAAGGCGCCGTCATCGGCTGCATCGGTTTGCGGCCTGAGAGCGGTTGGCTGCGCTGCAATGCCGAAGTCGGTTACTGGATCGGCCAGCCTTTTTGGCGGCGCGGCATCACGACCGAGGCCTTGCGCCTGGTCACCGCCTGGGCCTGGGCCGAGCGCGCTGAGCTGAGCCGGATCTACGCCCCCGTCTTTGCCTGGAACGAGGGTTCGCAGGCGGCGGCTCGCAGCGCCGGCTACGCACTCGAGGCCCGCTGGCCACAGAGCGCCTTCAAAGCGGGGCAGTTGATCGACCGTGTGGTCTGGGCGAGCTATCGCTCGCCTGCAAGCCCGACGTCATTCGATCCCCTGACAATCACGCCATGAGCACTGAACTTCAAGAACTGCTGGACAGCAACAAGCAATGGGCGGCTGACACGGAAACCCGTGAGCCGGGATTCTTCTCGCGGCTGCTGAAGCAGCAAACACCGCAATACCTGTGGATCGGCTGTGCCGACAGCCGGGTCCCGGCCAATGAGCTGGTCAATCTGCTGCCGGGCGAGCTGTTCGTGCACCGCAATGTCGCCAACGTCGTCGTGCACTCGGACCTGAACTGCCTCTCGGTCATGCAGTTCGCGGTGGATGCACTCAAGGTCAAGCACATCATCGTGGTTGGCCATTCCAACTGCGGCGGCGTGAAGGCCGCGCTGCTGGATGCGCGCACCGGCCTGGTCGACAACTGGCTGCGCCATGTGCAGGATGTGCGCAACCACCACAGCGAGTGGCTGGAGAGCATTGCCGTCGAGCAGCGCGTCAACGCTCTGTGCGAGCTCAATGTGCTGGAGCAGGCCCGCAATGCTTGCCAGACCACGGTGGTGCAAGACGCCTGGGCGCGCGGCCAGGAGATCGTCGTGCACGGCTGGGTCTACGGCCTGCACAACGGCTTGCTGGAGGATCTGCGCATCACGGCCGCCTCGGCCGATCAGGTGGCGCCCGCCTTCCAGCGCGCGCTGGCGGCCGTCAAGCAACGCTACGAGGCCGCGCGCCTCCAGCCGGCGGCCTGAGTCGCCGCGGCGGCTTGCTGCATCGCCTCGGTCTTTTTGATTCTCTCGTCCCAGCCCGGCGCGCCCGTCCATGTTTCCGCAGAAGCTGACCGACGCCCGGGCCTTCGAGATCGCGCAGACCTTGCTGGGCGGTTTTGACCGCCACTACCAACTTTTCGGCGCCACCAGCGCCGCCGCCAAGCAGCGCTTCGAGCGGGCCGACTGGCAGGGCCAGCAGCGCGCGCAGGCCCTGCGCATCGAGTTCTACGAGCAGCGGGTTGACGAAACCGTGGCTCTGCTGGAGGCGCGCTTCCAAGCCAGCCAGCTGGCCATGGACGTCTGGCAGCAGGTCAAGCTGCACTTCATCGGCCTGCTGATCGACCACCTGCAGCCCGAGCTGGCCGAGACCTTTTTCAATTCCGTCTGCACCCGCATCCTGCACCGCGGCTACTTCCACAACTCATTCCTCTTCGTGCGCCCGGCTGTGTCCACCGAGTACATCGAGAACGAGGAGCCGGCCGCCCGCGCGACCTACCGCGCCTACTACCCGACGCCGCAGAACCTGCACGACACCTGGTGCCGGGTGCTGACCAATTTCCAGCTCGAGGTCGAGTTCGAAGATCTGGGCCGCGATGTCGACCTGGTGCTGCAGGCGGTGCAGCGCCAGCTCGGTGATTTCCGCTGGCGGGCGAACTTCCAGATCCAGGTGCTCTCCAGCCTGTTCTACCGCAACAAGGGCGCCTACCTAGTGGGCAAGATCATCAACGGCTTCACCGAGACGCCGTTTGCCTTGCCCATCCTGCACGCCGAGCGATCGGGCCTGCTGCGCATCGACGCCGCCCTGTTCGGCGAAGACGATCTCCTGATGCTGTTCAGTTTCGCCCGCGCTTATTTCATGGTGGACATGGCCGTGCCCAGCGCCTGCGTGCAGTTCCTGCGTTCGCTGATGCCGCGCAAGCCGCGCGCCGAGCTCTACAGCGCCATCGGCCTGCAAAAGCATGGCAAGAACCTGTTCTACCGCGACCTGCTCGCCCATCTGCGCCATTCCAGCGACAAGTTCCGCATCGCCCCCGGCATCAAGGGCATGGTCATGCTGGTGTTCGATCTGCCCAGCTACCCCTTTGTCTTCAAGCTGATCAAGGATTTCTATCCGCCGCAGAAGGAAAACACCACCCGGGAGCTGATCCAGAGCAAGTACCTGCTGGTCAAGCAGCACGACCGTGTCGGCCGCATGGCCGACACGCTGGAGTTCTCTAACGTCGCATTGCCACGCCATCGCTTTGAAGAGGAGCTGCTGGCCGAGCTGCGCCATTTCTGTCCCAGCCTGCTGGAAGAAGAAGGGGACAAGCAAGGCGGCGAGCATCTGGTGCTGCGCCATGTCTACATCGAGCGCCGCATGGTGCCGCTCAACATCTACCTGCAAGAGGCCACACCCGCGCAGCTGGAGCATGCGGTGATCGAGTACGGCAATGCCATCAAGGACCTGCTGGCCGCCAACATCTTCCCCGGCGACATGCTGTGGAAGAACTTCGGCGTCACCCGCCACGGCAAGGTGGTGTTCTACGACTACGACGAGATCGAGTACATGACGGACTGCAAGTTCCGCCACGTGCCCGCGCCGCGCAACGAGGAAGAGGAGCTGTCCGGCGAGGTCTGGTACGCCGTCGGCCCGCGCGATGTCTTCCCCGAGACCTTCGGCCCCTTCCTGCTCGGCCACCCCGGCGTGCGTGAGGTCTTCATGCGCCACCACGCCGATCTGCTCGACCCCGCGTTCTGGCAGCGCCACCAGCAGCGCACGCTGGACGGCCATGTGCACGACGTCTTTCCCTACGACCCGCAGCGGCGTTTTCTGCAGCAGCCCCCGCCCACCCCGGCGGCGCTGCACTGAAGCGCTCGCGCCCGTTTTCTCTCGCTGTCCCCGTTCTTTTTTGTTTGTTGTTGTTGAACTCCCCAAGGAGCCTCTCATGTCCACTGAATCCATCGTTATCGTTTCCGCCGCCCGCACGCCCATCGGCGGCCTGCTCGGTGATTTCGCCGGCCTGCAAGCCTGGGAGCTTGCGGCCGTGGCCATCAAGGCCGCCGTCGAGCGCGCCGGTGTGCCGGGTGATGCCATCCAGGAAGCCTTCATCGGCAACTGCCTGATGGCCGGCCAAGGCCAAGCCCCCGCCCGCCAGGCCGTGCTCAAGGCCGGCCTGCCGCAATCGGTCGGCGCGGTCACGCTGAGCAAGATGTGCGGCGCCGGCATGCGCGCCACCATGTTTGCCCATGACACGCTGAAGGCCGAAAGCGCCGACATCCTGATCGCCGGCGGCATGGAATCCATGACCAACGCCCCGCACCTGATGTTCGCGCGCAAGGGCGTGAAGTACGGCGCCACCGCCATGTACGACCACATGGCCCTGGACGGCCTGGAAGACGCCTACCAGCGCGGCAAGGCCATGGGCGTGTTCGCCGAAACCTGCGTCAGCAAGTACGGCTTCACCCGCGAGGCGCAAGACGCCTTCGCCGTCGCCTCAACCGAGCGCGCCAAGCGCGCCAATGAAGACGGCAGCTTTGCTTGGGAAATGGCGCCGGTCACCATCTCCGGCCGTGCCGGCGACACCGTCATCAGCCGCGACGAGCAGCCCTTCAAGGCCAAGCTGGACAAGATCGCCGGCCTCAAGCCCGCGTTCGTGAAAGACGGCACCATCACCGCCGCCACCTCCAGCTCCATCTCCGATGGCGCCGCCGCCCTGGTGCTGATGCGTGAAAGCACGGCCGCCAAGCTGGGCCTGGCCCCCATCGCCCGCATCGTCGGCACTGCCGTGCATGCCAACGCCCCCGAGTGGTTCACCACCGCCCCGGTCGGCGCCATCCAGAAGCTGCTGGACAAGAACGGCTGGGATGCCAAGAGCGTCGACCTCTGGGAAGTCAACGAAGCCTTTGCCGCCGTCACCATGGCGGCCATGGCCGAGTTCAAGCTGCCGCACGAGATCGTCAACGTCAACGGCGGCGCTGTCGCCCTGGGCCACCCGATCGGCGCCTCGGGCGCCCGCATCCTGGTCACCCTGATCGGCGCGCTCAAGCACCGTGGTCTGAAGCGCGGCGTGGCCGCGCTGTGCATCGGTGGTGGCGAGGCAACAGCCGTCGGGGTCGAGATCCTGTGAATCTCGACCTAGGCCGTTGAGCTGTGGGCGTGGAACTGCCGTGAACCTCGGGACGGGCGGCTGAGCCTGCCTTCTTGAGCTGATCTGCGGTAACCCAGAAAATCAGCGGTAAACAAAAGCCAGTGGCCGGGAGGCCGCTGGCTTTTTTCTTTGCTGTGCGCGCTGGTGTGCGCGGCCCCTCCATCGCATCGATTGGAGCGCCTCAGCTCGCGCGTAGCCCTTTGCCTCGCAGCCTGACGCGCAAGCTCATCGGCAAATACCACAGGGCTTTCGCCGCTGACATCTGGGGTTAACCAGATATGAATATTGCGCGCATATCGCCAATATATCTATTCCAGCGGGTGCACAAGCGCGGTGCTTTGAACCGTTGGTAGGCCTTGCGGAGCCGGCGCCGCAGCGCTGCGGGCCCAAGCGAGAAGCCAGTTGCGGCACCAGCGTGACACGGCCTCTCGGCCCTTGGGCATATCCCCACAACAACGGAGACAACCAGCAATGAAAACCCACCATCTGGCCGGCGTCAGCCTGGCCTTGGCGAGTTGCCTGAGCCTCTCGGCCCCGGCCCAGGCCGCCCCGCAAGGAGCGGCGCTGCCCGCGTCCCATCTGGCCCCCCAGCCCAGCCTGGATGCGGAGCGAACCCCCGCCCGCAAGCCGCTCAGCGCCAAGGACCGCGCGCCCACGCCCAGCTCCCTCGACCATCTGCGTGACCACCACAGCCGCGATGCGCTGCGCAAACCCGCCGCCAAGACCGGCGCGGCCACGCTGGCAGCCTGCGACACCAGCATCTTCACCCGCAACTCCGGCTGGGCCCTGGTCGATGCGATCCGCGGCAGCACGATGGAGTGCGTCAACGAGACCTTCGGCTTCACCGGCAGCAATGCCCGCAGCGCCTTCAGCGAGGCGCAGATGCGCAGCGTGGCCGATGGCCTGCGCAGCTATGCCGCCAGCTACCCGGGTAACAACAGCCAGGGCGCGGCCAATCTGGTGCTCTACCTGCGCGCGGGCTACTACGTCCAGTACTACAACGCCGGTGATGTGGGCAGCTACGGCCCGGGCCTGAAGACCTCGCTGCAAGGCGCGCTGGACACCTTGTTCAACAACGCCAACATCTTTCAGAACAGCGATGCCAACGGCGAGACCCTGTCTGAGGCGGTCATCCTGATCGACTCCTCGGTGCAGAACGCCCGCTACCTCTGGGTGGTGCGCCGTTTGCTGAACGACTACAGCGCCAGCTGGAACAGCTCCTGGAATATGCGCAACGCCGCCAACAACTCCTTCACGGTGCTGTTCCGCGGCCATCAGGAGACCGACTTCCAGCAAGCCGTGCAGAGCGACAGCTCCACCGTCTACGCGCTCAGCGATTTCGCCAGCCGCAACTGGAATCTGCTCGGCACCGGCAACGCCTTCCTGACCAAGAACGCCTCGCGTGAGCTCTCGCGCTTTCTGCAGTACGCCAGCCTCAAGCCCACGGTGCGGCCGCTGGTGCAGGGTCTGACCACACGCAGCAGCCTGAACACGCCCTCGGGCGGCATCTGGGTTGGTTTGGCCGACATGACCGACTACTACGATGCCGGCAACTGCAACTACTACGGCAACTGCAACTGGAAGGCCCGCACCGAAGCGGCCATCCTGCCCCTGCGCAAGACCTGCAGCCCCAGCCTGACCCTGCGCGCCCAGTCCATGACGGCGGCCGAGCAGACCAGCACCTGCAGCTCGGTGGTGAACCAGGAAAGCTACTTCCACGACAAGCTGCAAACCAATCGCCAGCCCGTGGCCAATGACTTCAACAGCAGCCTGGAGCTGGTGGTCTTCGACAGCCCCAGCGACTACGAGGACTACGGTGGCGCCCTGTTCGGCATGGACACCAACAACGGCGGCATGTACCTCGAGGGCGACCCGGCCGCGGCCGGCAACCAGGCCCGCTTCGTGGCCTACGAGGCCGACTGGCTGCGCCCCAGCTTCCAGGTCTGGAATCTGAACCACGAGTACACCCACTACCTCGATGGCCGCTTCGACATGTACGGCGACTTCAGCGCCAATATGACGACGCCGACCGTCTGGTGGAGCGAGGGTCTGGCCGAGCATGTGGCGTACTGCTACCTCAACCAGCGTTACGACGCGGCGCTGAGCATGGCCGGCAGCTACACCTACACGCTGAACCAGCTCTTCGACACCGACTACGGCAACCAGGACCGCGTCTACCGCTGGGGCTATCTGGCCGTGAGCTTCATGATGGAGCGCCACCGCGCCGACGTGAGCACCTTGCTGAGCTTCTACCGCAAGGGCGACTGGACGGGCGCGCGCAGCTTCCTCAAGAGCACCATCGGCAGCCGCTATGACGCCGAGTTCCGCAGCTGGCTGGGCACGGTCAACACCAACGGGGTGAACTGCGCCAACGGCACGCCGCCCGCTAATGTGGCGCCGACTGCCGGCTTCACCTTCAGCACCTCGGGCCTGACGGCCAACTTCACCGACACCTCGACCGACCCCGATGGCAGCGTCGCCAGCTGGGCCTGGAGCTTTGGTGACGGCAGCAGCTCCACCGTCAAGAACCCGAGCAAGACCTACGCCCAAGCCGGCACCTACACGGTCACGCTCACGGTCAAGGACAACAAGGGTGCCGCCAGCAACCCGCCCAAGACCCAGCAGGTCACGGTGAGGGTCGCCAGCAACCAGGCGCCAGTCGCCAACTTCAGCTGCACCGCCACGGGCCTGACCCTGAACTGCACCGACAGCTCCAGCGATGCCGACGGCAGCGTGGTGAGCTGGGCCTGGACCTTTGGCGACGGCAGCAGCTCCACGGCGCGCAACCCGAGCAAGACCTTTGCCGCTGCCGGCACCTACACCGTCACCCTGACGGTCAAGGACAACGCCGGTGCCAGCAGCAACCCGCCCAAGAGCCAGAGCTTCACCGTGTCCACCAGCACGCCGAATCTCTGCCCCGGCCGCAGCGATCAGATGAGCAATGGCTGCGTGCGCGCGGGCCTGGCCGGTGCCGCGGGGGATCTGCGTTACTACTACATCTACGTGGACAAACCCAATGTGCAGCTGAGCATCCAGACCAGCGGCGGCAGCGGCAACGCCGACCTCTACGTCAACACCCAGGGTTGGGCCAGCCCGAGCTCGCATAACTACCGCTCCACCAACAGCGGCAACGCTGAAACCGTGGTGGTACCGGTCTACACGCCGGGCTATATCTACCTGACAGTGAGCGGCAAGACCGCCTTCAGCGGGTTGAGCTTGAGCACCCGCTACTGAGCCTCAGCTCCTGCGCGGCGCCTCGACGGCACCGCGTGAGAGGGCAGTTATGAAAAGCCAGCGTGCCGAAAAGGCCGCTGGCTTTTCTCTGTGATCAGGGGCTGCCCTGCCTTGGCTCAGGCCGAGCGCGGTGCGGGCCGGGTCGGCGCGTGCATCAGGCGCCACTGCGGTTTGCCCACCAGATCGGCCAGGTTGACGGCGTCCAGTTCGGCGAAGAAGGCCTTGAGGGCGCTTTTCAGCGCGCCCTTGAGCCGGCAGTTGGCGCCCAGCACGCATTGGTTGTCTTCGCCAAAGCATTCCACCAGCACGGGCTCGCCTTCCATCTGTCGCACCACATCGCCCACGCCGATCTCGGCCGGGGCGCGGGCCAGGCGCAGGCCGCCGCCTTTGCCACGCAGGCCTTCGACAAAGCCGCTGCGGATCAGGCCGTTCACCACCTTGGTCAGGTGGTTGCGCGAGATGTCGAATCGCTCGGCGATTTCCTGCACGGTGGCCAATCGTTCCTCGTTGCTGGCGAGGTAGATCAGCACCCGCAGGGCGTAGTCCGTGTGCTGGGTGATTTGCATGCGCCCATGGTAGACCAGGGCCGAATGGCCTATCTCGGGGCGATCAGCAATAGCCCTGTTGGATTCAGGCTTCAAAGATGCATGCAAAATGCATCTTATAAATTCAAACCCAAGCCAAGAAAGACCACCATGTCATCGCTCGCACTCTCGTATGCCCCCAGCTCTGCCCTGATCTCGGTCGCACCGGCCCGCCGCCTTTCACGCGTGTCCGCGCTCGTGGCTGCCGCTCCAGCCCCCGCTGCGGCCGCTGCGCCCGCTGCGGTCGCTGGGCCCAAGGCCGCCAACGCGCCGGCCTGGGAGGCCCGCCGTGTGCTCGCCTGGTCGCGCCAGGCCATGGGCTATTCGGCCCTGGTGGTGGCGGCGGCCGTGGTGCTGGCCTACCCCCTGGCGCACAAGCTCTCGCTGCCGGCGCAAATCGTGGCCCACCTGGCCATTCCGGTGGCGGCCGGCGTGTTCAAGCTCGGCTATGTCGCCCGCCTCGCTGCGCAAGAAGCCCTGGCGCGCGTGGCCTGAGCCCGGCGCCGCCTGCAGCACCTTCAAGCCTCCGTTTCCTCTCACAAGCTCGACACTCTCATGCTCTCCACCACCGCACGCCCCTGGATCGAAGCCACCTTGCCCGTGGTCCTGGAACATGGCGAAGCCATCACCCGGCACTTCTACCAACGCATGCTCGGCCAGCACCCCGAGCTGAAGAATCTGTTCAATCTCAGCAACCAGTCACAGGGCGAGCAGGCGCAAGCCCTGGCCCGTGCGGTCTACGCCTACGCCGCGCACATGGACCAACCGCAGCTGATCGCCCCCGTGCTGGAGCGCATCGCCCACAAGCATGTCAGCCTGGGCATCACGCCGGCGCAGTACACCATCGTCGGCCGTCACCTGCTGGCCAGCATCGGCGAGGTGCTGGGCGCGGCCATCACGGTCGACATCGCCAGCGCCTGGGACGAGGTCTACTGGTTGATGGCCTCCGAGCTGATCGCCCGCGAAGCGCGGCTCTACCAGGAACGCCACTGGGCCGTCGGCGGCGCCTGGCCCGAGCTGGAGGTCTGCGATCTGCACGCCAGCAGCGAAGACACGCTCAGCCTGACCCTGCGCGCGCCAGACGGCAGGCCGCTGCCCGATTTCATCCCCGGCCAGTACCTCAGCGTGGCGCTGCCCCTGCCCGAACTGGGCCTGAGCCAGATCCGCCAGTACAGCCTGTCCAACCGGCCTGGCGAGGGCGTCTGGCGCATCACCGTCAAGCGCGTGAGAGGCGAGGCGTCGAAGGAGGGCGAGCCGGCGGGCCGCCCCGACGGCCTGGTCTCTACCCGCTTGCATGAGCAGATCCGCGTGGGCGACTGCTTGCGCGTGGGCCTCACGGCGGGTGACTTCCAGCTCCGCCCGGGCTTGCAGCCCGTGGTGATGATCAGCGCCGGCGTGGGCATCACGCCCATGGTGTCCATGCTGCAGCACATCGCCCACAGCCAGCCCGAGCGGCCACTGTGTTTTGCCTATGCCGCCACCAGCCCCGCTCACTATCCGCTGCGCGAAGAGGTGGAGTCCACCCTGGCCCGCCTGCCCCACATGCGCTACCAACTCTGGCTGGAGCAGGGCAGCCAGCGCTGCCCCGGCGCCGTGCCCGGGCGCATGGCTCTGGACGGCCCGCACGACCTGGGCCCCTGGCCCGCCGATGCCGACTTCTACCTCTGCGGCCCCCTGGCCTTCATGCAGGCGCAGCGCCGCACCCTGCTGTCCCAGGGCATCGAGCGCAGCCGCATTCACTACGAGGTCTTCGGGCCTGATCTCTTCGGCGATCTGCCTTGAGCTCAGGCGGTCTCATGCAAGCGCCATGACCCCGATGGGCCGCGCGCCCCGCGGGGCATCGGCAGGGATCAGCCGACGCTCGTGCGTCGCCCCGCCCGCAGCAGCATGAGGCCCACACCGGTGAACCAGACAATCTGGGTGATGCCGAAAACGGCGCCAAGATCGCGAAGCGGCGGCAGCAGGGTCAAGACACCGCAGCTGCCGCACAGCAGGCCCAGCCAGGCCAGTGCGGATGCGCGTGATTCCCGCAGCCCGGCGATCGCCAGCAGCAAGACCCAGGCCCCGCCCACCACTTCAACCCCGCCCCCCAAGCCGCGCTGGAAGATGGTCAGCATCTGCCAGACAGTCATGGCTAAGGCGGGATCCTTGGCGTGCAGGGTGGCCACGGCTGTCAGGCCCACGCTGGAGAGCATGCCGCTGGCGATCACCAGGCCTGCCCAGATGTAGCCAAACGGCGAGGCCACACGCATCAGCGCTTCATTGCCCGATGCGCGAAAGCGTTCGTGCAGCGCGGAGCTGAGCAGCACCAGCGCCAGGCCGAAGGCGACATACACCAGCAGGTTCACGGCCTGAAATGCAGCCTGCCGCTCCAGCACAAAAGCCAGCCTGCGAGCCGCATCCCAGCCCTCGGCCTGCTCGGGTTTGAGCCAGGTCGTGATGGCCGCAAAGCCAACGATATAGCTCAGCGCCTCGAACAAGGCCGCCCCGCCGCCCCAGATCCACAGCCGCTTGTGCCTTGCGTGTGCCTCGGTGTTCATGTGCGCCCCTCTCGCGCCCGACTTGGATCCCGGGCTGCGTCCTGTCCTGATGGTTGAAGGAACCGATGGGCGCGCACGATCACATGGCGCCCCAGTTCAGCGGCCGCATCTTGGCCGCCGGCCAGGCGCCGCGCGACGGTGCCGCGACGAACCGTCGAATCGCTGGGATGGGTTGCATCCGCCACGCTGCGCCGCACGGTGCGCACGTTATGAAGAGAAAGCCGACATCCGCTTTGGTACTCGTGGCTGCTGGCTCCGTAACTAATCACGCCGAGGCCGGCTCCCGAGATCGGGGCTGCGTGGCTCAATACATGGCCGGCAGCAATGCAAGAAAACGCATGTGCAACGCTCGGCATCCCCAGGTGGCGTTCGAGCCGCTACAGGCTTGACCCCGTCGCCTCCTTCCCCGCATCAACAACAGATGGAGAAGCAGATGATGAAAGCGTTCAAATCCTTGCTGTGGTCGGCTGCCTGCAGCCTTTTGCTGGCTGGCCCGGCCCATGCCGCGCCCAACACCCCGTTCGCTGACAACAACGGCACCGTGGTGCCGCCGAATCAGTACAGCGGTCCCTTCTTCAAACTGAGTCATGACTACCCGGCCACGGCCCCGGTGCCCGCCATGCCCTGGCGCAAGGCCATCAACAACGGCCGCATCAGCACCCGCAATGCCAGCGCTTACGCCGAGGCCCTGAAGCAGGCCGTGGGGCCGGATATGCGAGTCTTGATTGAAGACTACGCCAACTGGAATGCGGCCCAACGCGGTTGGTACAACGAGCCCTGGATCGGCAATCTGCGCGAACCCATCCACGGCATGTATGTCGGCAGCCAGGAGCTGGACGCGTCCTTGTTCGCCAAGAGCGGGTTGACCAAGCCCATCACCACCTACGTCCTGACCTATTACGACCGCACGGCAGCCCCCACGCTCTACAACATCTGGGGCAAGACCGCCATGCAGCCCAATATCAACGCCCGCAGCACGCAGTTTGCAGAAGGTTCGGTGGTGGTCAAAGCGTCGTTCATCACGGCCGAAGGCAAGGTCTGGCCGGCCATGGAGGGGGCCCTGAGCTGGCCGCTCTACATCAGCGTCGATGCCAGCACCAATCCACCGCCGGACTACACCGCCAGCCCGCCGGTGCTGATCAAAGCCTCGTTCATGCAGTTCGACATCATCGTCAAGGACAGCGTCTCTGCGCCTGCGACGGGCTGGGTGTTCACCACCCTGGTCTACGACAAGCGGCTGAAGCGCGGCCCCAACGGCATCTGGGATCAGATGGTCGTGCTCGGTGCGCAATGGGGCAATGACCCGCAGGCCAAGGACCCCAGCAACCCACGGCCCAAGCTGCTCGAAAACTGGAACAACCCGGCCGCACCCTTGTACGGCGGAGAAACCTTTGGCTGGGGCGAGCGCCTGTCCGGCCCCAACGATGGCGCCATGAACGACTTTGCCTACAGCAGCGGCACCAACCCCGGTACGCGCGACACGGCCGCAAGCCGTGTCAAGGCCGATCAACTCAAGGTCGGGGCACCGGTCTATGTCACCAATGGCAAGAACTCCTCATGCATGAGCTGCCACAGCACGGCGCAATGGAACCCGAAGAACCCATCCTTGGGCATGGATTCTTTCCTCTTGCCCTTGCTGACGCCGCGGCCGCAGCTGCCACCGGGATGCAGCAACGCAAAAGACCCCTGCGCTAACTTCCTCAACTCGCCCCCTCCGGGCTCTCCTTTGTGGATGAAGTGGTTCCAGAACCGCAAGGGCGATGTGCCGATGGACAAGGGCAGCATCGCTGCCGACTTCGACATGGTGCTGACCTTCAAATCCCTGCCCGCCTGGTATCAAGCCACGCAAGGCAAGCCCCACCAGTTGCTGTCGACGGACCGCAATGGCCGGGCTTATCCAAGCACCATTCGTTGAGGTGATGCCATGAGCCACAACTACCAGCGTTTCTTCGCCCGCCAAGCCGGCAGCGCCCCCGCGCCCTCAGCCCCGGCCGGCATCTCCCTGGGCTACCCGGTGCCCGGCCCGCAGAACACGGATGTCAACGAGATGGCTGCGAAGGCCTTCTTTGCCAGCTCCGCGCAGTGGGCCCAGATCCAGCAGCAGGCCTTCGACTTCATCGTCATCGGCACCGGCCCCACCGGTGTGGCGTTCATCGAGCAGGCGCTGCGCAACAAGCCGCAGGCCAGGATCCTGGTGCTCGAGCGGGGCGGCTTCGTCCTGCCTGTGCATTACCAGATGCTGCCCGTGGCCTTCCAGGCTTTCACCGGCTCGCCGCCCACCACCTACCCGTGGACCCGCAGCACGCGCATGAGCAGCACCGGCCCGGCCTTCTTCCAGGCCGGCTACATCCCCATCCTGGGTGGGCGTTCGACCTACTGGAGCGCCTGGTCGCCGTCTCCCACGCCGGATCTGATGCGCGATTGGCCGCAGGAGCTGGTTCAAGTCACGCTCAAGCCGGGCTTCTGGGAGCGCGCCCGCGGCTTTCTCCAGGTCACCTCGATGGACCGCATCGACGATGGCGTCTACGGCAATCTGCAAGCCCAGCTGGGCTGCCGGCTGAAGGACAACTTCAAGCGCTTCGTGCCGTCGGCGCAGAACGCCTACCCCGCGCCCATTGCCGTGGCCAACCCGGATTGGCAGACCGTCAAGTTCTACAAATACTCCACCGTGGGCACCTTGCTGGCTTTGCAAGCCAGGCAGAGCAGCTTGGCCGCGCAGGGGCAGGGCGCCGCGCTGCCGATCGTGGACCACTGCATCGTGGAGCGCCTCCTCCACGACGAGCAAGGCACGGTGACGGCGCTGCTCACCAGTCGTGGGCCCTTGGCTGTGGCCTCTGCCAAGGTCATCCTGGCCATGGGCACCATCCCGCCTGCCACGCTGCTGATGAACTCCTTCGGCCCGCGCTTGCCCAAGGCCGGCCAGCGCTACACAGGGCATTTCATGTCGCATGTTACGGCGAGGGTCCGGCGTTCGGCCTTCAAGAACGTGGCGCCGCTGGAGCTGGGCGCTTTGTATCTGGATGGCAAGGACGCGCAGGGGCAGCAGTACCACGTGCAGGTCAGCGCTTTCGCTTCCACCGATGCTGCGCGCGACCTGAGCACCATTGCCCACGAAGCCCCAGACGCGGCCGCCGTGGCCACGCCGCAGCAGCTGCAAAGCTCCGAAGACCACATCGTGTTCGTCTGCGCCACGCTGGGCGAGGTCAGCGAGAAGAACGCTGACAACTGGATCCGCCTCGACGACGGGCCGGACCCGACCAGCAACATCACCCTGCAGCTGGGTCTCAGTGAAGCCGATCAGCGCCTCTGGGACACCCTCGATGAGGCCACCTACCAGACGCTGGATGCCCTGGTGTCCAGCGACGGTGTGACCCCGACCGTCGAGTACTGGATCGAAGACGGCGCCAGTGCGGGCAGCTGGAGTGCACTGCGCCCTCCGCAGTCGCAGATCCGGCTCAACATCATCGTGCACGAGGCCTCGCCCTTGTGGATGGGCGCGGACCCGGCCGACTCGGTGGTGGGCCTGGACTATCGGCCGCATGGCGTGAGCAATGTCTACCTGACCGGCGGCGCCATCTTGCCCACCTCCGGCTCCTGGAACCCCACGCTCACCCTGTGCGGCTTGGCCCAAGACCTGGCCGACCGTTTGAGCTGAGGCCCGGCTTCAGGCCCGGTCACGTCTCGTCCCGCGCAAAGCGGTCATCGGCGTCCGGCGATCGGCTGTGCATGCGGCGGCGCCGCCGGCACAGCTTCACCCGCCGCAACTCGCCATGCTCAGCTCCATGGCAGCCGCTGGGTCGGCGGTCTGTTCAAAGAAGCGCATGCCGGACCTTGCGGGCTTGCTGCGGTGGGTCGACAAGTCTTGTGGAGAGGATCAGAATGGATTTGCAACCCGACCGAAGGAAGCTGCCATGCCCCGAGTCGACCGCTGGCTGCGCGCCAGTTTGTGTGCGGTGCTACTCGCCTGTTCGGGTCAGGCGGTTCATGCCAGTGATCTTTTGGGCGTGACCGAAGACGTCCCGCCTTTCTCGTACCTGGAGGACGGCCGCTACCTCGGCCTGGCCAACGAGGTTTTGGATCGCATCGTCAAGCGCAGCGGCTTGCGAATTCAGCGCGCCATTCAGCCCTGGGCTCGCGCGCAGATCACCGTTCAGGGGGTTCCCAACAGCATGCTCTATGTCACCGTTCGCGCCCCTGCACGAGAGAAGCTCTATCGTTGGGTGGGCCCGATTGATGACTGCGAGATCGCCGTGCTTGCTTTGGCCAGCAGCGGACGCAGCTTCACGCCGTCCACTCCGGACGGGCAGGTTCTTCGTATCGGTGCGGTGCGCGGTTCGCCGGCCGGCAAATTGCTCAGGGAAGCGGGTGTGACAGAGCGCAGCATCTACAACACCCCGGGCAGTGAGACCTCGGCCAAGATGCTCTACGTCGGCCACCTGGACATGATTGCCGGCCTGACGCTGCCCTACGCATTTCAGGCCGCGAGGGCCGGCTACGATCCCAGTCAGCTGGTGCAGGTGCATGTGTTGCACAAGGGCCTTGGCTGCTATTTCGCGTTCAACCTCAAGGTGGACGACGGTCTGTTCAGTCGTTTCGAAGAGGCCTTTGTCGCGATGCAAGCCAGCGGTGAGCTCAAGACCTTGCGGGAGCAGTACCTGCAGACGCCAACGCGACGGGCCGCGCGCTGAGCCGGTCCGCAAGACCGAGCGGCGCGACAAGCCAGGGCCAAGAGCCGGCAACCATTGGCGCGCCTTGTCTCGCTCGGGTGCTGAAGTTGGCGATCGCCTCTGTCGGGGAGCTTGGGCAAGACCGGCGATTCAATACCCGAGGGACTTCATCGATGCATCCGCGAGGCCGGAATGGCTGCCGAACTCACACCGAGTTCGGCGAGTCTGCGGAGGATGATGGAGTTGCATCCCTTCCGCCGAGCGGTCTCAGCGCGACCAGGGTGCCGCTGCGGCTTCCGCCAGGCGCTGCTCGCCCATGGCGCGCAGGCTCCATTTGAGCAAGCGGTCTTGCGCGTCGAACAGCAGCACCAGCTCCAGCTCCGGCGTGGGGCTGGTGCTGGCATCGGCTGCGGGCCAGCGACCCTGCGTGTAGAGCACCACCCGCAGGCCGCTGTCATAACGCATCATCCCCTGGTCCTTGCCCAGCCGGGCCTTGATCTCGTCCCACAGGCTCAGCTCGCCAGCCTGCAGGCTGCGGGCCACTTCGGGCAAGGGGCCGGGAGCTTGCAGCAGGGCCGGGTCGAGGGGCGCGGTGGCGGCGTCCTTGTCGATGCTTTCAAACTCCACCTGGGTGTCGTCGGGCCAGGCACTGTCGCCCAGGGGCAGGCGGTAGAGCTGGTGTCGCAAGCTGTAGCTCCAGTCGAACACGGGCAGGCTCAGGCCTTCCAGATGGCCCATGCCGCCCAGCGCCATTTGGCTGAGCTGCTGCACCCGCTGGCCGTGCTTGAGCCGGATGCCGAACACCGGCGCATCGGCAAAGCTGCTCCAGCCAAAGCGGCTGCTGTCGCAACCATTGAGCAGTGGCTTGAGCAGGTGGATGAACAAGCCGCCCGGCCCGGCCGTGCGGGCCATGCCGCTGAAGAAGCTGGCTCGGCATTGCAAGCGCAAATCGCCCAGGCGGCGCAACTGCGGCGTGCTACCTGGCGTCCGAACATCGGCCCGCCAGGTGACCTTGCCATCACGCAGGCGGCTGTGCAGCTCGGTGCCCGGCTCCAGCGTCCGCCAGGCCTCGTCCAGCGCAAAGCGGCCGTCGGCCTCCAGCGCAATCGGCAGCGCGCCCTGCGGCGCCAGCAGCACCAGATCCACCAGCCGCGAGGCCTCCGCCTCCTTGCGCCCGAACACCTTGAAACGCAGCACACCCTCGGGCGCCAGGGCCCGCTCGGCCAGAAAGATCTGCTCGGCCTTGAGCAGATGGCTCAGGGTCTTGGCATCCCGCGCCGCTGTGCTCTGGCCCTGCACGGCGACGGGGGCCATGGTGGGCAGGGGCTGCGGTGGCGCTGGCGGGGTGAACTCAGACGCTGAGGCGGAGGATGCCGCGGGCTCGGCCGATGCCGATGCCGATGCCGATGTCGATGTCGATGCAGGAGGGGCGGCAGGCTCCGCGCTTGTTGAGGCCAGGGCCGCCCCCGTCAGAGCGGCCATGCAGATGGCTGCGCCTGTGGCCCGCCAGGCCCAGTGCATGGGGCGCCATGTGGCGGGCTTGTTGTACGTGGCAGAAACGGCGGTGCTGCAAGGGCGGAAGCTCGATCGCATGGGGCTTGGCAGAAAGGCAAAGGGAATGAGAAGGGGAGAGAAACGCGGCGCCCGAGGGCTCGACCAGCTTCAGCGCCTGGCTCCATCAAAGCCAGCGCGCGGCGGCATGCTAGCGATTCGGGTGGCCCGTTGGCGCCCAGCTGCGGCAAATGGCTGAATGGGCGCGGCGAGCGGCGGCTCGGCTTGCACGGGCGGGCAGGGCGGGCAGGGCGCCACGGTGGCGGGCGCCGCTTCTGGCCGAAACAAGGCGCTCGGCCTCGCCCCTCTTAAAATCGAGCATTCCCCGCCTCGCATGCTCGCTTGCCCGCTGCAAAGCCGAGCCCCGTCTCTTTTCCTTCCATCCTCTCCTGCAGTACCCCCTCATGCCCAAAACTACCCACAAACCTTTCGTCATCGGTGTCGCAGGCGGCAGCGGCAGCGGCAAATCGACGGTGACTCGCCAGGTGGTGGCTGCCATCGGGCCGGAGAACGTGGCGGTGGTGATGCAGGACGATTACTACCGCGACCAATCGCACATGCCGCCGGAAGACCGGCGCAAGCAGAACTACGACCACCCGGATGCCTTCGACTGGCCGCTGATGACCCAGCACCTGGCCGCCCTGCGCAAGGGCGAGGCCATCGCCATGCCGGTGTATGACTTCGCGGCCGACAACCGCTCCAGCGACACCATCACCGTGGCGCCTGCGCCGGTGATCGTGGTCGAGGGCCTGTTTGCCCTGTACGACACCAAGCTGCGCAACATGATGTCGCTGAAGATCTACGTCGACACCGCCTCGGACGTGCGCTTCATCCGCCGGCTGCAGCGCGATATCTCGGAGCGGGGCCGCAGCACCGAGTCGGTGGTGACCCAGTACATGGACACCGTGCGCCCCATGCACAAGCAGTTCATCGAGCCCACCAAGCGCAACGCCGACGTCATCCTGCCCCACGGCGCCAACGGCCCGGCGGTGGACATCATCACCACCAAGGTGAGGAGCTTGTTGCAGGAGATGGGGCGGGGGTGAATGAACTGAGGCCTTGGGGACTTCAGATTCAAGACCTGACCCTCAGGCTTCAGGGAGCTGCCACGGTCTCAGCGGCTGCAAAGTTTGGACTGTGCCGGCGGGTTCATTGAGGCATACATCGCTTCAAAGCGAGTCTGCTGGCCTTGCACCCACTCGATCTGGGTCGGCTGTTTCATGAAGGCCGTCACTTTTGGCAACACACCCAGGTGCTGGGAGCGCTTGGACATCTGCATGAACAGCGGGCCGCCAACCACCTTGCCAGGCAGCAATCGCAGTTGAGCTTCGCAGCCTGTGGCGCGAATCTGTTGCTGGCCCGCGTGCCTTGCGGTGACCACGGCGTCGAGCCTTCCCAGCAAGAGCTTCTGCAGGTTGTGCGCTTCGCTGAGCGCAAGATCGAACTGAGTATGCCGAGCCAGATAGGCGTCGAACTCTTCCCCGAAACTGACCCCGCGCCCCATGCCGATGCGCAGCCCGTTCAGGTCAGCCCGGGATCTGTAGACCAAGCTGCTGTCGCGGCGCACGATGAGCACCGCATCGTTGTGGCCGACCGGAGGCTCCATCATCACCGCGTGCTCCAGCCGCTTGTCGTTCACGAATCCGCACAGATTGACGTCAACCTCACCGGTTTCGACCATCCGCAGGCAACGCGCCCAAGGCATGGGTGGCTCCACCTGGAGCGTCAGCCCCACCGCAGCGAAGGCCCGCCGCGCTGCGGCCACGCAAACGCCGGTCAGCTGGCCGTCCTGATCCCAGCTCATGGGTGGCGCGGCCGGGTGCCCACAGGCGCGCAGCACCGGTTCCTTCGCGCTGCTGTGCTGCGCCCAAGCGACCAGGCACATCAGCAGCAGCAGAACTGAGCGGAGCGGCATCATCGAAGCATGATACCCAGCGAGCACGGCGCGGGCTCACAAGCTCGTCGGGGTCAAAGATGGGCTGACGCCGGTCGCCGCGTGCAGTGACTTGATACCCGGCGCAGGGGAATTCGATGCGCAAGGGTCAGGTCTTGCGGGGAGCTCGCTCAGGCAAGGATCTTGGCGGCTTCAAACTGAATGAAAGCTTGACCCTCAAACCCCACGCTCGCGGCTACGGCGCGCGGTGATGAAGTAGAGCAAAGGCCCGAAGGAGCCCACCACCAGCGAGAAGATCGCCCAGGGCCAGAACGGCCGCCCCTGGGCCTGCGCGTCGCGGCGCATGAAGACCAAGAGCAAGGCCATGACGATGATCAGATCGGCCATCACCTGCCAACCCTCGGGGATGCGCAGCAGCACCTGCACCAACTCCAGGACCCCGCCGGCATGCTGCACGGCGTAGGCGCTCAAGGCGCTGAAGAGCAGCAGCACGACGATCAACACGGGCTTGTTCATGGCTTGTTTTCTTCCTTTCTTGCTTGCTTGCTTGCAGTCAGAAGTTGAATGAGTAAGAAGAACAAGGCCAGTGTCCGAGCCGCGCACCAGCGCCGCAATTACCTCGCAGGTCATTGATAAGAGAAGAGAGCAGAAGAAAAGAGGCGGCCGCGCTGTGGTGGAATCCGCTCATGCTCGCCGCCAGCCCCTCACTTCGCGAAACCCTGCAAAGCGCACGCAAGGCGCGCCGCATCAGTCAACTGGAGCTGGCCTTGCGCCTGGGGGTGAGCCAGCGCCATGTGAGCTTTGTCGAGAGCGGGCGGGCCCAGGCCAGCCGTGAGCTGCTGCTGGCCTGGTTGCAGGAGCTGCAAGCGCCGCTGGCCCTGCGCAACACCGCCTTGCAACAAGCCGGCTTTGCCGCCGCCTACAGCGGCAATGAGTTGGGCGCGGCGGTGCTGGCGCCGGTGCGCGAGGCCCTGACGCTGATGCTGGCGGCCCATGACCCGCTGCCCGCCATGGTGATGGACGCCGGCTGGAACATCTTGCAAATGAACCAAGGCGCCCGCTGGATGGCGCTGACGCTGATGCCCTGGCTGGCCGAGCAGCCACCGGGCCAGAGCCTCAATATGCTGGACCTGCTGCTGCACCCCGAAGGCATGAGCCGCCACATCAGCAATCTGGACGAAGTGGCCCCCGCCATGCTGGCCCATCTGCGCGACGACGCCTCGGTCGTGCCCGAGTTGCAAGCCCGTGTGGAGCAGTTGGCGGCGCAGTTTCAAGCGCGCCTGGGCGGCCAAACGCTGGCGCCCTGGACGCGCCAACTGGCCCCGGTCTTGACCACCCGCTTCGCCACCGTCCACGGCGAGCTCGCCTTCTTCAGCATGTTCTCCACCTTCGGCACGCCGCAAGACATCACGCTGGCCTCGCTGCGGGTGGAGCATGTCTTCCCGGCCGACGCCAAAACCCGTGCGGTGCTGGAGGCCGCGGCTTGATGAGTAGTTTTAGGGCCTGACCATCAGGCCTTGCTCATGCGCGCTTGACCCTCATGTGCGCTCTCAGTTTAAGACCTGACCCTGGTGCCGAAAGGTATCGGCTCGAATGAACGGTTAGCCGTCCTTGCGCACCGCACGTAGTTGCACCATTGTCTGCGTCCCCTTATTGGTCAACGACCAGAACAATGCCATGCCACCCTTGACTGTGCTGGTGTATCTCAGATCGATGAGCCCCAACGCTTGTAGCTGGATCTTGAAGGTCTGAAACGCCTGATCTTCAATCTTGGTGTCGTAAGGCTTTTTGCCTTGGAGACCAAGAATTGACTTTGCCAACTCAATTCGCACAAGTCTATCGCTCGGATGCTCTATGAGGTGCGGGCCGATGAGAGCGAACATCTGACCGAAAGTCAGTTTTGATGACCAATCGAAGTACTGGCCGTCGTACCGCATTTGGTACGTCCCCGATAGACCGAAAATGACGTCAAGACCCGCAATGTTCTGGATGGTTTGCGATGGTTGCATTGCGACTGAACTGAGTGCAGCCTGTAAGTCGGCGTTCTTCTTGCGGAGTTCGTTGATCTCTTCTAGCACTTCAGTGGAAGCTGCTGCGTTACCGCGAACCCAACCTGCGGATGGGTAAGTCTTTATGGTCTTCGACAAGCTGAGAGAGACGATGCCAGGTAGCTCTTCGGCTGTTCGCCAGTACTTGACGAGCCGGCCCTGTTGAACCTTTTCGCGGAACTCCTCAAGTCGTTTGCTCAGCTCTGCGTCCTTGTCAGTCTTGCCGACGGGAATGCTGTCAGGCTCTTGATGCAAAAGAGCAATGACCTTCAAGCCCTTGGTGATCGCGTACTCGTACTCCTTCTCCGTGTAGCTAACACCTTCAGCAGTCGTCGAGCCATATCGACCGCCGATGATCAAGAGGTAGTAGTCGCAATCGTCGATTACCTTCTTGATGAACTCGAACTGATCTTCGTCGGCGGCTGGAAACAACTCCATTCCAGAAGGAATGCAGTCCATCTCCATCAAAGTTTGGATAACGCGACTGCGTTCCTCACGAAGATCAGCATAGGTAGAGCTGACAAACACTTGAAAGCGTTTATTCATACAGGCAGGCAATTGAGGCTGGGTTTGAGGCAGGGAATGTGAAGGTAAGACAACGCGGGGTCATAGGCAACGCGGGGTTAGGTCTTAAATCGTTAACAGCAGAAGGGTTGGACCAACGATTAAAGACTTGACCCCAGGGTAACTTGCAGGCTTTTCGCTAGGCCGCAGGCTTCTGGCTAGGTTCCTAGATTGGCTATGGGGACTTGATGTGAATTCGCGAGAAGCATTTTGATGAAACTCGACTCGTTCTTGATTTCATCTGCTGACAAAAATATCGCATGCAGTGGGATAGTGAACTCGAGGGCGAAGAGGGCCTCTACTTCACGTCTCCACGTTGCTGCGCCAGCCGCCCAGCCGCTGCGGTAACAGACGAGAACGTCGACATCATTTGCTGTTGGCACGCCCTGGGCATATGAACCGTACACCCAAGCGTCAGTGATTTGCGGAGCCTGAAGGGCGCTGGCAAGCCACGCAATCACGCGGTCAATGTCCAGTGCCAAGCTCATCGATTCGATGGCCAAAGGAACCAAAGCTATGAACTTCAATTCCGAGGCGGTTCGCCTCGCGCCTTGCCGCTTCGCCAACTTTGTCCCAGTTGTTGTAGAGCAAGAATTTTGCAGCAGGGGTGTCGGCGGCCTCCCTGACTTCGGCCTCTCCGACGATGTAGTCGGTTGACATGTATACCAAGGCCGTCCCGCCAGCAGCGGTTCGGATAGTTGCCTTCTTGTCGTCATGCATGTCGAAGGAGCGAAGTCGACCTTCAGTCTTGAAACGCATGAGTGCATTGAATAACGCCATACAACTTCTACTTTCTCTGAGAATAGACTCGCGTTAGGCTCGACTTAAGCTCGGCGCGGGATTGCTTCACTACGTCGTATACGGACTTCGGAAAGGGGAAGAGTCTGTATGCTTCATAGGCCTCTTGCTTGAATACCTTGTACGCGTGGGCGTGGGTCAAAAACTCAAGGTAAATCGATTCGTCGTCGCTGGGTGTCAGATAGTGCAGCTGTCCCTGGATGATCTCGCAGATTCGCAGGTTGTTTGGAACAACTACCTCCTCAGACAGCTTACGCCAAACTTCAGCAGTCTCTTCGTCGTTGAACAGACCGTTGATTCGAGCGGCCGACGTCGGGCCGATCCTCTCAAAAATGGCTTTATTGGCGGAGAGCAAGGTATAGACGGGGTCGTAGAAAGAGGTGAGTTGCTTTAGCTTGTACTCCCTCGCTTCCTTGCTGATATTCGTGGAGTCAGTCAGCCGTGACGCAAGCCGTGCTTGAGCGCGCGAGGAGAGCACTGAAACGATCAGACTCAAGATCGATATTGCGGCCGCTAAAGCAGCGGCAATCAATGTTGCCCAGCCTTTATCTAGCGACGAAAGAACAGCGGAGACTAAGGGAGGCATTGTGTGGCGCCTAACGTGTCTTCATAACGGGCATTGCGCACTTGGGGGCAAGTGTTTGAATGCGTGGAATTTTTCTAATGAATTGATGTTTCTTGCTGCATTTACTCCCCTGGCAATAGCGGGCCCAGTTACAAACTGCATCAGGGTGAATAGCTGAAAGATTCAGCACTCAATGTTGCCAGCATTGATAGGGGCGACGTTCAGAGTTGGGCGATATCTAACTTGGTATTTACCCGGTGAGTTGCCAGGCGACACGAAGCAGGATCAGCCCAAGCCCAAGCCCAAGCCCAAGCCCAAGCCCAAGCCCAAGCCCAAGCCCAAGCCCAAGCCCAAGCCCAAGCCCAAGCCCAAGCGCGAGCGCGAGCGACTGGTACGCATTCAAGGAAAAGAGACTGGTCTTGTAAGTCCAGCCGCTTCGACAATTGCCAAAGAATGTTCAGACTCGGCCGGCCGCCGACAAGGTGGTGAGACGGTTTGACAGCGGCTTCAGTGACTTTATGAGCCCGCCATCAATGATCAAAATGCAATTTCAACACCGCCTGCCCCGCACCCAGGCTTGCGCTGCTGAGCTTGTCGGCCAGGTGGCGGATCAGGACGCCGGAGACGCGGGCCATGGCGGCGTCGAGCTGGCGTTCCATTTCAGCGGCATCGTCGGCGTCGGTGCTGTCGATGTCCATCAGCGCATCCAGATCCAACGGCGCTTCCGTCGTTACAGCTGCGCCCGCTGAGCCATCGCCCACCGCAGCAGCCGATCCCCCCACCCGCAGCGGCTCACCCTCGTGCAGCAGTTCCAGGTCGAAGTTGAATTCATCAAAGCTGCCGCGTATCACCAGCAGGCGGCCGCCGCCGGCGGCCTGAATTGCTTCGCTGGCTTCCAGCGCGGCCAGGGCGGCGCGGCGGACGATGTCCATGCGGGCACCCCAGGCGGCGCCTTGGCGTTCGACGAAGGCGGTGAGTTGGTGGTTGATCGAGCCCTGACCAGTGCCTTGGCCCGGATCCAGCTCGCAGCTGGCGCGCAAGCGGGTGCCGAGGCGGAACAAGAGGTTCAGGCTCATCACGCAGACGCCGGTGACCACAAAGCCATCGCCGGCCAGCATGGCCACGCCCTCGGGCAGGCCTTGGCTGAGCCCGGGCATCAGCATGGTGGCCAGGCCGGCGCAGAGTGACAAACCGACCATGAAGATGCCGCGGCTGTCGAGCGCGCGGGTGGCGATCATTTCGATGCCGGAGACGATCAGGTAGGCGGCGGCATAGAGCGAGATGGCGCCCAGCACGGCCTGCGGGATGAGTGTGAGCGCCATGGTCAGCAGCGGGCTCAGGGCCACCAGCAGCAGCAGTGCTGCGCAGGCCAGGCCGATGTAGCGGCTGCTGGAGCCGGTGGCGTGCACCAGGGCGATATTGGCGGAGCTGGGCGCGGTGGGGAAGCTCCCGAACAGGCCGCTCAAGAAATCACTGGCCCCATTGGCGCGGATGCCGCGGCCCACCATCTGCATGTCGGCGCGGCGCCAGTCGGCGTTGTCGGTCTTGTCCATCACGATCAGGCAGCCGATGTTGTCCAGCTGGTTGAGCGTGGCGATCAGCACGATGGCAAAAATGATCTCGGGGCCGAGATTGAAGCTGGGTGCAATCGGCTGCGGCAGGGCCAGCCAGGGCGCGCTGTGCAGCCACTCCAGGCCCAGCAGTCGGTCGCTGAGCGCGGCGATCAGCAGGCCCATCAACAAGCCCGCCAACACACCCAGCAGCTTGAAGCGCCGCCCGCCCCAGACCGAGAGCACGACGATGCTGGCCAGGGTGGCGCCCGAGATGAGGGCGCTGATACCGTCGATCTGCAGGGTTTGCAAGCTGCCGGCGACCTGGGCCGATTCATGCACGCCCAGCGCATTGCGCATGGCTGGCTCCACCAGCCCCAAGCCGCCCATGCAGACCACCGTGCCCACCACGGTGGGCGGGAAGAGGGCGCGCAGATGGCGCATCAGCGGGCCCACGCAGAGCGTGACGCCGGCGGCGATCAGGCTCACCTGCACCAGAGAGCCCAGGCCGTAGCTGGCGATGGCCGCGCCGGCCACGGTGATCATCATCGGGTCGGGCTGGAAGACCAGCAGGGTGCCGCTGCCCCAGCGCCCGCCCCAGGCCTGCAGGGCCGTGCCCATGGCCATGCCCAGCAGGGTCATGGCGACGATGGAGTGGGTTTGCGGCAGGCTCAGGCCCGCGATCTTGCCAGCGGCCAGCACATGGGCGATCAGGGCCAGCACCGTGGCCGCATGTTGCAAGGCCAGCAGACCCAGGGCGCCGCGCGGCGGGCATTCATCGGCCGCGTAGATCAGCTCGAAGGGCCGGCGCACCGGCTTGGACGGGGGCAGCCAGCGGCTCAGAGCATGGTGGATCAAGGTGTGGGACTCTCAGGTCTTGGTGGAGGGCTCGGTGGCCATGGCCGTGATGGGGCTGTCCAGCAGCAGCACATAGCGCCGCGCCAGCCAGACACAGCGTTCGAACACGGTGGTGGCGCTGAACACGGCCTGGCGCAGGCCGGCTTCCAGATCGCTGCCTTGCAGGCGGCGGCGGATGCCGTCCATCAGCTCCGAGCGGTCGTGGGTGAGGCTGCGCAGCAGCTCCAGGTCTTCGGCGTCGGGCTGGGCGCGGGCGGCGGTTTCGGCCAGGGCCTCCAGCATCAGGTGCAGGCTTTGCACCAGCTGGTCCAGCAGCTGGGCCACGGTGGCGCGGCCAGCTTCATCATCCCCGCCGCTGGCCACCTGGGCGGCCTGGTGCAGCTCCACCAGCGATTCCTGCAGCGAGGCGAGCAGGCGGTTGCGGTCGCGCAGCACCATGCTGCGCTCCAGCACATCGCGGCTGCGCTGGCGGTCGGCCAGCTCCACCAGGAACTGCTCGCAGAGCTGTAGCACCTGGCTCTCGGCGGCCTGGCGCTGGTCCGCCGAGGTCAGGGCAGCGGGTGCGTCCTGACGCAAGGCGTCGAGGTAGGCGGGCAGGCAGGCGAGCAGGCGCTGCTGCTCCTTGTCTGCCAGCAGCAGGGCGGTCTCGGCTTCGTCCAGGGCCTCGTCGTGCACGAAATGCGGTTTGCTCAGGTTCTCTTGCAGCGAGGGCGCGGCCCAGGCTTCCAGCCAGCGCAGCGAGGGCGCCTCCAGCGCGCGGCTGGCCAGATCGCTGAGCAGCTGCACCACCATGTAGAAAGCCGCCAGTCGCGCCGGCAGGCCCATCTGGAACTGGTCCAGCAGGCGGCCGAAGGGGTCGTCCAGCAGCCAGCGGTTGCAGGCGTAAAACGCGAGCGTCAGCAGCAGGCCCTGCAGGCGCAGCAGCACCTGGAACAGCACCAGCTGGCGGGCGCTGCCCTGCAGGCGGCCGGCCAGGCTCCAGGCCGAGGCGGCCGAGCCCAGGCCGGCGCCCATCACCAGCATGGCGCCGCCGTTCCAGCCGATCAGGCCGCCTGCCGCCAGGCTCATGGTGATGACGACCACGGTGGTGGACGACTGCGCGGCCCAGGCCACGGCCGCGCCGATGGCAAAGCTGGGCAGCAGCCAGACGCCCAGCTCGCTGATGTGCAGGCGCAGCCAGGGCTCGGTGCGCAGCAGGGCGGCGCCGCTCTTGATGAAATCGGTGCCCAGAAACAGCAGGCCCAGGCCCAGCAGGGCGCCCACGGCATGGCGCCAGCGGGTCGATTGGTCGATCTGCCGGTAGTAGGCGATGCCGGTCAGCCCGACCAGGCACAGGGCCAGGGCGTGCAGGTCGATGGCGGCCACCAGGGCCAGCATCGAGGTGCCGAGGTTGGTCCAGCGGATGATGGGAAACGCGCGCTTGCGGTCCATGGCCCCAGCGGTGACCAGGGCCACCAGCACATGGATGACGGCGTTGACGCTTTGCATCACCGCGCCGGCCAGCAGGCCGAACAGGGCCAGCGAGCCCGGGCCGGTGACGGCGCGCGCGATCAGCTGGCGCAGGCGGCGGCCGATCACCTGGCGCAGATTGCTGCTGATCAGGCGAACGCCGATGAAGAACAGGCCCAGCCCGGCGAACAGGCTGATGAAGATGCTCATGGAGGAACCGTGTGAATCCGCAGTCAGGCGTTCAGCTGGCGCAGACCCTCGGCGCGATCACTCACGCTATCGATGATTTTGAGGAAGCCGCTGATCTCGAACACCTCGCGCACATGCTGGGGCAGGCCGCAGAGCAGCAGGCGGCCCTGCGCCTGCTTGGCGCGCTTGGCCGCCATCAGCACCACGCGCAGGCCGGCGCTGGAGATGTAGTCCACGGTGGCGAAGTCCAGCAGGGCACGGGCGCCGGGCGTGGCGAACAGGTCTTGCACGGCCAGCTCGAATGCGCCGGCGGTGGCGCTGTCGATGCGGCCCTTGAGTTGAACCAGGCGGGCGCCTTGTTCATCGCTGCTGTGGTGTTCGAAGCTCATGGGGGTGTCTTTCTTTCGGTCGAATTTGGGGTGGCGCTGAGAGGCAGCGTTAGCGCTTGAGAGTCTTTAAGAGCACGATCAGGTTGCCGCTGCCGTCGTAGAAGGCGCGTACCTCGTCCATCATGGTTTTGACCATGTGCACGCCCAGGCCGCCCACTTCGCGCGCTTCGACGCTGGCGTCGAGGCTGGGGGCGGGGGCTTCGACAAAGGGGTCGAAGGGCGGGGCGTCGTCCTTGAGGATGATTTCCAGCCATTCGTCCGAGCGAGAAAGCCGCACATGGATGGGGCGGTCGGGGGCGCCGTGCAGGCCGTGCTGGATGGTGTTGGTGATCAGCTCTTCCAGGCAGAGGTTGACGGCAAAGGCCAGGTCGGGGCGCTCGGCCAGGGCCTCGTCCACGGCCTCGGCCAGGGCGGCGATCTCCTCGACGCGGCTGTCCAGGCGGTACTCCAGCAGCAGGGTCTTGTTCTTCAATTCCAGGGGGGCATGGCTCACGGTCAGAGCTCCTCGGGCTTGTGGGCTGGCGGGCGTGTCGGTGGTGGAGGGAACGAGCAGGGCGGTGGCGGCTTCGCCCTGCGGCTTGCGGCAGAGCAGCAGGGCGGTCAGGTCATCGCTGGGCTCGGCGCCGCCGACGAAGGCGGCCACATCGCGCACCAGGCTGGCCAGCTTGGCGGCGGCCTGCGGCTCGCGGCTGCTGCGCAGCCAGGCGATCAGGCGGTCGTCGCCGTAGGCCTGCTCGGCGGCGTTGAAGGCTTCGGTGATGCCGTCGGTGTAGAGCAAGAGGGTGTCGCCGCAGGCCAGGCGGGCATGCTGGCGGCTGTAGCTCATGCCGGGCAGCACGCCGAGGGCGATGTCGCGCGGGCAGTCCAGGGCCAGCACCTCGCCCTGCGCGGTGCGCAGCAAGGGGGCGGGGTGGCCGGCGCTGGCGTAGGCCAGGCTGCCGTCACGCGGGTCGTAGATGCAGTAGCAGGCGGTGACGAACAGCTCCATCGGGTTGCGCCCGCTGAGCATGTCGTTGGCGCGGGCCAGCACCTCCTCGGGGCTCAGCTCGTCTTGTGCCAGGTCTTGCAGCACCGTGCGCGACACCGCCATGAAGAAGGCCGCGCCCACGCCCTTGCCCGCCACATCGGCGACCAGAAAGCCCCAGCGGCCTTCGGACAGGGCGAAGCAGTCATAAAAATCACCGCCCAGCTCGCGCGCCGGGTGCATGCAGGCCTGCATGGAGAAGTCGGCCGTGTCGGGGAAATGCTGGGGCAGGATGGCCTGCTGCATGTCGCGGGCCGACTCCAGCTCTTCCTGCACACGCAGGGCGGCCAGGTGCAGCTGGTCGTTCTTGTCGGCCAGCTCCAGGGTGCGCTGCTGCACCAGGCGCTCCAGTTCGCGCTGGCGCGATTCGTTCTGCTCGCGGATCACATCGAGCAGGCGCCCGACCTCGGAGGCCACGGTGTTGAAATTGCCCGCCACCAGAACCAGCTCGTCCTGCGTGTCGATGCGGATGCGGGTGTCCAGGCGGCCGGCGCAGAAGTCTTGCGTGCCCTGCGAGAGCTGGCGCAGCGAGCGCAGGGTCGAGACATAAATGCCGGCGAAGAGGTAAGCGATCGCCGCCATGGCCCCCACCAGCAGCGCACCCACCTGCCACTGGCTGCGGCGCAGCTGGGTCAGGCGCTCCTGCAGCAAGGCATCGGCCTGCACGGTGCTGGCCACCAGCAGGGCCTGGGCCTGGGCGAGGTTGGCGCTGGCGATGGGGCGCAGCTCGGCCAGAGCTTGCGGCGTGTCCAGCACCTTGTCGACGGCGTCCTGCTGGCGCTCGATGCGGGCCAGCAGCTCATCGAGCTGGGCCTGCAGGCCGGCGCGGTCGCCCGGCGCCAGCAGCTGTTGCATGCCGGCGCGCAGGGCCGGCGTGGCCTCGCTGAGCACGACCTGGGCGGCCACGGCATAGCTGGCCATGCTGTCGCTGGACAGGGCCAGCGCGTCCTGCTGCTTGGCCAGGGTTTCCATCAGCAGGGGCAGGCGATGGCTGAGCATCTCAAAGGCCGCGTCCAGCGTCGGGTCGACATTGAGGCGGTGGGCGCGGGCGCTCTCGCGCATCAGGGCCAGCAAGGCATTGATGGTGCCGGTGTGGGCGGCAAAGCGGCGCTGGGCGTCGTCGTCCTGCGCGGCCAGGTCTTGCAGCTGCTGCCATTGCTGCTGCAGGCGCTGGGCCAGGGCGGGCAGGGTGCTGGGCAGGGCGCTGTTCGGCAAGGGCGGCGCGGCCGCCCAGTCCAACAGGGCTTTCAGTTCGGCGGGGGTGGCCTGGCTGTCGCTGCGTTCCGCCTTGAGCTCGCCGCGCTGGCGCACCAGGGTGTTGAGCACGGCCGCCTGTTGCGCCAGGGCGGCCAGGCCGCGGCGTTCCAGCTCGGCGCTCTGCGCGTCTTGCCCGGCCTTGCGCAGCAGGGGCCAGCTCAGCAAGGCCAGGGCCAGCAGCATGACCGCGCCGACCAGCAGGAACTTGCGCGAGAAACTCAGCCGCCCCGACAACCAGCTGGCCGGCGCCAGCAGGCGCAGCCAGGAGGCCTGCTCCAGGCCGGGGTCGGTGGCGGCGGCTTTCATGGCCGGGTCAGTCCAGATTGGCGGTCAGCAGGACTTTCACGCCGGCGCCACTGGGCTTGCGCGAGACGTAGCCGATGGCGCCGGGCGTGCTTTGCACGAGGCGGGTCACGTCCTCATCGCTGTCCACCTGGCGCGGCGGCAGGCCCATGCCGGTGAAGCTCTGGCGCGCCCAGTAGGCGCGCAGCTGGCCGGGGCTGCGGCCGGTCACCTGGTCGTAGAAGCTGCGGCGCAGGCTGGTGCCTTCGCGCAGATCGATGGGCTGGATGGGCTGGCCGTCGGGCCAGTTCTGCTGCTGGCGCAGAAAGATCTGGGTGACGCGCTCGGGGCTGATCTTGTCCAGGGCCACATCCTTGTGGGCGATGACGATCAGCTCGGTGGCCGCCAGGGCCGGCTGGGGCGCGGTGACCCAGAACAGGGCCAGCAGGGCCGTCATGGGCAGGGCGACGCGTGGCAGCAGGGAGGAGAGCAGATTCAATTTCATGGCGGGGCCCTCCTCAGAACACCAGGTCCAGCGTGACGCTGAACAGCTGGAGCTTGTGGTTGAAGGGCAGGGCGGGCACGGCCAGGGGGCCGGGCGTGCCGGGGCTGGGCGTGCGCATCAGGTCGAGCTGGGTCTTGAGCGCCAGGTTCTCGCGCCAGTCCCAGCGCAGGCCCAGGCTGAGCGAGCGGCTGCTGATGTTGGCGAACTGCTGGGCGGTGTTGAAGCCTTGCTGCAACTGTTGCAAGCCTCCGTCGAGCTGCGGGCTGAGGCCGGTGGCCGCCAGGGCGCTGGTGTCGAGCACGGCGCTGGAGCGCTTCATCTGGGCCACGGCGAGGTAGGGCGTGAAGTCACCGAAGCTGCGCGCCAAGGTCAGGCTGTAGCCGCGGCCGCGACCGACCAGGTCGTTGTGCGGGTTCATCCAGGTCAGCTCGGCCAGCACTCGCCAGTGCTGCCAATTGCCGTCCAGGCCGATGCTGGTGTAGTCGGGCCGGTTGTCGAAGGGGTTGCGCAGGGCCGCCAGGCCGCGTGACTTGGCCTGCAGCGCAGCCAGCATGGGCGCCGGCAGCAGGGGGTTCTGGGCCAGTTGCTGCAGCGCGCCGTTGACTTGATCCAGGCCGTTGTTGAGTTGATCGACCTGGGCGGAGCGCAGCACATAGCGGTCGATCCGGGTGTGCGAGACGCGCAGGGTCAGGTCTTGCAGATTGGCGCTGAGGCTGAAGCCCAGCAGGCCGCGCAGGCTGGCATCGGCCGAGATGGCGGGCGCGAAGTTGTTGAAGCGGTGGGTGTAGTCGTAGCGGCCGCCAAACACCTGCGCCAGCAGGCTGGCATCACCGAGGTTGAGGCGCCAGTGCAGATCGGCGCCGTCCAGGCTGGCCACGCTGTTGGTCAGGGCGTAGATGGCTGGCGCCGGGCGCACGGTCAGGTTGGCATAGCCGATCTCGGCGATGCTGGAGTCAAAGAACAGCGGGCTGCGCAGGCGGCCCAGGTTCAGGCTCAGGCCCTGGCCCAGCTGCTGGCGCAGGGCGGCGATGCGCAGGCGCGGCTTCATGTCCTCGCCGGCCCGGGCCACGCCTTGCACTTGCAGCGTGGTGCCCTGGGCGGGCTGCCATTCCAGCTGCAGGCCCAGGGCCGTGTCCATATTCGCCGACCAGCCTTTTTGCACCGGCCGCAGCTGCGAGAAGGAGGTGGTGACGCCGGCGGTGGCGTTGTCGTTGTGGGCCAGGCCCAGGGTGGCAAAGCCGGAGAAGCGCAGGGCGCTGCCCTGGCCGCCGCCCGCTGCAGCCGCTGTACCCGGTTCACCGGATTCGCCCGCTGCTTGCGCGTGGGCGTTGGCGCCGGCCAGCAGGCCGGTCAGGCCGGCCGCGGCGGCCAGCAGCCAGGCGGCCCGGCGCTGGCGGGCTGCGTGTTTTTTTCCTTGTGTCCGCATCAAAGCTTCCCCTCGCTGTGACCCGCGTCATGGCTGGCGGGTCTGAAACTGAGCGGGAGCTTGGCGAGTCAGCGTTGAATTTGCGTTGAATCGATCTCAGGCAAGGCCTGGCGCTGAGCGGCCGTGCGCTGCAGGAGCAGGCCCGCCCCCATGGCCTGGCCGGCTTGCTGGGCCTGCTCGAGCGCCTGCTCGACCTCGGCGCGTGGGTCGCCCAAGGCCTCCAGCGCCTGGGCGCGCATGCGCCAGAGCTCGGGCAGCAGGTAGAACTCCTGGCGCTCGCGCGCCTTGGGCAGGCAGGCGTCGATCTGCGCAAGGGCTTCCTCGGCCCGGCCCAGGTTCAGCAGAGCTTCGATCAAAAAGGACAGAAACGTGGCCTCGGTGCTGGGCATGGCCACGGCCGAGGCGCTGGCCGCCTGGCGGATGGGCAGCAGGCCGGCCGGGTCGCCGCCGGCCGCCTGGCTCCAACCCAGCACCAGGGCGCCCACGGCCTGCCACAGGGCCAGGCCGTGGCGCTGGGCCAGGGCCAGCAGCTCCAGGCTCAGCGGCAGGGCGGCCTCGGGCCGGCGCAGATGGCGCAGCAGCACCGCGTTCATGGCCAGGGCAAAGCCCAGAGTGTGGGCATGGCCGAGCTCGCGCGCCTGCTGCAGGCCCAGATGGGTTTGTGCCAGGGCTTCGTCCACCCGGCCTTGCAAGGCCAGGGGCCAGCCCAGCATGGCGCGCGCGGCAATGCCGCCGTGCTCGCCGAAGCGCTGGGTCAGTTGCTTGAGCTGGCGGGCGGGCAGGCGATCACCGGCGGCCGCGGCCTCGGCCAGGGCCTCGCAAGAGGCCTGCAGCTGGCCCAGGAAGAACAGATTGTTGCCCAGGGCATAACGCGCTTGCACAGCGGCGGCGGCATCGCCGGTGTCGGCAGCCACGGCCAGCAGCTCCTGCGCCAGGGCCAGCACCGGGCGCTCGTCCGGGCCGCTGCGGCTGCCCAGCCACAGGCCCCAGAGCGCCTGGAAGCGCTGGCCCGGGCCGCTGCTGGCGCCGGGCTCGTCGCAGGCCTCCAGCGCCTGGCGGTAACACTGGCGCGCGGCCGGCGAGCCATAGCCCTCCAGGGCCAGCAGGCCATGGCCCAGGCCCATCAGCAGGGGCAGGCGCAGGCGCTGCACCAGGGCGGGCGTGGCCTCGGGCAGCTGCAGGGCGGCCAGGCCTTGCTCGAAGCCGTGGCGCGCTTCCTGGTGCGCCGATTGGGCGGCGGCGCGCTCGGCCGCTTGCAGCCAGTAGTGCGCGGCCACCGGGTCGCCGGCGGCGTGCAGATGCTGGGCCAGGGCCTCGGGCGCATCGGCGGCCAGGCTGGCAAACGGGCCCATCAAGGCCTGGGCGGCGCGGCGGTGGAGGGCGCGGCGCTCGGCAGCGCTGAGGGTCTCCAGCGCCGCATCGCGGATCAGGGCATGGCGGAACTGCCAGTGCTGCGGGCCGGTGGCCTGCAGCAGATCGAGCCGCGCCAGCTGGGCCAGCTGTTGCTGCAGCGGGCCGGCGGGCAGCTGCAGCAGCTCTTGCAGCAAGGCGGGCGAGCAGCTGCTGCCCAGCAAGGCCGCGCCCTGGGCCAGGCGCTTGGCCTCGGACGGCAGGCGGTCCAGGCTGGCGGCCAGCAGGTCCCAGAGCGTGGCGGGCACTTTGTCCTCGGGGCGCAGGCGCAGCGAGCGGGCCAGCTCTTCGGCAAACAGGGGCACGCCACCGGCGCGTTGCAGCACCTGCAGGCGCTGCGCCGGCGGCGGCGGGCTGCCGTCGAGCTGGTCGATCAGGCGGCCCATGTCTTCGGCCGGCAGGGGCTGCAGATTCAGGCAGAGCTCGAGGCTGGCGCGCAGCTCCTCGGGCGGCGCTTCGCGCGAGCTGAGCAGCAGCAGGCCCGGGGCACGGCTTGCGGCGGGGCGCTGCAGATGCAGCTGCAAGAGCTCCAGCGTCGAGGGGTCAGCCCAGTGCAGGTCTTCCAGCAGCAGCAGTTGCGGCCGGCCCTGGGCCAGGCCTTCGAACAGCTCGCAGAGCAGGGTTTGCAATTCGCGCTTGTGCAGGGGTTCGCTACCAGGCACGGGGCTCTGGGCCTGCTGCAGCAGCAAGGGGCGCAGCAGGCTGCGCGCGGCGGCCTGCGCCGCCGGGGCGATGCCGGCCTGTTGCAGCAGGGCGCCGAGGGCGTGTTCGGCCTGCGCTTCGTCGCCCTCCAGGGCCGCACCCAGGCGCCGGCGCAGGGTGGCGCGCACCGGCTGCAGCGGGGTGTGGCGGTATTCGGGGCGGCAGTGCAGCTGCGAGATCGGCGGGGCGGGCTGACCGTGGCCGCTGCTCAGCTGCTGGCGCAGGGCCAGCAGCAGCCGGGTCTTGCCCAGGCCGGGCTCGCCTTGCACCCAGACCGTGCGGGCGGCCTGCTGGGCGCGCGCCCATTCCTGTTGCAGCTGGGCCAGCTCGGCGCTGCGGCCGACCATGGGCTTGAGCGTGTCCAGGCGGCTGGCGGCCTGCAGGGGGCGGGCGCCCAGCAGCTCGGCGCTGCCGCCTGCGGAGCTGGGGGCGGTGAAGCGGTGGTGGCGCTCGCTTTGCTGCTGCAGCTCAGCGCTGACGTGGATGCGCCCGGCCTCGGCCTGCAGGGCCAGCTTGCGCGCCTGGCGCGAGAGTGCGCCCACGCTGTCGGGCGAGGCCTGCTCGGGGTCGGCATGGACCCAGCCCACATGCAGGCCCTGGCGCAGGGCCCAGGTTTCGTGTTCGCAGTTGTCCGCTGCCGCCAGCTCCAGCGCGGCATCCAGAGCCAGGCGCGGTGCCTGCTCCTGCGCACGCGGGTGGCCGAAAAAGGCCAGCAGCTCGCCGCCCTCGGCCCGCTGCACATGGGCGCCGCGCGCCTGCAGCAATTGCCGGGCGGCGTGCATCCGCGCCTGCAGGGCGGCGGCCAGGGCCTCGGCCTCGCGGTCGGCCTGCTCGGCCGGGGCCTCCCATTCGCAGGCCAGGGCGACGACGCGGCGGCGCTCGGCGCGGGCGGCGGGGCCGGGCGGCGTGTGCGCGCCGCTGTGGCGCAGGCGCTCGGCCAGCTCCAGGGTGGCGGCTTGCGGCTGCAGCTGCAGCTCGGCCTGCAGCTGGGCGCGGAACTGCTCAAACAAGGCCAGGGCCTCGCCCGCCGCCGAGGGCGCCAGCATGCGCAGGCAGCGGCGCAGGGCGGGCTCGCACCAGGGGTCTTGGGCCAAGGCGCGGCGGGCGCAGGCCAGGGCGGCCTCGGTCTCGCCGGCGTCTTCGTGCAGTTGGCCCAGGGCCTCCAGCAGCTGCTGGGCCTGGCGCAGCAAGGCCTCGCGGCGCGGCTGCAGCCAGGCTTCGAAACCGGGCGCCTCGGGCAGCTGCAGGCCGTCCAGCAAGGGGCCGCGGTAGAGGCTCAGGGCTTGCTGCAAGGCCTGGCGGCGGGCCTCGGGTTGGGGCGTGGCGGCGTCCAGCTGGGCCAGGGCGAAGTCACGGCAATCCAGCTGCCAGCCCAGGTCCTCACGCAGCTGCAGCTGTTTTTTGTTGTCGCTGATCAGGGGCTCCAGCGCGGGCTGATCGGGCCAGAGCTGGGCCAGCACCCGGCGCAGGTCAAACAGGGCGCGGCGCAGATTGGCGCGCGCTTGATCCAGGGTGGAATCGGGCCAGAGCGTTTCGGCCAGCAGCTCGCGCGCCAGCGGCCCGGTCTGCAGCACCAGCATGGCCAGCAGCGCGCGCACCTTGTCGTAGGGCAGGGGCAAGACCTGGCCCTCGGGGCCGCGCAAGTCGAAGCCGCCCAGCAGGCGCAGCTGGGGGCGCGGGGCGTCAGGGGCGGTCCGCGCGGGGGCTGTGGGGCGCGGAGAGACAGGAAAGTCAGGGGACTGGGGCGGCATGTTGCAAAGAAATCAGGCGGGAGTATGCCCGCCTGTTGTGACAGCCGCCCGGGGCCGGGCGCGGGCCGCTCAATCGGGGAGGGTCTCTCCGCGCCGCAGGATGCGGCCCGCCACCCGGGCCCGCCACAGCAGCCCAACGCTCAGGCCCAGGCAGAGCAGCACGCTGGGCACGGCGCCCTCGGCCCCGAAGGCGCCACCGCTGAGCCAGGTCGGGCCGTCGATTTCGGCCTGAAACCAGGCCTTGGCTTCGAAGCCGGACATGGGCACATCGAAGACCCCCGCCTGCGCAAAGTTCCAGCCGAAATGCAGGCCGGTGCAGAGCCAGAGCCGGCGCGTCAGCATGTAGGCGGCGGCGAACATCACGCCCAACTCCAGGCCCAGGGCCAGCGAGGTGTAGAGGCTGGCATTGGGGTTGAACTGGTGCAGCAGACCGAAGATCAGCGAGGAGGCCGCCAGCGCAGCCCAGGAGCCCCAGGCCTGCTCCAGCAGGCGGAACAGCAGGCCGCGCAGCAGCAGCTCTTCGGCGAGCGCCACCACCAGCATGGCCGGCAGCACCGAGCTCAGCGCCACCCAGCCCTGGGCGGCGTCAAGGCCTTGCAAACGGTAATGGCCGGTCACGGCCAGCAGGCCGACATACACCGCAATCAGCAAGGTGGCCAGGCCGGCACCGGCGGCGAACTCCCGGCCGGCGCCGCGCAGGCCCAGCTCCAGCGCCGGGCGGCGCTCGACCCAGCGCACATAGCCGGCATAGACGCACAGCATCCAGCCGCCGCGCAGCAGATTGCCGACGACGCGCCAGTCGGGGTCGGCGGGCAGGACGAGCTGGATCAGCTTGGCGCCAAGGGCGAAAGGGGCGCCGATCAGGACGAGGGCGAGCAGCAGGCGGAGCAGGGGATGGCGAGGCAGGGACATGGGGGCCGGTGAACCAGTGAACAGGTGAACGAGTGAACGAGTGAACGGGTGAACGAGTGAGGCGCGAGACTGAAGGCGGGAGGCTAGGGCTTGGGGCTACCATGCGCAATTCACATGGATGCATAGCTGGCGATGCAAAAACGTATGGATTCGAGCGAGCCGGCTCCGGCGGCGCGGCTGGACGCCCAGCAGTTCGACTGGGCGTTGTTGCGCGGCTTTCTGGCGATCTACCGGGCCGGCAGCGTGGCCGCTGCGGCGCGCAGCCAGCAGCTGCAGCAGCCGACGCTGAGCCGGCAGCTGATCGAGCTGGAGGCGCAGCTGGGCACGCGCTTGTTCGAGCGCAGCCGGCGCGGCCTGCACCCCACCGCCGCGGCCGAGCAGATCCTGGAGCACGCCCTGCAGATGGAAGAGGCGGCCAGCCGCCTGAGCCTGCGCCTGAGCGCGCGGCGCGAGCAGCTCAGCGGCACGGTGCGCCTGCACACCACCCAGTTGCTGGCCGGCCTGCTGGTGCCTGAGGTCTTGCCGGGCCTGCTGGCGGCGCGGCCGGGCCTGCAGATTGAGCTGATCTGCGGCGATGCGCCGCCCGATCTGCTGGCGCGTGAGGCCGACATCGGCCTCTGGGTGGCCGAGCCGCCGCGGCCACTGGACCTGGTCTGCCGCCGCCTCGGCGAGTTTCAGATCCAGGCCTGCGCCAGCCCGGCCTATCTGGCGCGGCATGGCGAGCCCAAGGACCTGGCCGAGCTGCTGGCGCAGCAGCACCGCCTGGTCGGCCCGGACAAGCTGCCCGAGATGCGGCGCTGGTTCGAGCAGGTGGCGCCCGAGCTGAACCGTGCCCATTTCGTGCTGCGCACCGATGACAAGGCGGCCCTGCTGCAGGCGCTGAAAGCGGGCTTGGGCATCGGCTTTGCGGCCAGCTACCTGGTCGGGCCGGGCACGGGGCTGCAGCGCATCCTGCCGGCCCTGCCGCTGCCGCAGCTGCCGCTCTGGCTGGTGACGCACCGCGAGATCGTCAGCAACCCGCTGATCCGCAGCTGTTTCGACGGCCTGGCCGAGGACCTGGTGCGGCGCTTGTGAGCAGGAAGGCGGCGCGCAGGCTCGCCGGGGAGGCTGGGGCAGAATCGCCGCTCCCCTGTCCCCTTGGAACTCTTGAACATGGCCTCAGTCTTGATCGTCGGCGCCTCGCGCGGCATTGGTTTGGAATGGGTGCGCCAGGCGCGTGCGGCGGGTGACCGGGTGGTGGCCACGGCGCGCGATGACGAGGGGCTGCAGCGCCTGCGCGATCTGGGTGCGGTGGCGCTGAAGTTGGACGTCATGAACACGGCCAGCGCCTCCGGCCTGGCCTGGCAGATCGACGGCTATGCCTTCGACCAGATCGCCCTTGTGGCCGGGGTCTTCGGCAGCCGAACCACGGGCATGCAAACGCCCAGCGAGGTGGAATTCAACACCGTCATGCAGACCAATGTGCTGGGCCCCATGCGGGTGTTGCCGCAGCTGCAGGATGCGCTGGCGCCGGGCGCGCGCATCGCCATCATCTCCTCGCGCATGGGCTCGATCAGCCTGCGCAGCGGCAGCCACGGCTGGCTGTACCGGGCGTCCAAGGCGGCGGTCAATTCGGTGCTCAAGGATGCCTCCCTGCTGATGCAGGGCAAGGCCTGCTGCATCAGCTTTCACCCCGGCTGGGTGCGCACCGATATGGGCGGCGCCGATGGCGACATCGATGTGCAGACCAGCGTGGCCGGCATGCGCACGGTAATGGCGGGTTTGAGCGCGACCGACAACGGCAGCTTCATCAACTACGACGGCGAACGCCTGAGCTGGTGAGGGCGGCTCGCATGGCCATGACGACGAAGACCAAGACGGTGCTGCGGCGCCTGGCCTGGGGTGTGGGTGGGCTGTGCCTGGGCCTGATCCTGCTGGCCTTGGCCTGGCTGGCCAGCAACAACCGGTGGGTGGACGCCGAGGCGCAGCCGCGCCCGGCCGCGCTGCAGCCGCGGTCGAGCGAGCGGGCGCCCGAGGCCAATGTTTTCTTTGACCTGAGCGGCTTGTTCGCCGGTCCGCAGGCCCAGCCCTCGCGCGTGGGCCAGGCCTTGTGGGCCACGCCCACACCGGAGCAGGCCACCGTGGCCGATGCCCATCTCCTGCCTCAGCCACGCGATGCCGCCTGGAGCTGCAGCTGGGATCTGAACGACTGCCTGGGCCTGTGGCTGCAAGACAAGGAGGGCTTGCGCCTGCGCTTGGCCGAGCAGGCCCTGCTGCTGGAGCGCTGCACGGCCCTGGCCGATGGTCTGTTGGACGGGCGCCTGGGATTCGATGAACTGCTGCAGCAGCCGCGTGCGGAGCTGCGCCGCGCCAGCGACCAGTATCTGGGCCTGCCGGTGGCGCCGCATCTGCAGGGCGCGCGCGTCTGTGCTCGCGGCTTCCAGCTGCAGGCTGCCTGGGCGCAGTCCCAGGGCCAGGCCGAGGCGCTGCTGCAGGCGCTGGGCCGGGCCCAGGCTTTGTCTCATGCCCTGCTGCAGGGCAGCCAGAGCCTGCTCGCCAACACCCTGGCATGGAACCAGGAGCGCCAGCGCCTGCGCCTGTTGGCCGGCCTGATGGCCCTGGAGCCCGCGCTGGCTCCGCGCCTGCAGGCCCAGCTGGGGCCCATGCCCGAGCGCGCCCGCGATGCCGGTGCCTGGATGGCGGCCGAGTCCTTCTTCGGCGCCCAAGCCATGCAGGAGATGGCCCAGGTCTGCGGTCGCAGGGATGGCGGCCAGCTGCTGGAGCAGGCCGGCCTGATCGACCGCTGGCTTTGCCACTTCGGTTTCATGCCGCAGCGCACCCAGCAGGCCAACGACGCCTGGTGGTTGCAGCAGCATGAGGCCGCCAAGGCCGGGCCCGAGGCCTTGCTGAAGCATTTGCAGGCGCAGCAGGCGCGCGAGTTCTCGATGTGGGCTCTGCCTTGGCGCAACACCATCGGCGCCATGCTGCTCGCGGTGGCCCAGCCGGCTTTTGCCGACTACCCGGCCAAGCAGGCCGATCTGCTGCTGGACCATCGCGTCGCCCAGCTGGCGCTGGCCCTCGCCACACAAAACGTCCCCGTGGCTGAGCGTGCGGTCTGGCTAGCCAGGCAAGACCTGACCCCCAGCCAGCGCGAGCGCATCACGCTCAGCGAGGACGGGCTGAGCCTGCGTGTGCTGCCCTGGGCCAAGCCGGTGACGCCCAGCCCCGGCGGCCTCAGCCGCAGCTGGCCGCTGCCACCGCTCTGACGAAGCGAGGCATCGCGGCGCGCGATACCGCCCGGGCCGCCCCCTGAGTCAGGGGGGATTCGACGTTTGGCGTCGCTGGAGGTGCAGCCGGCCGGAGAAGCCCGATGGCATCGGGTCTGTGCGGCCTCGGGCCGGCAGACCGGGGCTCAAGTGCCAACTTTTTACACCCGTGCCTGCGGGGGTGAGGGCGGGCCGCTGCTCTTGAATAATCCGCTCCGCCCAGCGATCTGCGGTCGCGGTTTGGCAGGGGGGATCTGGACCGGAGTTGAGGGACAGATCGACGAGGTGGTTCATGGATTGAGAGAACGATGGATTCATTCATGCATGCATCCATTCATTCATTGCTCGGACGGACAAGACAAATGACGCAAACCAACAATCTGATTTCCAAAGTGAGCTTCGGCGCAGTGGCCCTGGCTCTGGCAGCAAGCGCCCAGGCCGGTGTGGTCGTGGGTTGGAACTTTGACAACGCGGCGCCTGGCCAGGCCGGCGGCATCGCCGCATCGACGGCCGCAGCGGGCGTGAGCAACGCCAACTTCAGCACGGCCAACGCGGGCGTGTGGAACTGGGGTGCCCCCTATGGAAATGTCGTGGGGACGCAGTTTTTCGGCAGCAACAGCAACACGCTCTCGCTGAGCTTCACGCTGGCGAACTCGCTGAATGACCTGACCCTGTCCTTCACCCACTACCACAACCACAACTTCGGCAACACCAGGCCCAGCTACAAGTACGCGGTGCAGATCAACAGCGGCAGCGGCTGGACCGATCTGGCTGCCGACTTGACGGCCTCCTCCGCCACCACCAGCGCGACCGAGCACATCACGCTGAGCAGCGGCCTGGCCGCAGGCAGCTACTCCATGCGCTGGATCGGCTATGGCTTTGGCGCCGGCGGCCGCGACACCAACTCCGACTTCTTTGCCCTGAACGATGTGGGCTTGAGCCAGCGCAATCAGGTGCCCGAGCCGGCCTCGCTGGCCCTGGTGGGCCTGGCCCTGGCCGGCATGACCCTGGCCCGCCGCCGCAAGCAGGCCTGAGCGGAGCGGGTGCCCGCTCGATGGCGGGCGGGGGCAGACTGGCACAATCGCGGCGACGAAACTCGCCGTAACCGACCCATGCTGCTCAGTGAAGATCACCGCGCCATCCAGGACGCGATCCGTTCCTACGTCCAAGACCAGATCGCGCCCAAGGCGGCCGAGTGGGACAAGAGCCACCACTTTCCCGCCGCCGAGCTGAAGGGCCTGGCCGAGCTGGGCTGCTACGGCGTGGCCGTGCCGACCGAGTACGACGGTGCCGGCCTGGACTATCTGGCTTTGGCCATCATCCTGGAAGAGATCGGCGCCGGTGATGGCGCCACCTCCACCGTGGTCAGCGTCAACAACTGCCCGGTCTGCTCCATCCTGATGGCCTTCGGCAACGAGGACCAGAAGCAGCGCTTCCTCAAGCCCCTGGCGCGCGGCGACATGCTGGGCGCCTTCTGCCTGACCGAGCCGCATGTGGGCTCGGAGGCCGGCGGCCTGCGCACCACCGCCGTGCGCGATGGCGATGAGTACGTGCTCAACGGCGTCAAGCAGTTCATCACCAGCGGCAAGAACGGCGATGTCGCCATCGTCATGGCCGTCACCGACAAGGCCGCAGGCAAGAAGGGCATCAGCGCCTTCCTGGTGCCCACCAGCACGCCCGGCTACCAGGTGGCCCGCATCGAAGACAAGATGGGCCAGCACGCCAGCGACACGGCGCAGATCAATTTCGAGAACTGCCGTGTGCCGGCGGCCAACCGCCTGGGCGACGAAGGCCAGGGCCTGAAGATCGCGCTCTCGGGTCTGGAGGGCGGCCGCATCGGCATCGCCAGCCAGAGCGTGGGCATGGCGCGCGCAGCCTTCGAGGCGGCGCTCAAGTACAGCAAGGAGCGCGAGAGCTTCGGCCAGCCCATCTTCCAGCACCAGGCGGTGCAGTTCAAGCTGGCCGAGATGGCCACCCAGATCGAGGCGGCGCGCCAGCTGATCTGGCATGCCGCCAGCCTGAAGGACGCCGGCCAGCCCTGCCTGAAGGAAGCGGCCATGGCCAAGCTCTTTGCCAGCGAGATGGCTGAGCGCGTCTGCTCCGCGGCCATCCAGGTCCATGGTGGATACGGTTATGTCAGTGATTTCCCGGTGGAGCGCATCTACCGCGATGTGCGGGTGTGCCAGATCTACGAAGGCACCTCCGAAGTGCAGAAGATCCTGATCGGCCGCGCCCTGGCCTGAAGATCGATGCCGCCGGGCGCGTGAAGCGATGCTTCTCGCCCGGCTTGCGCTCCGCGGGCATTGCTGGTTAGCATGACTTGCCCCGCCTTGCCTCGGGCCGCCCGACCGCCTTGCTGTCCCCCGTGTGCTGTTCTTTTTCTCGCTCTCCGGTCGGTGCCTGCAAGGCCGGAGGATGCGAAAGGAGCATCAGCCCCCGATGAACACGACTGCAACTCTCTCTGCGCCCGACTCTGAAGCCGAGGGCGATCGGCCTCAAACGGCCCTCAGTTTCAAGATCGCCGATCAGGCCTGGGAGTTCGAGGCCATCCACCGCCTCAACTACCGCACCTTCGTCGAAGAGATCCCGCAACATGCGCCCAATGCGGCGCGGCGCCTGGTGGACCGCTTTCACGACGAGAACACCTACGCCATCGCCCTGCACGAGGGCGAGCTGGTCGGCATGATCGCCGGCCGTAGCGCCCGGCCCTTCTCGCTGGACGGCAAGTTGCCCGATCTCGACCGCCATCTGCCGCCGCACCAGCGGGCGATGGAGGTGCGCCTGCTGGCGGTGGCGCCGGCCTTCCGCAACTTCCACAAGCACGGTGTCTTCGCGCGCCTGTCGGGCGTGCTGGCTCGGCACTTCCGTGCCCAGGGCTGCGATCTGGCCCTGATCTCGGGCACGCTGCGCCAGACGCGGCTCTACCGCCATCTGGGCTTTCAGCCCTTCGGCCCGCTGGTGGGCAGCGCCGAGGCGCCTTACCAGCCCATGCTGATGCGCCTGCCCGATTACGCTGCGCATTGCGCGCATCTGGAGTTCCTGTCGGATGGCCGCCATGCCAGCTTTCTGCCCGGCCCGGTGGCCATGTCCGAGGCGGTGGTGCAGGCCCTGGCCGAACCGGCGCATTCGCACCGCGGGTCGCAGCATCTGCTGCGCCTGGCCCGGGTGCGTGAGCGCCTGTGCGCGCTCAGCGGCAGCGAGGATGCGCTGATCTTTCCGGGCACGGGCACCCTGGCCAACGACGCGATCGCCGGCCAGCTCTCGCTGCTGGACGGCGCTGGCCTGGTGATCAGCAACGGCGAGTTTGGTGAACGCCTGCTCGACCACGCCCGGCGCTGGCGCTTGCCGCACCAGGCCCTGCGCCTGGATTGGGGCCAGCCGCTCTCGGCCGAGGCGCTGGAGCAGGCCTTGCAAACGCAGCGCCCGGCCTGGCTCTGGGCCGTGCTCAGCGAGACCTCCACCGGCATGCGCAACGACCTGGGCCTCTTGCGTGCGGCTTGCCGCCGGCACGGCGTGCGCTTGTGCGTCGATGCGGTCAGCGCGCTCGGCCAACAGGCCTTGGATCTGCGTGGAGTCTGGCTGGCCAGCGCCGTCAGCGGCAAGGCCCTGGGTGCGTTCCCCGGCCTGGCCATCGTGCTGCACGAGGGCGCACTGCAGCCTGAGGGGCAGTTGCCGCGTGCCATCGATCTGGCGGCCTTCGCGCCTGCGGACGGCGTGCCCTACACCCAGAGCTCCAATCTGCTGGCCGCGCTGGAGGCAGCACTCGGCATCGACTGGACCGCGCGCTGGCGCGCCGTGCGCAGCGCCGATGCCCAACTGCGCCGCGTCCTGGGTTGCAGCCTCTCGCCGTCGTCGACTCAGCCCTGGCGTGTGCTGGTGTCGTCCGAGCACGCCATGCCTGGCATCCTGACCCTGGCCCTGGCGCCGCATCTGCAGGCCGCTCGCATCGGCGCGCAGCTGGAGCGGGCCGGCTTCAAGCTGGCCTGGCAGAGCGCCTATCTGCAGCAGCGCAACTGGCTGCAGATCTGCCTGATGGGCGCCTGGGACGCAGCCGCGCTGGCCGTGCTGCCGGCGCGCCTGGCGCAGGCGGCGGGGGTGAGCTTGCCGGAGGCCTGAGGGCCTGGGCCTTGCTGCCGATGAGCCTCAGTCTGGGCTTGAGCGCCTGCGGCAGTGGCGACGGTGGCGACGGTGGCATTGACCGCCCAGGCCGTGGGGGACACCGGCAGCAGCGACAAGCGCGTAGAACACAAATTCCAGACCTATGCCGCCGATCTGGTTCTCGTGGGCCAGGGGCCGACCGAGCGCATGCCTTCGGGCGGCAGCTTTGCCTATGTGCTTGATCTGAGCAATGCCGGGCCCGATCCCGCGCGCAAGGTGCGCCTGGAATCGCTGCTGCTGGCCGCGGCCGACCGCATGCCGGTGCTGGGCGCCAAGACCTGTGTGGCCAGCGGCGGGGCCGTCTGCCCGGCCGATCTGCAGAGCAGTGCCCTGACCGATCTGCAACTGCCCAGCGGTGGCCGCCTGGTGATCACCTTGCCCTACCAGTTCGCCCCCGGCGTGAACTCCGGCCTGAACTTCAACGCCACCGCCCTGGCCAAGGGCGACCCGAGCGCGCTCAACAACGCTTACACGTCGATCGCACGCTGAAGTTCGCCCGCTCCTGCCACCCACCATCACTTCTGGCGCTGGCGGCCCAGGGGGCGCTGCGTTGAGAATCCGGACCTTTGTGGTGGACCGATGGTGGTCCTGGAGAGTCCGATGAGGCCAAGCGTTCGCCCTCTGTGTTCCGTGCTGGTTTCGTTGCTGCTTGTGGCGGGCGGCAGCAGCCCCTTGCTCAGCCAGGCGGCGCCGCGGCCGCCGGCCAAGCAGCGCCTGGATCAGGCCGAGCTGCTGCAAAAGGCCGGTCGCGTCGATGAAGCGCTGGCCCTGGTGCAGGCCGATGTCAGCGATGAGGGTTTGCTGCTGCGCAATGCCTGGCCGCTCCTGCAGCTGCAGGCCGCGGCCGGCCAGCTGGACGCCGCCTGGCAGACCCTGGCCCGCATGGCCGACGAGCGCCAGATGGTGCCGGCGAAGTGGCTGGAAACCGCCCAGGAGTTGGCGCCCATGCGCGCCGACCCGCGCTGGCCGGATGCAGTGGCCCGGGCGCGGGCGGCGGATGCCTTGCGCGAGCGCCTCTACGGCGCTGCCGCGATTGAGACGCCGTTTCGTGAAACCTTGCCGCTCAACGAGCGCCTGGCCGGGCTGTCGCGCCTCTGGGCCGAGGTCAAGACCCATTTCGTCAATTTCGAGCTGGTGCCTGGGCTGGACTGGGACGCGCTCTATCTGCAGACGCTGGAGCGGGTCAGCCGGACCCCGCGCAGCGAGGACTACTACCGCGAGCTGATGCGCATGATGGCGCAGCTGCACGATGGCCACAGCGGGCTGGTCTTGCCCGAGCCTCTGCGGGACCGCATGCAGGCCCGGCCGGCGCTGCGCACGCGCTGGATCGAGGGTCGGGTGCTGATCACGCAGTTGCTGGACCCCGAGCTGTCTCGCCGCGGTCTGGCCGTGGGCCAGGAGATCACGGCCATCGACGGCCAGCCGGTGGCGGGCTATGTGCAGCGCCATGTCCAGCCCTTCACCTCGGCATCCACGCCGCAGGACCTGGCGCAGCGGCTCTACGACTACAACCTGCTGCGCGGCGATGCCCGGCGTGCGCTGCGGCTGACGCTGAAGGATGCGCAGACCGGCGCAAGCCGGGTGCTGCGGGTGCCACGGCTGGATGGCAAGGCGCGCGCGGCCCTCTTGGCCAAGGCGGACGACGCGAGCTTTCGCTGGCGCATGCTGCCGGGTGAAGTGGCCGTGGTCGAGCTGCGCAGCTTTGGCGACAACAGCGCGGCCCAGGCCTATCTCGCGGCCTTCGAGCAGATCGCCAAGGCGCGCGCCATCGTCTTTGATCTGCGTGAGAACGGCGGCGGCAACAGCAGCGTGGGCCATCGCATCCTCGCGACCCTGAGCCCGCAGGCCTTCGAGACTTCGCAATGGTGGACGCGCTCGCAGGTCTCGGCCTGGCGGGCCTGGGGCCTGCCCTTGACCATCGAGGGTGGCAGCCCGGAATCGGTGCAGCCCGATGCGCAGCGTCAGTTCACCGGCCCGGTTGCCGTGCTCACCAGTGGGGGCACCTACTCGGCGGCGGAAGACTTTGTGGCTGCGTTCAAACGCATGGCGCGCGGACCCGTGGTGGGCGAAGCCACCGGTGGCAGCACCGGCCAGCCCTTGTTCTTCAAGCTGCCCGGCGGCGGCAGCGCGCGGGTCTGCAGCAAGCGTGATCTTTTGCCCGATGGCACCGAGTTTGTCGGCAAGGGTTTGCAGCCCGACCTGCTGGCTCGGCCGACGCTGGCCGGCTGGCGGGCCGGCCGCGACGAGGTGCTGGAGGCCGCGCTGGCGCGCTTGCCCTCCAGCCCGCCGAGCGCCGGGCGCTGAGCGCCAGGGTTCGGCGCAAGGCGGGCTGTACACAACGTACACAGACAGCCTGACCTAGGGTTTCTACACTTGCGTTTCCAAATCTGAGTGGCGCCAAGCAGGTCGATGACCTGGCCTGAAAACCACTCAGCCCGCATCGCAAAAATCAGGAAAACCCATGTCTTCGCTGTCCACCCGTCTCGCTTCTGCTCCTCGTCTTCGTCCGGTCTGGGCGGCTCTGGCCTTGTCGTCTCTGGTGGCGCTCACCGCCTGTGGCGGTGGTGGCGGCGGCGGTGGTGAAGTCACGCCCCCGCCCCCGCCGCCGCCGACCCCTGCGCCCGATCTGATGGTCACCATGAGCCTGCCGGACGCCCAGGTTCCCTCGGGCTACACCCAGACCATGGCCACCATCAAGCTGCGCAATGTCGGCAAGGGCGTGGCGACCACCACCGATGTCAACATCGTCGCCGACGCGCTGCTCGAGGGCATGAAGGTCGTCAACTGCCAATCCGACAACGCCGGCACCGCCTGCCCCGCCACCGGGTCGCGCATGACGGTCAGCAACTTGCAACCGGGCGCCACGCTCACCTTTGATGTCACCGGCACCGTCAAGCTCGGCACCAGCGGTACGGTCAATCTGGAAGCCTCGGCCACCACCGGCACGGGCACCCAGCTGTCCAGCAGCAAGATGGGCGTGGGCTTCAAGGCCTACAGCGCCGATGTCGCCGTGCAGGCCACCGGCCCCAGCAGCGCCGTTCCGGCCGGCGGCAGCTTTGAGTATGTGGTGACCGTCAGCAACAAGGGCCCCGACGCGGCCAAGGATGTGCTGATCGCCAACCAGCTGGTCAGCTCGCCGAGCGAGAACGCCGCCATCCTGGGCATCATGAGCTGCAGCGCCAGCGGCGGCGCCGTCTGCCCCAGCGATCTCAAGCCTGTGGGCATGACCGTGGCGAGCCTGCCGAAGGACGGCAGCCTGGTCTTCCGCCTGCCCTACAGCTTCGCCCCGGGCCAGCGTGCCGGCCTGGTCTTTGAAGCCGCCGTGCGTGCCCGTGGTGACAGCGACAGCAGCAATGACCGCGCGCTCCTGATGACGCCTTGAACCCGCCTTCTTCATCCGCACCCTTTGAACAGGGCCGCCTGCTGCGGCCCTGTTTGCGTTTTCAGGGCGCGGCCTGCACCTTGACTTCGAACTGCCGCCGCCCCACCCGCTGCAGGGAATCGGCGATCTCGACGGCGAGCTTGTGCTCGCCGCTGGGCAGGGCCGCCTTGCGGATGCGCAAGCCCTCGGCCGTCACTTCGGCCTGGGCCAGCACGCGCTGGGTGATGTCCAGCCCCATCCAGCCGTAGCGGATGCGCAGGGTCTGCGGCTCGATGCGGGCCTCGCCCTCGGCATTCCAGCGCAGCTGGATGTCAAAAGGGCTGGCCAGGGTATCCGGCCCGGGCTTGGGCTGCAGCAGCTCCAGCCGTGGTGCGCCCGGCGCAGGGCTGAACTTGGTGCTGGGCGGCGGCGGTGTGGCGCGTTCCTGCTTCCACTCCGTTTCGCTGATCAGAAAGCGTCCTGCGGCCGGGGCTGGAGCCCGGGGTGCGCTGTGGGCCGTGTTCATACTGATCACCCACAGCAGCGACCACAAGACAGTGCCGCTCGGCGCGGCCTTTCGGTACGGGGCGTTCAAGGCGTTCATCGTGAAGATCCTGGCAGGTCGGCGAGTGTCGAAGCCGGCGATCAGAGCTTGATCTGGTTGCCCAGGCCGGCGTAGGCAAACACCGGGGTCTGCTGCGGCATGGGGCAGTCACGTCGGCGCCGGCAGATGTCTCGCGATTGCTCGATCACCTTGGGTCGGATCTCCTTGACCACCAATTGCTCGATGGAGCTGCGCCCTTGGGCTGCGCGCAGGGCTGCCAGCATGTGCACCGTGAAGATGCCGCCTTTTGCGGGGGTGTCCCAAGACACCTCTTCGCTGCTGGCGGCGGTTACCACGGCAAAGGCCTTGCCGTCGCCGGCACCGAAGCCCTGGGCCACGCGATTGGCATCAGGGCCGCCGATGCCCTGGGCGGCTTGCACGCCCTGGGCCGAAATCTCGACAGTCACCAGATCACGGGCCGCATTGCCCGAAAAGCAGGTGTCGATCACCCACAGCACCTGCTGGCAGGGCAGCGATTTGCACAGGCTTTGCAGCTCCCAGAAGTCCAGGGCCGAAGCGTTGTCGCCGCTGCGCTTGAAATCGGACAGGATGGGCGCGCCATAGCCCGAGATTGAGATGTCCTTGGAGCCGCCATGGGCGGACAGAGCGAACACCACCATATCGTCCGGCGCCACCTGGCGAGCCAGTTGCTTGAGCGCGCGTCGGATGGCCTCGCTGGTGGCGTCGGCATTGCGCAGCACGGCCAGGTTCTTGCGTGGCATGCCCATGTCCAGCATGGCCTGGGCGAAGTTCTCCGTGTCCTTGGCCACGCCTTGCAGATCGCTGATTTCGATGCCCTCGCGCTGGCGCACGCTGGAGTAGTCGGAAATGCCCACGACCAGGGCCCAGCGCTTGCTGGGCGGCGGCAGGCTGAGGCTCGGGTTGGCTGCTGCGGGCGGCATGGGAGTGGGCGCCGGCGTTGGCGCAGCTGGGGGCGCAGCTGTGGGTGCCTGCGAGGGCGCCGGCGAAGGTACAGCTGGGGGCGCTGCGGGTGGCGGAGGAGGAGGAGGGGGTGGAGGCGCGGCTGGCGGCAGCTGTGTTTCCGGCGTGCTGATGGTCTGGCTGCTGGCCACCAGATCGGCGTTGCCGCCGGGCTTGACGGGCGCCATGCTGTGCTGGCGCAGGCGCTGGCCGGTGCGCTCGGCCAGATCGCGGGCGGCCTGGCGGGCGGCCAGCTCCAGGGCACGGCGCTCGCCAAACTCCTGCTGGCCATCCTCCAGCCGCGTGAACATCTGACCCCGACCTTCATCGGACACCAGGATCTGGCGGCCGACGAAGACGCGGGCCTGCAGCCGCACCTCGGCGATGCCGGCTTCCTGCCCGGGCACCGGGCGCAGATTGCGGTAGGCGCTGAAGACCATGGAGTAACCGGCATCTTCAGCGAAGGTGACGACCACGCCGGGGCCACCATCCATCAGCTGGTAGACCTGGGCGCTGGGCTGCAACACGCGCAGGCCTTGCTGCTGGAAGGCTTCTTCCAGGGACAGGGTGGCGGTCTGCACGACCGGGTCCAGCCGGGCCGAGGCACCGGCCGCCTCGCGGCGGTAGAGCACGGTCACGGGCAGGGCCTGGGGCGAGGGCGCCGAGCCGGCCGGCCGGGGCGCGGCCAGCAAGCCCAGGCCGGCCGAGGCCGAGCCCAGCGTGGCCAGGCTGGGACTCAGGCCCAGGGCCGTGCCGCGCTGGATCAGCGTGCGCCGGCTCAGCTGCGGCAGGGGTGGTGGGGTGAGGCGGCGCTCCATCATTCCATCCTCGCGCCGTTGTCCTTGGAGTACTCGCTGAGCACGGCATAGTCGCCCGGCTGCACCTGGTGCTGCGGGTGCTTGCGGATGATGTCGCACTGGCTGGTGTTGCTGCCCACCCCGTCGCAGCGAACCGCCGCCACGGGGATGGTGCTGCTGATCTCCTCTTTGCCATTGGGCAGGCGCAGGGTGCGCACGCGGAAGACCACCAGCTCATCCTTGCCCTGGAAGCCCTGGCGGATGCCGCCGAACAGGCCCATGGTGTCGCCGTCCAACGAGACCACCTTGCCCAGGGGGCGGAACACCTCCTGGATGCGCAGCGTGGCCTCCTTGAAGGCGCGGTGCATGGCCTTTTTGTAGTCATTGGCCAGGGCCTGTTGCACCTGGGGCTGGTTGGGCTTGTCCTGCGGTCCCAGCACGGTGCGGTCGCCGCTGCTCTGGCCGCTCTGGCCTTCCACCGAGATGGCGCGGTCCTGCAGCAGCTCGCCGGTGTAGAGGTCCTTGATCTGCAAGGACAGCAGCACGCGCGTCACCGCCACGCGACGACCGCCTTCCATGGGCTCCAGGCTTTGCCAGGCATCTTTGACCATGGCCGCCACCTGGAAGCTGGAGGCCTCGGCCGTGACGCTGTTGCCCATCTCCAGCACGTCGAAGCGGCGCGAGGCCAGGATGGTGTCCATGAGATTGCGGTTCATCTGCCGCTTGCTCAGGCCCACGGCCTGGGCCATCTCGGGCGGGAACAACAGCTTGGGGTTGCTGGGGTCGCCGATGCTTTCCATGCTCACGTAGAGCTTGGTGCGGGCGGCCTGGTCGATGGTTTGCAGGCCGCCGAGGTAGACGCCCGAGGGCATGCGGATGGCACCCTGGCTGAGCTCGATCTTGTCCTTCTCGTGCGGGCTGGGCGGGTTGCTCTTGCAGCCGGCCAGGGCCAGCAGCAGGCAGGTCAGGGCGGCCGAGGCGGCTTGGGTGGGGGAACAGAGGCGAGGCATGGCGAAAGCTCCGTCGGTGAGTGGTGGGGATGGGGGGAGGGGCGTTCAACGGCCTGTGAGTTGGGACTTGGCCGGCGTGCTGGCTGCGGGCTTGCCGCCGGCCGCCGTCTTGCCGCCGCTGGCCTTGTCCTTGTCCTGGCGGCTTTGCTCGACTTTGTCGCGCGGCTTGGGCGCGGGCGGCGCGGACTTGCCTTGGTCCTCACCGGCGACGGGCGTGACCAGGCTGCGGCAGCCATCGACCTGGGCCTCGTAGGCATAGACGGCCTGCATCGATGGGACTGCGCGCACGCTGACGCGGCCCAGGTCCAGGCTGGCGCGCATGGCCGAGCCCTCACGGTTGGCAAAGATCAGGCGCAGCAGCTGGTCATTGCTCAGCTCGCGGCTGCGTTCGCTCACGCTGCGCTGGATCTGCGAGAGCGCACCGCCGCTGTCGTCGCTCAGCCGCCGGTGGTCGCGGCGCAGCAGCTTGTCGCCGAGCTCCAGCTCGCGTGCGTTGTCGGGCCGGCCGGAGAAGCTGGCCGCGAAGCTGAAGCCCTGAAGGTCCGCCTGTTTGAAGTAGGCCCGGGCCGCCAGGTCGCGCTGATCGGCGGGCATGGTGCGGTCCAGCATGCGGCCGGCTTCGGCCCGGTCGCAGAGGTAGACACGGTAGATCAGGCCCAGCGCGTGGTCGCGGAACAAGGCCTCGCGCAGCAGGCCGCCGGCCTCGCTCTTGTCCAGCTCGGCCAGCACTTCGGCGGCGCTGCCCAGCTCCAGGATCTGCTCGCCTTGGCTCAGGCGGAAGCGGGCCGGTCGCACGGCCTTGCCCAGGTCGGGGAAGATGCCCTGGGTGGTGACATCCCAGCTCAAGCCCAGGCCCCGCTTGACCTCGACGCCATAGCCCAGCACCAGGGGCAGGGCGGCCAGCATCTCCTCGTTCTTCTTGTCCTTGTAGACGCGCAGCAACTGCCGCCCGAAGCCCGAGACCAGGCTGCCGAAAGCCGCGCCGCCCACCATGGAGCGCACATAGGCTTGGGTGCGTTTGCTGCTGCGGTCCACGCCACTGCGGTAGTCGGCGTAGAGCGCCGGGTCGCGCTGACGCAGCAGGCGCAGGGCCAGGTTCTGCACGCCCATATCGTTGGAGAATTCCTTGAGGCTCAGGCTGTTGCGGCGCTGAGCCAGAAACTCCTGGTCCGCCGGGCTGAAGCCCGCGGCCTGGCTGGCCTTGCTGGCGCCACCTTGCTGCAGCAGCTCGTAGAGCAGACCTGCCGCCTGCTCGCGGCGCTCGATCAGTTTGAGGAAGTCGTCCTCGATGCCGGCAAAGTCCTTGCGTGCCTGGTCGAGCTGCTTGTTGCTCAGGCGCATGGCCACCAACATGGCTGCCATGCTGACCAGGCGGCGCTTCTGCTGGGCATTCAGGCCGGCGCCCGAGGGCAGCTCGATCTTTTCGTCGGCCAAGGCCTGCTTGGCCTCCAGCAATGCGCCGAGGTATTGATCCAGCTCCTGGGCAGATCCATTGCTCTTGAGCATCTTGTCGAGCTGGCTTTCCAGCCCGCTCAGGGCGGCACCGATCGCCACACTCTGGAGTTCCGCTGCCACTGAGCTTTTGTCGACGCCGCTGCCGGGCCGGGCCGCCAGGTCCTGCGCTCCCACCAAATCCATCCAACCGGCGCCGCTCTTGAGCTTGCTCGCGGTCTGGCGAATGGCGATCAGCTCAAACAACAGCTCTTCACCGCTGACCTGCTTTTTCTGGAAGAACTGGTCGATGAAAGCGTCGCTGATCACGGCCTTGCCACCTGCACCCACGGGTGGTGGCGCGATCGCTGGCAATCCGCTGTGGGTGCGCGAGGGGGGCGTGACGAAGGGCAGATCCGGCATGCTGTCCTTGATCTTCTGAATCGGATTGCTGGCGCAGCCGGCCAGCGTCATCAGGGCCAGCAGCAGCGGCAGACTCGGCAGGCGCAGCGCCCGGTGGGGCGCAATCGTTGGATGGCAAGGGTTCACGGGCTTCCTCCAGGGCGGGCTTTGGCGCCGCAATGCAGCGGCATGGAGGCAGGGACGGAGCGCCGGGCGATTCGTCAGGGGCAAATGACCTGGGGTTTTCACCGGGGTGTTTGTGATCCATCTGGCCCTGACGTTGGCTTCATCGCTACGTCTCTGGCTTGTGCTGGCGGCTTTCTGGCCCGGTAAGCGGCCTCAGCGCTGACAAGCTGTCGCAATTGCTCGTTAGACTCACTTTGTTACAAAAACCGGTGGGAGCAATCGGCGATATGGAACGAGAGGTGTTCAAGCGGGCCTGTGCGCAAGGAGGCGAAGACATGCGGCTCGCGTTTCGTCAGCTCTACGAGGACTATGGCCGCGCCCTGCTGCGCGAATGCAGCATGTGCCTGCGGGACCCGGAGGCGGCGCGCGATGCCTTGCAGAACGCGCTCTTGCGCATCTGGAAGTCCTGTGCCAGCTACCGTGGGGATTCCGAGTTGTTTCCCTGGCTCAAGCGGGTGGCCCGCTCGGTGGCCATCGACGAGTTGCGTGCCAGCGCGGTGCGCCCGCCCAGCAGCCACAGCCTGGCGGCGGCGCAGGAGCCCGATCCCGCCTTGCCCGACGAGTTGCCCGGGCCTGAGGCCTTGACCGCCTCACGCCTGGCCCTGGCGCGTTACCGCGAGTGCGAGGCCCGCTTTCGCGAGGCCGAACCTGAGGCCGCCGCCGTCATCCGCTGGATTGCCGAGGATGAGCTGAGCATCGAGGACGTGGCCCGACTGCTCAATCGCACGCCTCAGGCCACGCGGCAGTATCTTTACCAATGCCGTCGCAAGGCGCGGCACTATCTGGCGCCCTGGTATGCCGAGGTGGCCGGAGGAGAACGATGATGGCCGATCAACAAGACCCTCTGAGCCGCGCGCAAGAGGCCGAGCTGGACGCCTGGCTGTGCGGTTTGCGTGGCCAGCCAACGCCGGCGCCCGGTGCCGGCCCGCAAGCCCATGCCGAAGGTCAATGCCTGCAGCGCGCCGTGTCGGCCACGCCCACCGAGCTTCCCTTGTTGACCCCGCGCGAGTTGGAGGCGGTGCTGGCGCGCGCCGAGCGCGAGGGCCTGTTCCGTGCGGCGGGCTGCCAGCGCTGCCGGGTCTGGCGAGAGGACTTGCGAGAGGCCTTGCGAGAGGCCTTGCGAGGGGTCTGGCAGGCGCCCGCCTGGCGCTGGGGCGGAGCCTTCTCGGGCGCCCTGGCGCTGAGCTTGATGGTGTGGTTGGGCTTGCCGCACGATGCAAACTGGCCCAGCGATGAAGCGGCACAGCCCGCGGCCAGCGCGTCCGGCGAGAGTGAGGTGACCCGGGGCAGCGACGGCGTGCTGCAGCTGCGGGTGCCCGAGCCGCAGGCATGGCGCGAAGCATTGGCCCAGGATCTGCAAGCCCAGGGTCTGGAAGTCAGGCGTTATGAGCGCTTGGGCCGACTGGGTCTGGATGTGGAGTTGAGCGGCCTGAGCGCCGAACGTTTGCCCGTGGTGCAGGCGATTCTGAAACGCCGCAGCATTCCCTGGCCGAGCGACGGTGTCTTGATATTGGAACTGAGCGCCGGCCCGGCGCCCGCCCGACCATGATGTGGCGCGGGGGTGTGGCGGCCTGGCTGCTGGCCATGGGCCTGCTGACCGTGCCTGCGTGGGCCGCAGCACCGGACAATCGAACCGACAGCCGCGCCGTTCCTGAGACGAGCCGTCAGGCCTTGCTGACCCTGTGCGAGGGGGCGCCCGCAGCCGGCGAAGCCCGCTGGCCCATGCTGGAGCAGCTGTTGCGTGAACCCGCTGCTGCGCTGGCCCGGGTCTGCGCCCAGCCCCCCAAGGAAGCGGTCGCCCTGGCCGTGGCCCTGCAGCAGGCCCGCATGGCCTGGCAGTTGCTGGAGCGACCCTTCAGCACCGCGCTGAAAGACATGCTGGCCCGGCTGGAACCGGCGGCTGAGGCCCCTGGTTTCGAGGAGGCACGGGTCTGGCACCTGATGCAGGCTGCGCGCGCCCTCCTGGACCGTGCCGCCCGTGACGAGGCCGTGCCCTTGGTGGCCGAGGCCCTGGCCCTGCAGTCCCGGCTTCCGGCTGCAAGCGCCGAGGGAGACGCCATGCGGGCTCAGCTGCGGCTGCTGGAGGTGGCCGCCAGCTGGCGCCGCCAAGCGCCGGGTTGGGTGGAGCGCAGCGAGGCCAGCCTGAGCGAAGCCGAGGCCTTGCTGCAGGGTCAAGGCCTGGCCGTCAGCGCGCTGATGGGTGAGATCCTGAATCTGCGCACCGTCGTCAGCCATGCCCAGGATCAGCTGGCCCTGGCCGCCGGCTATGCCGAGCGGGAGGCCGAGCTGTTGCGCCAGATGGGGCGCGGTGATGCGCCCGATATGCTGGATGCACTGGCCTCGATGGCGGCCATCTACGGGCAGATGGAGCGCATGGACCGCTCGCAGCAGGCCCTGGAGGACGCGCTGCGCATCATCGAGCACCACCCCGACGCCAACCCCTCGGCTCAGCTGGGCGTGTTCCACAACCTTTCGTCCAATTACCTGCACTACGCCCGTCTTGACGAAGCGCTGGCGTTGGCGCTGCGCGCCGTGGCGCTGGCCGAAGCAACGTTCGGGGCCAAGAGCCCGCGCGTGCTGCCCTATCGCATGACGCTGCTGAATCTGCGCATGAGCCAGGGTCAGCTGGGCGAAGCCTTGACGGCCAGCGAGGCCCTCGATGCTTTGCTGAGCCCGGACATGCTTGGCACGGTGGGTTTGGCCCGACTCATCCGTGCCCGCCATCTGCAGTCGGTGCTGTGGCTGCGGCTGGGTCAACCCCGGCGCGCCGCCGAGCTGTTGACGCCGCTCCTGTCCGAGAGCGAAGGGCGCAAAGACCTGGGCTACTGGCGATCGCGCTTGCTGCTCAGCCATGCGGCGGTGCAAATGCAGCTGGGCCAGCCGGCCCTGGCCGCCCGTGATTACGAACAAGCCCTGCAGGCCTTGCGCCAGATCGTCGGTGACACGCCCTCGCTGCTGCTGGAGGCGTACAACGGCCGCTGTCGTGCCGCGGTGGCCCAGCGTGGCACGGGCTTGCCTTGCGAGGAACTGCAGCAGTTCCTGGCGCAGCATCCCGATTACGACGGCCTGCCGCCGGCCGATCGGGCGCGCTCCCACAAGACCTTGGCGCAATGGCAGGACGGTCTCGCGGATTGGCCGGCCGCCTTGGAGCACCATCTGCGCGGTCTGGCCGCTGCGGGCAGCTATGCGGCGCCCGCCCCGCTGTGGGACAACCTCCATGGCCTGGCACGCCACTGGGCCTTGCGTGGCCGCGAGGACCTGGCCATGCAGCTGGGTCGCCAGAGCCTGGATCAGATCGAGCTGATGCGTCAGGACCTGCGCGGCAAGCGGCCGGGCCAGGAGCGCGGCTTTGTTCAGGAGCTGTCCTTTGTGTACCGCGACCAGGCCGCCTGGCTGGCGCGTTCGGGGCGCATCGCCGAGGCGCAGGATGTGCTGCGCGACTGGTCGGCGCTGGAGCTCGACGAGTTCAGCGATGGGCAGCTGCACGTGCGGCGCTCGGCCCGCTTGCGGGCGCCCGAGGCACTGCTGGGCTTCAGCCCCAGCGCCGCCGGCCTCGAACGTGGCGGGGCCGATGCGCCGCCCGCAGCCTCGCCAGGCAGCGAGGTCTTGAGCCCGCGCCGCCTGGCGCAGTCTCAGCAGCAGTGGCGTGCCCAACGGGAAGGCGAAGCAATGAGGCTGCAGCAATGGCAGCAGTGGATGCAGCAGATGATGCAGACCCAACCCGCACAGCCCCTGGCGGCCAGGCCCGGGCTGCCGGCCGGTACCAGGCGGCAGCGGCCTGCGGCCGGCGTGCTGGAGGTCTGGAGCATTTCGGGTCAGGAGCGGCTCAATCTGCTGATGGTTCATGCCGGCGGCCAGTCGCAGATCGAGCTGGCCTGGCCGGCGCGTCAGCTGGGCCAGGATGTGGCCGAGCTGCTGCGCAAGATCGAGGCGCGCGAGCCGGTTGATGCCGAGCTGCGCCACTGGTTCCAGCGCCTGGGCCATCCTCTGCTGCGGGCCGCCCGGCATGCCAAGGCCAAGCAAGTGGAGCTGGTTCTCGACGGTGCGCTGCGCTACCTGCCCCTGGGCCTGCTGCGCGGGCCCGAGGGCTATCTCGGCCAAAGCTTGCGCCTGGTGCAACGCCTGCCCGAGGGCGGCGCCCGTGAGCTGGCGGCCCGCTCGCCGCCATGGACCGAGCGGCGCTTGCGTGCCTTCGGTAGCAGCCAGGCCGTGGCCGGACTGCCAGCCCTGCCTGCCGTGGCGCAGGAAATCTGCGAGCTGGTGGCGGGCCCGATCGAGGGGCTGGGCACAGGCGTCTGCACGGGCGGGCCGGGTTTGTGGCGGGGCCAGGGCTGGCTGGATGCCAGCTTCACCCACCGCACCTTGCAGGAGGAGTTGCAAGCGGCAGCTCGCAAGGAAGCGGGCGGCCTGTTGCATCTGGGCACGCACTTCACTTTGCGTCCCGGCGTGATGTCGCGCTCCTGGCTGCGCCTGGGGGATGGCCAGCGCCTGCACCTGGCCGAGCTGGCGCGCATGCCCTTCACGCACACCCAGCTGGTGACGCTGTCGGCCTGTTCCACGGGCCTGGGCGGTGGCGACGATGGATCCGGGGCTGAGGTGGCCGGGCTCAATGCCAGCCTTTTGCAGGCCGGCGCCAGCGAAGTCTTGTCCAGCCTCTGGAGCGTGGACGACGCCGCCACCCGGCGCTGGATGCGAGCCTTCTATGCCGCCCTGCGTCGCCATGGCGACAGCGCGCGCGCCTTGCAGTCGGCCCAGCGCGAGTTTCTGGCGCGGTCTGCGGGCGGGCAATCGCATCCTTTCTACTGGGGCGCCTTCTATCTGGCGCGTGCGGCCACGCAGCGCTGAAGCCGGTATGGGGCGCTCAGCCCGGGCGCCAGCCGCACCGGGTGCCGCGCCTGCTGGTAAGTCTGGCTGCAAGAACGGGCCCGAATGGTCTATGGTTCCAAGATGCTTGAAACCACCATGCCCGAACGTTCAGCGCAAGCCATGCAAAAAGGCCCGCTGCATTTCTATTTCGATTTTTCCTCGCCCTACAGCTACATCGCCTCGGAGTGGGTCGATGCCGTCGCGGCGCGCCATGGCCGGCGTGTGCAGTGGCATGCCATCTTGCTGGGCGTGACCTTTCAGGTGGCCGAGCTCAAGCCGCAGATCGAGCACCCGCTCAAACGCGATTACGCGTTTCGAGATTTCGCTCGCTCGGCTGCCTTTGCCGGTTTGCCGTATCAGCAGCCCGCGCGCTTCCCGATTGCGACGCAGAACGCCGCTCGTGTGTTCTGGTGGCTGCATGAGACGCAGGGCGCTGCGGCCGCGGTGGCCTGGGCCCGCGCCGGGCTGCGCGCCTATTTCACCCGCGGTGTGTCGCTGGACGACCCGGCCCAGCTCAAGGCCCTGGCGGCCGAGAGCGGCCTCGATGCCGACGCGGCCGAGCAGGCCTGGAGCGACCCGGTCTGGAAGGACAAGCTCAAGACCGTCAACAGCGCTGCGATTGCCGCTGGCGTGTTCGGCGCACCTTACTTTCTGATCGACGGTGAAGCCTTCTGGGGCAATGACCGCCAGGCGCAGATCGAGCGCTGGCTGGCCACCGGCCCCTTCAAGGGCCTGGTGTGAAGCGCGCCTGAATCAGGGCTGGGGCGTCAGTCCTGCGGCGCGCAGCAGGCGCCGGTAGCTGCCGTCCTGCTTCATGGCCTGGAAGGCCTGGTCGAAGGCCAGGCGCAGCGCTTCGCCCTCCGGGTGGCGGTGGCTGAAAGCCAGGTAGGTGGGCTTGCGCTCCAGGCCCGGCTCCAGCCACTGGACCCTGGCGCGCAGCTCGGGCTCGCGAGCCAGCTGGTAGAGGCCGGCGGAGCGTTCGCCGAAGGCCAGGTCGACGCGCTCCTTGGCCAGCTTGTGAAGGTTGGTGTTCAAGGCGCTGGCCAAGTCGAGCTTGAGACCGGGCTGGCGCGGCGCCTCGGGCAGGTAGCTGCCACGTTCAACGCCGATGCGCAGGCGCTGCAGTGCCTCGGGGCTGGCTACTGCCGGCTGCTCGCCGCGCAGCACGAAGAAGCCCAACTCCTGTTCCAGCAGCGGGGCGCTGTAGCTGAACAGCTGGTCGCGCGCGGCATTGCGCCAGATGCCCAGGATCAGGCAGTGGCCCTCTTCGCCCTCTTTCAAGATGCGTGCCCAGGGCATGAACTCGGCCTGCATGGCGTAGCCCGCGCGCTGGAAGGCCTGCTGCGCGAGATCCAGCACCGGGCCCATGCGCGGCAGGCGCGGGCTGTTGTAGGGCGGGAAATCGCCGACGCAGACGCGCACGGTGGGGCGTGTGGCGGTCGAATGTGTTGCGGGTGGCGCGCTGCCTTGCGCGAACGCAGTGCCACTCACGGCCAGCAGCCAGATGGCCAGCAGGCGCGCGCCCCAGGCCGGCGCATCAGCGTGGAGGATGGGGGCAGGGGGGCGAGCCCGTATCGTCAACAACATCTGGGCCCACCATAAGCCCAAATGCAGCCGCCTCAATCGGGCTTGCCCCGGGTGCCTGTGACCTACTGCTTACAGCTCGGCCACGCCCTTGACCCGCGCGGCCGGTACCGGCATGGCCACCGCTGCCTCTTGCACGCGACCGTGGAAGCGGTCCAGCAGCGCCTTCTGCTTGGCCCGGGCCGTCACCACATTGGCATGCTTGACGTGGCCGTAGCCACGGATCTGTTCGGGCAGGCGGGCCAGCTGCAGGGCGACATCCAGCTTGTCGGCCGTCAGGCCGGCCAGCAACTCGTCCACCAGGGCTTCGTAGTCCTGGATCAGCTGGCGCTCCATGCGGCGCTCTTCGGTCTTGCCGAAGACATCGAGCGCGCTGCCGCGCAGGCCCTTGAGCTTGGCCAGCAGCTTGAAGGCCTGGAAGGTCCAGCTGCCCATCTCGATCTTCTTGGCGCGGCCATCGGGGCCCGGCTTGGAGATCAGCGGCGGCGCCAGGTGGAAGCTCAGGCGCTCCCAGTTCTCGAACTGTTCCTTCATCGCGCGCTCGAACTGGCCGTCGGTGTAGAGCCGCGCGACTTCGTACTCGTCCTTGATGGCCAGCAGCTTCGCGTAGTAGCGGGCCACGGCCTTGGTGAGGCGCTCGGCCTTGCCGGCCTCGCCCAGCTGGCCTTCGGCACTGCGCACGCGCTGCACCAGGGCCAGGTAGCGCTGGGCGTAGGCGCTGTTCTGGTAGGCCGTCAGGTGGGCGCTGCGGCGGGCCAGCAGGCCGTCCGGGCCGTCGAGCTTGTCGAAGTTCAGCACCTGCACGACCGCTTGGCTGCGGCCGGCCAGGCGGCGCAGGGCCTCGGGCGCGGCGATCGCGAGGCGGCCCAGGGCGAAGGCGGTCTTGTTGCCTTCCACGGCCACGCCGTTCAGTTCCATGGCCCGCATCAGCGCAGCTTCGGACAGCGGCACCAGGCCGCGCTGCCAGCAGGCGCCCAGCATGATGATGTTGCTGGGCATGGTGTCTCCCATCAGCTCCTGGGCAATCGCCTGGGCGTCGATGGTGCTCATGAGGCCAGCGTCGCCACCGACGGCATGCTGCATCTTGGCCAGCAGCGAGTCGGCCTGTAGGTTGGCATCGGGGTTGCGCACAAAGGCTGCGGTGGGCAGCTCATGGGTGTTGGCCAGGATGACGGTGCGGCCCGGCTTGACCGTGCCCAGCGCGTCCGGGCTGGCGCCCACCACCATGTCACAGGCCAGCAGCACATCGGCCTGTTGCGTGTCGATACGCACCTGGTTGAGCAGGTCTTGCGTCGGCGCCACGCGCACAAAGGACAGCACCGAGCCGCCCTTTTGCGCAAAGCCCATGAAGTCCAGCACCGAGGCCTGCTTGCGCTCCAGATGCGCGGCCATGCTGATCAGGGCGCCCACGGTCACCACGCCGGTGCCGCCCACGCCGGTGACCAGCAGGTCGAAGGGACCCGTCCAGTTCCAGGGTTTGGGGGCGGCAATCGCGGCCAGCTCGCGCGCCAGATCGGCCGGCGTGTAGCTGGCGCCAGCGCGCTTTTTCAGCTGCGCGCCATGCACCGAGACGAAGCTCGGGCAGAAGCCGTTGACGCAGGAGAAATCCTTGTTGCAGCTGCTTTGCTCAATCACGCGCTTGCGGCCGAAATCGGTTTCTACCGGCACGACCGACAGGCAGTTGCTGGCCTGGCCGCAGTCACCGCAGCCCTCGCAGACCTGCTCGTTGATGAAGATGCGCTTCGGCGGGTCGACGAACTCTTTCTTCTTGCGACGGCGGCGCTTTTCGGCGGCACAGGTCTGGTCGTAGATCAGCACCGTCACGCCTTCGATCTCACGCAGCTCGCGCTGCACCGCGTCCAGCTCGCTGCGGTCGTGGAAGGTGGTGCCCGGCGGGAAGAGGTTCTCGTGGCCCTGGTACTTCTGCGGCTCGTCGCTGACCACCACCAGGCGCTTCACGCCCTCGGCCTCCACCTGGCGCGCGATCTGAGGCACGCTGGTGGTGCCGTCCACCGGCTGGCCGCCGGTCATGGCGACGGCGTCGTTGTAGAGGATTTTGTAGGTGATGTTGGTCTTGGCGGCGATGGCCTGGCGGATGGCCAAGTAGCCTGAGTGGTAGTAGGTGCCGTCGCCGAGGTTCTGGAACACATGCTTCTCGGTCGTGAAGCGGCTGTGCGCGGCCCAGTCCACGCCCTCGGCGCCCATCTGGATGAGCCCTGAGGTGCCACGTTCCATCCAGCTGGCCATGAAGTGGCAGCCGATGCCGGCCAGGGCCCGCGAGCCCTCGGGCAGCTTGGTCGAGGTGTTGTGCGGGCAGCCCGAGCAGAAGTAGGGCTGGCGGCGCACGCCATCAGCCGCGTTGGACAGCAGGCAGGGGGTAAGAAAATCCACCACCAGATGGCGGCGGTCCAGGGCGGGGTTGAGGCGGGCCAGCCAGTCGGCCACCGTGTTCATGATGCGCGAGGGGCGCAGCTCGCCGAGCGCGCTCAGCACGGCCTGGCCATGCTCATCGGTCTTGCCCACCACGCGCGGGCGCTGTGCGTCGGGCAGGTGGTAGAGCAACTCCTTGATCTGGCGCTCGACGACCGGGGCTTTCTCCTCGATCACCAGCATATCGGTCAGGCCCTGGGCGAACTCGCTCATGCGCGAGGCCTCCAGCGGGAACACCAGGCCCACCTTGTAGACCCGCACGCCGGCGGCGGCCAGGGCATTGGGGTCCAGGTCCAGGCGGCGCAGCACTTCCATGAAGTCGTAATGCGCTTTGCCCACGGTGACGATGCCCAGCGTAGCGCGCGGGCTCACGACGATGTGCTTGTCGATGCTGTTGAGCTTGGCAAAAGCCTTGACGGCGTTCAGCTTGTGCTCAAGGCGCGTCTCCAGTTCCAGCGAGGGCAGGTCCACCGCGCGGATGTGCAGGTCCACCGGCGGCTTGTGGTCCACCGGCAGCTCAAAGTCCAGCGGCACGCTGTCCAGGTCCACCGTCATGCCCGACTCCACCACCTCAGAGATCGCCTTGAAGCCGACCCAGGTGGACGAAAAACGGCTCAGCGCCCAGCCGTAGAGCCCGAACTCCAGATACTCCGCCACATTGCCCGGGTGCACGATGGGCATGTGCCAGGCCTGCAGAGCCAGATCGCTCTGGTGCGGGGTGCTCGACGAGACACAGCCATGGTCGTCACCGCAGACCACCAGCACGCCGCCTAACTTTGAGGTGCCGTAGACATTGCCATGCTTGAGCGCATCGCCCGAGCGGTCCACGCCCGGGCCCTTGCCGTACCACATGGCGAACACCCCATCGGCCGTGCGCTTGGGGTCCAGGGCCACGCGCTGCACGCCGAGGCAGGCGGTGGCGGCCAGGTCTTCATTGATGGCGGGCAGGAAGTTGACCTTGGCCGCATCGAGGAACTTCTTGGCCTTCCAGAGCTGCTGGTCCACCATGCCCAGCGGGCTGCCACGGTAGCCGGAGACAAAGCCGGCGGTGTTCAGGCCCTTGCTTTCGTCCTGCGCTTTCTGCGCCAGCAGCAGGCGCACCAGGGCTTGGGTGCCGGTCAGGAAGACCGCGCCGCTGGTTGCTGCGAGGTTGTCCGAGAGCTTGTAGTCCCGCAGCGCGGGGGCCTGAGGAGCCGCAGGGCTGACGGTGGGTGTTTCTGAACTGGACATGGGCTTTCCTCGCGAGACGAACGATGGCTGCCGGGGATTTTTCGTCAGAGAGCCAAGTGTTTGTTGCTCTGTTTGCCGCTGTCAAGCCGGTGAATGAGAGAATTCCTCTCAAAGGAGTCTCAAATGGAGATGGATCGTTTCGATCGCGCCACGCGCCAGATTCTCGAAGCCCTGCAGGCCGACTGCCGCCAGAGCACCCAGGCCCTGGCCGACCAGGTGGGCCTCTCTGCCACACCGGTCTGGCGCCGCATCAAGGAGCTGGAAGACAGCGGCGTGATCCGCCGCCATGTGGCCCTGGTGGACCGCGAAAAGCTGGGTTTGAATATCTGCGTGCTGGCCAATGTCTCGCTGGTGCGGCACAGCGAGGGTGCGGTGGAGCAATTCGAGCGCCTGGTCCTGGCCAGCCGAGAAATCATCGAGTGCCACGGCATCACCGGCGAGGCCGATTACGTGATCAAGGTCGTCGTGCCCGATATGAAGGCCTACGACGCCTTTCTGCAAAGCCAGATCTTCAAGGTCCCCGGCGTGGCCAGCGTGCGCAGCAATGTGGTGCTGCGGGAGGTGAAGTACGAGACAGCGTTGCCGGTCGGGTGAGCTCGGTCGCTCAATCGCGGCTCTGGTAGTTGCCGGGCGTGGTGGCGTGCCGTTTCTTGAAATGCCGCTGGAAATGCGACTGGTCGCTGAAACCGAGCTCCAGAGCCACCTCGCTCAAGGGCAGGCCTTGCTTGAGCAGGCGTTTGGCGCGGTTCAGGCGCAGGTCGATCTGGTAGGCGTGCGGTGTCAGGCCGAAGGCGTGCTTGAAGCGGCGTAGCAGCTGGAACTCGCTCCAGCCGCCAAGCTGCGCCAGTTCCTCGAGTGACAGGGCCTGGCTCATCTGCGTCTCGATCCGCTGGCGCACGGCTTGCAAGGCGGCATCGTCCGAAGCAGACGCGCCGGCGGCGAGCGGCGTCGGCGAGGCCTCAGGCGCTCGCGCCTGCAAGGCATGATCGGCGACGAAATTCAGCAACTGCTCGTTCAGCTCCAGCGGGTCCGGCGGGCACGGAGCCGCCAGGGCCTCGCAGATCAGGCTCAGGGCCGCGTAGACCTCGCGGGAGTCGCTGGCGTGCTGACTCAGCGGCAGGGCGCCTGTCTCTCCGCCCAAGGGCAGGAAGCTGCGATGCAGCCAACTTGCATCGACATACAGCATGCGGTAGGACCAGGCCTGCGCTTCGCTGGGGTTGCAGGAATGCGCCAGACCGGGCTCCATCATCACGGTCATGCCGGCACGCAGGGGGCTGAGGGTTTCCTCGCCGCGCCCGTGGCGGAACAGGGCCTCGCCGGCATCGACGGTGCCAAAGGCGTATTCCTCATGGGTATGGGTCTGGTAGCAATCGCGACTGCCGTTGGCCAGGCGCAGCTCCAGATGGGGCAGCAGTGTCTGGTGGCGGACAAAGCGATGCGGGTGGGCGAGCGGCATGGGCCGCATGGTAGCGAGTGGGCTCACACCTGCGGCTTCCGGACCCGCCACCTCAGCCGCCAGCCAGCATGCCGTAAATGGTCAGTAGCAGCAGGGCTGCCAGCATCCGGTTGAAGCCGCGTTGGTAGGCCGGCCGCGCCAGCCAGCGCCGAATCCACATGCCCAGCGCCGCCCAGGTTGAAACCGAGAGCCAGCACACCAGCAAGGAGATGGCACAAAACAGCTGCAGGCGCAGCGCTCCCTCCGGCCCGCTCGGCACGAACAGGCCCACGCCCGACAGCGCCACCAGCCAGGCCTTGGGGTTCAGGCCTTGGGTCAAGGCCCCCTGCAGCAGGCCATGCGTCCAGGCTCGCAGGGCGCTTGCGCCCCGTGGCGGCGCCTCTTCGGCCAGCGCTCCGGTCGGCGCTCCAGTCGGCGCACCGGGCGGCGCTGTGGCGATGCGCCAGGCCAGCAGCAGCAAATAGGCCGCGCCCGCCAAGGGCGCCAGCCGCGCCAGCTGTGGGTGAGCGACCAGGCTGATCTGCAGGCCGCTGCCCGCCAGCCAGACCACCGCGCCATAGCTCAGGCTCGCGCCCAGCACGAGCGGCATGGCCCGCACAAAGCCCTGCGCCGCCCCAGCCGCCGAGGCCATCACATTGACCGGCCCCGGTGAAATCGCGCCCGCCAGGGCAAACAGCACCATGGACATCCACACCGCGTTTTCCATCGCGCGCACCCTCCTCATCTCGTTTCATCTTGAAGTCTCATATCGCTGTGCAGCCAGCACTGCGGCTGGGTTTGAGCCTGTTCAGCATGAGCGCGAGTGTGGTGAAGCGGGGCGGGTTTGTATTGGATGAAATTGCAGGGCGGCGTGTGCTGCCGCTGGCGTCATGGGCTGCGCTGACTTGACATGAAGTGCATTTGAACTTTCAAGATTCGAGGCCTCGGTCAGCAAGACCATCAAGGACTGAAAGCAAGGAGCTTTTTCATGGAGCGCGATCAGACAGCTGCGTGGTCTCACGCCTATATGGAGCACGCCAACGTGACCGTTCACGATCTCGATGAGGTCAAGGACCTGCTGCTCTGTGCTTTGCCCGGCTGGCGCGTGCGCGGCGAGGGTAGGCTGGACTGGTTTGGCAATCGGACGATCAGCTGGCTGCACGTCGGGACCGAGCACTCCTACATCGCCCTGCAGAGTGCCGGCGGGGAAGGAGTGCATCCTGACTGGCGCAGCTCAGCCCTCGGCACCAAGCACATCGGCATCGTCGTTCCGTCGCTGAACGAGGCGCTGCAAAGGCTTGCCGCTGCCGGCTACACCCCTGACCACTGGGGCGGCGCCCGCCCCTTTCGCAAGAGCGCCTACGTGATGGCTTGGGAGGGGCTTGCAGTTTGAGTTTGTTGAGTACTTGTCGCTAAACCTGGGCGAGAGGAATGACTACATCCTGTAGTCAGTGGTCGAGGGGCAGAGGGCGTGCGAGTCGGTTCTCGGGGGGAGGCGTTACAAGACTCGGCCCGACCTGGGCGATAGGGCTGCGTCCATCCGTGGCAGTCCGCTCCCCCGGCCCTGAGTCAGCAGCGCCGAATCAGGCGGCGAGAGCCGGCAGGGCTCGCGCGATGAGCGAGGTGAGCGCCAGGGCATACAGCCATTTGCAGGCCTTGGGTGCTGCCAGTGGATTCAGCCCGCCGACCTGGCCGCGTACGGCCTCGGGATTGAGAAGCGTGGCGAGCATGAAAGCGGTGATGGCGACGCCTCCGAGTACGCTTCTTGCATCAAAGCTTCGGGATTCCATGGCTGCAAACAGCTCGATGGCCCAGGTGAAAGCGAGGAAGAGCGAAAACAGGAGGACGGTAAGCCGCTGCTTGGTGTTGAGATTTTTCCAGTCGAGCATGATGGGTGTTGGGCGCGCGGCATTGAATTGAAAGAGACCTACGGCGCCTCAGTCTTCCTTGAGGGTTCAGCGCCCCACCACCTGCAGCCCCTGCGCCGCGGCACTGAACAACACCTTGCCGGCCTGCACGTTGTCCACGAAATCGAGCTTGAGTTGGTATTTGCCTTTGGGCGGCTTGAGCCAGGCTTCGGTTTCGCCGCCGGGGAAGTTGAGGACCTCGGTCTTGCCGCCGCCCTCGGGTGCGATGCTCAGGCGGAAGTGGCCGGTGCCGGGTTCTTGCAGGGCCTGGTGCGAGACGTTCAGCTTGGAGGCGTGGAACAGCACTTGAACGGGGCTGCCGTCGCGCGCTTCGTTGCTCTTATCGCCGCTGCCCGCCACGCGCAGGCTGATGCCGGGCTGGCTCAGGGAGTCGGGCTTGATGCCTTCGTTGAACTTGGTGACCGTGATCTTCAGCGGCTTGCTGTAGACGAAATTGGGCACATGGCGGTGGTCGGCCAGCACCAGGCGCAGGGTGTAGTCGCCCGGTTTCAGCGTCAGCACGGTTTCCATCTGGCCTTTGCCAAAGTGGATGTACTGCTCGTTGAAGGGCAGGGGCTGGTTGAAATCCAGCGGCAGGTCGCGGTTGATCAGGAGGTGGTGGTGGCCGGTCTTGCCCTGCGGCTTGGTGATGGGCGCAATGCCCATGCCGGTCAGGCCGAAGGTCACGAGAAACGGCGTCTCGATCTTGGCGCCGTCTTGCAGATTGGTGAAATGGGTCTGCTGCGCCAAGCGTGGCGCGGAGGCCAGCCAGGGGTGGGGCGCTGAGCCCGAGGAGGATTGGGCTGCAGCCGGCGCTGCACCGAGGAGCGCCAGGGACAGGAGCAAGCTCAGGCGCGCGAGCAGTGACGCGGCGCTGCCGGTCCGGGAGTGCTGGGTCTGGCGCGGCTTCAGTGTGTACATCGTCTTCATCTTCATCATCGACTTCTTCTCTACGAATTCTTCATTCTGCGAAAGCGGGCTGCCCACAGGGCGCCCGTCTGTTCGTGTCGGCGGAGTGGTGGTGGAGGGGGGACTGACTACAAACTGCGGGGTTCAGTGCTCCTCGCCGGTCGGGGCTGGCAGGGGTTTTGGTGAATCAGGCCTTTTTCAGGAATTCGGACTTGAGCATCAGGCTCACGCCGTCGATCTTGCAATCGACATCGTGGTCGCCATCAACGAGGCGGATGCCCTTGGCCTTGCTGCCTTTTTTCAGGGTGATGGACGAGCCTTTCACCTTCAAGTCCTTGATCAGGATGACGCTGTCGCCATCGACCAGAACCTGGCCGTTGGCGTCGCGCACCACTTTGGCGGCCTCGCCGGGCTCGTCGGCGGACGGGGCCTCGGACGACCATTCAAAGCCACAGTCGGGGCAGATGAATTGCGCACCGTCGGTGTAGGTGTTTTCGAGCGTGCATTGGGGGCAGGCGGGCGGCGTGGACATGGCGGGTTCTTGGCTTGAGCTTTTCCCGCCGCGTGAACTGCGGGAGCGAGGGTTTCTTGCGGCTGGTTTGTGCGAATCGCGCGACACTGTAACCGAGTGCTTCAGCGCATGCGATCCTGAAAGCGCTGCCGCGCATGCCTCAGTCAGGGGGGGGCGCTGGCCGGTCGCCATGCCTTCCGGCATGGATTTGCGCTTGCGGCCATACTCTCGCCGGCAGCGCGGACGTACCGCAAGCGATCATCAAGGCGGGGCAAGGCCTCACCCTGCGGTTTCGCTGGACACGGCCCATTCACTCAAGCATCCCTTCGCTCGTTCATTGCGCGGGCGTCAGCTGTTTGGATGGCTCTGTGGCGGTCGCCGCGCATCACCCCAAACCCGTGTTCACCGCTGACCTGGAAGACCTGCCATGACGATGACCCGCCCCTTGTCTCTGAGCCTGCGCCTGGCGCTGGCGACCAGTGCCGCCATGTTTCTGGCCGCCGCGCCTGCCCACGCGGCGACAGACGCTGTTGCCAAAGAAGATGCGGCGCTGAAGGCCGCCATTGCCGGCAGCCACCGCACGCCGGCCAACGTGGCTCGCGACGGTGCCCGCCATCCTTACGAGACCCTGAGCTTCTTCGGCATCAAGCCGACCCAGACCGTGGTGGAGCTCTCGCCCGGCGGCGGTTGGTACACCGAGATTCTGGCGCCCTATCTGCGTGACAAAGGGCAGCTGATCCTGGCCGGCGACGACCCGGCTTCCGAGGTGCCGTATTTCCAGCGCAGCGCCGCCCGCATGAAAGCCAAGCTCGAAGCCCTGCCGGCCGTGTACGACAAGGTGCAGGTGACGGTGTTCGCGCCGGGCGCGGGCAAGTTCGATTACGCCAAGCCGGGTTCGGCCGATCTGGTGCTGACCTTCCGCAATGTCCACAACTGGATCTCGGCGGGTGAGGGCAAGGCGCAGGCCGTGTTCAACAGCGCCTTCGCGGCGCTCAAGCCCGGCGGCGTGTTTGGTGTGGTCGAGCACCGCCGCCCGGTCGCGCAGGCCCAGGATGCCAAGGCCTCCAGCGGTTATGTGCACCAGGCCTATGTGATCCAGTTGGCCGAGAAGGCCGGCTTCAAGTTGGCCGCCAGCTCCGAGATCAATGCCAACCCCAAGGACACGGCCGACCACGAAGGCGGCGTCTGGTCCCTGCCGCCGACCTTCGGCCTCAAGGACAAGGACCGCGCCCGTTATGAAGCCATCGGCGAGAGCGATCGCATGACGCTCAAATTCGTCAAGCCCTGAGCGGGCCTGAGCTTGGCAGCAGCGAGCCGCTGAACGCCTTCATGTTCGAGCGCATCGCCTTCATCGGCGCAGGCCGGCTGGCGCGCACCCTGGCCCCGGCCTGGGCGGCGGCCGGCCAGCGGGTGGTGGCCGTGGCCAGCCGCCAGCCTGGCGCCGCGCAAGACCTGGCCCTGCACCTGCCGGGCTGTCAGGCGCTGGCGCCCGAGGCGGCGGTGCATTCGGCCGATCTGGTGCTGCTGACCGTGGCCGACGACGCCATCGCCTCGGTCGCCGCCCGCCTGCCCTGGCGTTCGGGTCAGGCGGTGCTGCACTGCAGCGGCGCCACCGAGCTGGCGGCCCTGGCGCCAGCTGAAGCGCTCGGCGCGCGCATCGGCGGTTTCCACCCGCTGCAGATTTTTTCCGACCCCGCACGTGCGGCAGCCTTGCTCGCAGGCAGCACGGTGGGCATCGAAGCCAACGATGCGGCCTTGAGCGCGCGCCTGCACGACTTGGCCGCAGCCTTGGGGCTGAAGCCGCTGTCACTGCGCCCCGGCACCCGGGCGGCCTACCACGCGGCGGCCAATCTGGCCGCCAGCAGCCTGCTCGCGGTGTTGGCCGAAGCGCGCCAGGTCTGGGCCGCCATCGGCCTGCCGCCGGAGGCTGCCCTGGCCGCCCTGCTGCCGCTGGCGCGCGGCACGCTGGACGCGGCCGAATCGCGCGGTCTGGCTGGCGCGCTTTCGGGCCCGGTGGCGCGCGGCGATGCCGGCGTGTTGACCGCCCATCTGCAGGCCCTGGAGGGACTGGGCGCCGAGCATGCGGCGTTTTACCGCGCATTGCTGAGCCGCCAGCTGGATCTGGCCGCTGAAGCCGGCCGTCAGCCCGAGGCTCTGCTGGCCCTGCTGCGCCGTCAGCTGCAGCTGTTGCAGTCGTGCTAATTTCTTGTGCCGTCCGGGCGCGGGCGGCTCCTAGAATCCGGCATGCGTTTGGATGTCCCGACCCTGTTCGCTGTGGTGACGCTGGTGGCCTTGTTGATGGCCGGCTGGGTCAGCTTCATGGCCTGGGGCAAGCCCGCGCGTGATGCGCTCTGGGCCTGGGGCCTGGCCCTGGTGGCCTATGCGGCCAGCCATGTGATCTTTGCCGTGCTCAATGTCGTGCCTTCGCCGAGTTTGGTGGTGGCCGGCAATGTGGCCTACGGCGTTGCGCTCTCGCTGATGCTCTTGGCCATGCGCCGTTTCGATGGCCTGGATGCAAATGCCGGCCCGCCCGTCTGGGTGCAACTGCAGCTGGTCTTGCCGGTGCTTGCCATTGTCTTGCTCTACACCGTGCTCATGGAGCAGTACGCCGCGCGCGTGGTGGCGGGCTCCTTGGTGTTCTCGCTGCAGATCGGTTTCATCCTGCGCGCCTTGCTGGACCCGCGCCTGCCGCGCCCGGGGCGTGGCCGCTACATCCTGTTGACGGCCTTCTTTGCCCTGCTGAGCTCGCTGCTGCTGCGCGCCCTGGCCGCGGCCATGGGCTGGATGAGCAGCAATAACGACGAGGCCGGGCGGCTCTGGCTGACCATGGTTTTCGTGGTGGCCTTGTGCGCGGTGATCAGCATCTCGCTGGGTTTCGTCTACATGACCATGGAGCGGGCCGAGCAGCGCAATTTCGAGCTGGCGATGAAGGACATGTTGACCGGCCTGTCCAACCGCCGCGCCATCAGCGACCAGCTGCACATGGCGGTCTCGCGCGCCCAGCGGCAGGGCCAATACCTGAGCGTGCTGATGCTGGACATCGATCACTTCAAGCGCGTCAACGATGGCTACGGCCATCAGGCCGGCGATGCCGTGCTGCGCGGCGTGGCCCGTACCCTGCAAAGCCGTCTGCGTGCGCAAGACCAGATCGGCCGTTTCGGCGGTGAGGAGTTCTTGCTCATGCTGCCCGACACCCATCTGGAGGGCGCCACCACCCTGGCCGAGGCGCTGCGCCAGGCGGTGGAGGCCTCGCCCACGCAATGGGGGGCACACAGCATTTCCGTCACCATCAGCATCGGTGTGGCGGGCGGCGTGATCAGCGGCGCGCACACGGTGGACGGCCTGGTCGCTGCGGCCGATGCCGCCATGTACCGCGCCAAGCAGGGCGGCCGCAACCGGGTGGAGCTGGCCGATATGAGCAGCCTGCTGCCGGGAGGCCAGGCTGCGCTGCCGCCGGCCGTGCCGCGTGACTGAACCCACACCCTCGAGCTTTCGCCACCATGCTCACCGTCTACGGCCTCAACGGACGCATCTTCAGCGGCTCGCTCGAAGGGCTGCGCGAGCTGGGCCCGGTGCAGGCGGTGGCGCGCTTGCGCGCGGTCGAGCCGGTGCACCGTGATCAGGAGCCCAGCCTGCAGCGCGACCTGAGCGCACCCGGGATGCCGGGGCGCAAGGCCGGCCGGCAGGGCGCGCTGGCAGCCTATTCCGAGGCCCAGCAGCAAGCCCAGCCTGCCGCCTCGGGTGCGGGGGCTCGTCAGCCCCTGACTTTGACCGAGCAGCTGATGAGCCGCAAATTGATCACCGTGCCGGTGATGGCCAGCGTGGCCCAGGGCCTGGATCTGCTGGCCGAGGCCCGCGTGGGCCAGGCGCCGGTGCTGAACCCGCAGCAGCGCCTGGTCGGCCTGCTGCTGCGCGCCGATTTGCTGCCGGTGCCGCGGGATATTCAGGATGCCGCCGCCTGGGCGCGCTGGTTCAGCCGGCCGGTGGGCGAGGTGATGTGGAGCCCGGTACCCGCGGCCCGGCCCGACACGCCCATCCGTGAGGTGGCGCAGGCCTTGCTCGATCTGCGCCTGCCGGGCTTGCCGGTGCTGGATGAGTCCGGCGAGCTGGTCGGCTTCATCTCGCGCAGCGACATCCTGCGCGGCCTGAGCCGGGAGCCGCCCCTGGATTTGTGGGGTTGATGCGGCAGCCGCGGCCGTCAAATTTGCAGATTTCGGCATCTTTTTGCCGACACCGTGCGGAATTGCGAGGAGCGCTGGGCGTCGGCAAGGCTTGGGGCTAATATTTCCGACCGCGCTGCCGAAAAGGTGATGTGCGCACGTCGCCCATCGGCGGCATTCAAGGGTCTAGGGAGTCGCTGCATGTCAGTTGTAGGTTCGGAGGCGCAGACCTCCATGCATCAGCAGCCGGGCTACCACGGCGCGGAGCATCCCGCAGTGGTGCTGCAGAAGGTGGTGCAGGAACTGCCCGACGCCTGCGAGCGCCTGGCTTATGTGCGACAGATGACCGAGCAGGCCGCCACCACGGTGCTGGGCCTGGTCGACACCGCCCAGGAGAACGCCGAGCAGGTGCGCCGCCAGGGCCATGACCTGTCCGACTCTCTGAGCCGCATGGCCGCCGCCCCCGAGCTCAGCGTCGAGCGCGCCCGCGCCATGCTCAAGCTCTGCGCGGCCTATGCCGCCACCGCCGCCGGTTTTGCCGAGCGCGAAAAGTCTCTGCACACCGAAATCATGATGGCCCAGGGCTTCCAGGATTTGTCCGGCCAGGTCATCAACAAGGTGATCGGCATGCTGGAGCGGGCCGAGAAGCCGCTCGAACATCTGCTGGCCGATTTCGACCCGCCCGCCAGCGACGTCCCGGCCGACGCCCAAACCCTGGCCGGCGTGCAAACGCCCGACAAGGCCTTGCAGCAGGACGATGTGGACGACCTGCTGGCTTCGCTGGGCTTCTGAGCCCGCCTTGCAGGCTCAGTGCCAGCTCAGCGGGTTGAGCTTGTAGAAGCTGCTCAGCTGTCCGTACAGCGCCGGGTGCGCCTGGGCCAGCTCGCCCGGCCGCTCGAAGAACAGCTCGCTGGTGACGGCAAAGAATTCGGCCGGATCGGTGGCGCCGTAGGCGTCGATCAGGCCGTCCTGTTCACCCCAGGCCAGACGCTGGCGCAGCGCATCAAATTCGTTCTGCATCACCCGTGACCAGCGGCGGTAGGCCGCGGTGCTGCCCAGCAGGGGCGCGCCGTTGGCATAGCCCTTGGCCTGATCCAGCTGGTGGGCAAACTCGTGGATCACCACATTGCGGCCATCGCTCGGGTCCATGGCGCCGGCCAGCACGTCCTGCCAGGATAGCAAGACCTGACCCTGCACCCAGCTCTCACCCGCCAGGGCCCGGCGCTGCTCCATCTGCACCTCGGCCAGGCCCGGCGCCTGGTGCAGGCGGTCGACCACAAAGGCGCCCGGGTAGAGCAGGATCTGCTTGAGCTGGGGGTAGTAGCCGCGGTGCGCGCCCAGCAGGGGCAGGCAGGCCTGGGCGGCAATGGTCACGCGCATCTCGTCCGTGACCGTGAGGCCGCCGCAGCCGATGATGGGTTTCTCGGCCAGAAAGACCTGCATCTCCTGCTTGAGCCGCAGCTGCAGATCGGCCGGCAGGCGCTGCAGCAGCGGAAAGCGACGGCGCAAGATGCGGCGCCAGGCCTGCGGGAACGCCTGCGCCCGCAGGCGCGCGCGGCGGCGGCGCTGCAGCCAGGGGGCGGCCATCAGCCAGACCATCAGGCCCAGTGCGGCGGCCAGGGTGAGCAGCAGGGTCAGGGCGGAGGTGGAGCTGGGCATGGTGGCGGGAGGCAGTGTGGCTCTGCACATGCGCCCGCCGCCGCAAAACACAAGAGCGCACAAGAGCGACGCTGCATCTCGTTTACCCTTCGGCCATGAACGCCGCTCCACCGACCCTGCCGCCCGTCATGGCGGAGCTGCGGCCGGCCCAGGTCATCATCGGCGGCATCTGCGGCCTGGTGCTGACTGTCGGCCTGGCCCGTTTCGCCTACACGCCCTTGCTGCCGCTGATGCAGGCGCAGGCGGGGCTCAGCGATGCTGCGGCCGGCTGGTTGGCCGCCATCAATTACCTCGGTTATATGAGTGGTGCCTTGCTGGCGGCGCGCCTGGAGGACGGGCGTCTGCGCCACCGGCTCTACAGCATCGGCCTGTGCCTGAGCCTGCTGGTGACCCTGGCCATGGGCCTGGCGCCCAATGTCTGGTTGTGGGCGGCCTCGCGCTATCTGGGTGGCTTGTGCGGTGCGGCCGGCATGTTGCTGGGATCGGGCCTGGTGCTGGGCTGGCTGATGCGCCAGGGGCGGCGGCCCGAGTTGGGCTTGCATTTCATGGGCCTGGGCCTGGGCATCGTGGTCTCGGCCCTGGGGGCCATGGCCATGGCGCCGCTGGATTGGGCGCTGCAGTGGCAGGGCTTTGCCTTTGCCGGCCTGCTGGCGCTGGCGCCCGCCTGGGCCTGGCGGCCGCCGGTGCCGCCCGCGCCGGTGGCGGCGGCCGTGCAGGCCGAGCTGCCTTCTCGGCGTTGGCTCTGGCTGATGGGGCTGATGTATTTCTGCGCCGGCTGGGGCTTTGTCATCAACGCCACCTTCACCGTGGCCATCGTCGAGCGCCAGCCTTTGCTGGCTGGCCAAGGGCCCTGGGCCTGGCTGCTGGTGGGCCTGGCTGCCGTGCCTGCGGTGTTCGCCTGGGACCGGGTGGCACGTCGCCTGGGCGAGCTCAAGGCCTTGCTGCTGGCCTTTGGCCTGCAGGTCATCGGCGTGCTGCTGCCGGCTTTGCACGGGGGCTTGTGGGCGGCCCTGGGCGGCGCCTTGCTCTACGGCGCCACCTTCATCGGCATCGTCAGCCTGACCCTGGCCCTGGTGGGGCGCCGATCTCCAGCCAACCCGGGCAAGGCCATGGCGCGCCTGACCCTGGGCTATGGTCTGGCGCAGGTGGGCGCGCCGGCGCTCAGCGGTCTCTGGGTTCAATCCAGCGGCTCGTTTCACGGCGCGCTGTGGCTGACCGCGGCGGTCTTGCTCGTGGGCATGGGGCTCTTGCTGGCCTTGATCCGCCTGGAGCATGAGCTGTGATTGCATCCAGTATCATGCGCTGGCTTCAGCACAGAGACTTTTGCCATGGACCTCACGCTTTGCAGCACACACCGAGACCTGATCGAACAGTTTTGGCGCACGGCCAATGACGGCGATTGGCCGGCCTTTGAGGCCTTGCTCAGCCCCGATGTGGTCTACCTGGTGCCGCAAACGCGCGAGCGCATCCGTGGGCGCGAGCACTTCGTCGAGTTCTTTCGCAGCTGGCCCGAGGCCTGGCGGGCCGAGCTGACGCGCTGCATCGTCGATGAGCGTGGTGCGGTGACGGTGATCGATTTTCTGACCGCGCGCGGCAGTGAAACCGGCATCTCCTTCTTCGAACTGAAGGACGGGCAGATCACCGAGATCCGCGACTTCTGGCCCAGCGAATACGAACCGCCGCAGCGCATGATTGCCGCCGTCGAGCGCTATTGAGAGCGGCCTGCGTAGCACTTGTGTGCAGTAGTTGGCGCGTTTTCAGCGGCGATTGTGGTGCGGATGCCGCCTGTCAGTTTTCTGTTTGCGAGGCTTTGCAATACTTGCCCTCGACCGTTGGGCCGGGCCGATGCGCAGACATGAAACCGGACGCAGCCGAGGCTGCGACACAAGCCTGACGGAGGGAGTGGAGGAGGGTGCGCGATGTCCGCGTGCCCTGGCTGTCTGGAAAGGACTGTCATGTCGCAGACGTCTCCTCGCTCCTCTTCGACGTCGGTGTCGCGCGCCGCTGCGTTGCCGCCTGAGTCCCACTCGGCCTCGCCTTGGCGCCTGGCGTTGCCAGGTCTTTTGGGTCTGGGTTTGCTCGCATTGGCCCTGGGCTTGTCTCAGCCAGCGCGGGCCCAGGATTTCGATTTCAAAGGCTTCGGCACCCTGGCCGTGGGCAAGGTGCTGAACGGTTCGCGTGACACGCCTTTGTTCGGTCGATTCGAGTGCCCTTGCGCCATCGCCGATTACGGCCATGGCGGGCTGTACCGCAAGTCCTGGAGCGCCTCGCCCGAGTCCAAGCTGGGCTTGCAGAGCACGGTCAAGTTTGGCAGCCAGTGGTCGGCCACCGGCCAGGTGGTGGTGCGCGATGTCGACGGCCTCAAGGCTGGCCTGGAATGGGCCTACCTGAGCTACACCCCCGACAGCCACTGGACCCTGCAAGCCGGGCGCAAGCGCCTGCCGCTGTTCTACTACTCGGACTTTCAGGACGTGGGCTATGCCTACAACTGGATCCGTCCGCCGCAAGACGTCTACGGCTGGGAGGCGATCAACTTCAACGGCTTCACCGCCGCCTACAGCACCCAGCTCGGTGACTGGTCGCTGCGCGGCAGCGCTTTTGCCGGCCGCGAGGCGACCAAGGACAATGACGCTGCCAAGATCTACTACGAGGCCCGCCAGGACATCACCTGGAAGCGCATCATCGGCGCCGATCTCGAGCTGGCCAATGACTGGCTGACCCTGCGCTTCAACATCATCAAGAACAAGGTCGATCAGTGGGACTACAGCGATGGTACGCGCACCCAGGTGACGCAAGACAAGTCGCAGCTGATCTATGGCGTGGCTGCCAACATCGATTGGGAAGACTGGCTGCTGCGCTCCGAGTACAGCATCTTCGACCGCTCTGACTTCGCCTACAAGGCCAATGGTGTGGCCGTGGCGGTGGGGCGGCGTATCGGCAAGTTCACGCCCATGCTGACCTTCGGGCGTTATCGCGAGACCAACCGCTGGGCGCCGGACACCGTGCAGCGCGACGACACGCTGAGCCTGTCGCTGCGCTACGAGCTGGGCCGCGCTACAGCGCTCAAGCTGCAGTGGGACCGTTTCAAGGATAAGTCCGGCCCGGCACTCGATTTCGTCGGCAATTCCAAGCTGCTGTCCCTTTCGCTGGACACCGTGTTCTGAGCGTGCCCCGACTTCCATCGCAGGAGAAAACTATGAAACCAAACCTCACGACCCCCGTCTGTGCTCGCCCCGTCGCTCGCCTCTTGGCGGGCTTGCTCCTCAGCTTCAGCCTGGGCAGCGCCTGGGCCGAGATGGTCATCATCGTCAACCCGAAGAATCCGGTCGCCAATATGAGTGCCGAGCAGGTCAGCGCGCTGTTCCTGGGCAAATCGAACGTGATGCCCTCGGGCGGCACGGCGGCGCCGGTGGACCAACTGGAAGCCGGTCCGCTTTACGAAGAGTTCTACGCCAAGGTGGCCGGCAAATCGAGCTCGCAGGTCAAGGCGGCCTGGTCGCGCCTGACCTTCTCGGGCAAGGGCACGCCGCCGCGCGCCATGGCTAGTTCGGTCGAGATCCGCAAATTCGTGGCCAGCAATGTCGATGCCATCGGCTACATCGAGAAGTCCGCCGCGGATGCCAGCGTCAAGGTCGTGCTCTCGGTGAACTGAGCCCGGCGGCCCGGGGCCTGTTCGCTTTCGTCACTTCCGTCGCCACGGAGCTAGGGGTGGCGCCGCGCTGGCTTCGGCCTATGCTGCGGCCACCTCGGCATCGAAGAACGAGGAAGGACGCGGGCCATGCGAGTTCATTTTCTGTCGCGGCTGCTGGCCGCTTGCGTGTTGGTGTCCAGTGCGGCGGCCCAGGCCTTCGGGCCGCATGGGCATCAGACAGTTGGAGGCATTGCCGACCAGCTGCTGGCCGGCAGCTCCACGGCCAAGGCGGTGCGCGCTGTGCTGGGCTCCAATTTGCAAACCGCGTCCGTCTGGGCCGATTGCGCCAAAGGCGTGGGCCAGGTCAAGGCCGGCGCACCGTTTGCCTACGATGGCAGCGGCCCCTACCCTGAGTGCGATTACTACGAGAACCCGGCCAGCCAGGCGGCGCTGGTGGCCTTCGTCAAGCGCAATGCCAAGAGCTGCTACAGCAACTCCAGCGACGAAGTCTGCCGCCACAAGTCCTACCACTACACCGACATCTCCCCGCTGCGCGAGGCCTATGCCCCGGGCCTGGCGGGCAGCAGCGACCATGACATCGTCCATGCGGTGAACGCCTGCATCCGCGTGCTGCAAGGCCAGGACGCGCCAGCGCCCTTCAACATCCGCAGCAAGAAAGAAGCCCTGCGCCTGCTCGCGCATTACCTGGGCGATCTGCACCAGCCCTTGCATGTGGTGTCGGCCTATCTCGACCCTGCCGGGTTCAGTTTCGACCCGGATCAGCCAGGGCAGGATCCCAAACGCGTGGCCAAAGCTTCGACCAAGGGCGGCAATCTCATCCTGCTCGGCAGCAGCAAGCTGCATGGCTTGTGGGACAGCATCCCGGGGCCGCTGGCCGTCAAGCTGCTGGCCGGCGAGGGGGCCAGCGAGGCGCGTCAGGTGTCGGCAACACCGGGTCCGCTCGATGAATGGGCCGAGCGCTGGGCCAGCGACACCTTGCAGTCGGGCCTGCCCGCACTGGCTGCGCTCAAGTTCGGCCCGCAAAATCCCGATGGGCGCTGGAAGGCCAGCCATGGCTCCAGCTACAGCCGCGAACGCAGCGCCTTGCAGCGCGCTCAGATCGTCAAGGCTGGCGCGCGCCTTGCAGAACTCCTGCGGGCGGTGATGCCCTGAGGGCCGGCTGGCACGCTCAGCCTTCGCGCTCGGCTTCCTCGTCGAGCTCCGTGCTTTCAGGGTTCTCGGGGGCGGCCAAGGAGGCATCGCGCTCCGCCCTTGTGGCCGGGCCCTTGAGGCGCTTGTTCTTGCGCGCCGCAGCCTTGGCCTGGCGGGCAGCCTCGCGCTCTTCGGCCACCGCGGCCCAGGCCTTGAACTCCTCGGGCGTTTCCAGCGAGATCGGGCCCAGCACCTTTTGCCGGAACTCGTACATCAGCACCTCGGCGGCCTTCTGCAAATTGACCCGGCCGCCGCCCAGCATGGCGCCCCGCTTGCGGCCGATCTCGGTCAGCAGCTGCTCATCGTTCATGCCCTCGACCTCGCCCAGCTTGTAGCGCGCCTTCAGCATGTCGAGGTAGGCCGGGTGGCGGCGCAGATAGGCCAGCAGCTCCAAGGCCACCTCTTCCTCATCGAAGGCATTGCGGCCCACCGCGCCACTGGCGGCCAGGTTGTAGCCGCTTTCCTCGATGGCGATCTTGGGCCAGAGCATGCCGGGCGTGTCGAAGAGGTAGAAGTCCTGGTCCAGCACGATCTTCTGCTCGACCTTGGTGATGCCCGGCTCATCGCCGGTCTTGGCACTGCGCTTGGAAGCCAGCGTGTTGATCAGGGTGGACTTGCCGACATTGGGAATGCCGCAGATCAGCACCCGCAGGGGCTTGACCATCCCACCGCGCAGCGGCGCCAGCTCGCGGCAGGCCTTGATCAAGGCCTGGGCCGGCGCCTTGTTGCTCGCATCCAGGCCGATGGCGCGGGTGTCGGGCAGGCTGTTGTAGTGGGCCAGCCAAAGCGCGGTGCGCTCGGGGTCCGCCAGGTCCTGTTTGTTGAGTAGCTTGAGCGTGGGCTTGCCCGCCGTCAGCTGGGCCAGCAGCGGGTTGGCGCTGGAGCCGGGCAGGCGCGCATCGAGCAACTCGATCACCACATCGAGCCCCGCCTTCATGCGATCGTTGATCGCATTGCGGGTGGAGTTCATATGCCCCGGGAACCAGTTGATCGCCATGCTTGTGTGCTGCTCTGAAGAAAAGGCGCGGCCCTGGCCGCGAGGGGGCTATTGTCGCCCGGGCGTTGTGCCGGCGCTGGCCTCTTGCGCCGCCAGCTCGCGCAGGCAGGCCAGGCACAGGCAGCTGGAGTACGTTGCCGCCAAGCGCTCACGCAAGGCCGGGCTCAGTTGCAAGTCAAAGCAGTCGCAATGCGCGTCAGCGGCGCCGCAGTGAAAACCACCGCCGCAGCGCGGGCAGCGGTCGTTCAAGAGCGTCGGGGCGGGGTCAGGGGCTCTCATGCGAACAGGCCGGCATGCTGCTGGCGCAGCAGGTTTTTCTGCACCTTGCCCATGGCATTGCGCGGCAGCTCGGGCGCCAGCAGGATCTGCTTGGGCACTTTGAAGCCGGCGATGCGGGATTTGAGCGTGCTGCTGATGGCGGCAGGGTCCAGGCTGGCGCCGGGCTTGGCGATCAGCACGGCGACCACGGCTTCGCCAAAGTCGGGGTGGGGCACGCCGATCACGGCCGATTCGGCCACGCCGGGCAGTTCGTTGAGAAAGCCTTCGATCTCGGCCGGGTAGACATTGAAGCCGCCGCTGATGACGAGGTCCTTGCTGCGGCCAACGATCTTCACATAACCGTTTTCATCCACGCAGCCGACATCGCCGGTCTTGAACCAGCCGTCGGCGGTGAATTCCTCTCGGGTCTTTTCGGGCATGCGCCAGTAGCCGCCGAAGACATTGGGGCCGCGCACCTCGATCTGGCCGATGTCGCCGGTGGCGCAATCGCCGCCCTCGGCCGTGCGCACACGCAGGCTCACGCCGGGCAGGGCCGGCCCGACCGTACCGCCGATGCGCGCGCCGTCTGCCGCGCGGCAGGGGTTGGACGTGAGCATCAGGGTTTCGCTCATGCCGTAGCGTTCCAGGATGGTGTGGCCGCTGCGGGCCTGCCAGTCGCGGAAGGTCTCGATCAGCAGCGGCGCCGAGCCGCTGATGAAAAGCCGCATGCTGCGGCAAGCCTCCAGGTTCAGGCCAGGCTCAGCCAGCAGGCGCACATAGAGCGTGGGCACGCCCATGAAGACCGTGGCTTCGGGCAGGCGGCGCAGCACGGCGCGCGGCTCGAACTTGCTGAACCAGATCATGCGGCTGCCGTTGAGCAGGGCGCCATGCGAGGCGACGAAGAGGCCGTGCACATGGAAGATGGGCAGGGCGTGGATCAGCACATCGCCGGGCTGCCAGTCCCACAGGTCTTTCAGGGTCAGCGCATTGCTGAGCAGATTGCCGTGGCTGAGCATGGCACCCTTGCTGCGCCCGGTGGTGCCGCTGGTGTAAAGGATGGCGGCCAGGTCCTCGCTGCGGCGCAGGGCGGGCGAGTGCTGGTCGGACATGGCGGCGGCGCGGTCCAGCAGGGTGCCGCTGCGGTCTTCGTTGAGGGTGAAGACGTTTTGCACCCCGGCCATGAAGGCCAGCTTGCTGGCCCAGCCGAAGTTCTTGCCGGCGCAAACCAGCACGGCGGGCTCGGCGTCCTGGATGAAGTAGCCCAGCTCGGCCGCCTGGTAGGCCGGGTTCAGCGGCAGGTAGACGAAGCCGGCGCGCAGCACGGCCAGGTAAAGCATCAGCGCTTCCACGCTCTTCTCGCAATGGGCGGCGATGCGGCTGCCCTCGGGCAGGTCCAGGCTCAGCAGCAGGTTCGCCAGCATGGCGGTGCCGCGCTCCAGATCGCGCCAGCTGTAACGCAGGCCCTCGCCATCGGCGCATTCGAAGGCGCAGCTGTCCAGGTCTTCAGGGAAGGCGGCGCGCAGGGCGGCAAACAGATTGCCGGTGACGGCTGTGCTGGGCGCGGAGGAGGTTGCGGAGGGCAGGGGGGCGGGGCTCTTCATGCCCCGCATTTTGCTGCAGGGCGCCCATGAGGCCCCGCGCGGGCGCAAGACGGCGCGTGCGTGTGCGCACCGTGATCGTTCGTGAAAAATACCGGGCGCTCGATTTCAGCGAGTTTCGCCCAGCGAACGCAGCCCGAGGCCGAACGCTTGCGCGGTTCGCTCAGCTGCTCATGCCCGGCAGCACCAGCCAGCGGCTCAGGTGCTGGCGCAGAGCGCTGAAATCCAGGGGTTTGGTCAGGTGCTCGTCCATGCCGGCGGCCAGGCTGGCGGCGATATCGCTTTCCAGCGCATGGGCCGTCAGGGCCAGGATGGGGAAGCGCGCCAGGCTGCCGGCTTCTTGCAGGCTGCGCAGGCGGCGGGTGCATTCCAGGCCGTCCATGCCGGGCATTTGAATGTCCATCAGCACCAGGTCCGGGGTGGCGCGCGTGCAGGCCTGCAGGGCTTCCTGGCCGTTGTTGGCCAGCAGGGACTCCACGCCCATCAGGGCCAGGAACTCCAGGGCCACGACCTGATTGATCTGGTTGTCTTCCACCAGCAGGACCAGGGGGCGGCGGGCTTGGGGCTGGGTTTCGGAATCGCCGCCGGGGCTGCGCTCAGGCGCCGCCGGGCGGGCGGGGCCTTGCGCGACCAAACGCATCCAGTTGGCCTGGATGGCGCGCTCGAAACCATGTGTGTTCATTCCCCGACCCCAAAACTCTGCGTCAACAACCATCAGCACTGCCGGGCTGACGGCTGCTTTTGCGGCAGCTCAGAGCCCTCCCTCGCGCAATTTATTCGATCTGCGCCTGCGCTCGCCAATCCTCGGGGAAATTCGACTTCGCTCGGTGATCTGTGCGCTGTTCGCCATTGTTGCCTGTGCGCAGAGCGAGCGCAACGCGGCAGGCTGCGCGGATGCCTGGGGTTTCCCCGGAGTGATCTGGACGGGCTCTTGACGGCCGGCACGCGAAAGGCTTGGCTTTTTCTCTGGTTTGACCGTGCGACCCTGCTGACAGCTTTGGGTCGGCCCCCTCCCTAGAATGCCTGCTCCCAGCGCAGCAGCAGGCACTCTCCATGTCCGAAGGCACCATCCGCATCCGCGGCGCCCGTCAACACAATCTCAAGAACCTCGATCTGGATCTGCACACGGGCGAGCTGACCGTGGTCACCGGCCCCAGCGGCTCGGGCAAGTCCAGCCTGGTGTTCGACACCCTGTACGCCGAAGGCCAGCGACGCTATGTCGAAACCTTCTCGGCCTATGCCCGCCAGTTCCTGGACCGCATGGATCGCCCGGCGGTGGACAAGGTCGAGGGCGTGCCGCCGGCGATTGCCATCGACCAGACCAACCCGGTGCGCACCAGCCGCTCCACGGTCGGCACCATGACCGAGCTGAACGACCACCTCAAGCTCTTGTTCGCCCGCTCGGCCCAGCTCTTCGACAAAAAGACCGCGCAGGCGGTGCGCCACGACACGGCGCAGACGATTTATCTGGAACTGCTGGAGCGCACCAAGGAGCAAGACCCGCGCATCGTGCTGACCTTCCCGGTCGAGCTGCCGGCCACCACCAGCAGCGAGGAAGTGACGCAGTGGTTGTCGGCCAGCGGTTTCACGCGCGTGCAGGCCGAGCGTGAAGTCGCCACGCCCACCGGGCCGCGCAAGCTGCTCGATGTGGTGGCGGACCGTTTCCGCCTGCAGGGCGCCGACAAGCAGCGCGCCATGGAAGCGATCGAGCTGTGTCTCAAGCGCGGATCGGGTCGATTGAATGTTTACGTTCTCCCCGCCGACGAGGGTGACGCCGTCCTGTGGCGTTACTCAACCGGCCTGCATTGCCCCGACAGCGATCTGCGCTACCAGGAGCCCCAGCCGGCGCTGTTCTCCTTCAATTCCGCCATGGGCGCCTGCGAGACCTGCCGTGGTTTCGGCCGCGTCATCGGCGTGGACCTGGGTCTGGTGATCCCGGACGAGAAGAAGACCCTGCGCAATGGCGCGATCAAGACGCTGTCGACCCCGGCCTGGAAGGACAGTCAGGACGACTTGCTGCGCTATGCCGGCGAGGCCGGCATCCCGCGCGACACGCCCTGGAACCAGCTCTCGCAGGCCCAGCGCGATTGGGTGATCCACGGCTCGCCGAACTGGACCGGCAACTGGAACAAGCAGTGGTACGGGGTCATGCGCTTCTTCGAGTACCTGGAGAGCAAGGCCTACAAGATGCACATCCGGGTGCTGCTGTCCAAGTACCGCAGTTACACCACCTGCGGGACCTGCGATGGCGCCCGCCTCAAGACCGAGGCCCTGCTCTGGCGCGTCGGCTCCAAGGAGCTGGCCGATTCGCTGTTGCCCCCGGCTCAGCGCCTGATGCCCAAGGGCGTGGACTGGAGCCGTGCCCAGCTGGAAGCCTTGCCGGGCCTGGCCTTGCATGACTTGATGCAGCTGCCCATCCATCGCCTGCGCAGCTTTCTGGATCAGCTGCAGCTGCCCAGCAGCCTGCTCGACGATGCTCTCAAGCTGCTGCTGGAGGAGATCCGAAACCGGCTCAAATACCTCTGCGATGTCGGCATCGGCTACCTCACGCTGGACCGCCAGAGCCGCACGCTCAGCGGCGGCGAGGTGCAGCGCATCAACCTGACCACGGCCCTGGGCACCTCGCTGGTCAACACGCTGTTTGTGCTGGACGAGCCCAGCATCGGCCTGCATCCGCGCGATATGAACCGCATCGTCCAGGCCATGCACCGCCTGCGCGATGCCGGCAACACCCTGGTGGTGGTCGAGCATGACCCGGCCGTGATGCTGGCGGCCGACCGGCTCATCGATATGGGCCCCGGCCCGGGCGAGAAGGGCGGGCAGATCGTCTTTGACGGCACGCCGGAGTCCATCCGCGCGGCCGACACCCTGACCGGCGCCTACCTCGGTTCGCGCAAATTCGTCGGCATGGGCCTGAAGCGCCCGGTGGAGGCCAGCACGCCCAAGCTGATTCTGGAGGGCGTGCGTGAGCACAACCTCCGTAACGTCAGCGTCGAGTTCCCTCTGCAGCGCATGGTGGTGGTGACCGGCGTGTCGGGCTCGGGCAAGAGCACGCTGATGCAGGATGTGCTGTACCCGGCCCTGGCCCGACACTTCGGCCAGGCCACCGAGACGCCGGGCCAACACGATCGCCTGCTCGGCGCCGACTGGCTGGCCGATGCGGTGTTTGTGGACCAATCGCCGATCGGCAAGACCGCGCGTTCCAACCCGGCTTCCTACGTCGGTGCCTTCGATGAGCTGCGCAAGCTGTTTGCCGCCACACCGTTGGCGGCCGAGCGCAGCTACACGGCCGGCATGTTCAGCTTCAATGCCGGCGATGGCCGCTGTCCGACCTGCGGCGGCTCGGGCTTTGAGCATGTGGAGATGCAGTTCCTGTCCGATGTCTACCTGCGCTGCCCGGACTGCGATGGCCGGCGCTACCGCGCCGAGATGCTCGATGTGAAGCTGCAGCGTGCCGAGCGCGAGATGAGCGTGGCCGATGTGCTGGAGCTGACGGTCAGCGAAGCGGTGCGCCTGTTCAAGGACGACCGCGAGGTGCTGGCCAAGCTGCAGCCCATCATCGATGTGGGCCTGGAGTATGTGAAGCTGGGCCAGCCCGTGCCCACGCTCTCGGGTGGCGAAGCGCAGCGGCTCAAGCTGGCCGGCTTTCTGGCCGAGGCGGCGAGTAAGCCACGCCAGGCCGTGGCCAAGAAGGGCACGCTCTTCATGTTCGACGAGCCCACCACCGGCCTGCACTTCGACGACATCGCCAAGCTGATGCGTGCGCTGCGCAAGCTGCTGGCCATCGGCCATTCGCTGATCCTGATCGAGCACAACCTCGATGTGATCCGTGCGGCCGACTGGCTGATCGACCTCGGCCCCGAGGGTGGGGAAGACGGCGGTGAGCTGGTTTGCGTGGGCACGCCCGAAGAAGTCAAGGAGCACCCCACTTCGCACACCGCCCTGGCCTTGCGCGAGTACTCGGCGCAGATGGACCGCCCCGCCATGAAGGTGGAAGAGGGCCGGCCGCTGCAAAGCCTGATCCGCGCGCGCCGGCAGTCGGCCCATCTGGACAACAACATCCAGATCGTCAACGCCAAGGAACACAACCTCAAGTCGGTCAACGTCAACATCCCGCGCGGCAAGTTCAATGTGATCACCGGCGTCTCGGGCTCGGGCAAATCGACCCTGGCTTTTGACATCCTGTTCAACGAGGGCCAGCGGCGCTATCTCGAATCGCTCAATGCCTACGCGCGCTCCATCGTGCAGCCGGCGGGCCGGCCCGAGGTCGATGCCGTCTGGGGCATTCCGCCCACGGTGGCCATCGAGCAGCGCCTGAGCCGCGGCGGCCGCAAGAGCACGGTGGCCACCACCACCGAGGTCTGGCATTTCCTGCGCCTGCTCTACGTCAAGCTAGGCGTGCAGCACTGTGTGCACGACGGCACGCCGGTGCGGCCGCAGAGTGTCGAGTCCATCGCCGCCCAGCTGCTGCGCGATCACAAGGGCCAGCATGTGGGCCTGCTGGCCCCCCTGGTGGTGAATCGCAAAGGCCTCTACACCGACCTGGCCAAATGGGCCAAGGGCCGTGGCTACACCCATCTGCGCGTGGACGGCGAGTTCACGCCCACCGCGCCCTGGCCGCGTCTGGACCGCTTCAAGGAGCACACGCTGGAGCTGCCGGTCGGCGACCTCATCATCAGCGTGGACAAGGAGGCCGAGCTGCGCGAGTTGCTGGCCAAGGCCCTGGATTTCGGCAAGGGCGTGCTGCATCTGCTGACCCCGCTGGACGGCCTGCACGAAGCCATCGCTGCCGGCCGCTCGACCGCGGGTCTGGGCACCGTCAAGGTCTTCAGCACCAAGCGCGCCTGCCCGACCTGCGGCACGAGTTATGGTGAGCTCGATCCCCGCATGTTCAGCTACAACAGCAAGCATGGCTGGTGCAACAGCTGCGTGGGGACAGGTCTTGCCCTGACGCGCGAACAGCGCAAGGCGCTGGACGACTCGGTCGTCGACGACAAGGGCGGCCGCGAGCAGAGCTTTGCCGGCCAGGAGGTGGACATTGAAGGCCTGGCCGACCAGCCCTGTGGCGATTGCCATGGCACCCGCCTGAACCCTTCGGCGCGCGCCGTGACCTTTGAGTCGCAAGCCATCAGCACGGTGGCGTCCTGGAGCGTCAAGCAGGCGCGCGCCTGGGTCGACGGCCTGGAGCTGATGGGCCGCGACGCCGAGATCGCCCGCGATGTGGTCAGCGAAATCCAGGGGCGCCTGGAGTTCCTGGAAGAGGTGGGCCTGGGCTATCTGACCCTGGACCGCGCCGCGCCCACGCTCTCGGGCGGCGAGGCGCAGCGCATCCGCCTGGCCGCACAGTTAGGCTCGAACTTGCAAGGCGTTTGCTATGTGCTGGACGAGCCCACCATCGGCCTGCATCCGCGCGACAACCAGATCCTGCTCAAGGCCCTGGGCCGGCTCAGCGATCTGGGCAACACCTTGGTGGTCGTGGAGCATGACGAAGACACGATTCGCCGCGCTGACCACATCATCGACATCGGCCCCGGCGCCGGCAAACGCGGCGGCCATGTGGTGGCCCAGGGCTCGGCGGCCGATCTGGCCTTGCAGACCGATTCGGTCACTGGCCGCTTCCTGGCGCATCCGCTGATCCACCCGCTGCAGGCACGGCGCGAGATGCTGGACGACGCCCCGCGCCTGCGCGTGCTTGATGCCACTCTGCACAATCTGCAAAAGGTAAACATCGATGTGCCCCTGCACCGGCTGGTGGCGGTGACCGGTGTGTCGGGCTCGGGCAAGTCCACCCTGGCGCGCGATGTGCTGCTGGCCAATATGGCTATGGCCGTGCCCCTGCGCAAGGCGCCGGCCCACTGGATCGGCTGCGCCGGCATCGAGGGCCACGAGAAGGTGGACCGCGTGCTGGAAGTGGACCAGACGCCCATTGGCAAAACCCCGCGCAGCTGCCCGGCCACCTACATCGGTTTCTGGGACGCGATCCGCAAGCTCTTTGCCGAAACACTGGAGAGCAAGGCGCGCGGCTATGCACCCAACCGCTTCAGCTTCAACACCGGCGAGGGCCGCTGCCCCGGCTGCGAAGGCCAGGGCATGCGCACCATCGAGATGAGCTTCCTGCCCGATGTGAAGGTGCTGTGCGACCAATGCCATGGCCAGCGCTTCAATCCGGAGACCTTGGGCGTCAGCTGGCGTGGCAAGAGCATTGGCGATGTGCTGGCCATGGAGGTGGACGAGGCGGTGGAGTTCTTCGCTGCCATGCCGGCCATCGGCCACCCGCTCAAGCTCTTGCAGGATGTGGGCCTCGGCTATCTGACCCTGGGCCAGCCCTCGCCGACACTGTCGGGCGGCGAGGCGCAGCGCATCAAGCTGGTGTCTGAGCTGGTCAAGGTGCGCGACGAGGTGGGCCGCCGCGGCCAGAAGGCGCCGCACACGCTTTATGTGCTGGACGAACCCACCGTGGGCCTGCACATGGCCGACGTCGAGCGTCTGATCCGCGTGCTGCACCGCCTGGTGGCCGGCGGCCATTCGGTGGTGGTCATCGAGCACGATCTGGATGTGATCGCCGAAGCCGACTGGGTCATCGACCTGGGCCCGGACGGCGGCACGGCCGGCGGCGAGGTGGTGGTGGCCGGCACGCCGGAGCAGGTGGTGGCCAAGGGCTCGCATACGGGGCAGGCGCTGCGGCCGGTCTTGAGCCGGAGCACCGCTTGATGCTTGCGCAGCGGCCCGGCCCGTGGGGTGGGGCGATCGCCGTTGCGCTTCTGTGTTTCTGGGCGAATCGGGCATGGGCGCAGGCCCCGGCGCTAGCGCAGCCGCAGTCCGGGGGCTCTGCCCAGGCTTTTGTCTTCGCCGGCCTGAGCCTGGAGACCACTCGGGCTCAGCTCCGGCAGCGCTATCCGCAGGACTATGCAAACGGCCACACCCTGGAGGTCGCGCCCGAGCGGGCGCAGGCCCACATCCACCAGATCGAGATCGCGTCGCCGGACGGCAGCGGGCGTGGCCGATTGCGCTTGGGTTTCGAGCGACGCGCGCTGATATCGACCGATGGCCGGGTGCTGCGGCCCGCGGCCTATCCGCGCTGCGCCGTGATCGAGAGGCAGCTGACGTCGCTGTTCGGAGCGCCAGCAAGCAGCCGTGAGTTCATCGAGGGCGATACCGATGGCTTGATGAATCGCGTTCTCGTCTGGGAGCGGCGCCTGCCCCAGTTGCCGCCAGACCAGCATGTGGAGCGGCTGTATCTGCAATGCGGTCGCAGCAAGGGTGAGCGGCGCTTCTGGGCCTTCTCGATGGAAGTGTCCCGAAGCGCGCGCTGAGCCTGTGCGCTCGGGCCTGCGGTTCGCAGCCAAGCACGCGGGAATGTGTCACGCCCGCGTCACAGCCTCCGACTAGCCTGCCGGGTTGACTCGTGATTTATTCACTCTCCGGGGCTCCTCACACTATGCTGAACATCTCTTTGCGCGCCGTTTCGGCCGCCGTGTTGCTGGCCTCGGCCACCTTGGCCGCGCACGCGGCACCTTCTTTCGTCAACGGCCTGGCCCTCGACGGTGCCGCCCTGGATCTGTCCGGCGGCAGCAGCGTCAACAACGGCCGCCTCGGCTATTTCTCCGACATCTACTACGACACCAAGCGCAATGAGTGGTGGGGCTTGTCGGACCGAGGCCCGGGCGGCGGCACGCTGAACTACAACACCCGTGTCCAGCGCTTCACGCTCGATGTGGACTTCAACACCGGCGCGATCAGCAATTTCAAGATCGCCGAGACGGTGGTGTTCCAGAGTGCCGGCCAAGGCCTGAACGGCTTGGCACCCAAGCCCAAGAACCAGCTGGGCCTGGCTTTCGATCCGGAAGGCGTGGTGATCAACCCGCGCACCGGCACCTTCCTGGTGTCCGATGAATACGGCCCTTCGGTGCGTGAATTCAGCCGCAGCGGCGAGCTGATCCGCACCTTCAACACGCCGGCCAACCTGGTGCCGCGCAATGCCGCCACCGGCGTGGCCAACTATGCCGATGACACCGGTAACAACGCCGGCAAGCGCACCAACCGCGGTTTTGAAGGCCTGGCCATCAGCCCCGATGGCAAGTACGCCTATGCCATGCTGCAAAGCGCCATGCTGGATGAGGGCGGCGGCAATGGCTCGGTCAACCGCATCGTCAAGTTCGACACGGCCACCGGCGAAGCCGTGGCCCAGTACGCCTACCAGATGAAGCGCAGCGGCCAGGGCCAGGGCATCTCGGCCCTGGTCGCCATCAACGACCATGAGTTCTATGTGCTGGAGCGCAACAACCGCGGCGTCGGCGTCGGCGCTGAGTTCGCCACGGCCGACAAAGAGGTCTATCGCATTGATTTGAGCGGTGCCACCGATGTTTCCGGTATCAACCTCAGCACCGGCAGCTACACCAAGGTCAGCAAGTCGGGCCAGATCGTCGACCTGGACGCCAACACCCTGGCCGCCCTGGGCGGCAAGTCGCCCGAGAAGTGGGAGGGCCTGGCCATCGGCCCCAAGCTGGCCAATGGCAAGTACCTGATCCTGGCCGGCACCGACAACGACTACAGCGTGACCCAGAACGCCAGCGGTGAGCAGTTCGACGTCTACTTCCGCTTCAGTGATGCCAATCCTTACGCCACGTCCATCCAATGCCCCTTGGGCACGGTGATTGGCTGCACGGGCGCGGCCAGCAGCGTGCCGCAGGACGGCAGCTACCGCCTGCTGCCGGGCGTGCTGCATGCTTACACCATCAGCGAAGCGGAACTGGGTAACTACACCGCCCCGGTGCCCGAGCCGAGCAGCTGGGCCCTGATGGCCGGCGGCCTCCTGGCCCTGGGTGGGCTGGCGCGCCGCCGCAGCCAGAAGTAAGCCGAGCCGGCCCTGGGGGCAAGGGTTCGGGCGGGCGCCGGGCCCACAAAGCAAACGGGCTCTGGATCGAAATCCAGAGCCCGTTCTTCTTGTTGTTGCGCGGGTCTTCGGCTGAAGCTCAGTTGCGACGTTCGGCCACCGTGGTGCTGCCGTTCTGACGCAGCGCCAGCTGGGTGTACCGGCCGCTGGCGTCTGCCAGGAACTCGACGGTGTTGCCGTTGCGACTCTTGACCTCGAAGCGCGTGCCGCGCAGTCCGATCAGCTCATTGGGTGCACCGGTGCGGCCGCCGGCCGTCAGCACACCGTCTGGGCGCAGCACGATATGGATCTCGTTCGTGCCGATGGCGTAGACACCGACCAGCTTGGACAGGAAGGCTGGGTCCTTGAAGCGCTTGTCGGGCAGGCGCTTGAACAGGGCGGGCTTGACCGAAGGCTCGATCTCGATGCGCAACCCATCGACATCGCCTTCGAAGTTGGAAACAAACTGCACCCGGGTCTCGCTGAGCTCGCTCAGCTTGTTTTGGGGGGTCTGGAAAACTTCGTAATGCCAGTGCGGCAGGGCGGCTTTCAAGCCGTTGTACTGCAGCTCCAGCCCCGCCGAGCCGCCACCCACGGTGATGATGCCGTAGCCGGGATGCTCGTATTCACCGGCGTACTCGCTCAAGGCGAAGGCCGGCTGCGTGCCGGGCTTGCCGGTGTTGAGTTTCTGGGTTTCGGCCGCTTTCTCGGCCGCCAGGCCCTTCAGATAGTTGCCGTGCAGGCGGGCGCTCCAGTCCACCGGCGGCAGGCCCAGCAGCCGGTCCATGGCGGCGTAGAGGATGACGTCGCGCAAGGCGCTGTTGCCGATATTGACCGTGGTGTAGACGCCGATATTGCGGCCCGGCACAAAGCCCAGGGCGGTGGCGGCGCCGGGCATATTGCCGCCATGATCGACCAGGGTGACACCGCGGTAATTGCTGACGAACCAACCCATGCCGTACTGCGGGCTGCTGCGTTCGGGCCAGAGGCGCGGGTCAGGCAGGGCCATCTGGCCCGTGGTCATGGCGCGCAGGTCGCTGGACTGGATGAGCGTCTTGTCCTTGAACTTGCCATCGGCCGTCAGCATCAGCAGGTACTGGCTCATGTCCCGGGCGTTGGAGTTCAGCGAGCCGGTCGGTCCCATGGCATCGATGGGCACATAGGGCTTGGGTTGTGCGACCTGGGCGTTATCGAGCGCGTAGCCGGTGCCATGGTCGGGTGCTTTGAGAAGTTCGGCAATGGCGAAGTTGGTGGACTTCATGCCCAGCGGGCTCAGGACCTGCTCACGAACCAGGCTTTCCCAACTGCTGCCCGCGACCTTGCCGCCGACATAGCCCGCGGTCATGTACATCAGGTTGTTGTATTGGAAGCGCGCGCGTGGCTCGGCACTCAGTTCGAAATGGCGCACGCGTTTGATCAGTTCCTCACGGCTCAGCGTGCTGTTGAACCAAACCCAGTCGTGGCGCGGCAGGCCGGTGCGGTGGCTGACCATATCGCGCAGGGTGACGGTCTGGGTGGCGTAGTCGCTGTGCAGGCGGAAGTCCGGCAGGTACTCCCGCACCGGCTCGTCCCACTTGAGCTTGCCGTCGCGCACCAGGGTGGCCAGGGCGGCCACGGTGAAGCTCTTGGTCGTGCTGGCAATCGGCTGCACGGTGTTCTCGGTCATGGGCAGCTGCTTGGCCACATCACGCAGGCCATAGCCGCGCGAGAGGATGACCTGGCCATCCTTGACGATGGCGATGGAGGCGCCCGGCACCTTCCACAGTGCGAGCTGTTGGGCCATGAAGGCATCCCAGTCGGCAAACTCAGGCGGGAGTGTGGACGCGCCTTGCGCTTGGGCACTCAGACTGGCGAGCAGGGCCGTGCTCAGAATCAGGGTTTTCATCCGCGTTGATCTTTCCTTTTGGAATTTAGGCAATACCGGGCGAACTTGCATGGCTTGCCCGGGCGGGACAACAAACAACTTCTTTGACCCTCAGGCACCGCGATGTTGGGGCTTGCTGACGGTCCTGCGAGCTTGCCACTGTCCGCGTTGAATGGCCAGGGTGAGCAATACCGCGCCGACCGAGAGGCAGAGCAGGGCGGCGGGCACCGAGGCCTCCATGCCGTGGACGCCGCCAGTCAACCAGGCTGGGCCGTCGATGCTGGCTTGCAGCCAGCCCACGCGCTTCAAGGCCAAAGTGGCGTCGGCCGAGAAGATGCCCATTTGCACAAAGTTCCAGCCGATGTGCAGGCCCAGGCAGAGCCAGAGGCGTCGCGTCAGCAGATAGGCGGCGCCGAAGAGCAGGCCGCCTTCCAGGCCCAGCAGCAAGGTGCTGGCGACGTTCGCCGGGCCCATGCCCAGATGGGCCAGGCCGAAGAGCAAGGACGAGATGAACAAGCCCCAGCCCGTGCCCAGCCAGTGCTCCATCAGGCGCAACAGGATCAGGCGGAACAGTATCTCTTCCAGCGCGGCCAGGCTCAGCACCAAGGGCAGCAAGGCCACAGCGTGGCCGGGGCCGTTGATGGCCTGGACCTGGTAAGCGCCGCCCCAGGCCATGGCGCCCACGCCCAAGGCCACCATCAGGCCGCCGATCAGCAGCCCCAGGCCGGTCTCGCGGGCGGCACCCGTCAGGCCCAGCTCATGCACGGGCCGCTGCTCGCGCCAGCGCACCCAGAGCACATAGCCCAGCAGCAGGGCCAGGATGCGCAGGCCGTTGCGGGCACCCATCCAGGCCTCGCCGCTCAGCAAGGTCTGGCTCAAGCCATTGGCGATCACGGATGGGCCGGCCAGGCAGAGCAGGGCGCAGGCGGTTTCGGTGGCGCCTTGGCGCAGTTTCTTGAGCGTCGTGGTGCGGTGGCTCATCGTCTCTCTCCTCCGTTGTTGGTCTGGAGAGGACTGTGCCAAGTCACGCTGAGGGCGGCGAGCGGCGCGCGACAGACCGAAGCGCTGCGGTCATGAGCCGCAACTTTGAAGCGTCACTCCGCTCAGTGCAGATCGCGCCGCTTCTTGGGATCGAACTGCTTGGGCCGGTAGACGTTGCCGTCACGGTCGACCTCGTCGCGCGCCTTGGCACGGCGGATCAGCTCGGCCGCTTCGGCGGCGGCCTGCTTACGGAGCTGGCGGTGGCTGCGCCAGTGGCGCAGCTGGGAGGCCAGCTCGCGCAGGCGCAGCCAGCTGCGGCGCAGCGCGGCGTCCACATGGCGCTGGCGCGCGGCGGGCAGGGCCATGCGCAGGGCCAGCAAGAGGCAGGTCAGCAGACCGAGGGCAGCGAAGACGTTGGCGATCATGATGTCCCCGAGTTTCGCGCAAGAGTCGCAGCGCGAACATGCGAATTGCAAGTCTTTCTAGAATGCGCGCTGCCCTGAACCGGGGCGTGTGCGGAGACTGGATTGTTCAAGAACCAACCTTCAAAGCTGGCAGGCACGAGCTGCCTGCTGGCGGCCCTGCTCAGCGCAGCGAGCTTTTCCTTCACGGCCTCGGCGGCCAGTTCCGGTGCGGCCACGCCCGCGCCCCTGAGCTCGACCCTGAGCCTGGAGCAGGTGTTCCGCGCCGAGCCCTACCGGGGCGAGAACGCGCGCGAGCCCAAGTTCAGCCGCAGCGGCCGTTATCTGGCCTATCTCTGGAACCCGTTTGGCGAGCCGGGCACCGACCTCTATGTGCACGACAGCAAGACCGGCAAGACCCAGCGCCTGACTTCGCCGGCCATCATGGCCGCCTTTGACGCGCCCGAGGATCTGCAGCGTTTTGACAAGAAGCTGCAGCAAAAGCGCAGCGAGACCGCCGAGCGCCAGGCCCGCGAGGTGGCACAAGCCGCCTATCTGCGTGGCGAGAATGTCGACCTGGGCCAGTGGGAAGCCGCCCAGCTGGAGCTGGTGAAGAAGGAATTCGCCGCCAAGAAGGCCAAGGACGAGGCCCAGAAGGCCGCCGACAAGGCCGAGGCCGAAGCCGAGAAGAAGGCTGCGGCCGCACTGGAAGCCAAGCGCAGCGGCAAGCCCGTGCCTGCCGCGGCAGAGGCCGCGGCATCGGCGGCATCGGCACCCAGCGCCACAGCCAAGGCCGAGACCAAGCCCGACGCCAAGGTTGAAAAAGACAAGGAACTCTGGGAATGGCGCGACGAGCTGAAGAAAAAACAGCTGCGCGACAAGCTCAAGCCCAGCGACCTCTACCCCGGCGTGACGCAGATCGTCTGGGCCCACAAGGCCGAGGAGCTGATCCTGCAGTACCGCGGCGCCTTGTTCCGCTGGGTGTCGGGCGACAGCAAGCTGCAGCCCCTGCTGGACCTGCAGCGCAATCTGCGCATGGTGGCCTACACCGCCGATGATGCCGGTTATGTCTTCATGGACGACAAGCGCGTGCTGCGCGCCCGCTTCAACCAGGGTGGCGTGCAGGTGCTCAACCGCGAGCTGATCCACCCCGATGACGCGGACAAAAAGTACGCCATCGAATCGACCACGCTGAGCGAAGACAGCCGCTGGATGGCCTTGATCGGTCGCGCGCCCAGCAAGCCGGCCGGCGATGACGGCAAGCCCGTGCCCGAGCCCACCGGCCGTCAGGTCGAGATCATGGGCTACAACGAGCGCTTCGCCAAAGCCAAGAAGGTGGACCGCGAAGTCTCCGACGACAAACGTGTCAACAAGCCGCTGGCGCTGTACATCCGCAAGGTGCCTGCCGCCGGTGAAGCGCCGGCCAAGCAATCGGCGCCCGTGTTCACCCATGCCGGTGGCGATGTCTGGTTCGAGATGAGCCCCATCGCCTGGGCGCGTGATGGCAGCCGCTATGCTTTCAGCACCTGGGAGCGTGAGAAAGAGCTGCTGCGCGTCTACGTGGGTGGCGCTGATGAGAGCGCCAAGCCCGAGATGGTGCTGGAGCGCCGTGGCGATGTTGGCCACGAAGTGGTCAACGTGGTACGCCCGCGTTTCACGCCCGATGGCAAGCAGCTGGTGCTGGTGCTGGATGAGGCCGGCTTCCGTCAGCCCTATGCCTGGGATCTGAGCAGCCGCAAGCTGCGCCGCTTGGTTCAGGGCGAGTTCGAGGCCCATCAGGTGCTGGGCTTCACGCCCGACAGCAAGAGCATGTTCGTGGCGGCCAACAAGGACGATCTGGCCAGCATGAACCTGTTCCGCGTCAGCATGGCCGATGGCAGCATGCAGGCCCTGGGCGTGCCGGGCGAGTACCACCGCAATGCCGTGGTTTCACACGACGGCCAGTGGCTGGCGGCCAATGCCGGCAACTGGGTGTCGCGCCCTGAGCTCAAGCTGATCGAGGCCGGCGCCAAGCCCACGCTCAAGACCCTGACCGACAGCCACGACAAGGCTTGGGCCCAGGTCGATGTGCTGCGCCCCGAGCGCTTCAGCTTCAAGAACCGCCATGGCGACAGCATCCCGGCCTATGTCTTCAAGCCGCAGGGCTGGAAGGCCAGCGACAAGCGCCCGGCCGTGGTCTACATCTACGGCGGCCCGCTGAACGACCGCCACTCGGTCGAGAGCGACAGCTTCCAGCCCAGCGCCTACGTTTTCGCCATGTACATGGCGGCCAAGCATGGCTATGTGATGGTGACCATCGACTCGCGCGGCCACAGCAACTACGGCCGCCGCTTCTCGGACGCCAACTGGGAGAACCCCGGTCTGCCGCAGACCGAGGACCTGGAAGACCTGCATGCGCTGATGAGCAAGGACTTCGGCATCGACCCCGCGCGCGTGGGCCTGAATGGCTGGAGCTTCGGTGGTTTCCAGACCCAGTACACGATGTTCAGCAAGCCCGATCTGTTCGCCGCCGGCATCGCCGGCGCCGGCCCGACCGAATGGGAAAACTACAACAGCTGGTACAGCGGGCGCACCATCGGCAAGACCGATCGCAGCAAGCCCAATCTGCGCAAGTTCTCGCTGATCCCCATGGCCAAGGGCCTGCGCAAGCCCTTGCTGCTGGTGCACGGCATGATGGACCCGAACGTGCTCTATCAGGACACGGTCAATGTCTACCGCGCCCTGCTCGAGTCCGGCAAGGAAGGCCTGGTCGACCTCTTCCTCGACCCCGAGGGCGAGCATGGCATGGGCGGCGCCGTCAAGACCGTGGGCTGGCACCGCAAGTACGAAGCCTTCTGGCTGCAGCATCTGGGCCACGTCGCGCCCTGATGCCTGCCGGGCCTGCCTTCGGGCAGGTCGCCCCTAGAATTGGGGCATGAAGACCCGCAAGCCCAGCGCCAGCCCGTCCGCCTCCGCCCGTGCCGCTCAGGAAGAGGCCTTGCAGGAGGCGCGACGCGAGCGCCTGTCGGCCCTGGGCCTGCGGGTCACGCCCAACCGTTTGGCCGTGCTGGCGGTGTTTGAGCAGGCGACGCGGGCCTTGAGTCATGCCGACATCGAGGCCGAGTTGCCCCAGGCCATCGATGCGGTCACCCTCTATCGCACGCTCGACGCCCTTGCCGAGGCGGGGGTTCTGAGCAAGACCGTGGGTGACGACCGGGTCAGCCGCTACGCCTTGATGCAGCAGGCGGCTCAGCACCAGGGCCATGCCCACTTCCACTGTGATGACTGCGGCCGCGTCTATTGCCTGCCGGCCAAGCCGCCGCGCCAACCCGCGGTGCCCGAGGGCTTTGCCGTGGCGGCGGTTGATCTGAATGTGCACGGCCAATGCGCCGATTGCGGCAGCCAGCCGCATGCCAAGATGCGTTGACCCAGCGCCTCAGAAGGGGTTGTTTGGCGCAATGTAGTGCATGTAGAGATTGCCCTGCGCATCGCGGCTGCTCAGGCGGGCGCTGAGCCACACGGGCAGGGCGCCGCTCGGCAGGCTCGCCTGGGGCACCAGCTCCGCGGGCCGCAGGCTGCCGCCGGTGGCTTGCAACTGGCGGGCGCTCAGCGGCAGCCGCAACTGGCCTTGGGCGCCGGTGTCGGGCTGGCCCCAGTGCAGCTCCAGCTGGGCGCCCACGAGCTGCTGTGAAGCGCTCTTGGGCGCTTGCCAGGCCCAGCGGTAATCCAGGGCCTGGGGCTGGCGCTCCGGGTCCAGCACGCGGGCGTAGAGCGGCTGCTGCGCAGGCTCCGCCTGCAGATCGAAGTGCGCAAACCACTGCGAGGCTTCGGCCAACAACTGCGCCGGCGGCGCGGGCGGGGCGGGCAAGCGCGCGGTTTGGGTGTGCAGCAGCCGGCCCTGGGCATCGAAGAAGCTGAAGCGGTAGACCTCGCCCAGCTGAGCCTTGGCCCAGTTCGCCTGGCAGAGGGCATGCTCGGCCGCGCTGCTGGCGCCGCCGGGGCAGCGGTCGGTGCGCAAGGCGTGCCAGTCCTGCTCCGGGCTGTCGGCCAGGCTCAGGTGCTCGAAGCTCTGCCCCGTGCTCGCGCGCACCAGGCTCAGGCCCTGCTCCGGCAGGCCGGTGCCCTGCACCCGCACCTGGCTGACGCGCGGGTCGATGCGGCGGGCGTCCACCTCGAATGACAGATGCTGGCTCACCTGGGCGCTGGGCATGGCCAGGAGCCGCGTGCGCTGGCGTGCCATCTGCAGGCGCTCCTGCCAGCTGCCGGCTTCGGAGCGGTAGTGGGCCAGCAGGCCGAACTGCTCATTCTGCGGGCTGCCGTAGTCGAGCTGACCGCCGCTGGGCGCATCGCCCTGGCCGCCTTCGACGGCGCAGCGCGTGTCGGCCGCCTCCGTGGCGGCGCATCGCATGCCTGGCAGGGCCAGCAGCTCGCTGGCCTCGCGCGCCTTGGGCCCCAGGATGGAGAGATGGCGCAGGCGCACCAGGCCGGTCTGACCATCGCCTTCCCACAGCCAACGGTCGCCCTGCTTGCGCATCCACAGGGTCTCGCTGCGCGGCAGGGCGGGGGCCGGCAGGCTCAGCTGGACGCGCACGCGCAGCCGGTCGGCGCTGTCCACTTCCAGAAGACGCGGCCGCTCGAAGCGCACGCCGCGCAGGCTGCTGCCTGGCGCGTCGCCGGCTTCGGCTTGCAGCAGGACTTGCTCGACGAAGGCCGCGGCGTCCAGCCCGGTGTGGCGGAACTGCGGCGCCAGCCAGCGGTGCAGCTCGCGGGCCTCGGGCGCCTGGCTGCCTTGGAACAGCTGGCTGAACTGCGCCAGCGATTGCTCCAGACCTGGCAGGGCCGCCAGGCCCGCCCGCAGCGCAGCGGCCTGCTCGGCACTCGGGGCCGGCAGCACGGCGTCGACACTGGAGGCCACCGGGTCCACCTGCACGCCGGCCTGAGCGGCGGCATCGCTGCCCACGCCGCTGAGTCGATAGGCACCGGCCACGCGCTGCAGCTCGATCGACGAGGCCAGCGCGCCCAGCCCCTGGTGGGCCGACCCAGGCTCCCCGTTGCGCAGATCGGCCGCGGCGCTGCTGGCCCCGGCGTTGCTGGCCCCGACGATAGCGGCCCAGGAGCTCTGGACGAGATGGCACACCCGGTCCTGGCTGCTGCGCAAGCTGGTGGCGTTGACGCGCATGAAGTCGAGGCGGCCCTGTTTCAGCAAATCCAGCGGTGCACCGCCGAGCACAAAGGCAGCCATCAGCTCGGTCAAGGGCGAGACCTGGACCGAGCGGTTGCCCACATCCACGGCCACGGCCAGGGAGTGCAGCTGTACCGGCTCGCCGCTGCTCAGGCCGTTGACCTGCACCAGCAGGGCGCCGCTGAGCCCAGTGGTGGCGATGGCATAACGCCCTTGCGCATCGGTGCGGCCGCGGGCGATCTGGCCCTTCGCATCGATCAGCAGCACCTCGGCATCGGCCAGGGCCACTCCATCATGCGCCTGCCCCACCAGATGGCCCTCGCGGCAGGCCGAGCAAGGGGCGCCCACCAAGTCGTCAGGCAACAGCTTGAAGGAAGCCGGCTCGTCTACCGTGTTGCCACCACCACAGGCGCCCAGGCTCAGCGCCGCCGCCAGGACACTGAGGCGCAGCTGTGGCCGAAGCCGCCAACGTGGCGAGCTGCGGTGTTTCTGAGTGGGCATCAACGGAGCGTGTGCGCAGGGGCGGGCCATGGTTCAGTACCTCAGTTCGGCGCCCAGCTCGATGCTGCGGCCGGGCTCGGGGGCGTAGTTGCGCAGGAAGGAGGTGCTGTTGCGCACCTCCTGGTTCGTCAGATTGCGGCCCAGCACATAGCTGCTGAGCTGCAGGCCGGCTTGCAGGCGACCGGTCCAGCGCAGCGAGGCATGCCACTGGGTCGAGGCGGCGGTGGCGGTCTCGTTCTCGCCCGGGTGGCGCTGGGCCAGGCTGTGCATGCGCCGCAGCTCGGCCTGCCAGGGGCCGTGCAGCAGCTCCAGGCGCAGGCCCCAGCGCGGCGCTGGTTGTCGTGGCACGTCCTGGCCCAGGCGGTCGAGGCGGCCGCGCAGCCGGTCGCCCATCAGCGAGACTTGCAGGCTGTCGCCCGCCGCGCCTTCTGCGCTCAGATCGAGCAGCTCCTGCTTGAGCTCGGCCTCAAAGCCGTGAAAGCGGGCCTGGTCCTGCTCGTAACGCGTCACCGGCAGGCATTGGTCCAGCTGAGCGCACAGGGCGCGGAACTGCTTCTTCTCGGCGGCGAAGAACACACCCAGGCTGCGCTGGTAGATGTGGTCCTCGCTGTCGTAGCGAAAGGCATTGGCCTGTAGGCTCAGGCCGCCCCATTGCTGGCGCAGCGCCAGGTTCCAGCCGCGCAGGGTTTCCAGGCGCAGGGCGCTGTTGCCGAAGTCGTAGGTGCGGGTGGCGATGTGGGGGCCCAGCGCGTACAGCTCCTGCACATCGGGGGCGCGGCTGGCGCGCCAATGCGTCAGGCTCACACTGCCATCGCCGAGCTTGCGGCTCAGCGCCAGAGAGAAGTTGCCGAAGGTGAAGCGCCGCTCGGGCAACTGCACCTCGATGCCGAAGCTGGAGGCCTGAGGCTGGGGCCGGCTGCGGCGCCAGTCCGCGCGCAGACCCAGCTCCAGGGTCCAGGCTTCGTGCTTCAAGCCTTGAATGGCATACAGGGCCGCACTGTCGATGCGGGTCCGCGGTACAAAGGCCTCCAGGCCCAGGGCCGAGAAGCGGCGCTGCTGCAGATGCAGGCCGACCGTGCCCCAGTGCGCGGGGGCAAGACTGTGCTCCAGCTCCAGCCGCCCTTCCTGCACCTCGTTGCGAAACTCGGTCTCGCTCACGCCCTGGTTCAGCTCTTCATGGCGGTAGCGAGTGTCGGCCAGGTGCAGCTTGAGCTCCTGCGCCCAGGGGCTGCCGAGCTTGATCGCGCTCTTGAAATCCAGGCGCTGCTGCTGGGCCTGGATGCGAACGGCGGGTTCGGCCGGCTCACCCGGGGGCGGGCTGCTGCCGCCATGGTTGTGCGAATGGGCTCCTGGCGGCAGGCCGTAGTTGATGTGCAGGGTGGCGGCCGAAAGGCCGGCATAACCCGCATCGAAGACGGTGCTCAGGCCGGCGGCGGCGCCGCGGCTGCGAGCGTCGCTGTTCGGGATATGGCCCCAGGTGTTGCGGCCGCTGACCAGGAAGAACTGCTGCTTGACGGCCTCTTCATCGATGGCCCAGCCGGGGATGCGAGCCTCGTCCTTGCGCCGGCTATGGGCATCCAGATGCCAGGCCCAGCCATTCTTTGGCTTGGTGCTCTCCGGGCCGCCCGGCGCGGCCACCTCGCCCCAGCTGCCCTGGGCGCGCAGCAAGCCCAGGATCCCTCCGCCGCCCGTGCGCGTTTCGCTTTGCAGCATGAGGCCGGGCGGCAGCCGCTCCGGAATGCGCACGTACTCGACCTCGACCGCGCCGCCGATGGCGTCGCCGCCGTGACGGATGGCCGAGGGCCCGCGGTGCACGGTGATGCTCTGCGCCAGCGCGGATTCGACCATCACGCCATGGTCGGCGCTGAGGGAAGAGGCGTCGTGGGCGCCGCCGCCGCCCACCAGGGCCTTGACGCGCGAGCCGCCCTGACCGCGGATGATGGGCAGACCCACATTCGGGCCAAAGCTGGAGTTGGCCACGCCCAGCTCGTCCTGCAGGGTGGCGCCCAGGGTGGCCGAGGCCTTGTTGCGCAGCTCGTCGCCACTCAGCGCCGTGCTGGGGCCGGCCAATTCGGAGCTGCGCTGCTGGCGCCCTTGCAGCTTGACCGTGGGCAGAGCCTGGGCTTCGGTCTTGCTGGTTTCGGCTGCGGGGCTCTGGGCCCAGGCGGCCGCGGTGTGCAGGAGCAAGGCCCAGGGCATCAGCTGTGTTGCCCGGCGCGGTTTGGCGAGGTTGGCGGTCATCGAATCAGAAGGCGTCGGGCCCGGGTTGCACAACGAGCGGGCGCTTCTGCGGGAATGCGTGCTGTTGAGTTGATGGGTTACGTGCAAGTAACTTGCATTATTATATGCAACTCATTTGCATTCAATATCGATTTATGTTCGCTTGCGCCGTGTTTGCCCGCCTGCTGCGGGTCAGCTTGCTTGGCTTGCTACTGGCCGGCCTGGTGGGGGGCGCCTGGGCGCAGCATTTCGATGTCGAGCTGCGCACCGACAAGGGCCCGGTGGCGGGCAGCCGCATCGAGACCGACTTCTACGGCGACCTCGGCCTGGCCGGGCAGTTACCCATCGACGGGCTCACGGGCTATCGCCTGTTTCCGGCCTATTTTGGTGACTTTCCTGGCGGCAAATACGCCACGGCCAACCCCGGATTTCAGGCCTTCACCGGATGGTTTGCGCCGGGGGAACAGCTCCACTTTCGCGCCCTGGGGCGTTTGCAGCATTGGTCGCCAGCCAGCGGCAAATGGGGGGCGGCACCGGCGGGTGTCAAGATCACCTTGTTCGGCGGCATTCCTCCCGAAGTGGTGCTGGGCTACAGCACCAACCCGGCGCAATGGGCCGATCAGTACGCCTACTACGCGGCCGGCACACGCTTTGATTCGCAAGGCATTGCCGGGCCGCTGACGGCCTTGATCGATGAAACCAAGACGGGCGGCACTTTCCACTCCCACCTCGACTGGAAGATCTCGGCCAGCAGTGGCACGCCGCCGGTGGGCGCCTATCTGGTGACCTTGGAGCTGTGGTCTCCGGTCCTGATCGCGGGCCAGCCTAAATACCTGGCCTCGCAGCCCTTCCACGTCATCTTCGAGGCCGGCATCAACACGCAGCAGATGCAGCAGGCCTTTGCGGCCCGCATCAATCCGCCCTGCGCAGGCCAGACCTTGACTTGGTCGGTGGGTGAGGCGAGCTGCTTGGCCACCGTGGAAGAGGCGGCCTCGGGTGCCACGATCACCCTCGAGGACGCGGTGGCCCCGGCCACCGGCAGCGCGCGTTTCAGCTGCAGCAGTGGCCGCTGGGGATCACCCAGCCAAGCCAGCTGCAGCCTGCCGCCTCCGCCAGCGTGCTCGGCGCAAACCCTGAGCTGGACGGTGGACGGCCAGAGCTGCAGTGCTGCCGCCCAGCGGACCGAGTCGGGGCAGAGCGTGTTGCTGAGCGACAGCCTTGCGCCCGCCGTGGGTGAGGCCCGCTTCAGCTGCCAGGCGGGGCAATGGAGTGCGCCCAGCCAGAGTCGCTGTGCGGTGCCGCCGCCGCCCGTCTGCGCGGCGCAGCAGCTGAGCTGGAGCGTGGGCGGCGTCAGCTGCACGGGCGCCGCCGGCGCTACGAACTCGGGCTCGAGCGTGCAGGTCGAAGACCGCCAGGCGCCCACCACCGGCGCGGCTCGCTTCGAGTGCCGCAGTGGGCAGTGGAGCGCGCCCTCAGCCGCCAGCTGTGCCCTGCCGCCGCCGGCGGCATGCACGGCGCAGAGCCTGAGCTGGACGGTGGATGGCCACAGCTGCAGTGCCAGCGCCGCCGCGGCGCCGTCGGGCGCAGAGCAGCAGCTGTTTGATCAAACGGGCCCCTCGGTGGGCGATGCCAGCTTCAGCTGCCAGGACGGCCGCTGGAGTGCGCCCTTGCGTGCCCGTTGCGCGCCGCAGGTCCTGGCCGCTTGCCCTGCACAAGCCGTCAGCTGGACGGAGGCCGGTGCCAGTTGCTCGGCCCACTTGCTCGCGGCCGCCTCGGGGGCGACGCAAACCGTGCTGAACAGCGTGGCGCCGACAACGGGTCAGGCCAGCTACCTCTGCAGCGATGGGCGCTGGAGTGCCGCCGGCACGGCGCCCCGCTGCAGCGAAGCGCCTCCGCCCGCCTGCCCCAGCCGCTTGCTGAGCTGGGATTTGGGGGGCCTGGTCTGCAGCGCCGTCCTGCCCGAGACCGCGTCCGGCAGCAGCCGTGTGGCCGTGGATTCGCAGGAGCCGCTGACGGGTTCCGCGCGCTTTGCCTGCCAGCAAGGGCAGTGGAGTGGCGCCAGCGATGCCAGCTGTCAGGCGCCAGCGCCCAAGCCCTGTGCGGCGCAGGCCTTGAGCTGGGTGCAAGCGGGCGAGCGCTGCGAGGCGACGGCGCCCGCCAGCCCCTCGGGCAGCCAGCTGCAGTTGCTCGATGGCCTGCTGCCCAACACCGGCTCGGCCAGCTTCCGTTGCACCGACGGCCGCTGGAGCGAAGCGGCTGAGGCCCTGTGTCAGCCTCCGCCCGTCAAGCCCTTGCCGCCCGCGCGTGCGCCGACTTCGCCCTGGACGCCGTCGGTTCAGCTGCCCTGGGAGCGTCCGCGCCGCTGAGCCTGAGCGCGTGCTCTTGTTTTTTTGTTTGTTTGTTTGTTTGTTCGATTTGACTGACTGAGTGAGGAGTGAGGAGTGAGGAAGGGAATGATGACAACAGGAAACCTGCTGCGTGGCTTGAGCGCCGGCCTTCTGGCTGCAGGCGCAGCGGCATCGGCCTGGGCGGCCGATCACCCTGGCGATGTGGCCGTGTTTGCCCGCGAGGGGCAGCTGAAGCTGGGTGGGCAGCGGGTCGAGGTTCAGGCCTCGACGGGATTCAACATCTACCGCGCCGACCTCGGCGATCTCTTTCACGGCCCTTGGGCCACCAGCAACCCCGGCTTCCAGACCCAGGGCAGCGAGCGGCTCAAGCCCGGGGGGGAGATCGGCTTTGAAGGCCTGGGCGCGCTCGGCTTCTGGGACGGTGCCAGCTGGAGCCTGGCTGCGGCTGGCACCCAGCTTGCGGTGTCCGATTACCTGGAGGCGGAGAGCCTCTGGTCGTCCGCCGGGGTGAGCCCCGGGGCCAGCCAGTTGCTGGGTGAGACCAGCGCGTCCGGCAAGCTGCATGAGCACCTGGTGTTCTCGATCACCGAAGGTGCCGCGGTCGGTGCCTACCAGATCACCTTGCGGCTGAACTCCGCGGACTATCTGAGCTCGGACCCGTTCTACATGATCCTGAACCGCGGCCTGGATGAAGCGGCTTTTCAGCGTGCGCGCGAAGCCCTTATCCAGGCCTCACCGGTCCCCGAGCCGGCCTCGGCCGGCGTCTGGTTCCTGGGTGTGCTGCTGCTTTGGGGCGTTTCGCGGCGCCATTCGGCGGGGCGCAGGGCGGACCCTTCAACTAGGGGGTGATGCGGTTCTTAAATGCAAGTGAGTTGCATAATTGACGGGTTGTTCCTGCCATCGGGTCGATCCACACCTTCCATTTGAAATCACTGCTAGGAGATTGTTCATGCTGAAGAAACTGTCCATCAAGCTGGCCTTTGCGGCCCTTGCCGTGCTGCCGGTCTGGGCCGCAGCGGGTGAAGATCATGCCGGCGACATTGCCGTCTCTGCCCTCAACGGAAAGCTGGTCGTTGGCGGCTCGCATTTTGAAACCCACGGGGTGACCGGCTTCAACATCTACGAGGCCGACTTCGGTGACCTCGCCAGCGGCCCCTGGGCCACCAAGGACCCCGGCTTTCAGACCCAGGCCGGCAGCCTGCTCAAGCCGGGCGCATTGATTTCCTTCGAGGGCTTGGGCGCCTTGAGCTTCTGGAATGGCGTGAACTGGGGCGCGCCGGCGGCCGGTCTTGGCGTGACCATCGCTGATGTCTATCAGGATGCACCGACCACCTGGAGCCTCGGCGGCGTGAGCCAGGGCGAGACTCAGTATGTCTCCGAGGTGTCCGCGGCCGGCACCATCCATGACCATCTGAAGATGTCGGTGACGCCTAACGCACCCGTGGGTGCCTACATGATCGAGCTGAAGCTGAAGTCGGACGACTACGCGGCCTCCGACTCCTTCTACATTGTCTTCAACCGCGGCCTGAGCGAGGCGGCGTATGAAAGCTCGGTCGATGCCCTGGTGGCTGCGCCGGTGCCGGAGCCCAGCAGCTACCTCCTGATGCTGGCAGGCATGGGGGCGGTGGGTCTGCTGGTCCGCCGCCGTCGTTCGGGGGGCTGAGCCCCGGGGTGTTCTCGGGCATCATCAAGAGGGCCTGCCGGCATGGCGGGCCTTTTTTCTTTCGTGGCGGCGTGCTTGCGCGCCTGTTCAGGCCAGCGCCAGATCCAGGCTGCGCGCGGCTTGCCAGCGGTGCAGCTTGCCGTAGATGGCGCTGAGGCGGCGACCTACGTCCTCGCTGGCCAGGCGCCAGAGCTGGGCGATCTCGGCCGGCAGGCGGCCGAGGGCGATCAGGCTGAGCAGGTGCTGGTCGGCTCGGGTCAGCTCGTTGAACACCTGGTCGGGCTCGCAATCCAGGCCCGCGGCTGGGGTCAGGTCTTGCGCGGCGGACAGGGCCTGTGCGCGTTCCAGGCTGATGCGGCTCAGGCCCATGCTCTGCAGGGTCTGGCGCGCCAGCTCGGGTGACATCAGGGCCTGGCCGTCTTGCAGCTGGCTCAGGGCCTGAGGCAGGCTGCTGCCGCGTTCGCACTCGACCATATAGCCATGGGCGCCATCGGCCAGGGTGTCGAACAGCATGGTGTCGTGGGCGCAGGAGCTGAGCAGCAGCACCTTGGGCGCCTCGGGCAGGCGGCGCAGTTGCTGCAGCAGGCGGCGCACATGGCCATCGGCCAGGCGCAGATCGCAGGCCAGAAACTGGGCGCCGCTGGCGCGCAGGGCGGGCAGGCAGTCAGTGGCGCGCTCGCTGCTGCCGGCGATCTGCCAGCGGCCGTCTTCGGCCAGGGCTGTGCGCGAAGACTCGAGAGATTTGGACGCGCGGCGCAGCAGGAAAACGGAGGACATGGGGATCAGCAAATGCAAGCGCTGCATTGTGCAGCCCAGCCCGGGCGCAACAACCCCGCGATCCGGGGTGTTGAAAGCGGGGGGTGATGCGCTTGCCGCACAATCGCCGCCGTGCTGCCTGTGCTCTACACCTTTCGCCGATGCCCCTATGCCATGCGGGCCCGCCTCGCCTTGCGACATGCCGGTGTGGCGGTGCAGTCGCGCGAGATCGAACTGCGCGCCAAACCTGCGGCTCTGCTGCAAGCCTCGCCCAAGGGTACGGTGCCGGTCATGGTCCTGCCGGACGGGCAGGTGCTGGAGCAGAGCCTGGACATCATGTGCTGGGCGCTGGCGCAGAACGACCCGGCCGGCTGCTTGAGCGTCGCCCCAATGGTGGAGCAGATGGCCTGGATCGAGCGCAATGACGGCCCATTCAAACGCCTGCTGGACCGATACAAGTACCCGCAGCGTCAGCAGCCGCCCGATCAGCCGGCGCTCATGTTCGAAGCTGCGCTGACCCTGCAACTGCAGCCCATGGAGCAGGCCTTGCAGGCGCAGGCCTTTCTGTGTGGGCCGCGCTTCGGCCTTGCCGATCTGGCCTTGCTGCCTTTTGTGCGCCAGTTCGCCGCCGTCGATCCGGCCGCTTTTGCGGCCGCAACTTTGCCGGCTCTGCAGGCCTGGTTGCAGGGCTTGCTGGCCACGGCCTGGTTCGAGGCGGCGATGGAGAAGCTGCCGCTCTGGGCGCCGAACGAGCCTGGTGCCTGAGCCAGCCCCTGGCTTTCGGCTTCGAGCCAGACCCTGCTGCACAATCGACGGCGCGCGGTGATGGCATCGCGCACGTCCTTTCAATGGGGGAGCCGGCATGGCAGTCAAGCAAGTGTTTTCGGGCCTGTGGTGGGTGGTGGCTAAGTTTTGGTGGTTGCTCGACGCCAGCCGGCGCGCCTTGCTCAACCTCTTGCTGCTGTTGCTGCTGGTGCTGCTCGCGGTGGCCCTGTTTTCGCGCGGCCCGGCGCCGCTGAAGGAAAAGACCACCCTGGTGCTGAATCTGCAAGGCCCACTGGTTGAACAGTTTTCGGGCTCGGCCCGAGACCAAGCCATGGCTCAGTTGCAAGGCAATCACCAGCGCCAGACGCGTGTGCGCGATGTGCTGGCCACCCTGGACGCCGCCGCGCTCGACCCCCAGGTCGGCAGCGTGCTCTTGCAGCTCGATGAGTTTGCCGGCGGCGGCATGGCCAGCATGGCTGAGGTGGCCGCAGCTCTGGACCGCTTCAAGGCCAAAGGCAAGCCGGTGCTGGCCTATGGTGACGGCTACAGCCAGCGTGGTTATTACCTGGCTGCACGCGCCAACGAGGTCTATCTGCACCCCTTGGGCATGGTGATGATCGAGGGCTTCGGCCGCTACCGCACCTACTACAAGGACGCACTCGACCGCCTGGGCGTCAGCGCCAATGTGCTGCGCGTCGGCGCCTTCAAGAACGCTGCCGAACCGTACTTTGCCAATGGTCCGTCCAAGGAGGCCCTGGAAGCCGATGCCTATCTCTACGGCGACCTCTGGGAGCGCTACACCGGCACCGTCGAGACAGCCCGTAAGCTGCCTAAGGGCAGCATCGCCAAGAGCATCGAGGTGCTGCCCGAAACGCTCACGGCCCTCAAGGGCGACACCGCCAAGATGGCCTTGCAGGGCAAGCTGGTCGATGGCCTCAAAACCCGCGACGAGATGCGCGAGTTGCTGATCCAGCGCGGTGCCAAGGATGACAAAGGCAAGAGCTTCCGCCAGGTCTCCATGGCCGAATACCAGGCCTATCTCAAGCCGCAGAACCCGCAGGGCGATGCTGTGGGCGTGGTTGTCGCTGAGGGCGAGATCGTCGATGGTGACGCCTCGGCCGGCCGCATCGGCGGCGATTCAACCGCCCGTCTGATCCGCCAGGCGCGCGAGGACGACAAGGTCAAGGCCGTGGTGCTGCGTGTCAATTCGCCTGGCGGCAGTGCCTTTGCGTCCGAGATCATCCGCCGCGAGCTGGAGCTGACACAGAAAGCGGGCAAGCCCGTGGTCATCTCCATGGGCGATGTGGCGGCCTCGGGCGGCTATTGGGTGTCCATGTCCTCGGACCAGGTGATCGCTGACCCGGCCACCATCACCGGTTCTATCGGTGTTTTCGGCATGCTGCCCACGGCCGACAAGCTGCTGGACAAGCTGTCCATCCACACTGGCGGCCACACCACCACCTGGATGACTGGCGGTTTCGACCCGCGCCGGCCGCTGGACCCGCGCATGGCCACGGCCGTGCAGCAGGGCATCAACCACATCTATGACGAATTCACCGCCAAGACCGCAGCCGCGCGTAAGAAGAGCGTGGCTGAAATCGACGCCGTGGCGCAAGGCCGGGTCTGGACCGGAGCGCAGGCCAAGCAGCGCGGCCTGATTGACCGCTTGGGCAGTTTCGACGACGCCGTGCGTGCCGCCGCCAGCTTGGCCAAGCTCGAGGGGGTGCCCAAGCTCAGCTATGTCGAGCGCGAGATGGGTCGCTTCGAGCGCCTGCTGTCCAGCTTGGACCAGATCGTCGCGCCTTCGGTGGCTGCTGCAGTGCGTGCAGAGCTGGGCTTGGGCGACGGCGTGCTGGTGCCCAAGGCGCTGCAGCAGTTGCAAGGCGAGCTGGCTTTTGCCACCCAGATGGCCGAGCGGGGCCGACCGTTCAGCACCTTTGTGCACTGCATGTGCGCGGCGCCGTGAACCTGGGTGCCACTGCCTGGGCATGAAGGGCGGCCCTGGCGCTTGCCTATAATTGCCACTCAGCGCCGATTTGTTCCGAATTGCGGGCGCTCAAAAAATGCCGCTAAAGAGGGACTCCGCACCGCCGGCGTCCGCTTTCCCCCAGCGGCGCCGGTTTTGTTTTTTCAGGAGTCCCCCATGCCCCATGCAGGACAGCTCGGCCATGTCACCCCCCAGCGCATGGCCTTTGCTCAGCCCTTGCGCCTGCGCAGCGGCGCCGAGCTGCGCGACTATGAAATGGTCTACGAGACCTACGGCACACTCAATGCCGAGCGCAGCAATGCCGTGCTGGTCTGCCATGCCCTGAACGCCAGCCACCATGTGGCCGGCACCTACGAAGGCCAGGACAAGAGCGAAGGCTGGTGGGACAACCTGATCGGCCCCGGCAAGCCCCTGGACACCGACAAGTTCTTCGTCATCGGCATCAACAACCTCGGCTCCTGCTTCGGCTCCACCGGCCCCATGCACATCAACCCGGCCACAGGCAAGGTCTACGGCGCCGATTTCCCGGTGGTGACGGTGCAGGACTGGGTGGATGCCCAGGCGCGCGTGCTGGATGCGCTGGGCGTGCAGCAGCTGGCCGCGGTGTTGGGCGGCTCGCTGGGCGGCATGCAGGCGCTGGACTGGTCGCTGCGCTACCCCGAGCGCATGCGCCATTGCATCGCGATTGCCACGGCACCGGCCTTGTCGGCACAGAACATCGCCTTCAACGAGGTGGCGCGCCGCGCCATCATCACCGACCCCGATTTCCACGGCGGCCATTTCTACGAGCATGGCGTGGTGCCCAAGCGCGGCCTGCGTGTGGCGCGCATGATCGGCCACATCACCTACCTGTCCGACGATGCGATGGAGCAGAAGTTCGGCCGTGAGCTGCGCGCCGCCGAGCTGGGCTACAGCACGCAGGACATCGAATTTCAGATCGAAAGCTATCTGCGCCATCAGGGCGACAAGTTCAGCGACTACTTCGATGCCAACACCTACTTGTTGATCACGCGCGCGCTCGATTACTTCGACCCGGCGCGAGAGCACGGCGGCAACCTCAGCCGTGCCTTCGCCAGCGCCCGTTGCAAATACCTGCTGGCCAGTTTCACCACCGACTGGCGCTTCTCCCCGGCCCGCTCGCGCGAAATCGTCAAGGCCTTGCTCGACAACAAGCGCGATGTCTCCTATGCCGAGATCGACGCGCCGCATGGCCACGACGCCTTCCTGCTGGAAGACCCCCGCTACCACGGCGTCTTGCGCGCCTACTTCCAACGCATCGCCGGAGAACAACAGCCATGAGCGCCATCCTGCAACATATTGCCGCGCTGGTGCCCGCTGGCTCGCGCGTGCTCGACCTGGGCTGCGGCACCGGTGAGTTGCTCGATCACCTGATCCGCCACAAAGGCTGCAGCGGCTATGGCGTCGAGCTCGACGATGCCAATCTGCTGGCCTGCGCCCAGCGCGGCGTGAATGTCATCCAGCTCAATCTGGAAGAGGGCTTGTCCATCTTCGAGGACCAGAGCTTTGATGTGGTGCTGCAGCTGGAAACCTTGCAGCATCTGCGCAATACCGAGGCCATGCTGCGCGAGACTGCGCGCGTGGGCCGCATCGGCATCGTCAGCTTCCCCAATTTCGCCCACTGGGCCAACCGCGCCCAGGTGCTGATGGGCCGCATGCCGGTGACCCGCGTGCTGCCCTACGAGTGGTACGACACGCCCAATATCCGCGTCGGCACCTATGCCGACTTTGAGGTGCTGGCGCGCAAGAACCGCCTGCGCGTGCTGGACAGCTTCGGCATCCAGAACGGCCAGACGGTGCGCAGCTTCCCCAATCTGATGGCCAGCATGGCGGTCTTCAAGTTCGATCGGGGCTGAGGAGAGGGAAATCGTGAGTCGCGAAGGATGGGCGTTGTTCGCCCAAGGCGGTGCTGACTCCCGATTTACGAATCGCGATTCAAGCTTCACTATTCACGGTTCCAACCCTTCCCCATGAAAGGCTCACCATGATTGGCTACACGACCCTCGGCACGAATGACCTGCCCCGCGCCACGGCCTTTTACGACCAGCTGTTCGCGGTCATCGGCATCCAGCGGCTGATGACCTTCGACCGCGGCTACGCCTGGGGGCGCAGCATGGACCAGCCGGGTTTTGGCCTGCTCACCCCATTTGATGGCCAGCCCGCCAGCGTGGGCAACGGCGTGATGATCGCCCTGGCCGTGGACAGCGAAGAGAAGGTGATCGCCCTGCACGCCAAGGCGCTGGAGCTGGGCGGCCAGGACGAAGGCGCACCAGGCCCGCGCGGCGGCGGCTTCTTTGCCGCCTACTTCCGTGATCTCGATGGCAACAAGCTCAATGCCTTTTGCATGAAGCCTGAGTAAAGAGCCGGGCTTGCGGCTCCGGTTCGACGAACCTCAGCTCTCCACCCGCCCCAGCCTCACCATGGTGTTGCCCGGCAGCCCGTGCTTGAGGCTGGGCATCACCAGCACCGTGTTGGCATAACGCGTTTTGAACACGGTGTCGCCGTCGCGGGCGAAGGCGGTGCCAGCTTCGGGGATGATGTCGAGGCCGCGTACCGGGCCTGGCAGGGTGAAGTGAAAGTCGCGGCTGATGGCGGTGATGGCTTCGTCCACCCGGATGGTGCGCTGGCGCTCGGGCAGAGGCAGGCGCAGGCGCGGCTCAGCCCAGTCGGCGCTGACCATGCCGGTCAGGCGCAGGAAGCGCACAAGGCCATCAACGGCCACCTCGGCCGAGCGCTGCTCCCAGTGCTGGCCGCATTCGATCAGCAAGGCGTTCTTCGGGCTGGCCGGGTCGCCAAAGCCGCCGCGGTCACGCATGCGCAGGCCCGAGGGGTGGCCGGTGTCGATCAGCAGCTCGCCGGGCATGCCCAGCTCGCGCGCGAAGGCGGCGCCCTTGTCGAGCAGGCCGCAGACCATCAGCGGCCGGCAGGCGTCCTGCATGGAGTGGATGTCGAACAGGTGGTCGGCGCTGTCCACAAACGGCCGCAGGGCGCGGGCTCGGCGCAGCTCCAGCGAGTCTCTTGCGCCGAACAGCTGCTCGTCGCTCCAGACGCGGTTCAGGTCTTCGTCCACGCAGCGTGCGGCATGCGGATCGGCCGGGCTGAAGCGCGCGTAGGCCTCGACATTGCCAAAGCTCAGGATCAGCCGCCCTTGCAGAGGCTGCAGCGTGCGGCCCATGCCTTGCTGGAACAGCCAGTCCAGAGCGATGGCGCCGCAGAGCTCGTTGCCATGGGTCAGGGCTTGCACCATGACCGTGGGGCCGGGGCGGCCGGAGTCCAGCACATGGACGTAATCGACGCCGCTGGCGCCGCTGCCGTGCCGGTAGGGGCGGATGTCGGGTGGGTTCAGCTCGACCGGGGTGTCGCTGGCCGGGGCTGCGGGAGGGGCTGCGGTGGGTGCGCTCATGCCGTGCTTGTCCATGCTCATTCCTTGCGGTGCAAGGTGCCTTCTTCGGTGCGTTCGTCGGCCTGGAACAGGCCTTCCCAGCGGTCGCCCGTGGGCCAGTGGAAAACGCCCTGGCCATGCTTGACACCGCCGACCCAGGCGCCGACGTAGCGCTCGCCGCTCTTCCAGAAATAGCTGCCCTGGCCCTGCGGCTTGCCGAGATGGAACTCGCCTTCGTAGCGGTCGCCCGAGGCCAGCTCCATGCGCCCCTGGCCATGGGGCTGACCGGCCTGGATGCTGCCCTCGTAGCGGTTGCCGTTGGCATAGCGCAGCACGCCGCGGCCCTGCGGTTCGGCGCGCACATAGTCGCCCTCGTACTGCTGGCCATTGGCCCAGCGGTACTGGCCCTTGCCATGCGGCAGGCCCTGGCTGATCTGGCCTTTGTAGACATCGCCGCTGGCAAAGCTCAGCTGGCCCACGCCCTCGGGGCTGCCGTCGACCACGCTGCCCTCGTACTGATTGCCGTTGGCAAAGCTGAGCTTTCCCTGGCCGGTGGCCTTGTCGGCCACCCAGTCGCCGACATAGCGCTGGCCGTTGGCCCAGATGAATTCGCCCTTGCCCTGGCGCACGCTGCGCACCAGGCTGCCGATGTAGACGTCTCCGTTGGACCATTCGACCCGGCCATTGCCGCTGACCACCTGGCCCTCTTCGCGCACGAACTGTCCCTTGTAGCGGGTGTCACCGGCGCGGATGTCCATCTCCTGCGGCGCTGGCTTGGCTGCCTCGGGGGCATTGCGGCCGGGCGCAGCCTCGGTACTCGGGCTGCTGACGGCGTTCTTCACCGCACCGAGGGCGCCGCTGATGACGGCGCCCAGGCCGCCTGTGCTGGCCTCGCTGCTGGCGGCCGCCGTCGTTGCGGCCGTCGTGGCGGCTGCTGTTCCTGCGGCGCCTGCAGCACCCGCCACCTTGTTCGCACCCTGGGCGGGTGTGGCCGGGGCGGCCGCAACGGCGCTGGGCCGCGGCGCGGGCGGCTTGGGCAGCACGGACTGGAAATTGTCCGGCAGGGCCACGGCCGTCCAGGGCGTGCCGCGTTCGCGTGCCAGGGTCTGGATGAAGGCATTGGCGTTGTCCAGGGCCGCGTCCTTGCACAGGGTGGTGGCGCGGCGCCAGGCGGTTTCCGCGATCAGGGACTGAGCCTGGCGCTCGGTCACCGGCAAGCCGGGCGCTGCGGTGCGGAACTTCTGCGTGAACTCGCGCGCTTTCTCGAAGATGGGCGCGCAGTACTCGGCGTTGTGGGCGTCGATCTCGGTCTGCTCGCGGCGGCGCTGGGCGATCTGCTGCTGGCTGCCGGTGCAATGCTCGGCGGCCAGGTCCCACATGGTCTCGGCCTTGCTGTAGAGCGAGGCGGCATCGGCAAAGCGGCGTTCGCCAAAGGCCTTGGCCGCCAGTTCCTGCAGCGAGGCCGCATCGTGGTGCGAGAGCTCGCATTGCGAGCCGGCCGCCAGGCGCTCGGCCACCGCAGCGCGCTGGCGCTCGTTGTCGCTGAGGGCGCGCTGGGCGCGCTCCTGGGCCCGGCCGTTGCAGCCCAGGGCGGCCTGGGTCCAGAGCGAGATGGCCTCTTCATAGGCCTTGGCCAGGTCTTCCAGCGCCTTGTTTTGGGCTTGCGCCGTGGCGGCGCGCAAATCGCTGCTCATGGCCTTGGCAGTCAGGGCCGAGCAACTGGGCGGCGGTGGCGCCGGAGGAAGGGCATCGCTTGCCGCCGAGGCAGCGCTGGCGGCTGGAGCCGCGCCGGCCGGCGCGCCCACGACCGGCGCCGAAGCGGCGGCCACGGCCGGTGCTGGCGTTGGGGCTGGCGCTGGCGCTGGCGCAAGCGCTTGAGCCAGGCAGGTGGCGCTGCACCAGGGCAGCATGGCCAGGCCGATGAGACGACGCACATCACCGGCGCGCAAGCGCGCGAGAGCGCGAGGGGGGAAACCGAGGGGCTGCGGCAAAGGATGCGTCATTTTTTGGCGGGGCCGGAGGCCATGGGCATGTCCAGCATGGCGTCGATCAGACCGCGTGCGAAGCGGCCTTGGTTCATGTCTTCAGGGCCCGAAAAGGAAAAAGCGGCGGGCGCCGAGGCGAGCGGCATGGCGCCGATCTCAAACAGCAGTTCCTCGGGCTTGAAGCCGTTGAGGATGGCTTGCACCTCGTAGCCCAGGCCTTTGGCGTCGGCCAGTTTGCTGAGCGCGTCAAGACGTTCGGCGTCGAAGGCAAAGGCATTGCTGGTGAAGCTGTTCTCGATCAGCTTTTGATGCAGGCGAAAGCCGCCCAGGGGGTTGCCGCCGAGCTTGGCCACGCGTTCGAACGCCCAGGCGTCGGCGCGATCAAAGACCGTGGCGCCCACGCGTGCCACGCCGGACAGCGAGCCTCGGTTGGCGGCCGCCGCCTGCAGGGCATTGACCACCTGCTGCCGGGTCAGTTTTTCGGCGGCATCGGTCAGCCCTTCGCGCAACTTCTGCGCCGCCAGACTCTTGCCTTGCTCGATCAGCTGTTGTTTGAGCACTTCGGTCACCACGTTCTGCGCCGCGTTCTTGGCGGCAGTCACGGCAGCTTCGGCCGCCATCGCCGCCCCCTTCAAACCCGAGGCCAGGGTGACCAGGTTGTAAAGCGTGCCGACGATCTTGCTGCCGTAGTGAAAGGTCTTCATGCGCGCGCCGCCCTCTTCGGACAGGCCCTGCGTCCACAGCACGGCCCAGAGCGCCTCGTCTTCGGTCAGCTGCACCTTGGGCACTTCCAACGAATGCATGCTGAGCAGCCAGTGGTAATCCTGCACCTCGGGCGTGCTGGGCGGGGCAAAGCGCGTGTAGCCGCGGCAGACCTCGAACGGTGTGATCACATGCTGTTTGCCGGTGGACAGCACCACGGAAAAGGGCTGGCCGCGGTCGCGAATCTCGGCCAGGCCGTTGAGCATCTGTTCGGTGTCCTCGGTTCTGAGGCTGGCCAGCACCACCACCTTGTCACCCAGTTGCAAGGGCGAACCGGGCGCCACGGCCACCACGGTCAGGCGCTCGTCCACATTGAGGGCGCGCACCCAGGCCACGCGGTCGTTCTCGGCCCAGCCGTTGCTGGTGGCCAGGGCGAAGGGCAGCTCCCATTGCTTGTCGCAGTCGGGGTCCTTGAGGGCGGCGCTGCGGGCGATGGCCGGGCGCACCGCTTGCTCGCCGGCACCAAAGGCGCGGATATTGCCGAGCAAGGTCTCATTGACCGGGCGACCATCATCCACGGTGTACTTGGGCGCCGACGCGCAGGCCGTCAGCAGCAGACAGATGAGCAGAGACAGCAGATTTCTCATCGCATCAAATCCGGGTCAAGGAGTAACAAAAGTTTGCAGTGTAGGGGGCCGAGCTGGCGTCAGAATCAGGGCCGCCCTGCCCTTGAGCCATTGTTCATCGGCCTTGGGGCGCGGACGGCATGCTCGCCGAGTTTGATGACGCTTCCCAGGTAGTTTTACCGCCCCGGGCAAGCCCTGGGGTGGCCTGCGTGGGGCCCTGCCTACACTGGGCCGCATGCGAACTCTGAGAACCGATGATGGCATCCCCCTGCACTGGCGGCAGTGGAGCAAGCTGGGCCTGGAGCCAGCCCGTGGCACCGTGCTGTTGGTCCATGGTCTGGGAGAGCATGTGGGGCGCTACGAAACTCTGGCGGCCAAGCTCAACCACTGGGGTTGGCATGTGGCCGGTTATGACCAGCGCGGTCATGGAGCTTCCGGCGGCCCGCGTGGCGATGTGCCCGATGCCGAAAGGCTGCTGCAAGACCTGGGCTTGGTGATCGACGAGCTGCGCGCCGATCGGCAACTGGGCCGCGGTCCCTTGATCCTGTTGGGACACAGCATGGGTGGCCTGGTGGCGGCGAGATTCGTCGCTGGAGGCCTTGCGGCCAGCAGCGGCGGTCAGCTGCCCATGTGGTTCCGCCCGGTGGATGCCCTGGTGCTTTCTTCGCCCGCCTTGGATCCGGGCATGTCGGCTTTCCAGCGCCTGCAACTGCTGCTGGGCGAGACCCTGGTGCCGCATCTGGCCGTGGGCAATGGGCTCAAGACCCGCTGGATTTCCCGCGATGCCGTCGTCGTGCAGGCCTATGTCGACGACCCGCTGGTGCACGACCGCCTGACGCCCACCTTGGCTCGCATGATTGTCGATGCCGGTGAATTGGTGCGTCAGCACGCCGCCGATTGGGTGGTGCCCACTTTGCTGCTCTGGGCTGGCAGCGACCGTTGCGTTGCGCCCTCCGGCAGCGCCGAGTTTGCGGCCGCGGCCCCGCCCGCCATCCTGCGCGCCCAATGCTTTGGCCCGCTTTTTCACGAGATCTTCAACGAACCTGAGCGTGAACAGGTATTCGCGGCTCTGGAGTCGTGGCTGAGCGGCCGCTTCTGAGTTGCAGACGCCCGGCGCGCGGCTGACGGCCGGGCCTCAATCCGCCGGTTTCAGGCCGCCTTCACAGGCAGGCACAGTTCGCAGCTGAAAACGCCGGTGCTGGGGTCGTACTCGGCGCCGGGCGGGTAGCGTTCAAACACGGGGCGCCCGTCAATTTGCAGGCCGCTGCCGGGCAGCCATGCGCGCAGAAGTTCGGTCCAGGCGTGGCTGAACTCAGCCAGGGTGCCGCGGAACTGGGCCACGGCATAACGTCCGCCGGGCAGGTTCTGGATGCTGGCCGGGCTGCGCGGCACAAAGTCGGCGTCGACTTCGACGCAGGCGTCGTAGCGGCATTTGTCGGCCTTTGTGACGTGCGGGTCGTCATGGCCGATGCCGTAGCAGGTTCGGCCGATCAGACCCTGCGCCTGCTGCCAGGGCAGCACGGTGTTCATCCAGAACTGGTGCACGCCGAGGCCGTAAGGGCCGATGTGACGCAAATAGGCAACCCGGCTTGCGGGCAGTTGTTGGAGACGGACTTGCATGGTGCTCTCTGAAGTGAAACAAGAAGAGCCTGAATCATCTTCAGCATGCGCTGTGTCGGCCTGATCGAGATTGCGCTCCCACTGATCCAGATTGCTCTGCAGCGCCGCGGGCGGTCGATGACGGCGCGTCTGTTTCTCTCTGGAGGATGCCAGGTCGCGCGCCCAGCGCTGCGGGCTGTCCTGGCGCCAGGCGGTGGGCGTTTGGCCGAAGCGCAGCTTGAAGGCGCGTGCAAACGCTTCGCTGGAGCCAAAGCCCACGGCCAGGGCGACTTCCAGCACCGAGCGCGGCTCGGGCTGGGCCAGCATCAGGGCGGCCACGTCGAGGCGGCGGCGGCGCAGGTAGTCGCCCAGGGTTTCGCCCATCCAGGCCGCGAACACGCGGTGGAAATGAAAGGGCGAGAAGTGCATGCGCTCGGCCAGGCTGCTCAGGTCCAGCGTTTGGTCGAGGTGTCGGTCGATGTGATCGAGCAGCGCGTTCATGCGCTGGGCGTGGCGCAGCCGGTGAGCGGCGCTGGAGTCGCTGGGCATGCCGAAGCGGTGGTTCAGCCCTGGCGGGCCTTGCGCAGTTCCCAGAGCTTGAGCACGTTGTCGAGCACGGCGCGGCTCAGTTCGTCCTTGTGCTTCAGGTCGGCCAGCTGGGCGCGCTGGGCCTCGCTGAGCGTGGACTCGTCGCCCCCGAGCAGGGCGATGGGCTCCAGCAGCGGGCCACTGACCGCATCCTCGAACAGCGGTGCCCAGGATTCCGGCGCCAGGTCTACCGCGGTCAGGAAGCCGATGGCCCATTCCTCGGCATCGACCAGATCACCGTCCTCGTCTTCTGCGACGCTGAAGATGGGCTCCCACAGTTCGGGCTTGGCATTGAGCTGCCATTCGATCGACTGCAGATGGCGCAGCACCAGCAGGGTCACGCGCTTGCGCTGCTTGCCGCTGACGAAAGGGTAGTTCTCGGATTTGCTGCCGGCTTCGAGGTCATCCCCGTCGCCGCCCCAAACGGTAGGCAGCCACGCGGCGCCGGGCAGATCGGCCAGGCGCTGCGGGCTCAGCAGCAGGCCGGCCAGATAGCCGTCGAGTGCTTCGATGTTCATCGCCGCCTCGACCGGCAACTTGATCAGCATGTCGTCCAGCGTGGACAGCTCCTCGTCGTTGAGGGGCAGGTGGTCGGACTGAGGCTTGTATTGGGGATATTCCATGGCGCGATTGTCGCTGCTTCGGCTGCGCTGCGGCAGCCGGCTTCAGTGCGGGCCTGGAATCAGAAGCGGCTGCGCGCCTTCTTGCTGTCGAACTCCAGCAACTGGGCTTTGAGCAGGGCCATGAGCACGCGAGCATTGGCCTCGGTCAGGGTCAGGATGGTGCTGGGCTCGATGCCTTCGACCGGGGCCTTGGGGCTCACCAGGGCGTCGACCTTGAGCAGCATCTGGCCGTGGATGTTGTTGGAGGCGGCCTTGAATTTCTGAATTTCGATGGTGTACGTCTTCATGGGGTCGAATCCTAACCGGCGGGGCGGAAGCTGGATGATGCCAGCCTCGTACCCGCTGCGCGACCCGTGCGGTCGAGGCCGGCGATCAAGCCTGGTTTTGGGCGCTGAAGGCGGCGCGCAGCCGCGTCACGACCGTCACCCCGGCCAGGCACAGCGCACCGGCCGCCAGGCCCACCGCACCATCGAACAACAAGGGGCCCAGCCAGGACAGGGCTCCCAGGCTCTGCGCCAGGGCTTCTCCGGCATGGTGCAGTGCGGGCAGGCCGTGGCTGAGAATGCCGCCGCCGACCAGGAACATGGCCACCGTGCCGGCCAGCGCCAGGCTTTTCATGAGCCATGGGGCGGCCGAGAGCAGCATGCGGCCCACGCTTTGCTGGAAGGCACCCGGCCGGCGGCTCAGGTAGAGGCCCGCGTCATCGATCTTGACGATGCCCGCGACGAGACCGTAGACCCCGGCCGTCATGGCCAGGGCAATGCCGCTGAGCACCAACACCTGTGTGCTGAAGCTGGTACCGGCCACGGTGCCCAGGGTGATGGCGATGATTTCGGCCGAGAGGATGAAATCGGTCCGGATCGCCCCCTTGATCTTGTCGCGCTCGAAAGCCATCAGGTCCTGGTCCGGGTTCAGGGCGGCTTCGCTCAGTGCCTGGTGCTCCGCCTCCACCTCGGCGGCGCTGTGCAGGAATTTGTGAGCGAGCTTCTCGAAGCCCTCGAAGCAGAGGTAGGCGCCCCCCAGCATCAGCAGCGGCGTCACCGCCCAGGGCGCCCAGGCGCTGATGGCCAGGGCGGCCGGCACCAGGATGGCCTTGTTCAAGAAAGATCCCTTGGCCACGGCCCAGACCACGGGCAGTTCGCGTTCGGCCGAGACGCCGGCCACCTGCTGGGCGTTCAGCGCCAGGTCGTCGCCGAGCACGCCGGTGGTCTTCTTGGCCGCCACCTTGGACAGCAGGGCCACGTCGTCGAGGATGGTGGCGATGTCATCGATCAGTGCCAAAAGGCTGGAAGCGGCCATGGGTGCAAAGTTGCCTTGTGTTGGGTTGGGTGCAGATACGGCGAGGCCGCTTTGTACCGCATTTGCCGTGGCACACTGCGCCCTTTTCTAGCACAGGGATTGCCCACCATGAAAAAGACCGCCTTCGCCCTCGGCCTCTTGAGCAGCCTGATGTTTGCCTCGGCCGCCCATGCCCAAGCTGTGGCGCCTGCGGCCACGGCGCCAGCGCCCACCGTGGCCAAGCTGGTTTACAACGAGCTGGCCGATGCCCGCGCCGAGTTGAACCAGGCCCTGGCTGCCGCGCAGGCCCAGCGCAAGAACGTGCTGGTGGTGTTCGGCGCCAACTGGTGCGGCGACTGCCTGGCCCTGGACCGCAAGATGAGCGCCGGCAGCCTGTCCGAGCATGTGGGCAAGCGCCTGGTGGTGCTCAAGGTCAACGTCGGCCGCTTCGATCGCAATGTCGATCTGGCGGCGCAGATCGGCGTGTCGCTCAAGAAGGGCATCCCGGCCGTGGCCGTGCTGGCCAACGACGGCAGCGTGGTCAAGGCCACCAATGGCGGTGAGTTGGCTGATGCCCGCAATATGGGCGATGAGGCCGTGCTCAAGGTGCTGGAAGGCCTGCACAGCAAGACCTGACCCCGGCGCCTGCCGGGCGGTGGCGCGTGAGTCCGGTGGGCTGTTTTCGAAGCCAGCTCACTGGCCTGTCACTGGCTTGGGGGTCAAGCCTTGCCTGCCACCTTGTCTTTTGCACCATGCTCACCTAAGTTGATGCATGGCACGTCCCCCCCGCATCGAGCTCGCTGGCGCTGTGTACCACCTCAGCTCACGCTGCGATGCTGGCGTGCGCGCCTTCGAAGATGACGCCGACCGCCGCAGCCTGCTGGCGCTGATCGCGCAGACCATGCAGCGTTTTGATGCCCAGGTGCTGGCCTACTGCCTGCTGCCCGATCACTTCCATCTGCTGCTGTTCACCCGCCAGGCCAATCTCTCGCGCCTGATGCGCCATCTCAACGGCGTCTACACCCAGTATCACAACCGCCGTCATGGCAGCGAAGGGCCGCTGTTCCATGGCCGCTTCAAGGGCGTGCTGGTCGATCGCGAGGCGCATCTGCTGGACGCCTGTCGCTACGTCGAACTCAACCCCTTGCGCCTGGGCCTGGTTCGCGAGCTGGCCGACTGGCCCTGGTCCAGCTACCGGGCCCATGTGGGCATGGAGCCGGCACCGGCCTGGCTCGACGCCGATGGCCTGTATGCCTATGTGCTGGGCCGCGAGCTGCGCGGCGCCCTGGACCGCCGCCGCGCGGCCGACCGCTATGCTCAGCTGCTGGCCAGCGAGCCCGATCTGGCCTTGTGGCCGGGGCGCTTGCGGCAGCAGATCTTTCTCGGCGATGCAGCCTTTGTGAAGCGCATGCGGGCCGCGGTTCGTGCCGCCGATCAGGCTGAGCGGGTCCACCAAGCTCGCGCCAAGCCTGCGTCCCAGGGGCGGGCTGATCCAGCGGCTCGACTTCCATCCACTGCGCGCTCGAGAGCCGCCACCACGGATCGGCCGCCCTGGGCCGAGGTGCTGGCGCACAGCGGCTCGCGCGAGCAAGCGCTCTACCGCGCTCACACCGAGGCCGGCTGGAGCATGAGCGCCTTAGCGGCCGAGCTGGGCTTGTCGGTCTCGCGCGTCAGCCGTTTGATTTCAGGCGTGGAGCGCGGGCTGCTGTCGTGACGGTCGCGTGGCGGCTTCCGCGCCTGATCAGACTATCCCCGCCTGCTGTGGATAAGTTCGTGGGCAAGCTGCCCATAGCCCTGCCAAGTGATTGATCTGTCAGGCGTTTCCTTGGTCTGCTTCATTTTTGAGCATGGTGCATGACGGCCGTCCGGCCGCGCGCTCAAGCGCCGGAACCGCGTTCAGCCACCTGCTTCAGCCGCGCCAGGCCGGCCTCGAAATCGGGGCCCACCATGCCATCGGCGAACAAGGCCAACCAGTGGAACAAGGGGTTCTTGCCCATATCGCCGTCCATGGTCCAGATCAGCTCGGTGCCGCCGTTGCGAGCCTGCAGGCGCAGCTCGCCATATGAGGTAGTGCCGAAGTCGGGAAAGTAGAGCGCGTAGGCCACGCGCCGGCCGGGCTCGGCGGCCGTGAAGCTCATGGTGCCATCGCCCTCGGTCTTGCTTTTCCAGGCCCAGACCGCGCCGGCCCCGGATTCCGGGCCGCTGTACTCGATCTGCATGGCCGGGTCGCGCTGGTTCCAGACACTCCAGAGCTTCCATTGCCGCGGGCTGGCCACCAGGGCATAGACGGCGTCAGGGCTGGCCTGGATCTGCACGGTGCGGCTGACCTGGAACTTCGGCGACAGCAGCAAGCCGCCCAGCAGCAGGCCGGCCAGCAGCGCGATCAGGGCGAGCGCGATGAACTTCAGGGCTTTCATGGCAGAGGCTCCTTGGCAAGCCCGATGCGGGCGGAACGAAAAAGCAAAAGGGCGCGGCACGGAGGTGCGGCGCCCTTGCGGGGATTGTGGCGGTGCTCGCCTCAGTGGGTGACTCAGTGGATGACTCAGTGAGTGAGAGCCTGGCGAGGGGCCGCCAGCTCGGCATCGACCCAGGCTTCCTGGCTCAGTTCACGCGCGGCCGACAGCTGTTGGCAGAGCTCGAACACGCCCAGGTTGTCGGCGCCTTCCGCCTCGGGCATGGGGGCGCTGCTGATTTCGGCGGGCAGATCGGCCAGGGCGCCCAGCAACTGGAACAGCAGCTCCAGCGTGGGCTCGCCGTCGGCTTCCATCTGGCGGGCCAGACCGAGGCTGCGGCAGAGGTACCAGCAGGCGCTGGCGGCGTCATCGCATTTGGCCTGGTACAGGGCCTGGGTTTCCAGGGCTTCGGCACGCGCGTTCTGTTCTTCGCGCGCCTGGATCTCGTCCAGGGTCTGCCAGGAGCTGTCGATCAAGAATGCCTCTTCGCCGAGGGAACTGGCCGCGTCGGCCGAGTTGTCGGCCAGACGTCGTGCGGATGCTGCGAGATTGCGCGCCATGATGTGCCCTTTGAGACTGCTGAAGGAACCTGTTGCGAAATCCTAGGCGCTGGGCCCGGGCGGCGCGCCCCCGCAGACGGGGGTGAAGCGCCGGGCCAGGCTCAGCCTGCGTGCGATTATCACGCCCGCTCGGCCGATCTCAGCGTTTCTTGAGCGGCCGGCTCCAGCCGGCGATGGCCACCTGTTTGCCGCGCGCCACACTCAGCTCGCCGGCTGCCACCGGCTTGGTGATGGTGGAGCCGCCGCCGATGGTGGCGCCGGCACCGATCTCGACCGGCGCGATCAGCACGCAGTTGCTGCCCACATGCACATCGGCGCCGATCACGGTGCGGTGCTTGTTGGCCCCGTCGTAGTTGGCGGTGATGGAGCCGGCGCCGTAGTTGACGCGCTCGCCCACGGTGGCATCGCCGAGATAGGCCAGGTGGTTGGCCTTGGCGCCCTTGGCCAGGCTGGAGTTCTTGACCTCGACGAAATTGCCGATGTGGACCTCGTCACCGAGGTCGGCGCCGGGGCGCAGGCGGGCGAAGGGGCCGATCAGGGCGCCGGCGCCGACCTGGGCGCCGCCGGCCTTCTCGCCGTCGATGTGGGTGAACTCATGGATGCGGGTGCCGGCACCGATGCTGGCATTGCGGATCACGCAGTTGGCGCCGATGCGAACGTTGTCGCCCAGAACGACGGTGCCTTCGAACACGCAGTTGACGTCGATCTCCACGTCCTGGCCGCAGCTCAAGGTGCCACGCACATCGAAGCGGCGCGGGTCGGCCAGGCGCACGCCGGCTTCCAGCAGGGTTTCGGCCTGCTCGAGCTGGAAGCGGCGCTCCAGATCGGCCAGCTGCACCGGGCTGTTGACGCCCAGCACCTCGGTCTCGTTCGGTGCGGCAATGCCCAGCACCGGCACGCCCTCGGCCACGGCCATGGCGACGATGTCGGTCAGGTAGTACTCGCCCTGGGCGTTTTCGTTCTTCAACTGGCTGACCCAGCGTTTCAGCGCACCGGTGGGCGCGGCCATCATGCCGGTGTAGCCTTCTCGGATGGCACGCTGCTCAGCGCTCGCGTCCTTGTGCTCGACGATGGCCAGCACGTTGCCGTCCGCTTGGCCGCCCTGGCGCACGATACGGCCGTAGCCGGTCGGGTCGCTCAGGTGGATGGTCAGCAGCACCAGGGCCTTGCCATCACAGGCTTGGACCAGGGCTTGGGCGGTGGCCTGTTTGATCAGGGGCACATCGCCGTTCAGGATCAGGGTCGTGCCCTCGTCCTCGGGCAGGGCCGGCACGGCCTGCTGGATGGCGTGGCCGGTGCCCAGCTGGGGCATCTGGCGCACGAACTGCACGCCGGGGCCGGCGACGGCGGCTTCCACCGCCTCGGCACCATGGCCGGTGATGACCACATTGCGCTGGGCTTGCAGGCCCTGTGTCATGTCCAGCACATGGCGCAGCAAGGAGCGGCCGGCCAGCTTGTGCAAGACCTTGGGCAAGGCCGATTTCATGCGGGTGCCCTTGCCCGCGGCCATGATGACAATGTTCAGCGCCATGTGAATGCAAGCGGGGCGGTGACCGCCCCGTGAGGTTTCAGTGAAGCGCTGATTATCAGCCGGCCTGGATGACAGCCCGCTGCGGGCTTGCCATGAGTAGTCCGGCGGGGCGACCGTGCTCAGCGGATCGCTTGCACCACCACGCGGTGCGGCTCGGGCCGCACCTTGGGGAAGTCGCTCAGCGCAGCTTCGAACAAGGCGCCGGCCAGTTCGCTGGGACCCTGGGTCATGCCTTCATTGCTGGCGCGGGCTTCGTAAAGCGGCTCGGCGGTCCGGCGGTCACGCAGCAGCACGGCGACCGAGCGGTCGTAGCGGCGATCCAGCATGTCCGAGGGGTGGTAGAAGCCGATGCGGCCCAGGCCGCCGTAGCGCCAGTGGGCATAGCTGCCCTGCCAGCGCCACCACAGCGGGTCGTCCCAGGGCGCGCGCTCTTGCGGATCCACGCGCATGCCCAGGGACACCAACACATCGGCAGTCTTGGCGTCAGCGGCTTCGGTGAATCCGGCCTTCAGCAGAGCCGCGCGCGCTGCGGCTTCGATGCGGGCCTGGGCTTCGGCCACTGCGCCCGCCTGTGCTTGCGAGGGCAGTCGCTCGAACGCAAAGCTGCCGGGCTTGCGGCTCACGGGCCAGGTGCCGAAGCTGGAGACTTCGCTGCTGATGCTGTAGGGGCCGCTGCAGGCACTCAGGCCCAGCGCGGCCACGGCACCGAAGACAGCCAGAAGGGAACGACGAGGAATGTGCATGGCGGGCTCCTAACGTATTGTTCTGATGGCTTTGATTGTGAACCGAATCCAAGCCCGCTTTGTTGTCCTTGTGTTGTCGAAGGCTTTACGTTTCTTGACGGTGGATGCTGATCACCGAGGGGCTGGCGCTGGCTTGCGGCGTGCTGCAGGCCTCGTCCTCGTCGAAGGCGATGTCGCCATTGGCGTCGGGCTTGCCATCGGCCTTGATGGTCTGGAAGGGGAAGAGGTCCCGGTCCATCATGTGCGAGGGCACGATATTGCCCATGGCGGTGAACATGTTCTCGATGCGGCCCGGGTACTTCTTCTCCCACTCGTTGATCATGGCCTTGACCTGCACGCGCTGCAGGTTCTCCTGGCTGCCGCAGAGGTTGCAGGGAATGATGGGGAACTCGCGGTGCGCGGCCCAGCGCACCAGATCGGGCTCGGCCACATAGGCCAGGGGGCGGATCACCACATGCTCGCCCGAGTCGCTGACCAGCTTGGGCGGCATGCCCTTCATGCGGGCGCCGAAGAACATATTCAGCAGCAGGGTGACGATGATGTCGTCGCGGTGGTGGCCCAGGGCGATCTTGGTGGCACCCAGCTCGCTGGCCACCCGGTAGAGGTTGCCGCGGCGCAGGCGCGAGCACAGGCTGCAGGTGGTCTTGCCCTCGGGCACCAGGCGCTTGACGATGGAGTAGGTGTCCTGCTCCTCGATGTGGAAGGGAATGCCGCGCGACTTCAGGTACTCGGGCAGCACATGCTCGGGGAAACCGGGCTGCTTCTGGTCGAGGTTGACGGCGACGATGTCGAACTGGATCGGCGCGCGCTTCTGCATGTTCAGCAGGATGTCCAGCAGCGAGTAGCTGTCCTTGCCGCCGGACAGGCAGACCATGACCTTGTCGCCGTTCTCGATCATGTTGTAGTCGACGATGGCCTGGCCCACCTGGCGGTGCAGGCGCTTGGACAGCTTGTTGATCTCGCGCGAGACCTTCTTGTCCTGCGCCGCGCTTTCGTCGCTGGCCGGCGCCGCCGCTTCCAGCTGGCTGGGCAGATCGAGGTTCAGGGAGGGGGCGTCTTGGGTGTTCAGCATGATGGGGTCTGTCCTTGCTATCGCGGCAGTCTGTGTCATTGAGCGCCCCGCCAGGGGCTGCAAATCTTCGCGTGGCGCGCGTGGAGCCGGCTCTGCCGGGTCACCGGGCGCTGCCCCTTGAGGGGTGCGCGAAGCGCGTCGGGGTGGTCCACCATCACCGTCACCACTGGCCGCATTCGGCGCTGATGGCAACCTGGCAGTCGGGGAAGATTTCGAGTTTGGTGACCTTGATGCGCACGCCGGCCACGCCGGGCAGCTTCATCAAGCGGGTGCAGAGCTTGCCGAGCAAGGCTTCGAGCAGGTCGGTGTGCTCGGCCGTGCACTCGTCGATGATGATGGCGCGCACGCGGCGGTAGTCCAGCACATGGCCGATGTCGGCATCGCGCGAGACGATTTGCTGGGCACCGAGGTTGACCTCGGCATCGACCTGGATCGGTTGCGGGCCTTCGCGCTCGAAGTCCAGCACGCCGAGGTTGGCGCCAAAGCGCAGGCCGGTGATGTGGATGATCTGGCGGTTGTTGCGGCGCAGGGCCAGGCTGGGCTGACCCTCTTGCAGAGGGCGCAAAAAGGCCTCGACGGCCTTGGCCGCCACCACACCGTCGCCCAGTGCGGTCTGCACGCAGGGATGCTGGCGGCCGCTGGCGTCGCCGGCCACGAACAGGCCCAGGGGCGCAAAGCGCGGCTCGTCGCGGAACGGGTGAGACGGTGCCGTGATGCCGGCGCGCTGCAGGGCGTCACCCACCTGCAGCCAGGCGCTGGGCTCCGCTTCGAAGCCGAGCAGCACGGCCACATGGTCAAAGCGTTCCTCGCCAAAGGCCTGAGATTGCACCGTGACACCGGCCTCGTCCGGCAGCAGCCGGCTTGGCATCGGGCTGGGCAGGCGGGTCTGGACGGCACCGGCCAGGCCCTGGATGCGTTCCACCAGGCGCTGCTGGGCGCGCCAGTCGCTGCGCGACCAGAGCGTGACCTGGTGGCCGCGCGCCTGCAGGTAGAGCGCGTTCTCGGCCGCGTTGTCACCGCCACCGAGCAGCAGGATGCGCGCCGGCGCCAGTTGTTCGCGGCAGGCGGTCAGGCTCAGCGCATCGAGCACACGGGGGTGGGGCAAGGGCGAGGGGAAGAAGGCTTCGGGGCGCAGCGGCTTGAGGCCGGTGGCCAGCAGGAGGGCGCGGGCCTGAACGCTGCTGCCGTCCTCCAGGCGCAGGCGCCAGCCTTCGCCGGCCAGCCAGTCTAGATGGGCGCAGCTCTGGCCCAGCACCGTGTGCACTTCGCTCAGCCCCTCGATCTGGCGCGCGTACTGTTGGCCCAGGGTGGCCAGGTTCTGGCCCGGCGCGCCCAGCACCCAATCCTGGCCGAACTGCAGGCTTTGCAGGCCGGCGCAGAGCTGCGGTGCCCGCTCCACCAACAGCACGCGCAGGCCCAGCTGCTGCAGCCAGGAGGCCGCGCTGCAGCCGGCCGGGCCGCCGCCGAGGATGGCGACATCGAGCTGCGGAGGGAGTGCGTTGGAGGTGTGGGGCATGGGGGGGCTGCGGCGCGAGGGTCAAGGCGCCGGATTATCCCAGTTCACGCCTTGCGCCGCTCCCAGGCCCGCCACAGCCGCCAACCCAGCAGCAGGCCGAGGATGGCGCCGTAAAGCGCCGGCTCGGCAAAGTTGTTCTTGCCCGCGCGCATCCAGATGAAGTGGGCCAGGGCGATCAGGCTGAGCACATAGACCGCACGATGCAGGCGCTGCCAGCGCGCCGCGCCCAGGGCCTTGATGGCGCGGTTGAAGGAGGTCAAGGCCAGGGGCAGCAAGAGCAGCCAGGCGACAAAACCCATCAGGATGAAGGGCCGCTTGAGGATGTCGCGGCCGATGTCGCCGAGCTCCAGTCCCATGTCCAGCCAGCCGTAGGCCAGCAGGTGCAGGCTGGCGTAGAAAAAGCTGAACAGGCCCAGCATGCGGCGAAAACGGGCCAGGGCTGGCTGGCCGCTGAGCACGCGCAGCGGCGTCACGGTCAGGGTCAGGCAGAGGCCGCGCAAGCTCCAGTCACCGAGGCCGCGGATCAAGGCCTCGGCCGGGTTGGCGCCGAGCCGGTCGGTGGCGGCGGCCGCGATCAGCCAGGCCAGAGGCGCCAGGCAGAGCAGGAACAGCAGGGGCTTGGCCGCGGGGTGCAGCCAGAGGGAGCGGCGCGCCATGCGGAGCGGCCTCAGTAGAACTTCTTCAGGTCCATGCCGGCGTAGAGCGAGGCCACCTGCTCGGCATAGCCGTTGAACATCAGGGTGGGGCGCTTTTTGGCGAACAGGCCGTCTTCGCCGATGCGGCGCTCGCTGGCCTGGCTCCAGCGCGGGTGGTCCACCTGCGGGTTCACATTGGAATAGAAGCCGTACTCGCTGGCCGCGGCGCGGGTCCAACTGGACACTGGCTGCTTTTCAACGAAGCGGATCTTGACGATGGACTTGGCCGATTTGAAGCCGTACTTCCAGGGCAGGACCAGTCGCACCGGTGCGCCGTTCTGGTTGGGCAGCACTTCGCCGTACATGCCAAAAGCCAGCAGGCTCAGCGGGTGCATGGCCTCATCGATGCGCAGGCCCTCGGTGTAGGGCCAGTCCAGCACGCCCGAGCGCAGGCCCGGCATCTGGCTGCGATCGGCCAGGCTGATGAACTCCACATACTTGGCGCGCGAATTGGGCTCGACCCGCTTGATCAGCTCGGCCAGCGAATAGCCCACCCACGGAATCACCATGCTCCAGCCCTCGACGCAGCGCAGGCGGTAGATGCGCTCTTCCATGGGGCTGAGCTTGAGCAGCTGGTCCAGATCGAAGCTGCCGGGCTTGCCGACTTCGCCCTCCACCGTGACCGTCCAGGGGCGCGGCTTCAGGCTGCCGGCCGTGCGGGCCGGATCGGATTTGTCGGTGCCGAATTCGTAGAAGTTGTTGTAGCTGCTGGCGTCTTCATAGCGGGTCAGCTTGTCCAGGCTCATGGCGCCGGCCACCGTGCTCTTGGCGCCGGGCAGCTTGGCCAGCTTGCCGGGGCCGGCGGTCTGCGCCAGGGCCTCGCGGCCGGCCCAGGCGGCCAGGCCGGCGCCGGCGGCACCGCTGGCCATCAGCTGCAGCCAGTGGCGGCGCTGCTGGTAGACCGCCTGTGGCGTGATCTCCGAGGCCAGGATGGGCGTGCTCGGGGCAAGGTGGCGGTCGGTGTGGCGCATGGCGGGCGGCAATCGAAGAGGAGGTGGGTCTCTGTCGCGAGAACGAGCCTTGAGCTTACGGGCTGCCGCAAAATTTTGCCGGGCCCGGGGCCAATGTCCCGCGGGCGGGTGGCTGTGGCGCCAGGCGCCAGCCTCAGTTCCAGCCGGCGGGGCAGGGCAGGGCGCGCAGCAGGCGGCCGTGTTCGCCACTGTCCTTGAGCTTCTTGAGACCGAGGTTGAAATCCCGCAACAGCTCGGCGCTGCGCGCCACCTGTGGCGGCAAGATCAGGTGGGTGCTGAAGCTGTCGGTCAAGAGGCGCGGGTGGGCGGCGAACTGGGCCGCTTCGGCCGGCTTGAAATGATGGCCGAGCAGATCGCAAGCGACGTTGCGCTCCATGGGCAGCACATCGATGCGGCCCAGCAGCATCTTGCGCAAGCCGGCCAGGTCGGTGGGCGTGGCGTCACCGTCGAGCTCGCCGCTCTGGATCTTGGACCAGAACTCGGGCGTGTAGGTGTAGTCGCGCACATAGCCGACCTTGTAGCCGCGCAGATCGGCCAGGGTGGTCCAGTCGAGCTTGAGTTCGCGGCGGTAGACCAGCAGCCATTGCTCGGTCAGCACGTTGTCGCTGAGCAGGAAATCGCGCCGCCGCTCGGCCGAGGCCCCCCAGTAGGCGGAGGCGTCGTAGAGGCCCTGGCGGGTCTCCTGCTGGGCGCGGGCCCAGGGCAGGAAGTGGTACTGCACCTGGTAGCCGGCGAGGGCAAAGGCACGCCGCACGATGTCCAGGGCAATGCCCTGGTCCTGGCGGTTCTGGGTGGCATAGGGCGGCAGTTCACCGGTGGCGATGCGCAGCGGCGTGGCGACGGCGTGGCCGGCTGTGCTGGCCAGCATTCCGCAGAGGCTGAGCTGCAGTGCCCCCCACCCCAGCGCCCATCTACCCAGGGGCCCTCTACCCAGCTCTGCCAGCATCCTTCGCAGTGTCATGGCCGGGGCGGGCTGGCGACGCATGGGGGGGAGGGTCTCAGAGCGTGCCGTAGGAGTGCAGGCCGGAGAGGAACATATTCACGCCCAGGAAGGCGAAGGTGGTGACCACCAGGCCCGCCAGCGCCCACCAGGCGGAGACGGCGCCGCGCAGGCCCTTCATCAAGCGCATGTGCAGCCAGGCGGCGTAGTTGAGCCAGACGATCAGGGCCCAGGTTTCCTTCGGGTCCCAGCTCCAGTAGCCGCCCCAGGCCTCGGCAGCCCAGAAGGCGCCCAGGATGGTGGCGATGGTGAAGAAGGCAAAGCCGAGGGCGATGGCCTTGTACATCAGGTCGTCCAGAGTGCTCAGCTCGGGCAGGCGGGCCGTCAGGCGGCTGCGCAAGGCCACGGCCAGCACGAAGAAGACCAGCAGGCCGGCCATCTTGCGCGCCCAGCCGTCCAGGCCGGCGATGGTCTCGGCTGGCAGATCGGCACCGAAGCGGGCGGCCAGAATCATGGCGATCAGGGCCAGGGGCATGGCGATCAGGCCCAGGCTCAGCGCGCGCAAGCTGGCCGTCTTGAGCAGATAGGCCAGGGCCACCATGGCGGCCAGGGCGAAGGTGCCGTAGCCCACGAAATTGGCCGGCACATGGATCTTCATCCACCAGCTTTGCAGGGCCGGCACCAGGGGCTGGATCTCATGCGCCTCGCGCGCCACCGTGTACCACAGCAGGAAGCTGACCGCCGCGCTGATCACCAGCAGCACATAGGCGCCCAGGGCCCGGGTCTTGAACTTGGCTTCGTAGTACAGGTAGAACAGTGCCGTCATCCAGGCGAACAGCACGAAGACCTCGTAAAGGTTGCTGACCGGGATGTGGCCGATGTCCGGGGCGATCTGGTGGCTTTCGAACCAGCGCACCATGGTGCCCACCAGGGCCATGAAGACGGCGCCCCAGGTCAGACGCGAGCCGATGGCTTCGGCGGCACTGTTCTCGCCGCTCTTGGTGAAGAAGCCGCCCCAGTAGAACAAGGTGGCCATGTAGAAGAGCACGCTCATCCACAAGATGGCGCTCTGGCTGGACAGGGCGTATTTGAGCCAGAAGACCTTGTCGGCCGCGGCCAGATCGGCGCCAAAGGCATCGGGCGTCTGGACGTAGAGGCCGATGGCCAGCAGGCTGGCCGCGCCCACGCCGGCGCACAGCCAGCGCAGCGGCGCCCAGAACCAGCCCAGCGCGATCAGCGAGGGGATGGCGCAGACCAGGATGCCTTTTTCGTAGCCATCCATCGAGGCGCCGTAGCGCGAGAAGGCGAACAGGCCGCCGATCAGGATCAGGGCGGCGAAGCTCCAGTCGAGGGCGTCCCGGCCTGAGAAGTAGCCCAGGTCCTGGCTGCGCACCGGCCGACCGGTGCTGCGGAGGGTGCCGCTGCTGCTGCTTGCGCTGTTCATACGCCTTCTTCCTTGGAGAGATAGCCTTGCAATTGTTCGAACTCGGTGGCCATATCGGGCGATTCTCGGGTGCTGGCCATGGCCATGCGAACCCGGGTGGTTTCCGGCTGGCCCGGGCTGGGCTCCAGCCACAACCAGAGGCGGCGCTCGCGGATGTAGAGCATGGCAAACACGCCCACGATCAGCAAGACCGCGCCCAGATACACCAGCTTCTGGCCCGGTGCGCGCGTCACCTGGAACACGCTGGCCTGCACCTGCTTGAAATCCTGCAACTGCAGCAGCACCGGCGCCGGGTAGAACATGCTGTCCGACAGGGACAGCACGGCCTGGGTCATGAAGGCCTGGGTGGCACTGTCTGTCGGGGCCGAGGCCTGGCCGGCTTGCTCGCGGCCCAGCTTGTAGAGCTCGAACAGGCTGCCGTTGAGGATGCGCAGCAGCACTTCAGACACGCGCTGGCGCTCGCCCTCGGGCACTTCGCTTTCGATGAACTGGCTCAGGGCCGGCAGGCCGCCCCAGCCGTTGCTGCTGTCCACCTTGGCGCTCTCGGCGCCGGCAAACAGATTGAGTGCGCGGCGGGCGGTGGCCTGCAGCTGCGGCGTCATCTGCGGCTTGTCGTTGGGCGTGGCGGCCACGGCATAGCGGCGGGCGGCGCGTTCGCGCAACTCCGGGTCGAGCAGGTTCTGGCGCAAGCGCATCCAGCTGTCCATGCTCAGATCCGAATCCGCCGGAATGCGCAGGTAGCGGAAGGCTTCGGACGGGGTTTCGCGCACGCCGGCGAGGAAAACTTTTTGCCCGTCCAGATCGACCGGCAGCATGTAGTTGTTGTACTCGCGGGCCTGGCCGGCCGCATCGCGCAGGCGGTAGCTGAACGAGGGGCCGACATTGCGCAGCTCCTTGTCGGCGCCAGCGCGGGCGCCGCTGCCCATGTGGTTCTGCAGCTTGTTGACCAGATCGACGGCGCGCACATCGGTGCTGTCGGCCTTGCCCGCGCCTCCGCCGCTCATGTTCTCGACATTGATGACGCGCAGCCCGGCAAACTCCAGGCGCAGGCTGTCGCTGGGCTTGCCGCCATCTTGCGGGGCGAAGCCATCCAGCTGTGTGCTGCCACCGACCACCCCGTCGATCTCGAAGGGCTTGGCCGCTGCTGCAGCGGCTTTGCGGCCCATGGGCAGGGCTTGCAGCTTGAGGCTGGATCCACCGTCTTCAAAACTGCTTTGGTAGATGGCAATGCCGCGGTGCTGGGCCGGCTCGTTGACCTTGACCCGCTTTTCGGTCGTCAACCCGGTCTCGCGATCACGGATCACGATGTCGCTGGCGAACAGCTTGGGCATGCCGGTGTCGTAGTACTCGACGATGAACTTCTTCAGCTCCACATCGAAGGGCAGGTCCTGCAGCACCACGCCGCTGGGCATGGACAGGATGGCCGTGCCGGCCGTGGCGCCCTCCGGCACCATCAGGTTGCCGCGGAAGCTGGGGTTGTTGGGCGGCAGGCGGTGCTCGGGCTTGACCTCGCTGATCAGGCCGCCACCTTCATAAATCGTCTTGCCCTGGGCCCACATCAGGCCGCGCACCAGCAGGTCGCCGTCCAGCAGGCCGCCGATGCAGACCAGCACGATGGCCGAATGCGCCGCCAGATAACCGATCTTGTTGCTGGCGCCGCGCCGTGCCGCCAGCATCACGCCACGGTCACGCACCTGCACTTTGGTTTTCCAACCGCCTGCCGCCAGGCGGCTCTTCAAGTCAGCGAGCGCGGCTTCGGGCGCGCGGCTCAGCTGCAGGATGGCCTTGTGGTGGTGGGCTTGCAGGGACTGCTCGCGCACCGACTCCTTGAAGTTCCGAATGTCCTGCAGGATCTTGGGCGTGTTGCGTGTGATGCACAGGCTGGTGGAGACCACCAGAAAGGCCAGGATCAGCAGAAACCACCAGGCGCCGTAGACGGTGTAGAGGTCGAACTTGCCGAACACCTCAGACCAGAAAGGTCCGAACTGATTGACGTAGTTGTTCAGCGGCTCGCGCTGCTTGACCACGGTGCCGATCACCGAGGCGATGCAGATCACGGTCAGCAAGGCGATGGCGAAACGCATCGAGGCCAGCAAATCCATCAGCTCCCGGGCAGCGGAATGCGGCGCCACAGCCACCGGGGCCAGGGCAGGGGCTGGACCAGCCTGAGGCGTGGGGGCCGGCGCCGCCGCTTCGGTCGGGGCCGCTGGCGGCGGCTCGGCCGGCACGGTGTCGTGCGCGTACTCGCTGGAAGGTAGGGTGTCGCTCATGGAAGCAGGATTGTCGGTGGGCGAGAGGCGTCGAGGGCGAGACCATGAAAAAAGGCCGGTGAAATCCACCGGCCTTGTTTGTGATCAGGTGCAGCGGCCGAAGGCTCGCTTGGGCTCAGCGCAGGCCGGCGATGTAGTCGGAGACGGCCTTGATCTCGCGATCGTTGAGCTTGGCGGCCACGCCGATCATCTGGGCGTTGTTGCCGCGGGCGCCGGAGCGGAAGGCGATCAGCTGCGCTTCGGTGTAATCCGAGTGCTGGCCGGCCAGACGCGGGTACTGGGCCGGCATGCCAGCGCCGTTGGGGCTGTGGCAGCCGGCGCATGCCGGGATCGAACGCTCGGCAATGCCGCCGCGGTAGATCTTTTCGCCCAGCTCGACCAGGGTCTTGTCCTTGGCGAAACCCGGCTTGGCTTGCTTGGAGGCATAGAAGGCGGCGACATGCTTGATGTCTTCGTCCGACACGGTGGCGGCCATGCCTTGCATGACGGCGTTCTTGCGGATGCCGGCCTTGAATTCGGTCAGCTGCTTGGCCAGGTATTCGGGGTGTTGGCCTTGCAGGATGGGGTTGGCCGGGCTGCCGCGCGAACCGTCTGCCGTGTGGCAGGCGGCGCAGACCTGGGCCGCAATGGTGCCGCCTTTGGCCAGGTCGGGCTTGGCGGAGGCCTTGGCTTCGCTGGCTTGTGCCGCCGAGAAAGTGGCGAATGCAAGCACGAGGCTCGTGGTCAGGACAGCAGCAGTCTTCATCATGAATTTATTGATTCGGTAAGCGCAACCCATAGATTTTACAATGGCAATCCATCAAGCCTGAATACTTCATGACCAACACCACTTCTGAGCCGCAAGAAATCGCGCCAAATCCGGTTGCCGCGGCCGCCCCCACCGACAAGGTGGTGTTGGGCTGGACCCACACTGCGCGCTTCCTGACCACCGCCAGCCAGCTGGTCCATCTGCCGCCCAATGAGCTGCCCGAGATCGCCTTCGTCGGTCGCTCGAACGCCGGCAAATCCACGGCCATCAACACTCTGGCCCAGCAAAAGCGCCTCGCCTTTGCGTCCAAGACACCGGGTCGCACCCAGCACATCAATCTGTTCCATCTGGGCCCCAAGGACGCGCCGAACGCGCTGTTCGCCGACCTGCCCGGTTACGGCTATGCGGCGGTGGCCAAGGCCGCCAAGCTGCGCTGGCAGAAGGTGATGGCCGATTATCTGGAGGTGCGGCGCAGCCTGTCGGGCGTGGTGCTGATGGTGGACTCGCGCCTGGGCCTGACCGATCTGGACAAGCAGCTGCTCGAGTTCGTCACCCCGCGCGTGCGCAATGGCGAAATCAAGCTGCTGGTGCTGCTGACCAAGGCCGACAAGCTCAACCGCAAGGAGGCCGATGCGGCCTTCTTCGCCACCCAGGATTTCCTCGGCGACATCGTCACCGAAGAGTCGGATGTGCGCGTGACCCTGTTCTCCGCGCTCAAGAAGCAGGGCGTGGCCGATGTCGCCCACATCCTGTACGAGTGGGCCCACAGCGCCACCCTGGTCAAGGCCAGCTTCAACCCCGAGGACCTGCCCGACCCGGCGGCCCAGGTGGACGAGGCCGTGCGGCCTGCTGCCGAGTAATCGGCGCTGGCCTGCTGTCTGTTGCGAGCCGCCGTCAGGCAAGGCGGACGGCGCGCAGGAACCGGAACGTACTTGAGGTACGTGAGGATTCCGAGCACCGGCCCACGCCACATGGCGTTGGCGCAGCAAGACAGCGCGCAAGCGCTCAGGGCCGGCCGATGAAGAGGTAGATGGCCTTGCTGCCCTGCGGCGCCATGCCCACCGCCAGGTAGAGCGGGCCGATGCCGGTGTCGGCGCCGATGAAGAGGCTGGCGGCCGTGCGCAGGTCCTTGCTGGACACCTTGTCGCTCTGCCCCCAGGCATTGCCGATCTCCAGCGAGCCGCCGTAGAAGAAGCCGCGCGTCAGCAGCGGCGTTTCACGCAGGCGGCGGTAGTAGGTGGCGCGGCCGAAGACCAGGGTGTCGCCGATCAGCTGGCCGGGCTGGTAGCCCGAGAGCTGCTGGAATCCGCCCAGCGAATACGGCCCTTGCGCCGAGTCTTCGGGCTGGCGGGCCAGGAAGGTTCGGGCATGCAGATTGAGCGTGTGCGTGCCCCAGCTGCGCACCCAGCTGCCTTGCAGCTCGGCGCGGTGGAAGGCCGCGTGGCGCACGCTGCCGCCGCTTTGCTGGCCGGCAATCGCCTCGAACAGCACCCGGTAGCCGCGCTGCGGGAAGTTGGCGAAGTCCAGCTGGTCCACCACCGCCTTTAGGCGCAAGCCGGTTTCACTCCAGACCTTGTCCAGCCGGTTGTCGTTGAGCAGGAAGGGCGCCAGCTTGGGTGTCACCCGCCAGTTCTGGTGCTGCAAGCCCAAGCGCAGCTCGCCGAGGCGGCCCCAGGGCTGGCCCAGATCGGCACCGAAGGTCGCGGCCTGGCGCTGCAGCCGCGCCACGGCGACATCGCTGGTGTCCTGGTAGAGCGTGAAATTGCGGCGATCGAGTTCGGCCCAGCCGGAGACAAACCAGTCGTTCGAGCGGCCGAGCTGGAAGCTCAGTGGCTGGTAGATCTCGCTGTAGAAGCGCGGCGTCTGGCCGATGGTCAGCTGGTTGCGCCACTCGGTGCCCAGCGGGGTCAGCCAGTGGCGGTTGTGGGAGATGCGCAGATTGAAGGCGCTCTCGCCGTCGAAATCGGTGCTGAGGTCCAGGCCGATGCGGAAGTAGTTCGGGCCCCAGTGCTTGTCGTCCATGGTGAAGACAAGCGCGTCGCCGCCGGCGCGCTGCTCGACGTGGTAGTCGACCCGCTCATAGTCCCCCGAGGAGGCCAGCAGGCGCGCATCGCGCTCGGCCCGCTCGGTGTCGAAGATCTGGCCCGGCGCCGATTCCAGCTGCGCCTTGAAGCGCTCGGGGTTGGTGATGCTGCTGCCTTCGAACTTCACCGCCGCCAGCATGGCCTTGGGTTGGTTGCGGCGTACGCGCTCCAGCTGCCATTCGGCATAGGCCTCGGGCGACACGGCCAGGCTTCGCAGGCGCGGCAGCATGGCTTCGGCCGCGGCTTCGCCGGCGGCGATCAGTTCGCGGGTCTTGTCGAAATCGCTGGCGCCCAGCGGGCCTAGCTGCGGCGTGATCAAGAGATCGCTCGGCGCCAGCGTGGCCAGGCTGCGCTGGACGTTCTGTTCGGTCAGGATGTTGATCATCTGCCCGGTCACGCCGACGAGGGAGTTGAGTGCCGAGCGGCCCGACAGCGGCGTGCCGACATTGACGGCGATCAGGCGCTGCGCACCCAGGCCGCGGGCCACATCGACCGGCAGGTTGTTGACCAGGCCGCCGTCACCCAGGATGCGCTCCTGCCACTCGGTCGGCGCGAACACGCCGGGCACGCTCATGCTGGAGCGCAGGGCCAGGGCCAGATCGCCCCGGCTCATCACCAGCTGGGCGCCAGTCTCCAGATCGGTGGCCACGGCCCGGAAGGGTGTGGGCAGATCGTCGAAGTTCTGCACATTGCGCACCGGCAGGGTGAAGCGGCGCAGCAGGATTTCCAGCCCGCGGCTGGACAGCGTGCCTTGCGGCAGGCGGATCTCGCCATCGCGCATGCCCACCTCCACCGCCGGGGAGAACTCGAAATCCTCTTCCTTGCGGCGCTGCGAGAGCTGCTGCCGGTCGACCCGGCTGTTGAAGACGGTGCCCCAGTTGACGGCCAGCAGCTCGCGCTCGAGATCGCGCGCACTCATGCCGCTGGCGTAAAGGCCGCCGATGATGGCGCCCATGGAGGTGCCGGCCACCATATCGGCCGGAATGCGCTCGCGCTCCAGCACCTTGAGCACGCCGACATGGGCCAGGCCGCGTGCGCCGCCGCCCGAGAGCACCAGACCGATGGGGGGGCGCTCGGCCGGGCCGGTGGTCTGTGCCTGGGCTTGGGCAAGCGGGCTGCCGATCAGCAGCGCCAGGGCCAGCAGCAGGCCGGATCGGGCCTCAGGCCTCATCGTCCAGGTCTTGCATCAAGGTATCGACGGCGCGTTGCACCAGGCTGTTTTCATCAAGGGCGGTGATCAGGCCATGGGTCAGCAGGCGTTCCAGGGCCGCGCGGGTCAGCGAGTGGCGTTGGTCGGGGTCCTGGCCGACGAAGAGGAAGAACTGCCCGCTCTCGCTGATCCAGGCGACCTGGGCAGTCAGCCAGTGGCTTTGCACGAACAGGTGGTACCAGCCGCCGATGTGCAGGGCGTCCAGCCAGGCGCTGAGCGCGCTGCGCGCCTCGGCCGAGTCGTTCTGGTCGTAGAGCTGCACCGGCACCGTGGGCAGGTGGCCGCGGTTGACCCGGGTGTGGGCCCATTGCGTGGACATCTGCGATTCGCGTTCGACCAGCAGGCGCTGCAGCAGTTCCTCGGGGCTGAGCTCCTGCTTGCCGGCGCTGCGCTGGGCCGCCTCGATGGCCTTGGCCGCTTCGGGCAGGGCGTGCTGGCCGCGCAGCACGCGGCCATGCTGGAACATCAACTCCTGCAGCACTGATTCGCGCTGCGCCTCGGGCAGGGCGATGGCATCGCAGCCGCTGCGCAGCCCGTCGATCAAGGCGGGCAGCTTCTGGCGCAGACGCTGGCGCGAGCGCTCGTCGGGCGCGTCGTGCAGGCTGTCCAGCAGCTGGTCCACCCATTCGATGCGGGTCAGGGCCTGGCTGGATTCACGGCCGTGCAGCACCATGGCCTGCACGATCACCTCGGCCCAGGCCGTGCCCAGGAAGCGGCGCAGCTTGGGGCCTAGCGGGGCTTCGGCCGTCTGTTGCGCCAGCTGTTCACGCAGCAGCTTGAGCCAGGCCTCGCGCATGGATTCGCGCTCGAGCGCACCCAGGGCCTGCGCGCTGCGTTCGCTGCGTTGCTGGGCCTGGCTGCTGATGTGGGCGTCGACCCGGCTCAGTGCCTGCTGGAACAGGGCGGCGCTCGGCAGCGCAGCGTCGATCAGGCCCTGGACTTCGCCTTCGACGATGCGCAGAAAGCTCTGCAGGCGCTCGTCATCGGCGCGCTCGAAGGCCATGCCATGCGCGGCCACGCGGTTGAGCAGCTGCCAGGTCGGATGGTCCTGCTTGTGCAAGAGATTGGCATCGCTGCGGGCCAGGCGCACCACGGCGACCTGCAGTCGGGCCAGCAAGGCCTTGAGCGGCGGCAGCAGGCGCGGGTCGGCGAGGATCTGGTCGTAGAGCCGGCTCAGCAGATCGGGGCCGGGGCCGGCGCGGAACACCGGCGCGGCGGCCGCTTGGCTTGGGCTGCTGCCGGCGGGCGGCAGCGGCATGGGCCGGCTGTTGTGCTCGTGCACGCGGCGGGCCAGGCCGTCCAGGGTGGCGGGCTGGGTGCTGCGCCGCGCCAGGGCCAGGCGCATGTCGGACTCGGGGCTGCTGCGCTGCGCCGCATGGCTGGCGACCATGGGGCTGAGGTCGGCCGCACGCACCTGGGCGCACAGGGCGCTGTAGACGCGCAGCATGCCGCTGGCCATGGGTTGCGAGGCCGCCTGCATCAGCTCGTAGCGCGCCTGCGGCTCCATCTCGACGCTGGACAGGGCCACCAGCAGGGCCTGGGCAAACAGGGCCGGGCGCACCGGGTTCTCGTTCTTCAAGGCCCGCGCGGTGCCGCGCAGGGCGGCGAAGACATTGCCGAGCTGGTGCAGTTCGGCGCGGGCGTGCTCTTCCACGGCGTGGATCACATGGGCCACGGCCACGTCCTGCAAGGCCTGGCGGTCGTCGACCAGGCTCAGGGAGTTGATGTCGTCCAGCTTGCGCTGCAGCGGGTCTTCGCCGCGGGCCGAGGCCTGCAGCAGGGGCAGCAGGGCGGTTTCGAAATCATTGGGGAAGCGCGCGCGCATGCGCCGCCAGCCGTCCAGCAGGTGGAAGTGCTTGGGGCGGCTGTCCAATTCGTCCTGGATGGCGTTGAGCAGGTGACGACTCAGGCCCGGCGCCTGGGTCATGGCTTCGGTCAGCAGGGAATGCAGGGTAGGTGCGTTGGACATGCGAGCGGGGTGCCGGATTTGCCGCTGATTATCAGCGTGAGTGGGCCTGCTGGCGCGAGCGTGTGGCGCCCGGGCAGCAGCGGCTGTGGCGCGCCGCGGCCCGGTGTGCGGATTGGCACGCGGCAGCCGCGTCGACCCCTCGAGATGCGGGGTGTTCGCCGCCGGGCCAGTGCGGAATGTACGGGCCATGAAAAAAGGGGCACCTTGCGGTGCCCCTTTCGGAGGTCAGCGTGGCAGGCCTTGGGGCCTGCCGGGCAGGCATTACATGCCCATATCGCCCATGCCACCCATGCCGCCCATGCCGCCAGGCATGCCGCCGCCGGCAGCTTCTTCCTTCGGCGTTTCGGCGACCATGCACTCGGTCGTCAGCATCAGCGAAGCGACCGAAGCGGCGTTTTGCAGCGCGGTGCGGGTCACCTTGGTCGGATCCAGGATGCCCATTTCGATCATGTCGCCATAGGTGTCGTTGGCAGCATTGAAGCCGTAGTTGCCCTTGCCGGCCAGCACGGCGTTGACGACGACGGAGGCTTCGCCACCGGCGTTGTAGACGATCTCGCGCAGCGGGGCTTCAATGGCCTTCAGCACCAGCTTGATGCCGGCGTCTTGATCGGCGTTGTCGCCCTTGATCTCGCCAGCAGCTTGCTTGGCGCGCAGCAGGGCCACGCCACCACCAGCCACGATGCCTTCTTCCACGGCAGCGCGGGTGGCGTGCAGCGCGTCTTCCACGCGTGCCTTCTTTTCCTTCATTTCGACTTCGGTGGCAGCGCCGACCTTGATCACGGCCACACCGCCGGCCAGCTTGGCCACGCGCTCTTGCAGCTTCTCACGGTCGTAGTCGCTGGTCGCTTCTTCGATCTGGATGCGCACTTGCTTGACGCGGGCTTCGATGTCGGAAGCAGCACCGGCGCCATCGATGATGGTGGTGTTTTCCTTGCCCACTTCGACGCGCTTGGCTTGGCCCAGATCGGCCAGGGTGACCTTCTCCAGGGTCAGGCCGACTTCTTCGGCGATGACCTTGCCGCCGGTCAGGATGGCGATGTCTTCCAGCATGGCCTTGCGGCGGTCGCCGAAGCCAGGCGCCTTGACGGCCACGACCTTCAGGATGCCGCGGATGGTGTTGACCACCAGGGTCGCCAGCGCTTCGCCTTCGACTTCTTCAGCAATGATCAGCAGCGGACGGCCGGCCTTGGCCACTTGCTCCAGCGTGGGCAGCAGGTCGCGGATGTTCGAGATCTTCTTGTCGAACAGCAGGACGAAGGGGTTGTCCAGCAGCGCGGCTTGCTTCTCGGGGTTGTTGATGAAGTAGGGCGACAGGTAGCCGCGGTCGAATTGCATGCCTTCGACGACGTCCAACTCGTTGTTCAGGCTCTTGCCGTCTTCAACGGTGATCACGCCTTCCTTGCCGACCTTGTCCATCGCGTTGGCGATGATCTGGCCGACGTCAGCGTCGCTGTTGGCCGAGATGGTGCCGACTTGCGCGATTTCCTTGGAGGTGGTGGTGGCCTTCGAAGCGGCCTTCAGCTCTGCGACCAGGGCCGTGACGGCCTTGTCGATGCCGCGCTTCAGGTCCATCGGGTTCATGCCGGCGGCCACGTACTTCATGCCTTCGCGCACGATGGCTTGGGCCAGCACGGTGGCGGTGGTGGTGCCGTCACCGGCGTTGTCGCTGGTCTTGGAGGCCACTTCCTTGACCATCTGCGCGCCCATGTTCTGCAGCTTGTCCTTCAGCTCGATTTCCTTGGCCACGGACACACCGTCCTTGGTCACGGTGGGGGCGCCGTAGGAGCGCTCGAGCACCACGTTGCGGCCCTTGGGGCCCAGGGTCACCTTGACCGCATTGGCCAGGATGTTCACGCCTTCAACCATGCGAGCACGAGCTTCGCCGCCAAAGATCACGTCTTTTGCTGCCATGTGTATTTCTCCGAATTCTTAGAAAAGGGTCAGAACTTGTTGCGGGTCGGGCGAAGAATTACTTCTCGACAACCGCAAACAGATCTTCTTCGCGCATCACCAGCAGCTCATCGCCGTCGACCTTGACGGTCTGGCCCGAGTACTTGCCGAACAGAACGCGGTCACCGACCTTCACGTTCAGAGCAATCAGGTCGCCCTTGTCATTGCGCTTGCCGGCGCCGACGGCCAGCACTTCGCCTTGATCCGGCTTCTCAGCAGCGGCGTCAGGAATGACGATGCCCGAAGCGGTCTTGGTTTCTTGTTCGAGGCGCTTAACGATCACGCGATCGTGCAGAGGACGCAGTTTCATCACATCTCCTTGAGATTTTCGGGGCTTGATCGGGTGTGGCGGCCGGGCCGTTCACACCGTCATGGGGGTAAAACCTGAACTCGCACACCGGCCTGGGCCGGTTTCGGAGTTCGTTAGCACTCGACCTTGGTGAGTGCTAGCAGGAGGATTATAGGGGTGGCCCTCGGGCTTTCAAGAGGGGGCGAGGCAAGAAAAGCGGGGGCGGGGCCGCTCAGTCTGTGTCCAGGTGCAACCAGGCCTGCCCGGCCTGCCACTGCGCGCGCCAGGCCGGCAGCGCCTCGGCCGGCATGGGCCGGGCGATGCCGTAGCCCTGGACCTGGTGGCAGCCCATGGCGTGCAGGCGGGCGCCATGCTCCAGGCTTTCCACGCCTTCGGCGATCACCTCGCGGTGGAAGGCGTGCGCCAGTTCGATCACGCCCTTGACGATGCTGAGGTCGTCGGGGTCGACCAGCATGTCGCGCACAAAGCTCTGGTCGATCTTGAGCGTGGCCACGGGCAGCTTGCGCAGGTAGGTGAGGGAGGAGTAGCCGGTGCCGAAGTCGTCGAGCGCGAACTGCACGCCCAAGGCCATGCAGCGCTCCAGCACCGCCACCGCCTGTTGCATCTCGCCCAGGGCCGACGTTTCCAGCACCTCCAGCTCCAGCCGTGTCGGCGCAACCCGCGGGTGGCGCGCCAGGCTGTCCGCCAGATGCTCGCTGAAGCCCGGCTGCAGCAGGTGGGTGGCGCTGATATTGATGCTGATGGGCAGGTCCATGCCCTGGTTTGCCCAGGTTTCGAGCTGATTCAGGGCCGCCTCCATGACCCATTCGCCCAGCGGGCGCTCCAACTCGCCACCATGCACCTGGCCCAGGAACTCGCCCGGCGGCAACAGGCCGCGCTCAGGGTGCTGCCAGCGAAGCAGGGCCTCCACGCCCACCACCGCGCCGTGGCGCAGATCGACCTTGGGTTGGTAGAACAGACAGAACTCGTCTTGCTGCAAAGCCTGTTGCAGGCGGGCCAGTTGCTCGCGGTGTTGGCGGGCAGCGCGGTCGATCTCGGTGTCGAAGAGCTGGTAGCGATTTCTCCCGGTTTGTTTGGCCAGGTACATGGCCTGATCCGCATGGCGCATCAAGGTGTCCGGATCGGCGTGGTCCAGAGGATAGAGGCTGACACCGACGCTGGCCGAGATGCTGAGCTCACGGCCCTCTACCGACACCGGCGCCTGCACCGAGCGCAGCAGGCGCTCCAGCACCAGGGCGCATTCCTCGGGGCTGTCCAGCTCGGTCAAGAGGATGACGAACTCATCGCCACCGAGCCGGGCCAGGGTGTCATCGACCCGCAGCACCTGCTTGAGGTTGTGGGCCACGCCGATCAGCAGCTCGTCGCCGGCGGCATGGCCATGCTGGTCGTTGATGGCCTTGAAGCCATCGAGATCCAGGAAGCACACGGCCGTCATGCGGCCGCTGCGGTCAGCGCGGTGGATGGCCTGATTGAGCCGGTCGGACAGCAGGCGGCGGTTGGGCAGCAGGGTCAGGGGGTCGAAATTGGCCACCCGGTTCAGCTCGGCTTCGTGGGCCTTGAGCTGGCTGATGTCGGTGAAGACGCTGACATAGTCGCTGACGCGTCCCTGGCGGTCGCGTACGACCGAGACCGATTGCAAGGCCGCGAACAGGTCGCCGTCCTTGCGGCGGTTCCAGATCTCGCCGCGCCAGAAGTCCTGTTCCTTCAGCGATTGCCAGAAGTCCTGGAAAAAGCTCGCCTCATGCCGACCCGAAGACAGCACCCGCGGTGACTGGCCGAGCACCTCCTCCTGGCTGTAGCCGGTGATGCGGCTGAAGGCCGGATTGACCTTGGTGATCAGGCCGTCGGCCTGGGTCACCATGATGCCCTCGTAGCAGTTCTCGAACACCACGCGCGCCTCGCGCTGCGCCAGCTCCAGAAGCTTGCGCTCATGGATGTCGGTGTGGGTGCCGGACATGATCCAAGGCGTGCCGTCGGCGCCGCGCTGGACCACGCCGCCGCGGGTCAGGATCCAGTGCCATTCGCCGGCTTTGGTGCGCACTCGAATCTCGAACTCGTGGGTGGCAATCTCGCCGTTCAGGTGGCGCTGGATCGATTCGAGTGCGCGCGGCAGGTCCTCGGGGTGAACCAGTTGGGACCAGTTTTCGGGGGCCACCTGCATCTCACCGCGCTGGTAGCCCAGCATGGTCTCCCAGCGTGCACTGACCTGGAAATGGTTGCTGCGCAAATCCCATTCCCAGTAGCCCTGGTCCGAGCCCTCGATCACCCGGGCCAGCTGTTGCTGGCTGTACAGCAAGGCTTGGCGGGCCTCATGGCGCTCGGTGATGTCAACGCCCAGCACATAGCAGCCATCGACACGGCCTTGCTCGTTGAAGCGCGGCAGGTAGCGCAAGGCCTGCCAGCGCTCGGGGCTGGGCTGCCAATCGAGCTCTTGTGCCGCGCCCAGCAGTGCGCGCTGGACCAGGGGCGCGACGCTGGCGAAACCCGCCTCGCCCAGCACGGCCTTGAGCTCCAATCCGGCCAGCTCGTCCAGATCGGGGGCGAAGCTCTCACAGTAGCGCTTGTTGGCGTAGACGAAACGAAGCTCCGTGTCGATGAAGGCGATCAGCGCCGGCACATGGCCCAGGATGCTGCGCAGATGCTGCTCGCTGTCGTGCAGGCGCTGGGCTCGCTCCAGAGCCTGGCGCTCCAGCTCGGCTCGGTGGATCAGTTCTTGCTGTCGTGCCAGGCGCTCCCTTTGGTCCTCTCGCAAGATCACGATCAGACCGCGCACGCGGCCGTTGCTGTCACGGATGGGTGTCAGGTTCAGGCTGACCGGCCGTTCGCCGCCTGTGCGCGGGCACAGCAGCGGCGCCTGGCCCATAGTCTGCGTGCCGCCCCCGGTCATCACCAGGGCCAGGGGCAGTTCCATCGGTTGGCGGCTGGCTTCTTCGATCAGCGGCAGCAGCTCGCGCACCGGGCGGCGCAGCGCCTCTGCCTCTGGCCAGCCGCACAGGCGCTCGGCCTCGGCGTTCATGCGCGTGATGCGACCCTCGGTATCAGTGGCCAATACTGCATCAGCCATTGACTGCCACAGACAGGCCAGTTGTTCCTCGCTGTCGGCCAAGCTTTGACGATGGTCTTCCTGATCTTGCAGACGGCGGCGCAGCGTTTGAAAGCAGCTGGCAAGCAGGCCAAGTAAGGCCAGGCCCAGAAGGACAGTGGCCACAAAACCGCGTGCGCGCAAGCGATCGCGGGCTTGCTCTCGTTCGGGCAGTAGCACTCGCTCGCCCGATTCCATATCGGCCAGCAGCCGCTCGGCCCTGCGCCGGGTCTCGGCCAGGCTGGAGCCTGCGACCAAGGCCTGGGCAGCCGCCGGCCCCTCCTGCTTCATGCGCGCTTCAATTTGGCGCGACAGGGCGATGCGTTCGTTCACCAGTTCGCGCAGCCGCTGCCAGCGCGCATGCTGGGTAGGGGTGTCGGACGTACTCGCACGCAGTCGTTCCAGCAAGACTTCGCGGCGCGCCAGAGCTTGATCGCGCTCTTGCAGCCGACCCGGATCGCCGCTGGTGCGAAATCCCAAGGTGTGCAACTCTACCTGGGCGGTCTCTGCTCGCACGCCGGCCAGATCGGCCAGCACCGCATGGGTGTGACCCACCTCTTGGACTGCAAGAGCCGTCTGATCCGCAAGCCACCAAGCGCTTACCATTAATCCCACCAAGACCAGGGTGCCTGCCGCAAATGTGAGCAGGGCGCGGTGTTCGAAACGCGCGGCAGCTTTCATGGACCGTACTCCCTGTCGGCATGCCCGGTTTGTGATGCCGCACCTGTGGTTCGCGGACCGGGCTTGGGTCAGTCTAGCCCCAGGCGCAGAGGCCAGGAGCGCGGCCTAGCCAAATTGGCGACATGTGTCGCATGTGGGATGTTTGCCAGCAATACGCCGGTGGTCGGGGCGCGGCTTGTGCCCCATGCTGAATGGCCGCGACGCCGAGGGCGGTGACGAAGCTCAAACTACGCATCCCGCCAACGATCGCCTGCTTGGTGGGCGTTGATGCCTTCCAGTTGCACCAGCGCGTGATTTTTTCACCCTGGGCGTCTCAGTCCGACTTGCCCTTGCTAGTTGCCAAAAAAATGGCCGGCCGCCCCGTTTGGGGTGGCCGGCCTGCGGTCGAGACCTGCGAGGATAGGGCGATCTTGCGACCGCCCCGTGGGTCTTACATGCTGTAGCGCACGCCGAAGTAGTAACGGCGACCGATCGCGTCGTAGGTGCCTGCGTCGGTGGCAGTGCCGGTGGTGTTGCCTGGCAGGCCGCTGACGATAGGTGCCGGCTTGGTGTTCAGCACATTGTCGATGCCCAGGTAGAACTGCGCCTTGCCAAGAGCGTAGGTGCCCTGCATGTCCAGGTAGGTCTTGGACGCCACCTTGAAGTCTGCCTTCGTGAACTGAGGATAGCCCTTGCGGAAGCTATCGTTCAAATAGGACTGACCGATGAAGGTGGTGGTTGTCGACAGTGCCCACGGGCCGTTCTCGTAGCCAAGGCTCAAGCTCCACCGGTTGCGCGGCGAACCCAGCTCACCTGCGGTCGGGTCAGGCGTTGCGGTGTCGGTGGCTTTGTACTCAGCCTTCAGCAGGTGGGTATAGCTCAGGCGGCCATTGACGCGACCAGTGCCGAGTTTGTCCGAGTAGCTGGCCGTGAAGTCCAGACCCTTGGCGACTTGGCCGCCGCTGTTGACGGGCACTTCGTTGATCAGATCGATTGAGCCCGCGCTGTTGCCGGGGGTGCCGGTGGGGCGGCGGGTGATGAACTTGCAGAAGGACGTGTCATTGCCGCTGTAGCACTGATCCAGCGCGTACTGGCGTCCCGGCGTGTTGATCGCTTTGTCGATGCTGATGTCGAAGTAGTCGGCCGTGAAAGCGAACTTGTCGAGTACCGGGATGCCCTTGGGCGTGATCACCAGACCGAAGGTGGTCGAATTGCCCTTCTCAGGCTTCAGGTCCGGGTTGCCGCTGTCGAAGCCGCTGATGCCGTCACGATCGGGCTGAGTCAGGGTGAACACACCACCATTTGCGGCCATATTGGCTGCCACGCCAGGTGCTGCCTTGCAATTGGTGGCCAGCACGCTGGTGTCGCTGCTCTTGACGCCATTGCAGGGGTCCTTCAAGCCAGGCGGGAAGGTCTGCGAGGGCGCGGAGAACAGGTTGCCGACATTGGGCGCGCGGGTTGACACGGCCTTGGTCACGCGCACGCGTACCGTGGAGTTGGCCGCCCAGTCCAGGCCCGTGTTCCAGCTGTTGGTCTTGCCAGCGGTGGAGTAATCGCTGGCGCGCACGGCAGCGATGCCGTCCAGGGTCTTGATCAGGGGCAGGCCCTTCAGCAGGGGCAGGCGGGTTTCGACGAACAGTTCCTTGACGTTGAAGGAGCCCTTGGTGTCAGGCAGGGCGTTTCCGCCGTTCAGGCCGGTGGCTGTCAAGGCGTCGTGCACGTCTTCCGAAAACTCGGCGCGCCATTCGCCGCCAACGGCGATGCCAACGGGGCCAGCGGGCATCTCGAAGGGCTCGCCCGAAACGGTAAAGCCTGCCATCTTCTGAGTCACCTTGGTGTTCAGCGACTGCGGGGCGGCAATGTACTTGACGCCTGCGGGCGAGATCGTGCCAGCTCCGAAAATATTGATGGGCACGCAGCCCTGCGCGCGCGCCAGTTCGTCACGGCACATCACACCGCCCTTGCCATCAGGAATGGCTTCGAGGGCATTGCGCATATTCAGCACATTGACCTGGCCATTGCCGCGCTGACCTTCCTTGGTGGCGCCGTAGCCCAGGTAGGTTTCGTAGGACCAGGTCGGATTCACTTCGCCCTTCATGCCGAGCACAAAGCGGAACGTGTCGCGGTCGGCCTGCTGGATGCGGCTGCCCAGGTCGGTCATACGGCGCTGGAAGAAGTAGTCGCCGACCACGTTAGCGGGCACCAGCGGGTTGCGCACCATCGTTCCGTTGATCAAGAACTCGGTCGGCACGACCTCGGTATTCGGGTACACGTCGCTGGAAGCGAGTGCGAACGGCTCAATCTCAGATTTGGTCTTGGTCGCGGCGTAGGTGCCCTCGAAGAAGATCTGATGCTTGTCGTTCAGTGCGTAGTCGCCTTTGGCAGCCAGCAACATGCGGTCCGTGGGCACCGAAATGGCGCGGTACGCCTGACGGTTGAAGCCGGTGGCGCCAACGCCGTCGCCAGCCGGGCCATTCTGCGACCATGGGATTTGCTTGCCTGCAGCGTCGTACGTGAAGTCGACGTCTTTCTTGTCTGCGTCCGTGAAGTAGAAGTGGCCGGCCGGCGCGAAGGCGGAGAAGGTCGGCTGGCGGACATTGAAGATGTCAGCCGGATTGGTGGTCTTGGGATTCAGCACGGCCAGCGAGGTCTGGTCGTAAGGCACGCCATGGTCGCGCGCCATGGTCTGGCCTTGGCGCGTGAACGCGAAATGGGCCATCAGGTTGGCGCGGCCATCGGCACCGCTGGTGCCGAACGAAGCGCTGAATTTTTTCTTGTCGTCATCGCCCTTTTCGCTGCGGCCGAGCTGCATGTCGAGCTTCAGGCCATTGATGTTGCGCTTCAGGATGATGTTGACCACACCTGCCACGGCGTCGGAGCCGTAGGTAGACGAAGCGCCGCCGGTCAACATTTCCACCCGTTCGATGAAATCGGTTGGGATGGTGTTCAGGTCAACCGCGGAAGAGCCGGGGATGCCCGAAACATAACGTCGGCCATTGACGAGCACCAGGGTGCGGTCGACGCCGAGATTGCGCAGGTCCAGAGTGGACACGCCGGAGCTCGAGGTCAGGAAGTTGGAGTTGTTGCGACCCAAGCTGTTGCTGCCAGCGCCACCACCGAACACGGGGCTCTTGAGCAGTAGTTCTTGCAAATTGGCTGCGCCGGAAGAGGCGATGTCAGCGGCCGTCATGACCTGCACGGGCGCGGGTGCCAGCGCGCCGGCCGACAAAATGCGGCTGCCGGTCACTTCGACTCGTTCGATCTGGGTGGGGGTCTGGCTTTGCGCTTGGGCCGATGCGGCCACGGCGAGGAGTACTGCTGCGCTGATGGCGCTGAACTTCGGTTGTTGTTTCAACATACGGGAAATCTCCTGCGAGGTTGGGTATCCATAACGCGGCAGAACCGTGCCAGCACTTCGGCATCTCGCACGGTGTACGCTGCGACGCAGGTCAGTCTAGGAGTGGGGTTCTTGGGGCTTGAGAGGGTCAATCCTTGTCAGGCGATAGCGACAAACTTCCCGTGTCGGCCATGCACTTCGTGTAATCACCTCGGGTTTGTGCGAATGGTGCAGCGGGAGTGTGTTTGTCTGGTCTTTGGCATGACTTCCGGCCCTTGTGTCACGTTGCGCTTTCGTGGAGCCTCCCTGAGGCTTGTCTAAACAGGCCATGCCGTTGGTCATGGCTTTTCGGGTTTGACTGTGCGATAGGCGTTCATTTCGTAAGTTCTTGAGTCAGTTTCTCGGGATTGATTGTTGAGTGTGCGCATATCGCGCATGGATACGGTGAGTTTCAGTCGGCGCGGCAGAGCAAGGCCTGGCCCATGCGCAGACGCTGCCCGGTGGCGATGCCTTCGCACAAGGCATAGCCCGGCGGCACGAACACCAGGATGGTGGAACCATGCTGAAACCAGCCCATCTCCTGGCCCTTCTGGAAGCCCGCCTGGCAGGGCAATTCGTTCGCACCGCGGTAGCCCACGTGCAGCAGCAGGTCGAGGAAATGCAGGCGCAGGCTGGCCACCAGGATGGCCGCCACCGGCACCAGGGCGATCGGTGTGCGCTCGGCATCGTCCAGCCGGCAGCGCAGCACGGCGCGCTCGTTGCGGCAGAACAGGCGTTCGACCCGCTTGAGCGCGATCGGGTTGACGTTCCAGGTGTCGCCGGCGATGTGGGTCACATGCTCGACCTGGCAATCGGCCGGTGCGTGGAAGCGGTGGTACATGGCCGAGGTCAGGCGCAGGGTGATGAACAGGCCTCCCTCGAAGACGCGGGTGTCCTGGGTCGGGCCGAAGAGATCCTGCAGCGCGTAGGGGAAGCCCTTGGCCTGGTAGACCTGGCCGGCCTCGACGCGGTCGCAGGCGCCGACGATGGCGTCGCAGGGGCTGCTCAGCACTTCGGGCCGCGGGTCGATGCTGCGCGCGCCATCGCGCAGCTCGCGGGTGAAGCAGTCGTGCAGGCTGTCGAAGCGCTGCTTCTTGGCGTCGCTGAGGTCCAGATCGGTAAACAGGCGCCAGACCGCAATCGAGGCGCGTGCCAGCAGCGGCTGGCGCAGCTGGCTGAACCAGCCCATGAAGCGGGTCAGGGCGATGCGCGGGATGCGGTTGGTGAGCAGGAAGTTCAGGTCTTCCTGTTGCAGCAGGCGCTGCACCCACAGGCGCGGTGTGAGAAATGCCCGAGTGCGGGCTTGAAGGCTGCTTTTCATGCGTCTGTCAATTCGGACTGTTAGACAAGAGGTCTGCGCAACAAAGCTCGCTCACCCCGGGGTGGCGAGGACAAGGTAGGCACGCTGAATGAATGAAACTTTTGCTCTCTCGGCCCTGGCTCTGGCCGCTCTGGCCTGGACCCTGCCGAAGGCCAAGCGGCGCCTCGAGCTGTCGCGGGCCAAGCACCGCTCGCTGGCGGGCCATTCGCGCATGGCCAAGCGCCTGGCGGGCTGGATTCCCGGCTACGCCTACGACGAGGCCCGTTTTTTTGGCTCGGACGGTGCGCCCGATTCGGTGCAGGCGCAGCGCCGTGTCGGCTTCCAGCGCCTGAGCGGCGTGTTTGCCGAGCGCTATGCCCAGAGCATCGCCATGACGGCGCGCGCGCGCGAGGGCATCTCGGACCTGCAGTTCACCGGCAGCTACCGCGTGCCCTTCCAGTACAGCCCCTACCTGCGCGAGCATCTCAAGACCGGCAGCTTTCTGCAGGCCTCGAGCGGCGTGATGGTGGAAGACCTGGATGGCAATCGCTTCTACGACCTGACCGGCTCCTACGGCGTCAACGTCTTTGGCTATGACTTCTACCGCGACTGCGTGGACCAGGGCATTGCCCTGACCCACAAGCTGGGCCCGGTGCTGGGCGCCTACCACCCCTGCGTGACCGAGAACGTCGAGCGCCTCAAGGCCATCTCCAAGCTCGACGAGGTGTCCTTCCACATGTCCGGCACCGAGGCGGTGATGCAGGCCGTGCGCCTGGCCCGTTATCACACCGGGCGCCGCCATCTGGTGCGCTTCTGCGGCGCGTACCACGGCTGGTGGGAGGATGTGCAGCCCGGCCCGGGCAACCCGCTGCCGCCGCGCGAAACTTACACGCTCGAGGATCTGGACCCGCGCAGCCTGCAGGTGCTGCGCACGCGCCGCGACATCGCCTGCGTCCTGATCAATCCGCTGCAGGCCCTGCACCCCAACCAGGGCGCGCCGGGGGATTCGTCCTTGCTGGACAGCGGCCGCCGCGCCGGCTTCGACCGCGAGGCCTACACCCGTTGGCTCAAGGCCTTGCGCGAGGTCTGCACCGAGCGCGGCATCGTGCTGATCTTTGACGAGGTCTTCCTGGGCTTCCGCTTGGCCGCCGGCGGCGCGCAGGAGTATTTCGGCGTGCGCGCCGACATGGTCACCTACGGCAAGACCCTGGGCGGCGGCCTGCCGGTCGGGGTGGTCTGCGGCCGGCGCGATCTGATGAAGCGTTTCCGTGAGCAGCGCCCGGCCGACATCTGCTTCGCCCGCGGCACCTTCAACTCGCACCCCTATGTGATGGGCGCGATGAAGGTGTTCCTGGACCGGCTGGACAGTGCGCCGGTGAAGGCCATCTACGCCCAGGCCGATGAGCGCTGGGAGCAGCGTGCCCAGCACTTCAACGAAACCCTGCAGGTGGCCGATGTGCCGGTGCAGATCGCCCACCTGCAATCGGTCTGGACGGTGTTCTACACCCAGCCTTCGCGCTACAACTGGATGCTGCAGTTCTATTTGCGTGAACAAGGTCTGGCTCTCAGCTGGGTGGGGACCGGGCGGCTGATCTTCAGCCTCAACTACAGCGACGCGGATTTCGAGGCAGTGCTGCAGCGCTTCGTCAAGGCTTGCAAGGCCATGCAGGCCGATGGCTGGTGGTGGGAGGACGAGGCGCTGACCAACAAGGCCATCCGCCGCTCGGTGCTGCGAGAGATGCTGCAGCAGCGTTTCTGAGCTGCGACGGCGAAGCGCAAAACAGGGCGCCCTCGGGCGCCCTGTGCTCTCTCAGCCGATGTGTCAGCGGCTTTGCGGGTGTTGCACGTGGTCCATCGGGTCGATCAACTCGCCGCGCAGCAGGTAGATCGGTGCCTTGTGATACAGCCAGATGTCGTGGAAGGGGTCGGTGATGATCTTGGTGGCCCAGGTCAGGCCGGTCATCAGGCTTTGCTGCTGCCAGAGCTGCAGCACGCGGAACAGCAGACCGGCCACACCCAGCGACAGCCAGGAGATGCCCACATCGTGCAGGAAGCCGCGGACATCGGTGGCCGGCTCGATCAGGCCGAACAGCGAGGGCTGCAGCCAGAGCAGTGCCGGCAGCGCCACCCAGACGGCCAGCAGCACGATCTTGCGGCGGATGTTGTAGCCGATCTTGATCGCTTCCTTGTGCTCGTCGGTGGCCTGATTGACCTCGTCGTAGCCGCGCGGCTCGAAGAAGAAATGGCCGGCCTGGCGGCTGGTCATGGAGACGCACCAGGCCAGCAGTGCGGCCATGGCGGGGTCCACGAACAGCAGGCCGTAGGAGATCACAAAGCTGATCGCGCTGAGCAGGTGCAGGCTCTGGTTGATGCGGCTGTGGTGGTAGTAGCGGTGGTCGTCCCAGCGCTGCACGCGCAGCTCTTGGGCAAGGTTCTTCAGGAAGTTGTGGCGCACGCGTCACCTCGGCGGTGTGATGGTGAAGGGGAAGAGGCGGCCAAGCCGGGAGCTGGCCGCCCAGGCGCAGCCCCGATCGGCTTGCGTGACGCGATGGTGACGCTGCTGCATGAAAACTGCGTGACCATGGCCGCGCCGAAGGAACCAGGCGGCGCCCGCCCCGTGCCCATCGGCCGACGCGCGTGCCGGTCACTGTCATTGAACTGTTATCTGTCCTAGGCAAGATGCCCTGCATGGAACCCACACCCAGCGCGGACAGCATCGTTGTCGACAACTATCCCGCTGCCCAGCGGTCACTGCGGATTGCCTTCGTGACGGAGACCTATCCGCCCGAGGTCAATGGTGTGGCCATGACACTGGCCCGCATCGTCGAAGGCTTGCACCGTCGCAACCACGATGTGCAGCTGATCCGCCCGCGCCAGGACGCCAGCGATGCGGCCGAGCGCAGCGTGCGTTTCCACGAGGTGCTGATGCGCGGCCTGCCCATCCCGCGCTATCCCAATCTGCGCATGGGCGTGCCGTCCAAGAAGGCGCTGGTCCAGCTCTGGTCGCTGAACCGGCCCGATGTGGTGCACATCGCCACCGAGGGCGCGCTGGGTTGGTCGGCCCTGCAGGCGGCCCTGCATCTCAAGCTGCCGGTGTGCTCGGACTTCCGCACCAATTTCCATGCCTACAGCCGGCACTACGGCATTGGTTGGCTCTACAAGCCCATCATGGCCTACCTGCGCAAGTTTCATAACCGCACCCAGTGCACCATGGTGCCGACCGAAGCGCTCAAGCGCGATCTGGAGGCCGGCGGCTTCAAGCAGCTGACGGTGGTCTCGCGCGGTGTGGACACGCAGCAGTTCTCGCCCAGCCGCCGCAGCGCCGCGCTGCGCACCGAGTGGGGCGTGGCGGACGATGATCTGGTGGTGGTTTATGTGGGCCGCATCGCGCCCGAGAAAAACCTGGCCGCGCTGACGGCTGCCTTCGAAGCGATCGCGCAGCAGCAGCCACGTGCCCGCCTGGTGGTGGTGGGCAGTGGCCCGCAGCAGGCGGAGCTGCAGGCGCGCTGGCCGCAGGCCATCTTTGCCGGCCAACGCAAGGGCGAAGACCTGGCGGCGCACTATGCCTCGGGCGATCTCTTCCTCTTCCCCAGCCTGACCGAGACCTTCGGCAACGTCACCACCGAGGCCATGGCCAGCGGCCTGCCCGTGGTGGCTTTCAATTACGCCGCCGCCGCCCAGCTGATCCGCAGCGGCGAGAACGGCCTGCTGGTGCCCATGGACGACCAGGCCGCTTTCGTGCGCGCCGCCCTCAGCCTGGCCGACCAGGCCGCGCTGCGCCGCCAGATGGGCGCGGCCGCCTGCCAGACGGCTTCGGAGCTGGACTGGAGCGCCATCGTCGCCCGCTTCGAAGGCGTGCTCGACTCGGTCATGCACCGCGCCACGGTGCCCAGCAGTCTGGGTGCCGGTCTGCTGGCCAAGGCGAGCAAGAAGCGCCCGGCGGTGTGAACCTGCATTCGCGGCGCTGAGCGGCCGCGCAGCGCCGGCTCAGAGCAAGGCGCTGTCGGGCAGATCTTGCAAGGTGCGCCGCCGCTCCGCGCCGCTGCGCCGGCGTTCGCGCCGCCACAGCAAGGCCATGGTGGCCGCAATGCTCAGGCCGAATCCGCTCATCACCGTGATGATGGGCAGCTCCAGCTTGAGCAGCAGGGCGTACAGGGCCAGCATGCCCAGCACGCTGGCGTTCTCATTGAAACCCTGCACGGCGATCGAACGACCGGCCGTGAGCAGGCAGTAGCCGCGGTGCTGCAAGAGTGCGTTGAGCGGCACCACCAGCAAGCCGCCCACCACGCCCACCACCACGAGCAAGGGCAGGGCCAGGCCCAGCGAGGGCATCCAGGCCACGGCCGGCACCAGCAGGCCTAGCAGCACGCCAAATCCCAGCATCTTCTTGGCCGCGCGCAGCGGTACCCAGCGCCCGGCCGCTGCCGCGCCGCCCACCACGCCCACGGCCACGGCCGCTTGCAGGTAGGCCGCCTGGTTTAGTGGCAGCTGCAGGGCATCGGCCGCCCAGCGCAGCACGGCGAACTGCAAGGTGGCACCAAAGCCCCAGAAGATGGTGGTCACCGCCAGCGAGAGGCCGCCCTCGGCATCGCGCCAGAGCTTCATATTCGCCTCGCTGAAGTCGCGCAGCAGGGGGCCCAGGCGGAGGTGGCAGGCCGGATAGCGCGCACCGCTGTCCGGCACCCCCAGGTTCAGCCAGCTGGCGCTGCCGTACACCGCCATCAGCGCCAGGATGGACAGGCTCAGGCCGCTGGCCTGGGTCAGCCCCAGGGTTTCCAAACCCTCACGTGCGGCGGCATACAGGCCCGATCCCTGCAACCAGGGGCTGACCAGCAGCCCACCCAACACCGTGCCCAGCAAGGCCGCGCCCACCACCGAGACTTCCACCCAGCCGTTCGCCTGCACCAGGCCTTGGGCCGGTACCAGCTCGGTCACCAGGCCGTACTTGGCCGGCGCATACGCCGCCGCGCCAAAGCCGATCAGGGTGAAGGCCGCCATCGGGTGCACGCCGGCCAGCAAGCCCAGCACGCCCACCATCTTCACGCCATTCATCCAGGCCATCAGACGCGCCTTGGGCACGGCATCCGCCAGCGGCCCCACGAAGGGCGCCAGCAGCACATAGGACAAGGTGAAGCCGAACTTCAGCAGCGGGGCCCACCAGCCCGGGAACCCCTGCTCCACCAAAAGGGCAATCGTGACGATGAGCAAGGCGTTGTCCGCCAGCGCCGACGCGAACTGGGCCGCGATCAGCCGATGAAAGCCTGGAGGCATGGGGTGGGCTCGCCGCGCTGTCGCGGGCGATCAGAAGAAAGACGGCAGCGTGACAGGGGGGTGTGAAACCGTGGTGACAGGGCCGCCCGGGACATCTTCGGCGACACCTGCATGAGCCGCGGTGATGCGCAATCATCTTTCCGTACGCGGGTCAAACTGTCAGTTCTTACAGGCTGACAAAAGTCCCTCGTTGTGTAGTCTGCGCCGCGCACCCATTTGCGTTCTTCATGGGGGCGCAGAACTTGAAGCTCTACTTGGACAACGCTGGGCGACCGTTCAAGGAGAGCTGCCCGCATTGCACACGCCGGTCAAGTTCCCTCTCTTGCTACCGCTTGCTTGAGGACGCAAGCGGTGGATACGGGCGAAAGGGGCCCCTCTTCGCCGCCCCGTCAAGCCGCGCGCAGGCTCTGTCGCTCGCTACGCCGAGCTGTGGCGTTTGCCTCTGGTGGGGCAGACGCTGCTATCGCGGCGCTATACGTGGTCGGCCGGGCTGAGCTAGAGCTGCCGCTGGGCCTGGGCTCAGAGTTGCGGTGGATGCGAACCCATCGCGGGCTCCTTGCCGCCGCAGAATGGCTGGGGCAGCTTACAAGGGTCCATCCTTCGGGCAATGCTGGCGCGGCGGGACCCGGGCCGCCGTGTCGGCCGCAATCTGGCGCAGCTGGGTTTGCAGCGCGGTGCTGATGCCGTGGAGCTCGGGCAGCAGCGGCAGAAGAGCCAGGGCCGAGTCGCCGGTCAGGGTGGCGTAGAGCATGAGCGCAGCCAGGTGCGCGCCAGCAGCGGCCGAATGGTTGCCGTCGCTGGCATGCAGGCGCAGCTCGGGATGGCGTTGCAGGGCCAGGTCCCAGGCTTGGCCGATGGGTGCCACGCAGGCTGGCTGCTTGCGGGCGATGGACACATGGAGCTCGTAGATCCGAGCGGTCTCGTCGATGCCGCGCCGCGGCCATTCGGGGAAGAGCAGGGGCAGCGCCTGTTGGCGGCGCACCGCCTGCACCCATTGCTCGGCGGCTGCGGTGCTGTAGTGGTAGGCACCGCTGCTGCTGTACTTTTGCGCCTGCAGCACCACGGCCCGCCAGGGCTGGCTGCTCAGCAGCTTCTGGCTCAGCGGGTCGCTCAGGCGCTCGTCGAGAAACAGCCAGTTCGGCGCCTCCACCACAGCCACCGATTGGCCGGGAAATCGGGCCCGCAACAGGCCCTCCAACTGCTGCGGCAGGGCCTGGGCCGAGGTGTGGCTGTTGCCCAGCATCAGCACCGAGATCTCGGCGGCCGGCGGCGCGGAGCTGGGCAGCGCCGGCACCTCCAACCCGGTTTCCGGGTGGCGCTGCGTTCCGCCACAGGCGCTGAGCCCGCAGCAGGTGGCGGCGGCCAAGAGCCAGCCCAGAGCCGGGTGTGAGTGCGGGTGCGGGCGCTTCATGGCAGGTAGCGGTAGAAGGCGGCCGATTCACTGCCCACCGCGTCCGAGGGCTGGCCGAAGCCGCCCATCACGTAGAGGGCGCCTCCTGCCGCCACCGCGCCCAGGCCATGGCTGCGGTAAGGCATGTCGGCCAGGGTGGTCCAGGTCTGGCGGCTCGGCTCGTAGCGCTCCATCGCCGCGCTGACCTCCCCGCCCGGGCCCTCGCCACCCAGCGCGTACAGGCGCCCGTCCAGGGCTACGGCGGCCAAGCCGGCGCGTGCCCGGGGCAGCGGGGGCGCGGAGCTCCAGCGGTCTTCGGCGGGCGAATAGACATCCATGCGGGCCAGGCTGTGCTGGTCGTGGGCGCGTATGCCGGGGGCGCGCCCGCCCAGCAGGTAGAGCTGGCCGCCCAGCGTCACGGCGGCGGCGGCATTGCGCGCCAGCGGCAAGGGGGCGGCGCTGGACCATTGCATGCGGCTCGGGTCCAGCACCGAATGGCTGTCCAGTGAGGCGCTGTTCTGGTTGTTGTAGTTCCAGCCCCCCAGCACATGGACCTGCCCCTCCAGCACGGTGGCGGCCGAAGCAAAGCTGACCCGCGGCAGAGCGGCCGCCAGGCTCCACTGGCCGCGGCCTGCATCCAGCACCTGCAAGGCCAGGCGAGCTTCGCCGCCGATGGCCAGCAAGCGATCGGCCAGGGCAATGGCGGCGACGTTGTCGGTGCCGCGTGGCAGCTCGGGCCCATGGCTCCACTGCTGGCTGGCGATGTCGTAGACCAGCACGCTGCGCCGCGTGTCGTAGCCGCCCAGCACATGGATCTTTCCGCCCAGCACCGCCACACCGAACTTGGCCAAGGGCAGGGGCATATCGGGCAGGCGGGTCCAGCCGCGTGTGCGTTCGCCAGCTGCGGCCTCTCTTTCGGCACCTTTTTCGGCACCTCTTTCGGCGCCCGGGGCCGCTTGGGCCCGGGCAGCGCCCCACAGTGCGCTGTCGGCCCAGAGCAGGGCGCTGGCGTTCAGTTGTCGTCGGTTCATGGGGTCACCTGTCTGTGGCTTTGCGAGCTGTTTTGCTGCGCTGCACCTCAGTAGGCCCAAGCCGCGCCCTGCGGGCAAGACGGCGGCGCGCTCGGCGCGCTCCAATCCATGTCTAAAAAATATTTCCTGAACGCTGACAAGCATTTAGTTGCGCTGAAGCTCGGCCTGGCGAGCCGGGCCGGGCCTCAGCGCAGGTGCATCAGATCCGCCACGGCCGTGTTGGACAGCTCCACCCAGGCGCTGCCGTCGGCGGCGAGGCTGAAACGCGCCAGCTCGGGGAAGGTGCCCAGCGGGTGAGCGCTCAAGACCGTTTGGCGCCCCTTGCCGAGCTCGAAGCGCCGGAAGCGCTCTCGGCTGCCACGGCTCAGCACGAGCAGGGCGCCGTCCGGGCTCAGCTGCCAATCCACCAGGCTTTCTTCCGGCGGCAGCCCCGGCAGGTCTCGCTCCTGCCCCTCGGCGCTGCGCAGGCGCAGGCCTTGGCTGGCGCGAGCCTGGTAGACCAGGCTTCGGCCATCGGCGGCCCACTGCACCTGGGGGCCAGGGACCTGCTCGGTGCGCAGCGCTTGCGGCGCCTGGCTGCCGTCGGCACGGAAGCGCCACAGCTGCCAGCTGCCACCCCGGTCGCTGGCGACGACGAACTCCCGCCCCCCAGGGTGCCAGCTCGCCCGGCCGTACTCGGCCGCATCGGCCGTCAGGGCTTGCACCGTGGTCCCGGCCCGCTCGAGGCGGCACAAACCCATGCGCTTGCCGGGCCCGCAGCTGCCGGCGAAGACCAGCTGGCTCGCGTCCGGCGAAACGGCCGGGCTGCTGCTCAGGCCTTCCAGCGCGGTCAGGCGGCGGGGCGGGGCCGAGTCCGAGTCGGCCCACCAGATCTCGGGGTGGCCGGTCCGGTTCGAGACAAAAGCCAGGCCCTGACCCGCGGCCGTGGGGGCGCGGTCATTGGCGACCGAGCTGATGGCGCGCTCCGGCACGCCCGAGCCCCAGCGCAGGCGGGCAATGCTGGTGTGCGCCCGCAGCAGGGCATAGACGATGCTGCCATCGGCATTGCGTTTGGGCGCACTGCCCTCCAGACCCAGCGGCCGGGCGCTGGCGCGGGCGGTATCCCAGTGCAAGAGCATCCGGCGGTCTTGCTGGGTGGCGGAAAACACCAGCTCTCGGCCCTGGCCGCGGTAGCTGATGCCATGCAAGCCGTAAAGCTTGAGCTGGCTGAGGCGTGTGAGGGCGCCTGAAGCCAGCGTCAGCTCATGGAGGTCTCGGCTGCCGTCGGCCGGGTCCTGGCGGGCAAAGGCGAGATGGCGGCTGTCGGCCGACCAGGCGGGCTGGTGGTCGGCCATGGCGGCAGGCGGCGCGCTGCTCAGGCGGCGCAAGCCGCTGCCATCCGGGGCAATCAGGAACAGGCCGCCCACGCCCTCGGCCGTGGCGCTGAAGGCCAGCCAGCGGCCGTCGGGCGACCAGTCCAGGCTGGGCGTGAACAGGGCCTGGCAAGCGGCCAGCGCCTGCCGGCTCTGCGTTGCCAGCCGGTAGATCCAGAGTGTGCAGCTGCCGCTGGACTGGGTGGCCACATAGGCCAGGGCCTGCCCGTCCGGCGCCCAGGCCAGGCCGCTGACCTCTTCGTCGATCGGGCTGATGGCCCGGGCCTCGGCAGCGCCGTCGGCCGCCGCTCGCAGGTACAGGCGACCCACGCCCTGACCCTGCCACCAGGCAAAGGCCAGCTGGCTGCCATCGGGCGAGAGCTGGCCCAGATACTCCTGCCCCGGGGCTTGGGACAGTGGCTGTGCCTGGGGCAAGTGCGATGGGGTCTCGGGCGTCTGGACGGTGTTGCTGCTGCTGGCCGTCAGGGTGCTCCAGGCCCACCCGCCCAGTGCGGCGAGGCTGGTGACCAGCAGGGCAGCCGCCCACCTCGGGCCGTGGCGCGGGCCGGTGGGTGGGGTGATTGCGGGGGCCGGGTCGACCGCTGCGACGGGTGGCACGGAGGCGGAAGGGTCAGCCACCGTGGCGGTTTCCTCCACCCGGGTGATGGCCGACACCGGTGCGATCAAGCGGTAGCCTTTCTTGGCCACCGTCTCCAGATAGCGCGGCGAATCGGGGTCGTCGCCCAGCGCCTGGCGCAGGGTCCAGACCGCGGTGTTGATGGCCTTGGGGGCGACAAACTGATTGCCGTCCCAGATGCGGGCCACGATCTCCTCGCGGCTGACGGTTTCGCCCGGGTGGCGCGCCAGCAGCACGAGCAAGGCCATGGCCTTGTGCCGCAAGGCGCGCGTCTCCTCGCCGCGCTGCAGGCGGTTGCCGGCGGCGTCGACGATCCATTCGCCCAGCTGGAATCGCTCGTGTTCGGGGTTCTTCAGCATGCTCAAACGTGGTGTCAGCGCCGTGGGCGCGTGCGTGCCGCGGACGGGGCGCTGCGACTTGGGCCCCGCATCCGGTGTGGTGGTCTCGCGCAGGATTATGGCCACTCGCCAGCTCGCCCTGGCCACGAAGGGCAGGGCGCTGTTCGGCCCGGCCGGTGTCAGACAGGCTGCACAAAATCGGCCAGACGCCGTAGAGTTCGAGCGCTAGCAGGCGATGCCAGGCAGGGGGGGCTTTGAGTCCGCCATTCGGCACGCCCCGACGCTCCCGTTCTGATCAAGCCCAGGGGCGCTCCCGGTGGGCTTGCACTTTGACAGGCAGGTGGCTATGGCTGTGATCTCGGACGCCTTCGACTACCGCGAGGCCTTCTCGCGCAATTTGGGCTGGTTCAGCGAGGCGGAGCAGCAGCGGCTGCGCAGCTGCCGCGTGGCCATCGGCGGCCTGGGCGGCGTGGGCGGCAGCCATGCGATCACGCTGGCGCGCCTCGGGGTGGGGCAGTTCACGTTGTCGGATCTGGATGTCTTCGACTGGCCGAACATGAACCGCCAGGCCGGCGCCTTTGCGTCCACCATCGGTCAGCCGAAGTTGGACGCTATGGCCCGCACGCTGCGGGACATCAACCCTGAGGTGCAGTTGCGTCTGCTGCCCGGTGGGATCAACGAGGGCAATCTCGAGGAGTTCCTGGCGGGCGCCGATCTGTATGTGGACAGCCTGGACATCTTTGCGCTGCCCCTGCGTCGCCAGGTGTTTGCGCGCTGCCGTGCCTTGGGCATTCCGGCCATCACGGCGGCGCCCATGGGCATGGGCACGGCGTTCCTGGCCTTTCTGCCCGGCGGCATGAGCTTCGAGGACTACTTCTGTCTCGATGGCCACAGCTTCGAAGACCAGGTGTTGAAGTTCATCGTCGGCGTCTCGCCCTCCATGCAGCAGCGGCATTACCTGCTGACCGCTCGCACGGTCGATCTGTTTGAGAAGAAGGTGCCGTCCACTGCCATCGGCATCGAGTTGGCGGCCGGGGTGGCGTGTGCCAATGCAGTCAAGCTGCTGCTGGGCCGTGGTGATGTGCTGAGCGCTCCGCGCGGCCTGCACTTTGATGCCTACCGCAACAACTTCACAAGCACCTGGCGCCCCTTCGGCAACCGCCACCCGCTGCAGCGCCTGATGTTCTGGGCCATGCAGCGGCGGCTGCGTCAGGCGCGGGCCTGAGCGGCGGGGGGGGCGACGCCCCGTTCGCACGCGCCAACCACGTTCTCCCGACACAGGGTTGGTGTCTCACCTGATCCGTCAGGCCGAGCTGAGGTCAAGCGGCACGGGCCTCATGCAGTCTGCATGCGGCGCGCGCGTTGACGCCGATGCGCGCCCCAGGCCGTGTGGCTCAGCCAGAACAGCAGCAATGCCAGGATCACCAGCGCCGGCACAAACAGCAAGCCGGACTTCTGCACCGCCTTCGGGAAGACCTGGGGCTGACCCAGGAACAGCGAGTTGGCGGCGATGAACAAGGCGATCGTCATGCGCCAGAGATGGCGCGCCAGGCGGGTGGCGCCCGTGACGCCGCGCTGGATGATCAGGCGCAAATCCCCCACCGCCGCCAGGCTGCCGATGATCGTGAACAGGGCGAACGCTGCGCCCGGCTGGCCGTCCAGCATGCCGCGCGGGCTTTGCATGGCGAGCCAGAAGAAGTAGGCGCCCGCGCCGGTGATGCCCAGCGAGGTCAACAAGAGACCGTGCTCGAAGCTACCCACTTCACCTGGCTTGCGTTTGACGGCCAGCCACGAACTCAAGACCAGATAGAAGGTCAAGACACCCGCAATCAGCGAGGCGCGCTCGGGCGTGGGCAAGAAAGGCGCCACGCAGGCGCCGATGCCGGACATGATCAGCATCGACGCGACAAACACCTTGCCGATCAAGCGATGCAGCGCCGTGCCCTTGCGGAACACAAAGGCCGCCGCGCCCGACGCGATCCCGAGGCTGCCGGCGCCGATATGTGCGTACAACAAGGCCGCTGCGGCGGCATGGACCAGGGGGGAGCTCTCGGGGCTGATGTAGAGGGTGGCCATGTTTGAAGAACGCTCAGTTGAGGTGTTTGGAGGAGGGCAGGAGGGGCTGAGGTGATCGGTCTGTCAGTGCTGCCGCGCGAAGAAATCCCAGATCAGGGCCGGGCCGTTCGGCGCCATCGGCGAGGGGCCCAAGAGCCGCGGGCGCTGCGCGTAGGGCTGTGGCAGACCATGCCCGCCGCCATGAATGGTCACCAGTTCCACCTCGGCCTTGCCCTCGCCACTGTGCCTGCCGCCCTGCTTGCCGCTGCCCGTGTGGGCGGGGCTCCAGCGCTTGTGTTCGACACGAACACCGCCAGCGACCACGGTTTCCAGGGTCTGGGGCGCGCCGTTCAGATGCGCCCAATCGGCGAAGAACTGTGCCGATGCGCGCGATGAAATGACCGGGCCGCCTTGGTAGAACAGGCCCAGCAGATTGATCTCGCCGCCGGCGTAGGGAACCAGCGGGTCCTCGCTGCCGTTCATGATCATCACCGAGGTGGCCTTTTGCGCCGCCGGCTTGCACTGGAAGTTCTGCGGCGCAGGCACATTGGCGACCACGGCTGCCACCGCCTTGTAGCGATCCGGCTGCTCGAGCGCCAAGCGCATCACCATCGAGCCGCCGTTGGACACGCCGGCCGCAAACACGCGCGCCGGGTCGAGCGCCAGCTCGGTGACCAGGTGGTCCACCAGGCTGGCCAAGAAACCCACATCGTCGCTGCTGACGCCGTTCAGCTCCTTGTCGCCGATGCGGCTGCAGTCGTTCCAGTCGAAGGCGAAGGATTTGGGGTAGACGAGGGCGAAGCCGTGCTGATCGGCCAGGCGCTCGAAGGCGTAACCCGTGGCGACGCGGATCTGACCCGGGCCCTCGCCCGAGCCGTGCAACGCCAAGACCAGCGGCGCGCCCGGTGGCAGGTCTTTGGGCACATAGCTCCGGTAGCTGCGTTTGACGCCGGCCACGTCGAGGGTGCCCTGGCTCAATTGGCCGGACAGCGGCGGCAGTTCGGGTTCGGGCGTGTAGAGGAAATAGGCGAGCAGGCCGGCCAGCAGGGGCAGCAGGGCCAGGAGGATCAAGCTGCCTCGCAGCAGCCAACGCAAAACTCTTTTCATGACAAGGTGCTCGCATGGGTTCAGGGGGCGACTGTGCCGGCAGGTCGGGGCCGCGGCCAAGCCATGCGGGATCGGCGACGCCCCTACCAGGATGAGTGACGCCCCGCCGCGACGAGTGGCGCCGGCGGCCACCGAGCGGCGCTTCGCGTCATTCATCCCCTCTCAGCGGGCTTGAAAACCCGCAGCCCGTCGCTCGTCGGAGCGGCCGTCGGGGCGCTTGGGTCGCTCAACACAATGGCCCCGCCTTCTTGCATCCAGCAGCAGCAGCAAGCGTTGCCGCGGCCTGCTGCTCGTCGAACCCCGAAACAGCGAAGTCTCAGCCGATATGAACATCTATTTCCAGGCGCCACGCCAAGCCCTCTCGATTCGCGCCTCCTCGCTCACGCTGGCCCTGGCCGCGTCCCTGGGCAGCGCACAGGCCGCCGTCTTCAAGGATGCGCAGCTGGAAGCGCTGCAAGACGCTGGCAAGTACAGCGAGCTGGAGCAACTGGCCCAAGCGCGCCTGAGCACCCATGCGGCCGACGCTGAGGCCAGCGCCGCCCTGTCCTTGGCAATGAGCCTCAGCGCCGCTGGTGAGGCCAAGCGGCTCGACGCCGGCGCCAAGCAGGCCAGGCTCTGTGTGGAGCAGCATCCGAATGTGGCGGTCTGCCATCTCGCGATGGCACAGAACCTGGGTCAGCAGATGCTCAGCGTGGGCATGTTCAAGGCCATGCGCATGGTGGACAGCTTGAAGGCGTCCTGGATCCGCAGCTTGGAGCTGGACCCGAGCAGCTTCACTGGCCGCGTGCAACTGGCCAAGCTCTACCTGACGGTGCCCGGCATGATGGGCGGCAGCGTCAGCAAGGCCAAGGAGTTGGAGGCCGCCGTGCGCCGCAGCCAGCCCGAAACGGCGCGGCTGATCCGTGTCTTCATCGCCGCCGAGGCCAGGAAATGGGACGAGATGGAGCGCGAGTTGGCGCTGCTCAAGCCCAGCAAGGAGTCGGCCGTGCAGGACGAAGTGCGCGAAGCCACCCTGCAGCTGGCTCAGCAATTTCTGAAGGACGGCAAGGACCTGGACAAGGCCAGGCGCTTGTACGAGGGCCTGCTGCGTGATCAACCCAGCAAGGCTGGCGGCCACTACGGCCTGGCCCGCGTGCTGGCCGCGCAGGGCCAGACGGACGAAGCGATTCGCCACCTGGAGCGGGCCAGGACGCTGGGCGGCGCTGACGAACTGCCCGTCGATCACCGCCTCGGTGATGCCTATCTGGCCAAGGGCGACAAGGCGCAGGCCAAGGCGGCGTACGAGCGCTTCATCGCCAACAAACGGTCCAAACCGGCCAATGTCGAGGCCGCGCGCAAGAGCCTGGCCCAGCTCGGCTGAAGGAGAACTGAAAATGACCGACCAAGACGTCCCCCTCTGGCGCCTGAACCTGCTGCGCGCTTTCTATGTGCTGATCACGGTGGGCCTGGCCGTCACCTGGGGCCCAGGCATGTTGCAGCACACCGACCCATGGGCGCAGCGCAACGGTGTGTTGGGCTCGCTGATGATCGCCGTGTCACTTGTCTGTCTTTTGGGCCTGCGCTACCCCCTGCAGATGTTGCCGCTGCTGATTTGGGAGCTGACCTGGAAAACCATCTGGGTCTTGGTCATCGGCTACCCGCTGTGGCTGAACGACGCAGCCACGCCAGCCGTGACAGCGAACTTGTATGCCTGCTTGATGGGCGTGGTGCTGACGCCGCTGGTGCTGCCCTGGCGTTACATCGCGCACCACTACTTCCGCAAGCCCGCTCAACGCTGGCGCTGATCGCTGGCACTGACGACCGCACGCCATTGCCGCTCAAGGCCGCCAGCCATTCACTCGAGTATTCTGCCGTGATGTCACCCACCACTCCCTTCGAAGCAGCGCCGCTGTCGCCGGCCTTCAATTGGCGGGCGCTGTTCGGCTGGCGGCGCGTGCGCACCGTCATCATCATCTGCACCCTACTGACTCTTTTGCTCAACCTCACCTACGCGAGCTTCAGCTTTCGTTTGCCGATGCGGGTGTTCGGCACCGGCTTGGTTGTGCTGCTGGCTTTCGGTCTGACTGAGCAATGGCCACGCCGATTGCCGGAGTGGCTGGCGCGCTGGGCGCTGCAGGTGGTGGCAGTCGGCTTGGTGGTGCCGGTCACGGTGTTTCTCTTTTACAAACTCGGCACCGATGCGGGCGCCCCGGATTTCTGGAAGGAGGAAAAGCGCCTCTTTGGCTTCATGCTGATGAGCCTCTCCGGCATGCTGGTGGCACCTTGGACCGCGCTGACCGCCCTCTTGCGCCAACGGGAGGCAAAAGTGGAAAAACAAGCCAACGACTTCGAGTTGGAACGCAGCGAACTGGCCCGCCAGGCGCTCGACGCGCGCATGCGCCTGCTGACGGCCCAGGCCCAGCCGCATTTTTTGTTCAACACCCTGGCCAATGTGCAGGCTCTGGTCGAGGCCGGCTCACCGCGCGCCCCGCAGCTGCTGCAAAGCCTGACCGACTATCTGCGCGCTGCCGTGCCGCGCCTGGACGGCTCGGCCAACACGCTGGGCCAGGAGCTGGAGCTGGTGCGGGCCTATCTGGAGCTGATGCAGATGCGCATGCCGGACCGCCTAGCCTTTGCGCTGCACATCGGTGCCGGGGTGCATCTGCTGCGCTGCCCGCCGATGACGCTGTTGACGCTGGTGGAGAACGCGGTGCAGCACGGCATCGACCCGAGCGAAGAGGGCGGCCGCATCGATGTGCATGCCGAGCGGCAGGAAGGCGGCCGCTGTCGCCTGCGCGTGGTCGACACCGGCCTGGGCCTGCAAGCCACCGGCGGCGGCCTGGGCACCGGCTTGGCGGCCTTGCGCGAACGCCTGCTCTGGGCCTATGGCGGCAGCGCCAGCCTCGAATTGCGCGAGGTGGCGCCCCATGGGGTGGAAGTGACCATTGAATTCAGCGAGCCCAAGCCATGACCCCCACTGCTTTGATTGCCGACGACGAACCGCTCCTGCGTGAGATCCTGGAGGCTCGCCTGGCCGCCGTCTGGCCCGAGCTGCAGATCGTTGCGCAGGCCCGCAACGGCCGACAGGCGCTCGAACTGTTCGAGCAGCATCGCCCCACGATCTGCTTTCTGGATGTGCACATGCCGGGCTTGAGCGGGGTCGATGTGGCCCGCCAGATCGGCAAGCAGGCGCACCTGGTCTTCGTCACCGCCTTTGATCAATATGCCCTGGAGGCGTTTCAGCATGGCGTGCTCGACTATGTGGTCAAGCCGGTCACCGCAGCCCGCCTGAGCGAAACGGTGGAGCGCCTGAAAGCGCGCCTGCAGCAGGCCCAGCCGGCGGTGCACACCGAGGCGCTGCTGGCGCAGCTGGCCGAACGCCTCAAGCTCGACTCCAAGCCCGAGACGCTGCGCTGGGTGCGTGCCAGCGTCGGCGCCTCGCTGCGCATGATTCCGGTCGACGACATCGACTACCTGAAGAGCGACAGCAAATACACCCTGGTCGCCTACCGCGACGAAGGGCAGCTCGCCGAGGCCTTGATTCGCATGCCGCTGAAGGACCTGCTCGCGCAGCTGGACCCGCAGCAGTTTGCCCAGGTGCACCGCTCGGTGGTGGTCAATCTGCGCTCGATCCGACGCGTCACCCGCGGCGACAACGAGACCGCCGATATCGAACTGAAAGGCCGCAGCGAGCGTCTGCCCGTGAGCCGCAGCTATCTGCAGCTGTTCAAGGAAATGTAGACAGAGCCAGGGCTGGCTCGATGCGCAGGCTCAATGTGTCGGCCGGGTGCCCGCCGCCGCCCGCGCCTGCCGCGTGCGCCGCAGCTGCTGGTCGGAGCTGAAACCGGCCGCCAGGGCCGCATCGCTGGCGCTGGCGCCGCGGGCCAGGGCCTGTTCGGCGCGCTCCAGACGGATGCTTTGCAGATAGCCCAGCGGGCTGATGCCGGCATGTTCTGCGAACAAGCGGCTCAGGTGGCGCGGCGTGACGTGGGCGCGGGCGGCCATGGCGTCCAGGCTCCAGTCGCGCGCGGGCTCGGCGCAGATGGCGTCTTGCAGGCGGTGCAGGGCTGCGTGCAGGTGGTGGCGGTGGGCCAGCAGGGGCGAGAGCTCGGGGTCCTTGCTGCTGCGGCGCAGGTAGACCACCATGGTCTGGGCCACGCTGGCGGCCAGGGCCTCGCCGCATTGCTGGGCGATCAGGTGCAGGCTGAGGTCGATGCCGGCGGTGATGCCGGCGCTGCTGGCGATCTGCTCCTCGGGGCCATCGAGCACGAAGACGCGGTTGTCCACGACCTGGGCCTCGGGCGCCAGCGCGCGCAGCTGGTCGAGCATCTCGTGGTGGCTGGTGCAGCGAACGCCGCGCCCCAGCAGGCCGGCGCGCGCCGCCAGCAAGGTGCCCGAGCAGATGCACACCAGGCGCCCGCCCTCGCGCAGCAAGACCTGACCCTGCCGGGCCAACCAGCGCTCGCCGGCCAGCTCTTGCGCCAGTTGCTCGCTGCTCGGCGCCGGCTCATCGGGCGCCTTGCTGCGGCAGCCGCTGAGGATCAGCCAGCTGCCCGGCGCCAGGCTCTCGGGCGGCGGCTCCAGGCCGCTGAGCTGCAGGCCGACCGAGCTGGCGCACTCGGCCTCCATGCCGATGAAGCGCAGGCGAAAGGCCTCGGGCTGCTGGCGCCGGCGCAGGGCCTGGTTGGCCAGGCGAAAGGCTTCGGCCGGCCCGGCCAGATCGAGCAGCAAGGTGCCGGGCTGCACCCACATCAGGACATCAATCGGTGTGGACATGAAGCGAGCTTAGCGCCTGGGTCCGGTCTCAGGCCGGGACGGCAGCAGCCGCCGCCGCGCGCGCCAGGGCCTGGTCCACCGTGCAGATCTCGGCAAAGCGGTCCTGCAGCACGGTCTCGGTGCGCAGCTTGATCTCGGCCGGGCTCAGCGTGGCGCCGCTGGCCGCGTGTTGCATGGCGAAGGTCAGCGTGGCCTCGGTCACGTAGTCGACCTGCCAGCCTTCGTCGCTGGCGTGGCGGGTGGTCGTCTCGCAGCACTGCTCGGTGCGGATGCCGCTGACGATCAGGCGCTGCATGCCCTGTTGATGCAGCCAGATGGCCAGGCCCGTGCCGGCCAGGGCGCTGTGGCGGTGCTTGAGTACCTCCAGCGCCGGCTGCAGAGCCGGCAGCTCCTCCAGCGGCCGCACCAGGCCCGAGGCCAGGGCGAAGGGGTTGTCGGCCGTTTCGGGGCCATCGCTGTGGAAGACGCGCACGATGGGCAGGCCTTGGGCCTGCGCGCCTTCGATCAGTCGCCGTGTGGCGTCGAGGAAAGCGGGCAGCTCGGCCGTGCTCCAGTAGGGGCGTTGACGGAAAGATTCTTGAACGTCGATCAGCAGCAGGGCGGTTTTCATGGGCAGAGGCTCCGGGTTGAAGGGCTGGGTTTCAGTGCCTCCACTGTGCCGCCGTCGCAAGGCCGCGTCGCGCCCGATCCGGTCCGGTTTCGGTCAAATCCGGACATGGCGCTTCATGCCCTGCGGAGCTCAGCCGCGCGCCTTCAGGCCGAGAGCTTTCCAGCCCTCCAGCCCCAGCTTTTCCAGTGTGGCCATATTCGCCTCGTAGATGGCGTCGGTGTCGGCCATGGTCTCTGTCGCTCGTTCGATGCTGCTTTCGCGCAGCAGGTGCAGGGTGGGGTAGGGCGAGCGGTTGCTGTAGTTGCTGATGTCGTCGATGTCGGTGCCGGCGAACTGGTAGTCGGGGTGGAAGCTGGCGACTTGCAGGATGCCGTCCAGTTCCAGGTCTTCGACCAGGGCGTCGGCGGCGCCGAGGAAATCGTTGAAGTCCAGGAAGTCCGTCAGCACACGCGGGTGGATCAGCACGGCGGTTTCGATCTCGTCCGGGTCGGCCCGGTTCAGGGCCAGCAGCTCGCGGGCCAGCTCTTTCAGCAGGTCTTCGGGCGTTGTGGCCTGGCTGACCACATAACGCAGGCGGTTGTTGACATGCACGCTCTTGGCAAAGGGGCAGAGGTTGAGGCCGATGACGGCCTTCTCCAGCCAGTGCTGGGTCTCCTGGCGGATGGTCTCGATCTCGGCCTCGCTGAGAGCGGGGAGAGGGTTTTGGGTTTGGGCTGGGTCGCTCATGGGGTCTCGGTCAAATCAAGGGTGTGGGGCTGCGCCCAGCCCGGCCAGGGCCTGCTGCGCCGCTTCGCGCGCTTGCGCCAGCAGCTGGGTTTTCCAGGCCGGGGTGTCGATGTAGAACGCCTCGCGGATCTGGCGCTTGATGGCCTGCGCCTGCTCAGGCGGCGCCTCGGGGTGGGCCTCCAGCCAATGGTCGGCGCGCAGGGCCAGGATCATCTCGTCCAGCGGCACGGTGCCGAACTCCAGTGCGATGCCGGTGCAACGCGCGCCGGGCGCCACCTGGGCGCACACCGATTCGGCGACCGACCACATCAGGCCCTGCAGCGGTGCCGAGCTGGAATTGCCCTCGCGCAGCGAGGTCACGCCGGCGCCCCACCACTGGCGCGCTCGGGCCAGGCCTTCGTCCGCGCCCAGGCCGGTGTCGATGCGCTCGCCATGGCCGCAAGGCCCCAGGCCCGTGTGCAGATCGATCCAGGCCAGCTCGCGCACGCCGGCCAGGTGCTCTTCCAGCACATGGCGCAGGGTGATGTGGCTCCAGGTCGGCGTGTGGCCGCCGTAGAACAGGCCCAGCTCCTGCGTGTACTGGCCACCGCTGACGGCTTGCTGCCAGGCGGCCCGGCCGTGGCGGGCGATGTAGTCGTTCAAGCGCGCCTCGTTCTCGGCGCTGGGCGGCCAGTGGCGGGGCAGCAGGGCGCTGGCCAGCTCCTCATAGCCCGGGTTGGCAGGCAGGGGGCGCTGGTGGAAATCGACGAAGTTGCGATTCAGGTCCACGCCTTCCTGCGTGACCCGCCGCCACCAGGAAAAACCATGCGGGTTCAGGCCGTGCAGATAGAGCACACAGACACCGCTGGCGCGCACAGCGGCCAGCCATTCGGTATCGGCCAGCAGGCCGCACTGGATGCCCGAGCCCGCAAAGCCCTCCACGCCGTGGCAGGCGCTGCTGAGGATGAGCAGGCGCTCGGCCCGGCCGCGCGCCGGGCCCTGGCGCAGCACATCGAGGGCCAGGGTCTCGCCCTCGCGGCCCAGCAGCGGGTGGCGGTGCGGCTCCGGGTCCAGGCCGGCGGACTCGGCCGCGGCCAGGAACTTGGCGCGCGCCTCGGCATAGCTCTGCGCGAAGAAGGTTTCGGCCGGCGCCGACATGGCTGCGTCTTTCTTTCCTCAGGGCCGCGGCTGGTTCAGCCAGGCCTCGGCCAGCTGCACCCACATCGAGCCGCCCAGGGGGATCAGATCGTCGTTGAAGTCGTAGCTGGGGTTGTGCAGGGTGCAGGGCCCCATGCCGTGGCCGCCGATGCGGTGGCTGCCGTCGCCATTGCCGATCAGGAAGTAGCAGCCGGGTTTCTCTTGCAGGAAGAAGCTGAAGTCCTCGGCGCCCATGGTGGGTTCGAACTCCTGCACCATCTCGGGCCCGACCATGGCGCTGAGCGTCTGGCGCACGAACTCCGTCTCGGCGGGGTGGTTGATGGTGGGCGGGTAGTTGCGGCGGAACTTGAACTCGCAGCTGACCTCAAACGCGCTGGCGATGCCCTGTGCCATCTCCTCCATGCGCCGCTCGATCAGGTCCAGCAGTTCCAGGGTGAAGGTGCGCACCGTGCCCTCGATCACGCAGGCGTCGGGGATGACGTTGGTCGCCTCGCCCGCGTGGATCATGGTCACCGAGATCACGCCGGCCTCGGCCGGGCGCTTGTTGCGACTGATGATGGTCTGGAAGGCCTGCACCATCTGGCAGGCCGCCGGCACCGGGTCCACGCCCAGATGCGGCATGGCGGCATGGGCGCCCTTGCCGCGCAAGGTGATCTTGAACTCATTGCTGGAGGCGAACACCGGCCCGGTCTTGAGCGCAAAAGCGCCGGCCGGCATGCCCGGCCAGTTGTGCGCGCCGAACATGGCCTCCATGGGGAAGAGCTTGAAGAGCCCGTCCTTGATCATCTCGCGCGCGCCGCCGCCGCCTTCTTCGGCCGGCTGGAAGACCAGGTAGACGGTGCCGTCGAAATTGCGGTTGGTGGCCAGGTGCTTGGCCGCGGCCAGCAGCATGGCGGTGTGGCCGTCATGGCCGCAGGCGTGCATCTTGCCGGGCTGGGTGCTGGCATGCGCAAAGGTGTTGTGCTCCGTCATCGGCAGGGCGTCGATGTCGGCGCGCAGGCCCACGGCCCGCTCGCTCGTGCCGTTCTTGACGATGCCCACCACCCCGGTCGTTCCCAGGCCGCGGTGCACCGGAATGCCCCATTCGCTCAGGGTCTGGGCGATCAGGTCCGAGGTGCGCTGCTCCTGGAAGCAGAGCTCGGGGTGGGCATGGATGTCGCGGCGCAGGCGCTGGATCAGCGGCGCATCGGCCAGGATGGAGTCGATGAACTTCATGGCGGCATGGCCAGGGTGGCCCGGTGGGTGGCTGAGGAGTGAAGGGGGCAGAAGATAAAGACTGCAGGGCGTCAGTCTAAACCCGGGCGTTTCTCGGTGGGCTTAGCGTGCCCAGTTGATGGCGCCGGGGGGCGTTTTTGTTGCCTGAGCGGCGCTCTACCCCAAGAACAGCAGCACGAAGTGCGAAGCTGAACGTGACGCACGTGCTTGCGCAACAAACCGGTTGCTGTGGTCAGGGAGGATTTCGTGTTGTACGCACAAAGCCATGACGAAGCTTCTGAGCTAAGCCGCGTACGGATTCAAGCGCTCTGCGCTACAGGAATGCCACGATTGGAGAAGAGGGGCAGGGGGCAATGAATGCGTCAAGCCTTGCTAGTGAGGACAAAACCTTACGCACGACACGAAAAGTCGGCGGTGTGCTGAGCATTCAGGGCATGCCTGGCAAGTTGGCTGCGCCGTGTACATCTTGGAGTGGGAAAGAGCCGCTCTGGCGCATGCGCGCGATTGTCAATAGTTCACCGGGGCGGCGAATCGATATTTGAGGATCGCACTGAATTCTGAGCGTCAATTGGCGACACAATAGAAGGAAAGCCAAGCCAAAGTTGGTGCTCAATATATCTATCCTGCTGTCGGGGAGTAAATATGGATTCTTCGCTTTCTAAAAGTTATACGTTAAAAGAGTCGGTGGTAATAACCCTAATTATATCTATTGGACTTGTTGCAGTTTTTTCTGCTGACGTATCAATTGGAATATTGGTGATATTTTTCAGTGGTTGCGTGAGCCTCAATGTAGCAAGGCGAACCCATGATCCAATTCTCGCGGGAGTGGGTGGCCTGATTTTTACGCTTGCCGTCTGGCTTGGTTGGGCTCGTTGGGGCGCGAAAATCATTCAGATTGCCGTAGTTGAGGTGGAGGGCGAAGCGCTAGGGCAACTTGGTCAGTTGGGCGACCTATTTGGCGGCATCAACGCTCTGTTTGCGTCGTTCGCATTCATCGGTGTTGCCGTGGCCGCCTATTTCCAATATCGAACCATGCGTTTGGTCGAAGAGGACAGCAAGCTACAAAGAGAAGAACTCAAGCTACAAAGGCAAGAACGCACGCGCCAAGCATTTGAGCCCCTGTTTTTCCTGCTGTTGGAGCGGGTAGCGCCACCAGCAGATCTATTCGATTCGTTCGGGGGTAGCGCCAGCGCGCCTACGCTAATCCGGAAGTCTGTTGCTGCTCAAAGGCTGGGTAAAATGGTCACAATCCAAGGGGTCAGCCGAGACGAGCACGTTAAAGCCTTGTCGCAGCGTTATAGGGAATTTTATATAGACAACGAAGCAATACTCGGTCCGCACTTTCGAAAGCTGTATCACCTTTTTAAGTTCATTCATCGATCGGAATTGGGTGATGAGCAGAAAAGGGACTATGCGACCATAGCGAGAGCTGCGTTAGATAAGGATGATCTGATGCATCTTGTTGTCAATACATACACCGACGAGGGAAAGTATTTCATACCGCTCATTGAGTACTATGGGCTGCTAAAGCATGCAGGGGGCAGCAAGGAGTGCAAGCAACTGGCCGAATTGAATGGCATCCGAGAATGCGCGTTTGAGGGGGCAAGGGCGCGCAGCGCATTCTGGGAGCAGAATCCTCAGATCAAGTCCGAAATTGAGGGGCTGCTCAAGAGTATTTAGGTCGACTATTTTCCGTAAACTCGGGGTCGAGTCTTAAATGGCGAGGCTCTGAGTTCCCGCACTTTCTCCATCTCACGCGTCAGACCTGTCCGCCTCACCTGCAGTTGCCCCCGAGCCACCGTCAAGCCCAGTTCGGTGGCCATCTCAGTCATCGTCATTTCGCCTCCAGTCCAGCAGCCTTGTGTTTGCCCGATCCTCGACGAGCTGCGCCTGTTGAGCTTGAAGCCCCCGTGGGAGGTGCAGCGTGTTGAGGGCGCTTGAGTCTTCAGGGCGTTCAGAGCTTGCGAGACAGCGCATCGAGCGCCCGGCGCTGTGCCTGCAAGGACGCCGCCGAGCGCTCGAAAGCCAGAGGCGGTGTGGCCGGTTGTGCCGGGCCGCTGCGCTGGCCGCGGGTGGCGGGCGCGGGGGCTGTGGCGCCCAGCATACGGGCAAAGCTGCCGCTGACGGTGGTCTCGTCGTCGTCAAAAGCGCCGTGGGAACTGGCTTTGGAGCCATCGACCCCGGCGGCGAGGTTGGGGGCCAGCACATGGTGGATGCGGCCGCTGGCGATCAGCTGGGCGACGCGGCCGCGATCCAGGAACTTGGCCAGGCCGAGGATGGGCTCGCCATCGGCGCCAAACCAGGGGCGGGGCTTGTCTTCAAATGCGTTGGAGACCAAGTAGAGCAGGGACTTGTTGTAGATGTGGGCGCAGTGGTCGGCACGCTCGTGGTGGTCGTCCAGGGTGTAGAGCGTCATCGCATCAAGCCGACCGTCCTCCAGCGCCGGTGCGTAGTGGGCCTCGAACAGGGTGTGGGTGCAGGCGGGGGCCCAGAGCGTGCAGCTCCTCACCTTGTGGGCTCCGGTGCTGAGCAGATCCAGCAGCGGCGCGCCCAGAATCGAGCCGGCTGAGTGGGCGACAAGATGCACTTCGAGGTCTGGGAATTCCTGGGCCAAACGATGAATCTCAGCGGCAGCCAGGGCAGCGCCGTGGCCGGGGCGGCTGGCAGCAAGGGCGTTCTCCTTCATTTCGCTCCAGGCGGATTTGCCGGTGAGCGCGCGGGCCAGGGGTTCGAGGCCATCGTCGAGGCGGTCGAGCAGAAAGTCTTTGCTGCGGTCGAGTGCGCCCTCGGTGCGGCGGCCGCGCAGCAATTCGCTGAGCATATGGCTCAGCGTGGTCCAGTAGTCGCTGTGCCAGATGAAGGACAGGGGGTAGGCCTCTTGCGGCATCAGCTGCTTCTTGTAGGCCGCCAGGCGTTGCAGGGCCGCATCGGCTGCCACCAGGCCGCCATGTGCATGCAGAACGATGCGGCGGCGGGACCACGTTTTGAGCGTGTTGCGCAGGTCGACGCGGAAGAGCTGCTGCAGATCGGCCTCGCGCATGCCGAGCTCGCCGCGCGGGTCGAGCTTGCCGTCGTTGCCGAGGTTGATCACATGCGGACGCAGCTGGTTGAGCGCGCCCTGGGCCGAGGCCGTGCTGCGGGTGTTGGTCGCTGGGGCACCCGCGATCTGGCTGGTGGTGACGGGCACACCGAGCCGCGCCACCCAGACATCGCTGCCGTGGGCGAGCCAGTCGGCATAGCTGATGTGGCCAAAGCCACGGCGGCCCCAGCTGGGGCCCCAGGAGTTCTGCAACCAGAAGCCGTGTTCGTCGTAGGCCACGATGGCAAAGGCATGGCCACCGAGCAGCTGTTCATTGGGGTGGATCAGGCCATCGGCGCCGACTTCATCCCAGCCGGCATGGACCTCGCTGGTCGCATAAAGGATGCCGACTTCCGCCAAGGCCGCGTGCATGGCCACCAGGTCGCGGTGGTTGACCCGCAGATAGGCGCCCAGCGGACGCAGCGCGGAATCGTCGGCGCGCTCGCGGGTCAGCCCCGGCGACTTGGCGGAGGGTTTGGCCAGGCTGGGCCACAGGGCTTCGGCACAGACGCCGTGTTTCTGCCAGGCCTTCATGGCGCCCCGGGCGCTGGAGCCGTCGTAGTCCTCGCCTTCCCATTCGTCGTAGCGGCGGGCCATCTCGTAGAACATGCGGGCGCTGACCTGGCCCTTGTCCGGCACCACCTTGCGCCGGCGCAGCAGGAAGTGGGCCACGGTGGCGAGTGCGAAGCCGGTGCATGCGCCTTCGGTACCCTGGTTCAGCACGGGGACCTTGTGCTTCAGATAGTCCTCCAGAAACAGCTGGCTGGGCACTTCCACCAGGCTTGCCTGGTAGAGCCGGTCGCGGAAATCGATGGTGTCGGGCCGCGCGTTGTAGCGGCGCTGGGGGCTGGGGGCTGCAGCTGCGCGGCGGGCCGTGCTTTTGCTGAGCTTGGGCTCTTGCTTCTTCGTTGCCTTGATCGCCGGCTGTGCCATGTGTTGCTCCCGTTTGAAGGCGGCGAAGTTAGCATGCGGCCTCGCAGGGAGCTTCCCCCTAACTCGAAATTCTGTGGACAAAAGAATGAGCTGAGACCTGGGGGCGGCCGGCCGCGGTGATTTTGGGCGGTCCGATTGAACCCGGGCGTACCGGGGCCACAATGTGCGCTGCGTGCCCGGCCCCCCGGGCAGCTGTGCAATAGTCTCGCCATGCAAGACCTTCTCGCCCCCACCTCCCTGCCGGACCGCGCCTCGCCCCACATCGTCAAGGGCGCCTGCCCGCACGACTGCCCCGACACCTGCGCTTTGCGCATCACGGTCGATCAGGGCCGGGTGATCAAGATCCAGGGTGCGGCGGACCACCCGAGCACGCACGGGGCGCTGTGCACCAAGGTCTCGCGCTATGCCGAGCGCACCTATCACGAGGAGCGGCTGCTGCAGCCGCTCAAGCGGGTCAGCCGCAAGGACGAGGCGCCGCGCTTTGAGCCGGTCAGCTGGGCCGAGGCCCTGGCCGATATCTCGGCGCGGCTGAAGACCATCGCCGCGCGCGACCCGCAGGCCATACTGCCCTACAGCTACGCGGGCACCATGGGCCTGCTGCAGGGCGAGGGCATGTCGGCGCGCTTTTTCAACAAGCTGGGCGCTTCGCAGTTGGATCGCACCATCTGCGCCTCGGCCGGCGCGGCGGCGCTGACGGCGACCTACGGCCACCGGGTCGGTATGCACCTGCCTTACTTCGCCGAGAGCCGCCTGATCCTGATCTGGGGCAGCAACTCGATCGCCTCCAATCTGCATTTCTGGACCTACGCGAACAAGGCCAAGCGCGAGGGTGCCAAGCTGATCTGCATCGACCCGCGCAAGACCGAGACTGCCGACAAATGCCACCAGCACATCGCCCTGCTGCCCGGCACCGACGGCGCCCTGGCCCTGGGCCTGATGCATGAGCTGATCGTTCACGACTGGCTGGACCACGACTACATCGCCCGCCATGTCGATGGCTGGGAGGAGCTGAAGGCCCGAGCGCTGAACTGGCCGCCCGAGGCGGTGGCCGAGGTCTGCGGCATCACGGCCGAGGAGGTGCGCGGCCTGGCGCGCGACTACGCGCAAACGAAGCCGGCGGCCATCCGCCTCAACTACGGCATGCAGCGCGTGCGTGGCGGCGGCAATGCGGTGCGCCTGGTGGCTCTGCTGCCTTGCCTGACCGGCGCCTGGCGTTCGCGCGCCGGCGGCCTGCTGCTGTCCAGCTCGGGCTGGTTTGCGCCTTTCAAGAACATGGCCGCGCTGGAGCGGCCCGAGTTGCTGGCTGGCCGCCAGCCGCGCCTGACCAATATGAGCACCATTGGCGACGATCTGCTGCGCGAGGCCTCGCCCGAGTTCGGCCCCAAGATCGAAGCGCTGATCGTCTACAACAGCAACCCGGTGGCGGTGGCGCCCGAGTCGCCCAAGGTGGTGAAGGGCTTCCAGCGCGAGGACCTTTTCACCGTGGTGCTCGAGCATTTCATGACCGACACGGCCGACCTGGCTGACTATGTGCTGCCGGCCACCACGCAGCTGGAACATCTGGATGTGCACACCAGCTACGGCCACACCGATGTGCTGATCAACGAGCCGGCGATTGCGCCCATCGGCGAGGCCAAGCCCAACACCCAGATCTTCCGCGAGCTGGCCGCGGCCATGGGCTTCGAAGATGAGTGCTTCCGCGAGAGCGACGAGCAGCTGGCCCGCCAGGCCTTCACGGCCGAGATCGATTTCGAAGCCTTGCGCGCCCAGGGCTGGCAAAGCCTGCCGCTGAAGGAGGCGCCGTTTGCTGAAGGGCGCTTCCCCACGCCCAACGGCCGGGCGCAGGCGGCCGGCGCGGACTTCGTGGCCAATTACGAAAGCCGCCGCTCCAGCCCCGAGCTGGCCGCGCGCTACCCGCTGGCCATGATCTCGCCGCCGGCACGCAACTTCCTCAACTCCAGCTTCGTCAACGTCAAGAGCTTGCGTGACATTGAGGGCGAGCCTCTGGTCGAGCTGCATGCTGAAGACGCTGCGGCCCGCGGCCTGCAGGACGGCGCCATGGTTCGGGTGTTCAATGACCGGGGTAGTTATCTGTGCCGTGCCCGTATCAGCCCGCGCGCCCGGCCCGGTGTGGTCAACGGCCTGGGCGTGTGGTGGCGCAAGCTGGGCGCCGGTGGCAGCAATGTCAACGAGGTGACGCACCAGCGGCTGACGGACATGGGCCGGGCGCCGAGTTTTTACGACTGCCTGGTCGAGGTCAAGGCCGCCTGAGGTGCTGAAGAAGAAGGCGATGAAGAAGAAGCGCTGGCGCTGGGCCTTGCTGGCGGCTGCGGCTGCGGGCTTGCTCGCCTCGCTGGGCGGCTGCGCGCAGATCGGCTATTTGGGCCAGTCGGTCGGCGGCCATCTGCGCCTGGTCTCTGCCGCCAAGCCGGTGGACGAGTGGCTGGCCGACCCGGCGCTCAAGCCCGCCCTGCGCGAGCGCCTGCAACAGAGCCAGCGCATGCGCGACTTCGCAGTGCAGCAGCTGCACCTGCCGGACAACAACAGCTACCGCCGCTACGCCGACCTGGGCCGCTCGGCCGCGGTCTGGAATGTGGTGGCTGCGCCCGAGCTGAGCCTGACACTCAAGACCTGGTGCTTTCCCATCATGGGTTGCGTGGGCTATCGCGGTTACTTCAACCAGGCCGAGGCCGAGGCTTATGCCGCCGAGCTGCGCGCCGAGGGCTATGAGGTCATGGTCTACGGCGTACCCGCCTACTCGACCCTGGGCTGGAGCCGGCTGCTGGGCGGCGACCCGCTGCTCAACACCTTCATGAACCAGCCCGAGGCGGAGCTGGCCGGGCTGATCTTCCATGAGCTGTCCCATCAGGTCGTGTACGCGGCCGATGACACGCAGTTCAACGAGTCTTTTGCCACCGCAGTGGAGCGGCGTGGCGCCCTGGCCTGGTTGCAGGCTCAGGGCAGCGCGGCCGAGCGCGAGCGCTATCTGGCACGGCAGTCGCAGCGTGTGCAGTTCCGCGCCCTGACTCAGCGATACCGCGAGCGGCTGGAAGCGCTGTATGTCCAGCCGATGGATGTGGAGGCCAAGCGTGCGGCCAAGGCGCAGCTGTTGGCCGAGATGCGGGCCGAGCATGCGCAGCTCAAGGCGGCGCAGTGGGGCGGTGACAGCGGCTATGACGCCTGGTTTGCGCGCGCCAACAACGCGAGCTTTGCCCTGCTCTCGGCCTACACCGAGCTGGCGCCGCAATTCGAAGCCTTGCTGGATCGCGAAGGTGGCGACTGGCCGCGCTTTTACACGGCCGTGAAAGCCCTGGCCGAGTTGCCGCCGGAGCAGCGCAGAATGCGCCTGCAAGAGCTCAAGAATTCTGCAGAGTGAGAAAGAAAGAGAAAGTACACACCATGGCCGACATCCGCATCCACCGTGACCATGCCCTCGGGCTCAAGCGTGCCCGCGAGATCGCCTGGGCCTGGGCCGAGCAGGTCGAAGAAAAGTTCGACATGGAGTGCACGGTGCTGGAAGGCAAGACCAGCGACACCGTCGAGTTCACGCGCTCGGGCGTCAAGGGCGAGCTGATCGTCACCGCCGATCATTTCGAGCTGCACGCCAAGCTGGGCCTGCTGCTGGGCGCCTTCAAATCCACCATCGAGGGCGAGATCCAGAAGGAGCTCGACGGCCTGCTGGCGGGAGAGGCGGGCGGCGGGAAAAAAACGGCGGGCAAGAAAAAGCCGGCGTGAAGCCGGCTTGAGCAAGGCGCCGAGCCCGCATCACGCAGGCCCGGGGTCTGTCTCGATCACTTCAGCGATTCGATCAGGTCGATGTAGCTTTGCATCGCTTCATCGCTGCTGGTGCCCTTGAGCTCGTTCCAGGCGTCCCATTTGGCGCGGCCGACCATATCGGTGAAGCCCGGGCGGCTGCCGTCCACATCGCCGCTGCTGCCTTGCTTGTAGAGCGCATAGAGCTTCAGCAGGGTCATGTTGTCAGGACGCTCGGGCAGGTTCTTGGACTCGGCCACAGCGGCTTCGAATTGGTCTTTCAGGCTCATGGTGTCTCCTAGATGGCGGTGAGTGCCGACTGAACTGGTAACAATCGGGATGGACGCCAACGATGTTACCCAGCATTGTCTGGACAAGACACTCTAATTCCTCAAGGAGACTGCATTGGCCACTGTGACGGAACGCATGTCCAAGGTCGACACCGCCTGGTTGCGCATGGACACGGAGTCCAACCTGATGATGATCGTCGGGGTCTGGATCATCCGCCCCGGTATCAGCCTGGCGGCCTTGCGCGAACGCGTCGAGGCGCGGCTGCTGCAGTACGGGCGCTTCCGTCAAAAGGTGGTGGAAGACGCCATGGGTGCGCAATGGGTGGAAGACGATGACTTCGACATCACTCACCATGTGCAGGCCGAAGAGCTGCTGCCCCGGCGCGGCCAGAGCCGGCAGGATTGCCTCAAGGAGCGCGTCGGTGAACTGGCGGCCGAGCCGCTGAACCCGGCCCATCCGCTCTGGCAGTTCCAGCTGATCGAGGACATGGGCGATGGCAGCAGCGCCCTGGTCGCCCGCATCCACCATTGCATCGGCGATGGCATCGCCCTGATCGCCGTGATGCTGTCCATCACCGATGGCGGCAAAGCGCCGCCGAAGCGCCTGCAGCAGCCCCGCGATGACCAGGACTGGCTGACCGATGCCTTGCTCAAGCCCATCAGCGCCATGACCATCAAGGCCATCCGTGTGGCCGGCGCGGGCATGGCCAAGTCGGTGGACACGCTGATGCAGCCTCACCATCCGCTCGACAGCTCCATGGACATGGCGCGCATGGGTTATCAGGCGGTCAGCGATGTGGCGGCCTTTGCCCTGATGTCGGACGATTCGCCGACCCAGCTCAAGGGCAAGCCGGGCACGCAAAAGCGCGTCGCCTGGGACGATGGCCTGCCGCTCGATGCCGTCAAGGCCGTGGGCAAGGCGCTGAACTGCTCGATCAACGATGTGCTGCTCAGCTGTGTGGCCGGTGCGATTGGGCGTTATCTGCAGGCCAAGGGCGAGGATGTGGCGGGCAAGGAGATCCGCGCCATGGTGCCGGTCAATCTGCGGCCGATGGAAAAGGCTTACCAGCTGGGCAATCGCTTTGGCCTGGTGCCGCTGGTGTTGCCCATCGGCATCGAGAACCCGGTCGAGCGCCTCTACGCCGTGCGCTCGCGCATGCAGGATTTGAAAGGCAGCTTCCAGCCGGTACTGGCCTTTGGCCTGCTCTCGGTGGCCGGCTTGCTGATCAAGCCGGTGCAACAGGCCATGCTCAATGTCTTCGCTAAAAAGGCGACGGCGGTGATGACCAATGTGCCCGGCCCGGCGGAGTCCCTGCATTTCTGCGGCTCGACCGTGGAGCGGGTGATGTTCTGGGTGCCGCAGTCCGGCGACATCGGCGTGGGCGTCAGCATCCTGACCTACGCCGGCCGCGTGCAATTCGGCCTGATCACCGACAGCACCTTGTGCCCGGACCCCGAAGGCATCATTGAGCAATTCGCCCCCGAGTTCGACAAGCTCCTGGTGCTGGCCTTGATGCTGCCCTGGGGTGAAGAGGGCGCGGATTTGTAAATCTGAGCCTGGGTCTGGAAGCGGCGCAAGACAAACTTTCGTTGTGCTGATCCTTTTCGCTGCGGTGGCTCGGCCCGCCGCCGGGCTCATGGTTCGCGGGTCGGCTCTGTGAGCCGACTGCCCTCGGTGCTCACTGCGCGGCTCAGCGGCGCCAAACTCCCTCCGTTCGCTGCGCTCACTGTGGTCAAACAGTGGCGCCGAGTCAGCGCTTGAAGCGCGCTTGAAGCAAACTTCGGCGCGCGCCTGAGCCGCTCCGCTGCGCCCTCGGCCGCGCACAAATCGCCCGGCGGCGGGCCGAGCCACCTCCGGAGGTGGCGTGCTCCACGGTTGATGAGGCACATCGACCGCGATGCAAGCGCCCTGCAGCCCGTGCCGCTGCCGGGCGATTTGTGCAGGGCCGAGCAGCACAGCGCCTCGGGGCGCGCACGTACCCGTGCGCTTCAAGTTCTGACTTGGCGCTTCTGTCTGAACGAAGCGAACGCAGGGAGCGAAGTGAGTTATGCGCCAGCCCCGAGGTGCGAGCAGCGCAGGGAAGTCGGCCCTGCAGGGCCGGCCCCGGAACCATGAGCCCGGTGGCGGCGCGGGCTGCAGGGCCTCACGAGCCAAACCAAAGGCTGCTTCGTGCCGATCACCGCCGCCCGCCCACCAAGAAAAAAGCGCGCAAGCCCCCTTGGGAGCTGCGCGCCTTTTGCTGCTGAATCACGAGCGCCCCATGCAGGGCGCTTGGATCACTTCTTGTCGACTTGGTCGGCCAGGTTGGGCTTCAGGTTCGGCTTGATGTTGGGGCGGCCGGCGGCGGTCGGGTAGGCGTTCATCACGCGGGTGGGGTCCACGCTGGCCAAGTAGGCGTTGTACTGCTTCTCGGTGCAGCCGATGGTCTTGTTGCCTTGCTTCTCGCCGCGGTACTCGCCCTTGCGGTAGACGAATTGGTACTCAGCGGCGGCCTGGGCGGGCTCGATGCTGGACTGGTACTTGGCGGCGCATTCCACGCGCAGGGCGGTGGCTTCGGGGGTTTGGGCCCAGGAGGCCGCGGCCAGCGGGGCGAGGGCGAGGGCAATCAGGGTGCGCTTCATGGTGGATCAACCTTTTCGTGTCGGGGTGAGGTGAAGTCCGCGGGCTCGGTCAAGCGGCTGGCTCGAAGGTGTCCGCCTCAGGTGTCACAGCTTAGCCAGCCTGCTGGTGAAAATCCATCCGCGAGTGCGGGGGGAGGCGGCTTTCCATCCAATTGAAAACGTGCGTTTGTGCACGCTTTTCCGGGCTTTGGCCGCGCTGTTTTCAAGCCCTGTCACACAGCCGATCAGTCTTCCAGCTCTTCTCGCGCCATTTCGACGTCCAGGCATTCCATGGCGTCCATGGGCTCGCAGGCGGCGGCGTCGGCATAGAGGCTTTCGGCCTCTTTCATGCGCTTGTCGCCTTCCAGCATGACAAGGCCGTTGGCCCGCTCGATCATGGCGATCGCGCTGCTGGGGTTGAGCTTGATCGCCTGCTCGAACATCTTCAGGCCGGTGGCAGTGTCCGCGCCCTGGGTCTTGCCCAGCAGCTTGCCGACCTTGTCGATCACCTCGGCATGGAAGGCGCCCAGGGCGATGTGGGCGTCGGCATGTTTGGGCGCCAGCTCGATGGTTTTCTCGAGCGCGTTCTTGACCTTGCTGCCCAGGCCTTGGGCCAGGGCCTTGGCCACGCTGATGCCCTGGCCGTAGCGGCCGATGGCATAGGCCTGCCAGTAGTAGGCGGCGGGGTTCTTGGGCTCTTCCTGCTGCTGGGCGTCGGCGCGCTCAGCCACTTCCAGGAACATCTCGAGCTTGGTCTTCTCTTTCTTTTCCAGGTAGTTGGCGTAGATGGCCTGAGCCTTGTTGGCCACCGTGATGCCGGCGCCGCCGGCGGCCAGGCCGGCCTCGTAGGCTTTCTGGAAGTCGCCGGCGTGGAAGTGGATCCAGGCCTCGACCACGGCCGCGTCCTTGGGCCAGGGCTCGGCGTCGCCAGCATGCAGGCGGGCCCAGTGCTTCTTCAGGCTGGCGGCGCTGTACTGGAAAGCGCTGTTGTCATGGGGGAAAGCGGTCCACTTGGCCATGGTGCGGCGTCCTTCAGGTTTGGTACTGGTTGGCAAGGGCGAAGAGGTGATCCTTGGAGGCTGGCTCCAGATAAGGCAGCAGCAGGCTCAGCACATGGAAGGCGCCGCGCATCAGGGCGGCACCGGCCTGCTCGGGCTCCAGGGCGTGGCGCGGGTCGCGCACGTACTCGAAACTGAGCCAGTAGCTGAGCAGCACGACCATGGAGTTGGCGGTCGGCCCGGCCTCGCGCAGCGCCATCTCCAGCGCGCCGCCCTTTTGCAAGCCGGCCAGCACCGCGCGCATGGCCTGGTTCTTCTGCGTCAGCACGTTCTGGAAATGCATCTCCAGGCGGCGGTTCTTGGACAGCAGATCGTTCAGATCGCGGTAGAGAAAGCGGTGCTTCCAGATCAGCTCGTAGAGCATGTGGAAGAACAGCCAGGCGTCCTCCACATTGCGCACATTCTCGGCCGCCACCAGCAAGTCGCCCAGCTCCCGCTCGTAGCGGTTGAAGAGCGCATTGATCAGTTCGTCCTTGGCCGGATAGTGGTAGTAGAGGTTGCCGGGGCTGATGCCCAGCTCGGCGGAGATCAGCGTGGTCGAGACATTGGGCTCACCAAAGCGGTTGAACAGGTCCAGCGTGACTTCGAGGATGCGCTCGGCGGTCCGGCGTGGCGGCTTTTTTGTGGCCATGTAAAGGTTGTCTCCTGCTTTGGCTGATTCTGGCATCAAGCAGCGGGGCCGCTCTAGAGTTTGGCTACAAATGGCACCGTTTGCCTGCTGAAAACCCTGGGCCAGCGGGGGCGGGTCTTGCTTCCTACAATGCGCGGATGCAGCCAACAGTGTCTTCAGCGTCGTCATATGGCGGGCCCTCGGTGCCCGCCATTTCATTTCAGAAGGTCTCCAAGACCTACCGCGGGGGGCAGGTGCGCGCGCTGGACGGGGTGTCCTTTGACATCGCCCAGGGCGAGTTCTTCGGCCTGCTGGGCCCCAATGGCGCGGGCAAGACCAGCCTGATCAGCATCCTCGCCGGCCTGGCCCAGGCCAGCGGCGGCAGCGTCAAGGTCATGGGTCATGACGTGGTGACGGATTACGCCGCGGCGCGCCAGGCCCTGGGCATCGTGCCGCAGGAGCTGGTCTTCGACCCCTTCTTCAGCGTGCGCGAGGCGCTCAAGATCCAGAGCGGCTATTTCGGTGTGCGCAACAACGAGGCCTGGATCGACGAGCTGCTGGAAAACCTCGGCCTGGCCGACAAGGCCCACGCCAACATGCGCCAGCTCTCGGGCGGCATGAAGCGGCGCGTGCTGGTGGCCCAGGCGCTGGTGCACCGGCCGCCGGTGATCGTGCTCGATGAGCCCACCGCTGGCGTTGACGTGGAGCTGCGTCAGACCCTGTGGCAGTTCATCGCCCGCCTCAACCGCGAAGGCCACACGGTGCTGCTGACCACCCATTACCTGGAAGAGGCTGAAGCCCTGTGCGGCCGCCTGGCCATGCTCAAGCTGGGCCGCATCGTGGCGCTGGACCGCACCTCGGACCTGCTCAAAGGTCGCGCCTCGACCATGCTGCGTTTCAAGACCGATGCCGCCCTGCCGGCCTCGCTGCAAGAGCAGGCCCGCACCACCGGCCGCATCGTGCAGATCAAGGCCCATGACGCGGCCGAAGTCGAAACCGTGCTGGCCACGCTGCGCGCGGCGCAATGCCCGATCGAAGACCTGGAGATCGGCCGCGCCGACCTCGAAGACGTGTTCCTGGAAATCATGCAACAAGAAGGGAGCGCGGCATGAGTGGCGGCGGAGGTATTCAATTGAAGGGCGCCGGCACGCTGTTCTACAAAGAGGTGCTGCGCTTTTGGAAGGTCAGCTTCCAGACCGTGGCCGCGCCGGTGCTGACGGCGGTGCTCTACCTGCTGGTCTTCGGCCATGTGCTGGAAGATCACGTCAAGGTCTACGGCACGGTCGGCTACACGGCCTTCCTGATCCCGGGTCTGGTGATGATGAGCGTCTTGCAGAACTCGTTTGCCAACTCGTCCTCCAGCCTGATCCAGAGCAAGGTGACCGGCAACCTGGTCTTCCTGCTGGTGACCCCACTCTCGCACTGGGCCTGGTTCGTGGCCTATGTGGGCGCCTCCATGGTGCGCGGCATGGTGGTGGGCCTGGGCGTGCTGCTGGTGACCTTCTGGTTTGCGCCGCCGGGCGTGTCCAACCCCCTGTGGATCGCTGTCTTCGCCCTGCTGGGCGCCGGCATGATGGGCACGTTGGGCCTGATCGCCGGGCTTTGGGCCGAGAAGTTCGATCAACTCGCCGGCTTCCAGAACTTCATCATCATGCCCATGACCTTCCTCTCGGGCGTGTTCTATTCGGTGCATTCGCTGCCGGCGTTCTGGCAGGGTGTCAGCCATCTGAACCCGTTTTTCTACATGATCGATGGCTTCCGCCACGGCTTCTTCGGCGTCAGTGATGCCTCGCCCTGGCTGAGCCTGGCGGTGGTCGGCGGCAGCTTCGTGGCAGTGGCCAGCCTGGCGTTGGAACTGCTGCGGCGCGGCTACAAGATCCGCTCCTGAAACCGCGCTACGACCGCTCATGCCGCGCTTGAAACTAGAATCCAGCACTTATGGCCGACCCCACACCCGCTGAAGTCCAGCAATACATCGCCGCAGGCCTGCCCTGCGAGCACCTGCACGTCGAAGGCGACGGGCGGCATTTCTTCGCCACCATCGTGTCCTCGGAGTTCGAGGGACTGAGCCGCATCCGCCGTCACCAGCGCGTGTACGCGGCCCTGGGTGAGCGCATGCGCGAGCAGATCCACGCGCTGTCCATGAAGACCCACACCCCGGCCGAGCATGCTGCCACGGCGGCGGCATCGCATCACCATCACGCCTGAACCGGCATCCGCAACAAATCTTCTGGATTGAGATGCGGGTGGCGGTGAGACGCCCCACCCAGGTGAATCTCACGGCCGTCCGCTGAATCCCCAGATTCAGACCCACCAAGGACCGACGCCCATGATGATCACCCTGGCACTCTCCAAAGGCCGCATCTTCGAAGAAACCCTGCCGCTGCTGCAGGCCGCCGGCATCACCGTGCTGGAGGACCCGGAGAAATCGCGCAAGCTGATCCTGGCCACCAACAGCCCCGAGGTGCAGGTGGTGCTGGTGCGCGCCAGCGATGTGCCCACCTATGTGCAGTACGGCGGTGCCGATCTTGGCGTGGCCGGCCGCGATGTGCTGATCGAGCACAACCATGCACTGGGCGGCAACGCCGCCGGCATGTACCAGCCGCTGGACCTGAACATCGCCCGCTGCCGCATGAGTGTGGCGGTGCGCGATGACTTCGATTACGCCCGCGCCGTCAAACAGGGCTCGCGCATCCGCGTGGCCACCAAGTACACGGAAATTGCCCGTCAGCACTTTGCCGACAAGGGCGTGCACGTGGACCTGATCAAGCTCTATGGCTCCATGGAGCTGGCGCCGCTGACCGGCCTGGCCGATGCCATCGTCGACCTGGTCTCCACCGGCAACACGCTCAAGGCCAACCGCCTTGTCGAGGTCGAACAGATCATGGACATCTCCTCCCGCCTGGTGGTCAACCAGGCCGCGCTCAAGCTCAAGCGCGAGCCGCTGCGCCGCATGATCGATGCCTTTGCTTCTGCCATTCCGAAGTGAGAACGAACGCCATGTCCCTGCAACTTCGTCAACTGAACACCGCCAGCGCCGATTTCGAAGCCGAGTTTCAGCGCGTGCTGCACTGGTCGGCCGAGGCCGATGCCGCCATCGAAGGCCGGGTCGCCGAGATCCTGGCCGATGTGCGCAGGCGCGGCGATGCCGCTGTGCTCGAGTACACCGCCCGTTTCGATCGGCTGCAGGCCGCCACCGTGGCTGAGCTGGAGCTGAGCCGCGAGGAGCTGAAGGCGGCCTTCGAGGCCATCAGCCCGGCCCAGCGCAGCGCCCTGGAGGCCGCCGCCGCCCGTGTGCGCAGCTATCACGAGCGCCAAAAGGCCGCCTGCGGCGAGAGCTGGAGCTACCGTGACGAAGACGGCAGCCTGCTGGGCCAGAAGGTCACGCCGCTCGATCGCGTGGGCATCTATGTGCCCGGCGGCAAGGCGGCCTACCCGAGCAGCGTGCTGATGAACGCCATCCCCGCCCAGGTGGCCGGCGTGCCCGAGATCATCATGGTGGTGCCCACGCCCGGCGGCGAGAAGAACCCGCTGGTGCTGGCTGCGGCCTATGTGGCCGGTGTGCACCGCGCCTTCACCCTGGGCGGCGCCCAGGCCGTGGCGGCCTTGGCCTATGGCACGGCCACGGTGCCGCGCGTGGACAAGATCACCGGCCCCGGCAATGCCTATGTGGCCAGCGCCAAGAAGCATGTCTTCGGTCAAGTGGGCATCGACATGATTGCCGGCCCCAGCGAGATCCTGGTGCTGGCCGATGGCTCCACGCCGCCGGACTGGGTGGCCATGGACTTGTTCAGCCAGGCCGAGCACGACGAGCTGGCGCAAAGCATCCTGCTCTGCCCCGATGCCGTCTACATCGCCCAGGTGGCCGAGGCGATCGAGCGCCTGCTGCCCACCATGCCGCGCCAGGCCATCATCCGTGCCTCGCTGGAAGGCCGTGGTGCGCTGATCCAGACGCGCTCGATGGAAGAGGCCTGTGAGATCAGCAACCGCATCGCGCCCGAGCATCTGGAAGTGTCCAGCCGCGACCCGCATCGCTGGGAACCGCTGCTGCGCCACGCCGGTGCCATCTTCCTGGGCGCCTACACCAGCGAATCCCTGGGCGACTATTGCGCAGGGCCGAACCACGTCTTGCCCACCTCGGGCACGGCGCGTTTCTCCTCGCCGCTGGGCGTCTACGACTTCCAGAAGCGCAGCAGCCTGATCGAGGTCAGCGAAGCCGGTGCGCAGAAGCTGGGCCCGATCGCGGCGGAGCTGGCCTACGGCGAAGGCTTGCAAGGCCATGCACGGGCGGCGGAGCTGCGCCTGCGCGCCTGAGGCTCGCTGCTTCGGCTGAACTTTCGGGCTGCGCTGCGCGCAGAACCGGGGTTAGCCATGGCCGGTGGCGGGCCGGGCTGTGGCAGAGTTGGGGTTTCGCGTCTGCTCTGACCCTGAGCCACCTGCCTTGACCTGCCTGCCTCGCCGTCAGCTGCTGATCAGCGCCTTGCCTGCTGCGGGCTGGGCGCCGGGCGTGGCGCGGGCTGCTTCTGCTGCGCTTGGCGTCGCGCAGCCGCTGCGCGTGCGCTACCCGCGGCCCATGCGCGAGATCGACCCCAGCAGCTGGTACCCGCTGCAATTGCTCAAGCTGGCGCTGGAGGCCTGCGGCGTCAGCTGTGAGCTGGAGCCCACGCGCCAGGTCATGGTGCAAAGCCGCGCCTTGCTGGACCTGCAGAACGGCCAGGACGGGCTGGATATCGCCTGGAGCATGACCAGCATTGAGCGCGAGCGGCAGCTGCTGCCCATCCGCTTCCCGATCTACAAAGGCCTGTACGGCTGGCGCCTGATGCTGCTCAAGCGCGGGCTGGAGCCGCATCTGCTGCGGGAGGTGCGCAGCCTGGCCGATCTGCGCCGCTACAGCCTGGTTCAGGGCCATGACTGGCCAGACACGACCATCCTGCGGGCCAATGGCTTGCAGGTGGTGACCGGCTCCTCCTTCGACGCCATGTTCAACATGCTGCGCCTGGAGCGCGGCCAGGCCTTTCCGCGGGCGCTTCTGGAGATCGACTGGGAGCTGGAGAGCCATGCCGACAGCCTGGCCATCGACCCCCATCTCTGCCTGCATTACCCGACGGCCATGTATTTTTTCGTCGGCCGCGGCAACGAGCGCCTGGCCGGCCTGGTCGAGCGAGGCCTCAATCGCTTGCTGGCCAAGGGCAGCTTCGAGCGCATCTTCATGCAGTACCACGGCGCCATCCTGGCCCGCCATGTGCTGAGCCGGCGCCGCGTGCTGGAGCTGCACAACCCCTTGCTGCCGCCCGAGACGCCGCTGGCGCGCAAGGAGCTGTGGATGCAGCCTTGAAGAATCCTGGCTCAGAGACGGAAGCGTTTTGCCGCCTCGTGCAGCAAGGCCCCCTCGCTCTGCAGTTCGATGGATTCGCTGGCCGTTCGATCGACCATGTCGCTGTTTTCTCGGATTCGTTTGGCGATCCCGTCGAGTAGGTCTTGCAGCTCGGCGATCGAACCGAGCTGTTGCTGCAGTTCATGGCTGCTTCCCTGAATCAGGCGGCTGACTTCGGTGACTTGCTCGACCATGGCGTCGATGGTGTTGCGCGTGTGCTGA